>CAZHZE010000027.1:0-1709 GCA_964537265.1 uncultured Gammaproteobacteria bacterium | reverse complement strand
GACTAAGCCCTTTTTTTTTCTAAAATCGATTTTATTTTTTCAAAAGTTCTTTTATTTCATCTAGGTTTTTCGAAATATAAAAAAGTGAATTTTCTAAAACAGAAACTCTAGTTTCTAAACTTCGATTTACATTTATAGAATTACCTGTAAATGCCCCACAAATTGCAGTGACTAAAATCAAAATAATTTTTAATAATTTATCTTGCATTTTTAACTGTCTATTGCTTCCGTTGTTCCTGCTATATAATAACGCTTATCGATTTCAAAACCTTGTGGAATCGTACTTAATGGAAAAGTATTGTTTAAATTATCTGCACAATATCCCAACCATGGATAAACCCCGTTATTTGATTTAGTAACACCTTGAAATAGCATACTAGAAACGTGATTAGAACAGAAAAGACCGAAGTAATAATTTTTGCCGGCGTTTAAAGTTATCTCTTGCGATGGAATAAACGCAACACCATTCCATACGTGAGAAATTTTTTTATAAAACTGCCCGGTTTGGCTCACTGTAAAATCATCTGTATACGCTAAAATTTGTCTAGTTGTTGGGTCTGCTATAAATAGCCTTAAGGCTCCTCCAGAGCCTCCCAATTGTGTAGGATAACATAATAACGACCGACATTTAAAAGAAATGCTTACAAGGGCGAGAGTGCCGATTATCGAGCCTTGATTTGTGGCATTTTGAATTTGTAGCCCTTGTTCGCACGCCGCTAATTTTAACGTCTCGACCGCGAAGCCGTCCGTAATTATTGGGTTTGAAATTTCGCCATCGCCACCGCCGCCGACGCCATTTCCGTAGATATCTGTTTGTTCGTAAGAATCGGACATAAAAAACCTTTATTAAGCGAACATTAGTTTTGTATCGTCGATTAATAACTCAATAAACGGAATAATCGAGCGACCGTTATAAATTGTTTGGATTCCTATTCCATCATAAGAGAAAAACATTTGTTTAATATTTAATCTATAATCTGGATAGAAATTAGATGAATCAAAATAACTTTTGGCGGGAATTATGATATCTTGATTTTCCCACTCATTATATTTTTTAATTTCAAGAATGGTTGGTACGTGTCCATGTTGATTCAAAAATGAACCAGCACTGCCTGTAAACAATATTTTTGCCGCCCTGTATTCGTTTACTTGTGGGTTGTGGTTAGGAATGCCGTTTATTCCCTCTCTTAATCCCTTTAAGCCTAAAAACGAAACTCTGCTTTTACAAATTTTAAAACTCATGTTAGAATTAAAAACCTGTTCTCTATCTGAGTTAGGAAAAAATAAAGCATCATTTGCATTCATTGTAAGACCTATTTGCCCGTTAGATTTTGTATTATCGACTGGAAAATTTAAATTGAATGATGTTGTTAATCTATACATATTTTCTCCTTAACCTAAATTTAAACCGAAGCCCCGGGCTAGTTGTGCCGCTTTTTCCCGGCCATATTTTTTCACTGCTTCTTGAAAAAAGGACTGGCACAATTTATCGTCCTCTAATAACCCTTTAATCATGGAGCCACCCTCTTTTAAAGCAACGTCACCGACTTTTGTAAAATCATTTCCCGTTTTATTTAAGATGTTTGGCAAGTATTCCATAGCACATTTTAAAAGTAAATTCATATTGTCCTCATTTTCTTCTTTTTCTGAACTTCCTAACACTTCTTTTAATTGATTGACTTTATTGATGCTGTCTAAAATATCTGGTT
>CAZHZE010000026.1:0-1755 GCA_964537265.1 uncultured Gammaproteobacteria bacterium | reverse complement strand
CAGATAATTTAAACAATACTTTTCCATTAAGTACGATTCCACAAGGTTTTGAAATTGATAAGCGTTATTATATAGCGGCAACAACTGAATCAATAGATAGTTAATGCAAGATAAATTATTAAAAATTATTTTAATTTTAGTCACTGCAATATGTGGAGCGTTTACGGGCAATTCTATAAATACAAATCGAAGTTTAGAAACTAGGGTTTCTGTTTTAGAAAATTCCTTATTTTATATTTCAAAAAACCTAGACGAGATAAAAGAACTTTTGAAAAAATAAAATCGATTTTAGAAAAAAAAAGGGCTTAGTCTGTAAAGATTAAGCCCTTTCTTTTTTGGGGAGAACAGATTTATTTTAGATTCTTGTAAATGTAAAGATTTACTAAATCATCATTATCAATATTTTCGGGTAAAATGTCACCTTCAATAATCAACTGTTCTTTAAAGTAGTCTAAATCGAGAATGAAAGTAAAAGTGGTTCTCGAAATTTTGATAACGACTTTTGCCTTGTTGTCTGGATAAAATTCGACTTTTTTTGATTTATCAATTTCATTAAATCTTTTTGAGTCAATTTTATATTTTTTACAATCAATCATTTATTTAATCCTCTTTGTTTTTGCGGTTATTTTTTCAGAGCCATACTTTGACCGAATTTCATCCATTTCAAGCGGCTTATGGCGTTTAAAAGCCTCATCCGAATTTCTAAAATACCAGGCTTTTTTAACCGGTGCCCATTTAAATCCGGCTTGTTTTAATATGTCTTTATATTTGAAGGTGTTCCCAAATACCCAAAGCCACGACCCAATAAGTTCAACTTCTAACTCCAGACCACAAGAAACTTGAATCGCGTTTTGCATTTCGGGCGTTAGTTTCTCAAAATCGGACTCTTTTAAAGTATCGTGTTCAGCTCGATAACTTCTATTATTTTTTAAATCATCAACTTTCTTTTCATATTCAGCGATGATTTTTTTTGTTATTTCTTCACTCCCTCCCTTATCGGGGTGGTGTTTTTTTAGTAAAGAAATATACTCTTTTTTTAATTCTTCTAAAGAAGTGATTTTATCAAAATACATTTTTTTCCTCTATTGTAAATATATATTTTTTTATTAAACATAGCAAAAATTTTGCGGGGCCTTTTTTGAAATTGATTTTAAATCTATCGGCTCAATAAATTTGACGGGGTTTTTTATCTTAATAGCATAGCCGAATTTTTGAAAATCAAAATAACTTAAGAAATCTTTTTTATTTAAGCAGCATTCATTTTTTACTACTTTCCAAATATCTAAAATCGGAGCTTCACAGATATAAGCGATATTAAAGCATCCAACAATTTTTTTAACTGGATAAGTACAGTAAATGTATATTAAATTTACTGTACTATCCCGCCAAATCTTGCGGCGAATTTCAAATTTCTTTTCACCAGAAAAGATTTTTTGTACAAATTCTGGTCTTATTGATAGAATCACTTCTTTTTTAGATTCAAGTTCTTTTAATGTCATTTTAACCACCTATAAATGACTTATGGCCGTTGTTATTTTTGCCGCTGAAGATATATATTTTTTATTTTCAGTATCTTTTAAAAAATGCCTTTTTCCGAAAACACGGACGAAAAAATAAACTAGATTCCTTTTAATCTTGCTCATTTTCTTTTCTTTTAAATCACTCCTCAATTTCAAATCTATTTGTTTTCTAGTTAAATAAATATTCACAGTTTTATTTAATAGTTTTACATTTATTCTATTAGAAGTGTATAAA
>CAZHZE010000025.1:0-1913 GCA_964537265.1 uncultured Gammaproteobacteria bacterium | reverse complement strand
TTATTTTATTGCCGTTTTTATCTTTGAAATCCCTAACGGCTCCCCATCGTATAAAATCATACACGAAAGCGACGGGAAAGCCGTATCTATTAGCAATTTCAAATAGAACAATTTTTAGCGTTGGAAAATTGTTTTCGATATTCATTTGATCACCTTCATGAAAATAGAGGTTATAAGCGTGTTAGTGTGGCTAAATTCCTTATATTCTTTTAATTTTCGATTATAAATCCTTACCCAATAATCACGACCGTGCAATAAACAGCGGTTAATATTTACATCAGTTAACACTATCAAAATATGTTTAAGTTCATTCTCCATATCTTCTTGTTTTTTTAATAAACTTAAATGGTTTTTTGTTAAATCGTTTATACTCATTTTATACCAAACCTTTTTTTTATAGTTTCCCAATTACTGCATAAGAAAAAGTGAACTTCTTCTGAAATTTTTGGAGAGATTCCCGCTTTTTTCAAATACTCACCATCCTCCATGGCATCTTTTATTTGTTTTGGTGAAAATCCGTCCCCTGTAAGTTCAATTATTAAAAATTTTGATTCATAAGATAAAATATCCAAATCCAAATCAAGATTATCAATAGTCATTTTTTGCATTTTGTTCTCCTATTATATTGTTGTTGTTGTTAAAAAATTAATGATGATTATAAAAGCGGCGGCGGAAATAAAAAAGCTAAAAAAGGCACTTTTAGCTATACACCCTATAAAGATTTTATTTGGAATTGCTTTTTTATTATCACTTGCTTTTTCGTTTTCAAAAAAAGGATAGTATGTGTGTTGGTTGTGTTGTCTCTTGGTTGTGAAGTTCATATACATTTCTATAATCCTATGTTTTGAGATGTTTTGAGGTGTTAAGCGTTGTTTACACAACACAAGATAAGTTTATTCTATGGTTTTTATGTCATAGCTATGTTTTGTTTTTGTCATTTTTTTGTCATAGTTTTGTCATAGTTTTGTCATGATTAGTCATATTTATGTCATAGTTTTGTCATATTTATGTCATTATTAACACTTTATTAACATTTTTTATAAAAAAAAGCGTACTTAGTCATATTTTTGTCATACTATTGTCATAAAAATGTCATATATTTAACTTATGCAAGTGAATGTAACTTATGAGAAAATCGACGATTGCACTAAAACGATTCAAAGAATGGTCGAAATTATTCAAAAGCATTACAAAGACTTGCAAGATTTTAAAGACTTATCCCTTCGGGACTTCTTTTTTTATGTATGCGGCTTAGAATACAGAAAAGACCCTAAAGGTATGGAGCAAATAGCAAGGCCTAAATTCACGCTATTAAAGGATTGGCCGTGCAGGGATTGCGACGATAAGACGATTTTAATGGGTTCTTTTTGCAAGTTAAAAAAAATACCATTCTCAATTTATACTTGCTCTTATAAAGCAAATAAGCGAATGGGTCATGTTTTCGGGCGGGCGAAAGTTCAAAACGAAACGATAAAAGGCAAAATAAAATATACGGGCTTGATATGGCTTGATGCGACTTATCCAGATTGTAAATTTAACGAATTAAGAAGGCCGGAAAAAATAACCGCATTAAAGCAGCAAACAGATTTTTTTTAAAGGAAAAACTATGACTACATTATGCACAATGCAAGGCGAGGACAACGAAGCGGAACTTTTAGGTCTGAGCCTTAAAAGTCTTGCAAGAAAAGCCCGCAAGGTATCTCATAAAGCCTTAAAAGTTGGTGTTAAAATACCCGTCGTTGGCGATAAAGTAAAGCTTGCAAGAACCGTTCTGAATAAGGCAGACAAGGCAACGGGCGGAAAATTCGGAAAAAGAAAAAGCAAGTCAAAAGTAAAGGTTGTAAAAAAAGACAATAAAAGACAAAGCACCAGGCAAACACGCTCAAGAAACTCTTTTGATAGCAAAGGAAGAG
>CAZHZE010000024.1:0-1969 GCA_964537265.1 uncultured Gammaproteobacteria bacterium | reverse complement strand
CCTAACACTTCTTTTAATTGATTGACTTTATTGATGCTGTCTAAAATATCTGGTTGCTGTATAGGTTCGTTAGTTTTTGCTAATAACTTTAATACAGTTTCATTTGTACCAAATAAATCTTTTAATAACTTAATACCCGCCCCAAATGCGGCTATTTTTTCAGTAGTGAAAAACTCATTAAAATCGATGGATTTTTTTTCATTACCTAAAAATATTTTTTCTGAAATGATTTCGTTTTCTCTTCCCTGTTCAATTAGGTACTGTTTTCTTTTTGCGTTGTATTCAACACCTATATTATAAGATAGTGATTTAGAATCTATTCTTTTCTCGTCTTTATCGAATGAAGAATAAATGACTAGATATTGACCCGCTCCAAATTCAAGCCCTATTTCATGGTCGTCAAAAACATCTTCAATCTTACCGACTAAGACCCGCCCGGTCTTTCCCTTCGTTGGTTTTGTAATCCGATAAACAGACCCTTCAATAAATTCGCTCTCTTCAGAAAGCCGCATATTGTCGATTTCGTTTAATCTTTTTTCTAATATTGAATTTTCTTCAAAAAGATTTATTTCTTTCATGTTGTTCTCTTTTTTTAGTTGTTGATGTTATAAAGTAATAAAAGACCAGACCCAACAAAAAGCAAATTAATTAATTTGTTTTTTTTTTCAGCTTCTTTAATAACTAAAGAATGCTTTTTATTTACTTCATCAAGTTTTGAAGTAAGTAGTTTTTCCAGACCTAAATCTCTTATCATTTCTTTTTCATTAATACGTTTTTTACCAATTAAAATACACCCCGTCGAATTTGTAGGCTTCGTTCCCGTGTGGAATCTTATTCCATTACGACCATTTACAAAAACAACGGGTAAACGGTAGTTTTTTATTTTTCTTTTTTCGCTGAATGCAGGACTATGAGAGACGCCAACAAGATAACGCCCTTTAGGAATCCGACCGCCTTTAATCGCTTCCTTCGGCTCTAAAGTATATGCAAAAAATTGACCATCAATATATAAACGACCACTTGCAAAGTCTTTAGTTTCGTTATCTCTTTCTATTGTTAGTTTCATAGATTTACTTGAGTTCTAATAAAATTAAAAATTGGCGTAATGCTTAAATCTGCTTTACTTCCAATTTGCAAAACTTTTGCTTTAATTGAAAAATAAACATCTTCGGTAAATGTATTTTCAGTCTCAACGGGCTTAAAAAACTCTGTAAAATTCTGGCCTTGTTGGAATGATGTAAATAAAAACGGATTTAGTAAAATTCGACTGCCTGTTTTACCGTGATATAACTGTAATTCAGCAATCCCGACAAGATTATTCGTAAAATCGGAATCACTCGAATTTGATGTAAAAGAAACGCCGCTAATAATTACTTTTTCACCTTGATTTATTTTTAAAATTGGGCTCGTTCCTCTATCATCATGTTCAAAAATGTAATAACCGCCCTGTATAGTTGCCGTTCTGGTTTGCCCTGCCGGATTTGCTATAAAAGAATTGGCTTTATACTTTGTTTGTGGAAATAGTGAACTAAAAGTACTCATAGTAAAAACATCTCCCAACCGCTAAATAAGACGCTTAATTTGTGGGGTATCGTATCTGGATTTTTAACCCTCAAAGAAATTGATTCTCTTTGATTCAAAGAAAATAAAACTTTACCAGGCATCTCTAAAAAGTCGCTTTGCTTACCGCAAAAATTTTGCAATAAAGTACCTTGAAAATAAACATCATTGCCATTAAAATCTAGTGGCGAAATGGGGCAACCAACTAAAGACCCTTTGCTAGTGTCTTTAAATTCGATTTGTCCCAAACATCTATTGCTAGAATAGGGATAAAATGATTCACTAAAGGTAATACCCGTTAAAAAATATTTGTATGCTTCTTTTGTCTGGATACCAATAGTTTTTATCTCTCCTGCTTGGATAGTATCCTCGATGATATAATCCATTGAGCGAACTTTAGAAAAAAATT
>CAZHZE010000023.1:0-2022 GCA_964537265.1 uncultured Gammaproteobacteria bacterium | reverse complement strand
AACCAGATATTTTAGACAGCATCAATAAAGTCAATCAATTAAAAGAAGTGTTAGGCAGTTCAGAAAAAGAAGAAAGTGAGGACAACATGAATCTATTATTAAAGTGTGCTATGGAATACTTGCCAAACATATTAAACAAGACTGGAAACGACTTTTCAAAAGTTGGTGACGTTGCTTTAAAAGAAGGCGGCTCTATGATTAAAGGGCTTTTAGAAGATGATAAATTGTGCCAGTCCTTTTTCCAAGAAGCCGTTAAAAAATACGGACGGGAAAAAGCGGCACAATTAGCCCGTGGGTTTGGCTTAAATTTAGGTTAAGGAGAAAATATGTATAGATTAACAACATCATTCAATTCAAACACGCCAGTCGATAATACAAAATCTAACGGGACTTTAGCTTCTTTTATGAATGCAGATGATGCTATATTTCTTCCTAACTCAGATAGAGAACAGATTTTTAATCCTAACATGAGTTTTAAAATTTGTAAAAGCAGAGTTTCGTTTTTAGGCTTAAAGGGATTAAGAGAGGGAATAAAAGGCATTTCTAACTACGGCCCAGAAACCGAATACAGGGCGGCAAGACTAATTTTTGGAGGCAGTTATGCTGGTTCATTTTTAATTCCACACACAAACATACCACGCACTCTTGAAATTAAAAAATATAATGAGTGGGAAGAGCAAGATATCATAATTCCCGCCAAAAGTTATTTTAATTCATATAATTTCTATCCAAATTATAAATTAAATATTATAGAAATGTCTTTATCTTATGATGGAATAGGAATCCAAACAATTTACAATGGTCGCTCAATTATTCCATTCGTTGAATTGCTAATCGACGATACAAAACTAATGTTCTCTTTATAAAGGTTTTTTATGTCCGATTCTTACGAACAAACAGATATTTACGGCAACGGCGGCGGCGGTGGCGGCGGCGGCGAAATTTCAAACCCAGTAATAACAGACGGGTTTGCGGTCGAGACGTTAAAATTAGCGGCGTGCGAACAAGGGCTACAAATTCAAAATGCCACAAATCAAGGCTCGATAATCGGCACTCTCGCCCTTGTAAGCATTTCTTTTAAATGTCGGTCGTTATTATGTTATCCTACACAATTGGGAGGCTCTGGAGGAGCCTTAAGGCTATTTATAGCAGACCCAACAACTAGACAAATTTTAGCGTATACAGATGATTTTACAGTGAGCCAAACCGGGCAGTTTTATAAAAAAATTTCTCACGTATGGAATGGTGTTGCGTTTATTCCATCGCAAGAGATAACTTTAAACGCCGGCAAAAATTATTACTTCGGTCTTTTCTGTTCTAATCACGTTTCTAGTATGCTATTTCAAGGTGTTACTAAATCAAATAACGGGGTTTATCCATGGTTGGGATATTGTGCGGATAATCTAAACAATACTTTTCCATTAAGCACAATACCGCAAGGTTTTGAAATAGATAAGCGTTATTATATAGCGGCAACAACGGAATCAATAGACAGCTAAAAATGCAAGATAAATTATTAAAAATTATTTTGATTTTAGTTACCGCTATTTGCGGAGCGTTTACTGGAAATTCTATAAACGCAAATAGAAGTTTAGAAACGAGAGTTTCTGTTTTAGAAAATTCACTTTTTTATATTTCAAAAAACTTAGACGAGATAAAAGAACTTTTGAAAAAATAAAGTCGATTTTAGAAAAAGAAAAAGGGCTTAGTCTGTAAAGATTAAGCCCTTTTTTATGGGAGAACAGATTTATTTTAGATTTTTGTAAATGTAAAGATTTACTAAATCATTATCATCAATATTTTCGGGTAAAATGTCACCTTCAATAATCAACTGTTCTTTAAAGTAGTCTAAATCGAGAATGAAAGTAAAAGTAGTTCGAGAAATCTTAATAATTACTTTTGCCTTATTGTCTGGATAAAACTCGACTTTTTTAGATTTATCAATTTCATTAAATTTTTTTGAATCGATTTTATATTTTTTACAATCAATCATTTACTTAATCCTCTTTGTTTTAGCGGTTA
>CAZHZE010000022.1:0-2050 GCA_964537265.1 uncultured Gammaproteobacteria bacterium | reverse complement strand
TAGCGGGTGCAGGTGCTCTAGCATTAATTTTTGGATTCAAAAAGAAAAACAAAATCTTAATTGGTGCGGGTTTAGGAATGGCCGCAACAGCCACAGCAAAGTTAGTGCAAAATAACGTTGCCGCTCTTGCGGGTGATGACTTCACACTAGACGAGCAACAGGCGGCAAATGAGCTACTAGGTGCGGCAGTGGATGGCGACTATGAAGGCGACGACGACGACGAAATCGGGGCGGCTATCGATGGCGACTATGAAGGCGACGACGACGACGACGAAATCGGCGACGACTATTACAACGACGAAATCGGGGCGGCTATTGCCGGCGATTACGTTTAATTTTTAATCACAATTAAAAAAAGGTAGAAAAAAAATGACACAGATTAATAAAAGCCTAACAAGAGTTAAAGGCATGAAAATCAGAACCTTCGGAAAGGGTGGACAGCAGTACATGGCTGACCTTTGGACAGGTTGCCCAATTTCAGCGGGCTATACATCAACCGAACGAGATTTATTTTCTTTTTCGGAAACAGATGCACAAAGCGTTACACCGTTTTTGCCGTCGCTACTGACTAACTTGGTGGAATCCCGCCGTATTGGTTCGACTATGAGCTTTAAAGCTACAAAATTAACCTTTCGGCTTGTTAAGGTAGATTCAACAGCTTGCACAATTGACGAAATCCAAGCAGCTAAAACTCTTTTGGCATCGGCTCGGGTTGATATTCAAGTAGGTTCTAATAATACGACCATCGGCCAATTTTCGGGCTTGCATTTAATTAATGCCATTGAGGCCGTCGGAAGTAATGCAACAGCAACAGCGGCAACTGCTCAAGGTGTACAAAATGCACAGGGGTGGATTAGCTTACCAATGCCAATACCTTTACAAGCGAACGTGAACATCGGCGGAAAATTAAAATTCAATCTTCCATCAATTCCCGCCGCTTTAGTAGCCACAGGCGTACAATGGGCGTTTATCGTTATGCTTAGCGGCGTTAAAGAAGTTAAGAGTTAAGTCCTGTTCGTTCTCACAGGCACAGCCCCAAGCGGTTAGCCAATGGCTCCGGGGATTCGATACCCCGGGGGGCTCTAGTTTCAAAAAAAAAGAAGGTATAAAAAATGGATTTCGATTTTAATTTGTCAAAAGTCAAAGAAGCCGCAAAGAAAGCCGGTAAAACAGAAGCTCAAATCATTTTTAATGATTTACATGGGAAACAATTAATTGCAAGGTCTTACGACTTTGTAAGAACATTTACAGCAGTCGCCGGTCAAAGCAACTATTTTAATATTCCTTTACCAACTGAAGGGGCGTTTCTTTCTTTCGGTTACAATATCAGCACCACAAAAAATTCAACAGTTACACCAAACGGTGGCGTGGCTCAAAATCGTTCTTTTGTAAAGCTACAATTTAGGGCTCAAAATGACAACGCGGCACAAAGTAACGACCTAATACCAATTGAGCTAATTTCTACACCTTTCGGGGTGGACGGTGTTCGATACGGAATTCGAGAATTTAAACATTTATACAATGACAATGATTCTTTGAAAATCGAATATTCTAATTTAGCCCCAACGGTAATTAATGGCGAAACTTACAATGTACAGAACGAAGTAGTTTCTATTTGCTTCACTGGAATTCTTTTAGTCAATGCTCACTTAACGGGTAAATAAAATTATGGATTTTTCTTTTGATAAAGTCACTAATAGAGAAAAAACGAAAGAATTTTTTTCTAAAGTTCGCTCAATGGATTATATCATCGAGGATACTATCCAAGCTGGAGAAATCAAAACTATTGGGATACAAACAAAAGAAGCATACAAATATTTTTTAACGGGTATTACTTTTAACGAGTTGTCTTATCCCGGCTCTAATAATAAATGTTTTGGACAGATTGAATTTAAGGATACAAGTAAAGGCTCATTGATTGGTTGCCCTATTTCCCCTTTAGATTTTAACGGGAATGATGTTTATTTTCAAGGTACTTTATTACAAAACTTTTGCGGTAAGCAAAGCGATTTTTTAGAAATGCCCGGGAAAGTTCTATTTTCTTTAAATC
>CAZHZE010000021.1:0-2507 GCA_964537265.1 uncultured Gammaproteobacteria bacterium | reverse complement strand
ATGCTATTATACAGGGAATGATATTTTGTTTTTTTGTTTTGCCAAAACGATTATTTATACTTATCCACCGATGTTTTCCCGACGTCGGGAAGACATAAAATATTAATAAAAAACATATGAAGCCGGAAGTTATCAACAATTATTTTAATGAATTTAATAGTTTTGTTTATGAGGCCGACGGTCTAGAATTTTGGTTTGCCAGAGATTTGCAGAATTTATTGGGCTATTCAAAGTGGGATAACTTTTTGAACGTTATTGAAAAGGCTAAGACGGCTTGTCGTAACTCCGGTATAAAAATATACGATCACTTCGCTGATACAGCTAGGGTAACAAAGATGCCTAATGGTGGCGATAAGGAAGTGAGCGATATTTTTTTGACAAGATATGCTTGCTATTTAATCGCTCAAAATGGTGATTCAAGTAAGGAGCAAATAGCCTTCGCTATGAGCTATTTTGCTATTCAGACAAGAAAACAAGAACTTTTAGAGAAAAGAATAATTGAAATTGAAAGATTGCAAATTAGAGAAAAATTAAGTTATTCCGAAAAAATGTTATCAGGAATGATTTTTGAAAAAGGAGCGGACAGCCAAGGATTTGCAATGATTAAAAGTAAGGGCGACCAGGCTTTGTTTGGTGGATATAATACAAGTGAAATGAAGAAACGATTAGGAGTACCAAATAAACGTTCATTGGCCGATTTTCTGCCGATGATAACTATTAAAGCTAAAGATTTCGCCAACGAAATTACGATTTTTAATCTTAAAAAAGATGGTTCGGCAAAAAGCATAGATGGTATAAGTCTTGATCATGAACAAAATAATCGCGATGTCAGAAAATTATTGTTGCAAAAGGGAATTAAACCGGAAGATTTACCGGCTGAAGAGGATGTCAAAAAATTACAGAGAAAATTAAAAAGCAACGATAAATTAATTATTAAAAATACTAAAAAATTGAAAAGCAAAGAATAGACAATATAAATTAAATAATAAAGATAAAAAAGAACTTATTAATTAATCATAATGAGCTCTTTTTTTATTTGTGCCTTATTTTAGCTTAAAAATCGGGCGAGGGAATTTATAAATATTTTATCTTTATTTTATCAATATTTTATCTAATATTAGCCTTGAAATAGGCTTATTTTTGCGCTATAATTAGGCGCAAATAAAATATCTTTAATTATTAATTTATAAATTTATGGAGAAAGATTTAAAAAACATCGCGTTATTTGAGAATGATCCAGTCCGCCGGGTTTGGCATAACGAACAATGGTATTTTGCCATTGTTGACGTGGTTCGAGTGTTAACGGGTTCGGTGCAACCAGATGGCTATATAAAAGATATGCGCCGGAGAGATGAAGAGCTTTCTAAGGGGTGGGGGGCAAATTGCCACCCTCCTTTCGGTGGAGACCAGTGGTGGTATGCAGAAAATTAATTGTGCTGGCCTGCAAGGCATTTTCCGTATTATTCAATCCATCCCATCCTCTAAGGCCGAACCGTTTAAACAATGGTTGGCAAAAATAGGGCAAGAACGTATTGAAGAGATTGAAAATCCAGAATTAGCCATGGATAGAATGAAGTCTCTTTATGAAAAGAAAGGCTATCCTAAAGACTGGATTGAAAAAAGAAGTCGAGGCATTGCCATTCGCCATAGTTTAACTAATGAATGGCGTGATAGAGGAGTAAAAAATAGTTTGGGTTACGCTATTTTAACTAATGAAATTATGGAAAGTGCTTTTGGACTAAAAGTCGAAGATTATAAAAAATTAAAAGGGCTGGAAAGAGAAAATTTACGAGATCATATGGAGGACATGGAGCTTATTCTAACAATGCTTGCCGAGGCGACAACAACTAAATTAACCCAAGTTCGCAATTCAAAGGGATTCAAGCCGCTAAAAAGAGATGCTAATGACGGCGGCAACGTGGCCGGAGAAACTAGAAATAATATTGAAAAATTATCGGGCACTAAAATCGTCAGTCCGCAAAATTTTTTTGATAGAAAAAATATTGAGTTGGAAAAATAAATGTCTTTAATTATTAATTTTATAGATTTATGGAGAAAGATTTGAAAAACATCGCCTTATTTGAAAAAGATCCGGTCCGCCGGGTTTGGGACAAGGAAAAAGAGAAGTGGTATTTTAGCGTGGTGGATGTGGTGAGAGTTCTAACGGGAAGTCAGGATGCGCGGAATTATTGGAAGGTTCTGAAAAATCGCCTTATTGGGGAGGGATCGAATCAAACGGTTACAAATTGTAACCAGTTGAAATTTTTAGCATCTGACGGCAAAATGCGTGAAACCGATGCTGCCGATGTTGAAACATTATTGCGCCTTATCCAGTCTATTCCTTCACCTAAAGCCGAACCGTTTAAACTTTGGTTAGCTAAGGTTGGTTACGAAAGAATGCAAGAAACAATTGATCCGGAACTGACAATTAGCCGTGCCAGGAGAAACTGGCAGATGCGCGGTCATAGCAGTAAATGGATAGAGCAAAGAATGTTAAGTGTTGAAAC
>CAZHZE010000020.1:0-2783 GCA_964537265.1 uncultured Gammaproteobacteria bacterium | reverse complement strand
ATGAAGAAAAATGAAATTATTGGCGCATTCTTTAGCGATAAAGTTATTAATATTATAACCTTGGGCAAATAAAAAAGGAAGTTTATTTACATTAATTAGGAACGCAATGTTTTGGTGGCCCATTTGCGGAATTCGATAGCACGACTAGAATTTGTGCGGTATCCAACGGACAGAATTATATCTAAATTATAATGTTGAACTTGATATGTTTTGCCGTCGGTCCCAGTATGTGCAAAATTTGCACATACTGTTTTTTTATTAAGTTCGGCATCGGAAAATATATTTTTAATATGTTTAGTGACAACCGACCGGTCAATGCCAAAAATCTTAGCAATTTGAGATTGACTAGCCCAGATTGTAGATTTTCCAACATCACTTTTCACTTCCAAGGACCCAGATTTTGTCTGGTAAATTACTAACTCATTTTCTTCATTTTTTTCTTTCATAAATTTTAAAATTATTAAATAATAGCTCTTTTAATCATAGCAAAATGGACATTATGCTTTGTTAAAATTTAGTTAAAATTTTTATAAAATAAAAAAATAAAAATATGCAAATGTTAAAGAAATTTTAGTAATAGATAAACAAAGAAAAACAAAATACATACCAATGAAAAAACAACCAAAAAAAAGACACGTTTCCGTGTCTATTTTTTGGGGTATAGTTCAATTTACTGTATTTTTTCTAGTTGGCAGAGATTAAGGGGCGCTATTTAAAATTTTCTGATAAGAATATTAAAATTAGCAAAATTACTTCTGGGCAATTATTCGGGCCACTCCATGTTTATGCGGATTAGAAAAACCGGGATGCCCTGAATCCAGTATAATATTTTCCAGATAATAAAATATCTTATAGCCGGAAAAGATATTTAATAATTCTTGTTCTTCAAAGTAGCTGGCAAATTTATTATCCGAGACAAAACTGGGATCATTTTTAGTAAAAATTTCGACAATAATATAAGATCCTTTTTGAATATTGTTTTGCAGATTATTTAATATTTTCAGAGCCTTATCCTTATCTAAAAAATTTAAAACATTACGGCAGATTATCACCTGATATTTATTTTTTTTTATATCAAAATCACTGATATCGCCGCAAATCAATTCTAAATTATCGAGCTTAAATTCGTCTTTTTTAATTTTTATTTGGTTAATGGCCACATCCGAACTGTCAATTGCCGTAACTAAAAAATTATTTTTAACCAAAAATAAAGCATCACTTCCCTGGCCGCACCCAAGATCTAATACTTTACTGCCCGGCAAAAAATTTTTCCAAACAAGGCTTAAGATTTGACTGGGCTTATTATCCGCGGCGATACCGCCGGCAGAATAGATTTTATTATAATCTGGCATCTTTATTAATAAATTTAACAAACTCAATTTCTGTCTCGTTTATGGTTTTGCCGTAAACATTAAAAAATAATTGCCGAAAATTTTTATAATAATAAACTTCATCCAATGATTTTAATAATCTTTTGATTTTTTCAAAAGAGTATTTCTTTATCAAAAAATCGACAAACTTGGCGGCTATTTTATAGGCCCCATAGGCCACATGCTCATCCCAACCCTTACAAGTTCCCAATTTCTCGCAAAAACTCTCTTCAATAAAATAGAGTTTGCGCGAATCACGGTGCTGTTTGGCGATATGAGCCGCCAGCCCTTCATTAAGCCAAATAGGGATAGTTTTTCCTTTAGCTAATTTGTCTAGAAAATTATGAGCCAATTCATGGGTTAAAATTGTTGAGAATTCGCTACTTTTATGGTTTCCCTGTTTGCCCATAGCCGCCGGGCTAAAAATATTAATTATATTTTTATTACAATTTCCAACCATCCAATCGGCCGTTTTTTCTCCAAGAGATTTATTAAAATTTGCGCGGGAATCAAAAACATTAATAATAATACCGCCAGTTTTTATTTTGAAAAAATTAGAAACATAACGAAAAGCAGCTAATATCTGCTTCTCAACTTTCTTATAATCCGACCCATTATAATTTATTTTTACCATAAATTTAGATCTTCAAATTTTATATTTCTAGAGATTTTTAAACATAACCACAAAATCATCGGCTAAAGAATATCCGTGTCCTTTGTAAAAGTTTAATAGACGTTCATTATTTTTAGCCCAAAGCATAACTGATTTAGCGCCTAAAGAATTTAGATAATCATGAGTATAAGACATTAATTTTCTCCCAATACCCGCCCCTTGCAATGATGGGGTAACGGCAATTTCTTCTAAAATAGCCTGCAAACCATCGCTCCATGACGAAATATTCAAAAAAATAAAAGCTACAACCAAACCATTATCATCAGTGGCAACAAAACTATTTTCTCCACAATTCTTATATTTTCCGTTTATATATTCTAATGCCGTAGAATCTTTAAAAATTTCGTTATACGGGTCTCGGCCATAAGCATCTTCTAAAATCTTAGAACATGATATTAAATCATCGCCGTTAATTTTTCTAATTTTCATACAAAAACCTTATTATATACCTTTATAATATCACAATAGCCCGAAAATGATAGATAGAATGGGGGGCGGCTCATTTTATTCGATTAATCAGAGCCGCCGTGTTTAAATATAGAAAGCCATATTCCTAAATTTATTTTTCTCTTCTTAAAATAAATAAGTTTCTGAGATTAACCAAAAAGCCCCGTAAATACGAGACTCTTTGGTCTATCCGATACTAAATTGTCTTGGCAAAGAGACAGGCCTGCCTGCCGGCAGACAGGGATTTCCGCCCTCGCCTGTCGCCGGAAGCGCGACAGGCTCACTTGTCCAGG
>CAZHZE010000019.1:0-2992 GCA_964537265.1 uncultured Gammaproteobacteria bacterium | reverse complement strand
GCGTTGGAATCCGCGCCTTTATACCAGCTTTTAGATGTTAAAACTTGCTGGGTAAAAATTCCAATATCTAAATCTTCAGATTGTTCATTTACTAGTGAGCGAAGAGCGGTAGGTTTTTTTACATTAGCCAAATAGTTTTTAGCTTGCTCAGCTTTAGTGGCGAATTGTATAAAATCCCATGCCTCATTAGTATATTTACTTTTATTAGAAACAGTTTCTACCCAATAGTTGGCAAAATTTATAGGAGTATTGCCTTCAATCTGCGGTAGTTTAGCTATGCCAAAATTAAGTTTTGGTGCTTGAGCTTTTATGACTGGCAGATGATAAGCATAGCCAAACATAATTCCTACTTTTCCTTGCGTAAACATATTTAAAGAATTTTCTAAGTTTTTATTCCAGCAATAAACTTCTTTGCCCGGGTTGGCAAAATCGGCGTAAAAGCGTAAAGCTTCTAAACCAGGATTATAATTTTGATTTTTAAAAGCCGACGGAATTTGGTTAAATAATATTTGATTATTATCATCCATCATAACCGCTCCATTCTGCATCATTAAAACTGAAATAATATCGCTGTAGCGCTCAATATTTTCTGCTCCACCCAACGCGGTTCCGGATTGAATAATTTCACCTTTTTCATTTTGTTTAGTCATTTTTTTAACATCTTGCTGAAATTCGCTGCTCCAATAGGCCGGCGGCTCAGCTATACCCGCGTTATTGAATAAGTCTTTATTATAGTACATAGCTAAAGTATCGACCGATAAAGGCAAGCCATAAACTTTTTGTTCATATTGTTTACTTGTTTCATTATATGTCGGTATGACCACATCTTTATAAACAACATCTACAAAATTATTTTTTATATCATTTAAACTTAAACTTTTGTTTGTTCTTAATTCCGGGATAGTTTCTTTTTTAAGAGTGCCCTTTACTATAGGATAAGCCATAGTAATGGTTGCCGGCATGGGCGCAATTTTATTTTGGTATTTTCTCACCCAAGTATTATGGATAGAAAAAATATCTGGTCCACGATCCTCGGCCAGAGCATTCAGCAATTCTTTTTCATACTCATCATATCTTAATTTTCTATAATTTATGGTGATAAAAGGATGTAAAACCTTGTAAGCGTCTAAAATTTCTTTAAAGGCGTCTTCTCCGTCATAAACTCGCCAATAAGTAAGGGTGACCGGTTTCATTGCTTCTTGAGTTTTTTTATCAACTAATTTACAGCCGAAGCCGGAAGTTAAGATAAAAATAAATAGAAGAGCCAAGATGATTATTTTATTTTTCATAAAAAATTAATTTTTGTATTTTTGATTAATACTTAAATTAAAATTAGAATATTAAAATTGTTTTTAAAATTAAAAATTATCAGGTTCGGTTAATAATATTATAACATATTTAGCCTGCAAAAGAAATATTCTTATTATTCTATTCTCGGCCTATATTGCAGGGCTTCTGCTATATGGTTAGTTAAAATATTTTTTTCTTCAGATAGATCGGCAATAGTGCGAGCTAGTTTTAATATGCGGAAATAGCCTCTGGCCGATAAATGCATTTGATCTACGGCTTGATGAAGTAAATTTGCTGATATATTATCTATTTGGCAAAAATTTTTGACT
This sequence comes from uncultured Gammaproteobacteria bacterium, assembly GCA_964537265.1. Lineage (GTDB taxonomy): Bacteria > Patescibacteriota > Patescibacteriia > Patescibacteriales > GWC2-42-12 > JACPHD01. The sequence goes on along the minus strand of CAZHZE010000019.1, from coordinate 1,373 downwards.
GCTTCCGGAGACATTTCTGAATTAGTAATAAAATTAGTCCCAGCGAAGCGTTGATTTTGTAATAATCTAGCTTTTTCTACTCGTTTTTTTATGTCCGTTGATTTTTCGCTAGTGGTATTTGCAGATAATTTATCAAATTTTATTCTAGGCACTTCTATATGCAAATCAATTCTGTCTAAAATCGGACCGGAAATTTTCTTTTTATAATTTATGATTTGAGCGCTTGAGCAGGTGCAATTCTTTTCCCGATCGCCTAAATATCCGCAGGGGCAAGGATTAGAAGCGGCCACTAAAATAAATTTAGCCGGAAAACTTAAATTGCTGGCGGCGCGACTGACATGAATTACCCCGTCCTCTAAAGGCTGCCTTAAATTTTCTAATACTTGGCGGGTAAATTCAGGAAATTCATCTAGAAATAAAACGCCGCGATGAGCCAAAGAGATTTCTCCGGGACGCGGCCAGGTTCCGCCGCCAACTAAAGCCACTCCTGATGCCGTATGATGCGGAGACCTAAAAGGGCGAGAGGTAAGTAAAGCCGTATTAGATGGCAGTTCGCCGGCCACGCTATAAATTTTAGTTATTTCTAAAGCTTCTTTTAAAGATAGATCTGGCAAAATTGATGGCATGGTTCTGGCCAGTAAAGTTTTTCCCGATCCTGGCGGTCCGCTCATTAAGACGTTATGCGAGCCGGCCGCCGCTATTTCCAGAGCTCTTTTAACATGTTCTTGCCCCTTAATATAAGCCATGTCAAAATCAATTGTTTTATTAGTGAAGTTAAATTCTTCATATGGCGCAGGGAAAATTAACGACTCGCCTTCTAAATGAGCAACAAGTTCAATCAAATTTTTTACTGGTATAACTTCTAAATCTTTGACTAATTTAGCTTCGCTAGCGTTAGCGGCTGGAACAAAAATTGCTTTTAATCCTTTATTTTTGGCTTTTATGGCAATAGGCAAAATTCCGTTAATTGCTCGAAGTTCGCCATTCAAAGCTAACTCGCCGACAAATAAAAAATTAGAAAAATCTTGGCAATTTATTTTTTGTGTAGTGGCTAAAATACTGATGGCGATTGGCAAGTCATAGCTAGGGCCTTGTTTTCTTAAATCAGCGGGAGCCAAATTTACCGTTACTTTTCTTTTAGGAAAATAAAGACCGGAATTTTTTATTGCGCTTCTAACCCGTTCACGCGATTCGGAAACAGCCGCATCCGGCAAGCCTACTATGCTAAAAGCGCCTAGAGGGTTATTTAAAATATCGGCTTCAACTTCAACCAGCTCGGCATCGAGCCCAACCACCGCGGCAGAAAGAATTTTTGAAGTCCGGTCATCGTTGTCGTTATTCGCTGCTCAAAATCACGCCACCCCGCTTTTCGG
>CAZHZE010000018.1:1862-3347 GCA_964537265.1 uncultured Gammaproteobacteria bacterium | reverse complement strand
GACTGAGTTATAAAATAAAGTATTTTTTTTACCCCATTAGATACTTTAGTATTCATATTATATTTTGGTAAATAAGTGTTCAATATAGCTAATTAATATAAAATTTTATAAATTATCAATATCTAACGGGGTGAATAAATTAAGGTTGACTTTTACCCCGTTTTATTTAATAATAACTAATATAAAAGGATAAAGCAAATCCTGATTTTTAATATTTCATTTAAAGCTAATATTTATGAAAATTTTATATTTTGGCGGAGGTTTTGTCGGCGCTTGTTCAGCGGCAGTAAGCGCAGACAGCGGACATGATGTTTTAGTTTATGACATAAATAAGGAGCTGGTAAAAAGTTTATCTTCTGGCGATAAAGATAAAATTGAGGGTTATTTATTTGAAAAAGGTTTAGGTGATTTAGTTATTAGGAATAAATCCAGAATTAAATTTACTTCCGATTTAAAAGAAGCGGAGAAAACTATTAATGAAGTAGAGGCTGTTTTTATGTGTTTGCCGACGCCGGAAAAAGACGGAACCGGCGAGACTAATTTAAAAATTTATGAAACCGCAGCTCAAACTTTGGCCGATGTTTTAGTAAAAAGAAATAATGGTGAGCAAAGCCAGTATGTTTTAATAGTTAATAAAAGTACAGTGCCGATTGATATGATAAATCGCACCAAAGAAATTATGTTAGCCGCTGGCGTTAAAAATTTCGGAGTTGGTTCAAACCCGGAGTTTTTAGTAGAAGGCAAGGCTGTTGAAGGTTCAATTAGGCCGCCGCGCGTGGTAGTTGGGGCGGAAAGCGAAAAAGATTTTAGTATTTTTAGAAATATTTATAGCCGATTTGTCGAATCGTCTAACGTCGCTTATTTAGAAGTAAGTCCGGCCGAAGCCGAAGCGGGAAAATTATTAGCTAATTATATTTTATTCAACCGTTTAGCTAATTGCTTCGACGTTGTCGGGAGAGTTTGCGAAAATTTTAACGGTTTGCAGTTTGAAAATATTAGAAAAATTTTAATAACCGATAGCCGTATAGGCGAGTGGGGATTTTATGATAGTCTATTCGCCGGCGGCAGCTGCTTTATTAAAGACGCGCGTTCTTTATCTCATCAGTTAAAAGTTAAAAACGTTAAAGCTGATTTAGTTGACGATGTTTTAGCCGCTAATCAAAGGCAGTTAGATAATTTTTTAAAAAGAGCTGAAAATGAATTAAATTTTAATTGGGCGGATAAAACAGTTGGTTTATTAGGCTTAGCTTTCAAACAAGATACAAACGATATCCGTAATTCCGCGGCCTTAGGCGCCACGGAATTTTTATTGGCTAATGGCGTTAAAAAAATTCAAGCTTATGACCCGGTAGCCGGTGATAATTTCTTAAAATATTTTTCCAGTAATAAAGACGTAAATAAAATTAATTTGGTTGCCAATGAAGCTGAAGCAATTTCTAAAGTTGATATTTTAATTATAGCTACTGACTGGCCGCAGTTTAGGGG
>CAZHZE010000018.1:0-1762 GCA_964537265.1 uncultured Gammaproteobacteria bacterium | reverse complement strand
GCTCATGATTCAGGCTTAATAGGCGAATTGCCGCAAGGCGCTCCGGAAAATTTAATTCCTTTTATAACTCAAACCGGAGCCGGAGTCAGAGATGAATTAAAAGTTTTTGGCGATGACTATAATACGCCAGATGGCACTTGTATACGCGACTATATTCATGTAGTAGATTTAGCTAAGGCTCATATTAAAGCTTTAGAAAGATTAGCCGAAGGAAAAAACAAAAGTAATTTCGAAGTATTTAATATTGGAACCGGTAAAGGTGCTTCAGTTATGGAAGCAATTAAAGCTTTCGAAAAAGCTAGTGGACAAAAATTAAAATATAAAATAGTTAGTCGTAGAGCTGGAGATCCGGATATGATTTTTACCGCTACCGATCTAGCTAAAAGAGAACTGGGTTGGCAAGCTGAAAAGAATCTTGATGAAATATTGACTAGCGCTTGGAATTGGGAAAAAAATTTAAGAGAAATTAATAAATAAATATTTATAATATTTTATGAACAACGACAAAAAAGAAATAAAAATTGGTTTTATCGGCCAGGGTTGGATCGGTAAAAATTATGCAGATAATTTTGAACAACGTGGGTTTAATATAGTTCGTTATAGCATGGAACCGGAATATGTTGGCAACAAGGAAAAAATAAAAGATTGCGATATCGTTTTTATCGCCGTGCCTACACCAACTACGCCCGCGGGTTTTGATGATAGCATTTTAAAACAGGTAATAAAATTAGTGGGCGAGAAAAAAGTCGCTTTAATTAAATCAACTGTTTTACCAGGTACGACTAAATATTTGCAAATGGAAAATCCTAATATTTTTATTTTGCATTCTCCTGAATTTTTAACTCGTCATACAGCCGCTCATGATGCCGCTAACCCAACAAGAAACATTGTCGGCATAGCAGTAGATAATGATGAATATAGACAAAAAGCCAAGGAAGTTATGGCTGTATTGCCTAAGGCGCCCTATGAAATTGTTTGCGATTCTATTAATGCGGAATTAATAAAATATGGTGGCAATTGTTTTTTCTATTTCAAGAATATTTTTATGAATATGCTTTATGATTTGTCTGAGAAATTAGGTTGTAATTGGGAAGAAGTCAGGCAGATGATTGCTGCTGATCCGCGCATTGGCGAAGAGCATACTCATCCTATTAATAAAGGAGGTCGTGGCGCTGGCGGTGATTGCTTAATTAAAGATTTTGAAGCTTTTATCAGAATGTATAAAAATTTCGTTCAGGATGAAGCGGGACTTAATGCTCTAATTAATTTACGCGATAAGAATATTAGTTTATTAGTACAAAGCAAAAAAGATTTAGATTTATTAAAAGGCGTTTACGGAGACGATGTGGTTAATAAAATAATAAAATAATTTTTAAAAACTTTTTCTAAAAAAGTTTTTAATATTTTCAAAAAATATTTATGTCAAAATGTTTAGTTGTGGGCGGAGCCGGATTTATTGGTTCCAACCTAGTTGATGAATTAATTATTCAAGGTCACGAAGTAACAGTTATAGATAATTTGTTGACTGGTAAAAAAGAAAATATAAACTCAAAGGCTAAATTTTTTGAGATTGATATAAGGGATTTAGAAAAAATTAAACCAATATTTTTAGGCATGGATTATGTTTTTCATTTAGCTGCTTTACCAAGGATTCAGATTTCTATTGAAGATCCAGTGAAATCTAATGATATAAATTTAAACGGAACTCTAAACGTTTTGGTAGCTGCTAGAGACGCCAAAGTAAAGAAATTTATTTATAGCG
>CAZHZE010000017.1:0-3973 GCA_964537265.1 uncultured Gammaproteobacteria bacterium | reverse complement strand
GGCCGTATTTTTTAACGGCTTCTTGGAAAAAAGATTGGCATAATTTGTCGTCCTCTAATAACCCTTTAATCATAGAACCGCCTTCTTTTAAAGCAACGTCACCGACTTTTGTAAAATCGTTTCCCGTTTTGTTTAAAATGTTTGGCAAGTATTCCATAGCACACTTTAATAATAGATTCATGTTGTCCTCACTTTCTTCTTTTTCTGAACTGCCTAAAACTTCTTTGAGCTGATTGACTTTATTGATGCTGTCTAAAATATCTGGCTGTGGTATAGGCTCATTCGTCTTTGCTAATAATTTTAGAACAGTTTCATTTGTACCAAATAAATCTTTTAATAACTTAATACCCGCCCCAAATGCGGCTATTTTTTCAGTAGTGAAAAACTCATTAAAATCGATGGATTTTTTTTCATTACCTAAAAATATTTTTTCTGAAATGATTTCGTTTTCTCTTCCCTGTTCAATTAGGTACTGTTTTCTTTTTGCGTTGTATTCAACACCTATATTATAAGATAGTGATTTAGAATCTATTCTTTTCTCGTCTTTATCGAATGAAGAATAAATGACTAGATATTGACCCGCTCCAAATTCAAGCCCTATTTCATGGTCGTCAAAAACATCTTCAATCTTACCGACTAAGACCCGCCCGGTCTTTCCCTTCGTTGGTTTTGTAATCCGATAAACAGACCCTTCAATAAATTCGCTCTCTTCAGAAAGCCGCATATTGTCGATTTCGTTTAATCTTTTTTCTAATATTGAATTTTCTTCAAAAAGATTTATTTCTTTCATGTTGTTCTCTTTTTTTAGTTGTTGATGTTATAAAGTAATAAAAGACCAGACCCAACAAAAAGCAAATTAATTAATTTGTTTTTTTTTTCAGCTTCTTTAATAACTAAAGAATGCTTTTTATTTACTTCATCAAGTTTTGAAGTAAGTAGTTTTTCCAGACCTAAATCTCTTATCATTTCTTTTTCATTAATACGTTTTTTACCAATTAAAATACACCCCGTCGAATTTGTAGGCTTCGTTCCCGTGTGGAATCTTATTCCATTACGACCATTTACAAAAACAACGGGTAAACGGTAGTTTTTTATTTTTCTTTTTTCGCTGAATGCAGGACTATGAGAGACGCCAACAAGATAACGCCCTTTAGGAATCCGACCGCCTTTAATCGCTTCCTTCGGCTCTAAAGTATATGCAAAAAATTGACCATCAATATATAAACGACCACTTGCAAAGTCTTTAGTTTCGTTATCTCTTTCTATTGTTAGTTTCATAGATTTACTTGAGTTCTAATAAAATTAAAAATTGGCGTAATGCTTAAATCTGCTTTACTTCCAATTTGCAAAACTTTTGCTTTAATTGAAAAATAAACATCTTCGGTAAATGTATTTTCAGTCTCAACGGGCTTAAAAAACTCTGTAAAATTCTGGCCTTGTTGGAATGATGTAAATAAAAACGGATTTAGTAAAATTCGACTGCCTGTTTTACCGTGATATAACTGTAATTCAGCAATCCCGACAAGATTATTCGTAAAATCGGAATCACTCGAATTTGATGTAAAAGAAACGCCGCTAATAATTACTTTTTCACCTTGATTTATTTTTAAAATTGGGCTCGTTCCTCTATCATCATGTTCAAAAATGTAATAACCGCCCTGTATAGTTGCCGTTCTGGTTTGCCCTGCCGGATTTGCTATAAAAGAATTGGCTTTATACTTTGTTTGTGGAAATAGTGAACTAAAAGTACTCATAGTAAGAACATCTCCCAACCGCTAAATAATACGCTTAATTTATGGGGTATTGTATCTGGATTCTTGATTCTCAAAGAAATGCTTTCCCTTTGATTTAAAGAAAATAGAACTTTCCCGGGCATTTCTAAAAAATCGCTTTGCTTACCACAAAAATTTTGCAATAAAGTACCTTGAAAATAAACGTCATTGCCATTGAAGTCTAGTGGCGAAATGGGGCAACCTACTAAAGAGCCTTTACTTGTGTCTTTGAACTCTATTTGTCCCAAACATCTATTGCTAGAATAGGGATAAAATGATTCATTAAAGGTAATACCCGTTAAAAAATATTTGTATGCTTCTTTTGTCTGGATACCAATAGTTTTAATCTCTCCTGCTTGGATAGTGTCCTCGATGATATAATCCATTGAGCGAACTTTAGAAAAAAACTCTTTCGTTTTTTCTCGATTGGTTACTTTATCAAAAGAAAAATCCATGATTTTATTTACCCGTTAAATGAGCGTTTACTAAAAGAATTCCAGTAAAACAAATAGAAACGACTTCATTCTGTACGTTGTAAGTTTCGCCGTTAATAATCGTTGGTGCTAGATTCGAATATTCAATTTTCAAAGAATCATTGTCATTGTATAAATGTTTAAATTCTCGAATTCCGTATCGAACACCGTCCACCCCGAAAGGTGTAGAAATTAGCTCAATTGGTATTAGGTCGTTACTTTGTGCCGCGTTGTCATTTTGAGCCCTAAATTGTAGCTTTACAAAAGAACGATTTTGAGCCACGCCACCGTTTGGTGTAACTGTTGAATTTTTTGTGGTGCTGATATTGTAACCGAAAGAAAGAAACGCCCCTTCAGTTGGTAAAGGAATATTAAAATAGTTGCTTTGACCGGCGACTGCTGTAAATGTTCTTACAAAGTCGTAAGACCTTGCAATTAATTGTTTCCCATGTAAATCATTAAAAATGATTTGAGCTTCTGTTTTACCGGCTTTCTTTGCGGCTTCTTTGACTTTTGACAAATTAAAATCGAAATCCATTTTTTATACCTTCTTTTTTTTTGAAACTAGAGCCCCCCGGGGTATCGAATCCCCGGAGCCATTGGCTAACCGCTTGGGGCTGTGCCTGTGAGAACGAACAGGACTTAACTCTTAACTTCTTTAACGCCGCTAAGCATAACGATAAACGCCCATTGTACGCCTGTGGCTACTAAAGCGGCGGGAATTGATGGAAGATTGAATTTTAATTTTCCGCCGATGTTCACGTTCGCTTGTAAAGGTATTGGCATTGGTAAGCTAATCCACCCCTGTGCATTTTGTACACCTTGAGCAGTTGCCGCTGTTGCTGTTGCATTACTTCCGACGGCCTCAATGGCATTAATTAAATGCAAGCCCGAAAATTGGCCGATGGTCGTATTATTAGAACCTACTTGAATATCAACCCGAGCCGATGCCAAAAGAGTTTTAGCTGCTTGGATTTCGTCAATTGTGCAAGCTGTTGAATCTACCTTAACAAGCCGAAAGGTTAATTTTGTAGCTTTAAAGCTCATAGTCGAACCAATACGGCGGGATTCCACCAAGTTAGTCAGTAGCGACGGCAAAAACGGTGTAACGCTTTGTGCATCTGTTTCCGAAAAAGAAAATAAATCTCGTTCGGTTGATGTATAGCCCGCTGAAATTGGGCAACCTGTCCAAAGGTCAGCCATGTACTGCTGTCCACCCTTTCCGAAGGTTCTGATTTTCATGCCTTTAACTCTTGTTAGGCTTTTATTAATCTGTGTCATTTTTTTTCTACCTTTTTTTAATTGTGATTAAAAATTAAACGTAATCGCCGGCAATAGCCGCCCCGATTTCGTCGTTGTAATAGTCGTCGCCGATTTCGTCGTCGTCGTCGTCGCCATCAATAGCCGCCCCGATTTCGTCGTCGTCGTCGTCGCCTTCATAGTCGCCATCTACTGCGGCTCCTAATAGCTCGTTTGCGGCCTGCTGTTCATCTAGTGTGAAGTCGTCACCAGCAAGAGCGGCAACGTTATTTTGCACTAGTTTTGCTGTTGCTGTTGCCGCCATGCCTAGCCCCGCACCAATTAAGATTTTGTTTTTCTTTTTGAATCCGAAAATTAATGCTAAGGCACCTGCACCCGCCACAATTCCCGCTTTCATATTGTTATTAGCCATTGGGATTTTTGAAATAATCAAAGAGCCGGCAACCGCACCGCCCGCACCGCCCGCAA
>CAZHZE010000016.1:0-4961 GCA_964537265.1 uncultured Gammaproteobacteria bacterium | reverse complement strand
AAGTTGCATCTAGCCAAATTAAGCCTGTATACCTTACTTTCCCTTCAATCCTTTCATTTTGGACTTTCGCCCGCCCGAAAACGTGCCCCATTCGTTTATTCGCTTTATAAGAACAAGTATAAATTGAGAATGGTATTTTTTTTAACACGCAAAAAGAGCCCATCAAAATCGTCTTATCATCGCAATCCCTGCAAGGCCAATCCTTTAATAGTGTGAATTTCGGCCTAGCTATTTGCTCCATACCTTTAGGGTCTTTTCTGTATTCTAAGCCGCATACATAAAAAAAGAAGTCCCGAAGGGATAAGTCTTTAAAATCTTGCAAGTCTTTGTAATGCTTTTGAATAATTTCGACCATTCTTTGAATCGTTTTAGTGCAATCGTCGATTTTCTCATAAGTTACATTCACTTGCATAAGTTAAATATATGACATTTTTATGACAATAGTATGACAAAAATATGACTAAGTACGCTTTTTTTTATAAAAAATGTTAATAAAGTGTTAATAATGACATAAATATGACAAAACTATGACATAAATATGACTAATCATGACAAAACTATGACAAAACTATGACAAAAACAAAACATTACCGTGACATAAAAACCATAGAATAAATATATCTTGTGTTGTGTAAACAACGCTTAACAGGTCAAAAACAACTCAAAACATAAGGATTATAGAAATGTATATGGATTTCACAACCAAGAAACAACACAACCAACACACTGTATATTCTTTTTTTGAAAACGAAAAAGCAATTGATAATAAAAAAACAATTTCAAATAAAAAAGTTATTGGGTGTATAGCTAAAAGTGCCTTTTTTAGCTTTTTTATTTCCGCCGCCGCTTTTGTCATCATCATCAATCTTTTAACAACAACAATATAATAGGAGAACAAAATGCAAAAAATGACTATTGATAATCTTGATTTGGATTTGGATATTTTATCTTATGAATCAAAATTTTTAATAATTGAACTTACAGGGGACGGATTTTCACCAAAACAAATAAAAGATGCCATGGAGGATGGTGAGTATTTGAAAAAAGCGGGAATCTCTCCAAAAATTTCAGAAGAAGTTCACTTTTTCTTATGCAGTAATTGGGAAACTATAAAAAAAAGATGGGGTATAAAATGAGTATTAACGATTTAACTTTAGAAAATCTGGATTTGAGAATGCAACAATTAGCAAAAGAGAATGAACTACTACAAATTTTAGAAGTACTGAGTAATAAAAAAATCAATGATTCTTTACTTTCTGGGCGTGCCTTTTGGGTAAATCTTTATAATCGAAAAGTAAAGGAATATAAAGAATTTTGCAATACTAACAATCTTAAAACATCTATTTTTGTGAAGGTTATTAAATGAATATCGAGAACAATTATCCAACGCTAAAAATAGTTTTATTTGAAATTGCTAATAGATACGGATTTCCCGTCGCTTTTGTATATGACTTTATACGATGGGGAGCCGTTAGGGATTTCAAAGATAAAAACGGCAATAAAATAAAGAATTTCCAAGGTGCCTTTGTTTCATTTTGTAGAAATAAAGAAAAATCACTAAAAGACGAATTCAAGCTAGAAAAGGAGTGCTATAAATGAAGGAACAAGAAATACCTTTTATCAAAAATAATTTTGTAAAAAAAGACGATGTTTATATAGCTAAAAACAATTTTTTTATAACAACGAACTATATTGACTTTAAAACGCATTTACTTTTTTCAAAAGGCTTCAAAACTGATTTTTGCAGTGCCCCGGGAGTGATTAAAAATAAATTAATGCCGTCCTTGCTTTCGTTTTATGATGAATGGCTAATACATGACTTTTTATACACTTCTAATAGAATAAATGTAAAACTATTAAATAAAACTGTGAATATTACTTTAACTAGAAAACAAATTGACTTAAAATTGAGGAGTGATTTAAAAGAAAAGAAAATGAGTAGAATTAAAAGGAATTTGGTTTATGCTTTCGTTCGTGTTTTTGGAAAAAGTCATTTTCTGAAAGATACTGAAAATAAAAAATATATATCTTCGGCGGCAAAAATAACAACGGCCATAAGTCATTTATAGGTGGTTAAAATGAAAATGAGTGAATTTGAATATGAAAAAGAAGTAATTCTATCAATAAGACCAGAATATGTAAAAAAAATTTTTTCTGGTGAAAAAAAAATTGAAATTCGCCGCCGAATTTGGCGGGATAGTACGGTAAATTTAATATATATATACTGTACTTATCCAGTTCAAAAAATGGTAGGTTATTTTAATGTTGCTTATATCTGTGAAGCTCCAATTTTAGAGCTCTGGAAAATAGTAAAAAATGAATGCTGCTTAAATAAAAAAGATTTCTTAAGTTATTTTGGTTTTCAAGAATTTGGCTACGCTATTAAAATAAAAAACCCGGTGGAATTTAGCGAGCCGATAGATTTAAAATCAATTTCAAAAAAAGCCCCGCAAAACTTTTGCTATGTTTAATAAAAAAAATATATATTTACTTTACAATAGAGGAAAAATTTAAAATGTTTTTTGATAAAATCACTTCTTTAGAAGAATTAAAAAAAGAATATATTTCTTTACTAAAAAAACACCACCCCGATAAGGGAGGGAGTGAAGAAATAACAAAAAAAATAATCGCTGAATATGAAAAGAAAATTGATGATTTAAAAAATAATCGAAGTTATCGAGCCGAACACGAAACTTTAAAAGAATCCGATTTTGAGAAGCTAACACCAGAAATGCAAAACGCAATTCAAGTTTCTTGTGGTCTGGAGTTAGAAGTTGAACTTGTTGGGTCGTGGCTTTGGGTATTTGGAAACACCTTTAAATATAAAGACATATTAAAACAAGCCGGATTTAAATGGGCACCGGTTAAAAAAGCCTGGTATTTTAGAAATTCGGATGAGGCTTTTAAACGCCATAAGCCGCTTGAAATGGATGAAATTCGGTCAAAGTATGGCTCTGCAAAAATAACCGCTAAAACAAAGAGGATTAAATAAATGATTGATTTAAAAAAATATAAAATCGATTCAAAAAAATTTAATGAAATTGATAAATCTAAAAAAGTCGAATTTTATCCAGACAATAAAGCAAAAGTGATCATCAAAATATCAAGAACTACTTTTACTTTTATTCTGGATTTAGATTACTTTAAAGAACAGTTAATTATTGAAAACGCATTACCCGAAAATGTTGATGATAATGATTTAGTAAATCTTTACATTTACAAGAATCTAAAATAAATTCGTTCTCCCTAAAAAAGAAAGGGCTTAATCTTTATAGACTAAGCCCTTTTCTTTTTTTTAAATCAATTTTATTTTTTCAAAAGTTCTTTTATTTCATCTAGGTTTTTTGAAATATAAAAAAGTGAATTTTCCAAAACAGAAACCCTAGTTTCTAAACTTCGATTTGTATTTATAGAATTGCCCGTAAACGCTCCACATATCGCAGTGACTAAAATTAAAATAATTTTTAATAATTTATCTTGCATTAGCTATCTATTGATTCTGTTGTTGCCGCTATATAATAACGCTTATCTATTTCAAAACCTTGCGGTATTGTGCTTAATGGAAAAGTATTGTTTAGATTATCCGCACAATATCCCAACCATGGATAAACCCCGTTATTTGATTTAGTAACACCTTGAAATAGCATACTAGAAACGTGATTAGAACAGAAAAGACCGAAGTAATAATTTTTGCCGGCGTTTAAAGTTATCTCTTGCGATGGAATAAACGCAACACCATTCCATACGTGAGAAATTTTTTTATAAAACTGCCCGGTTTGGCTCACTGTAAAATCATCTGTATACGCTAAAATTTGTCTAGTTGTTGGGTCTGCTATAAATAGCCTTAAGGCTCCTCCAGAGCCTCCCAATTGTGTAGGATAACATAATAACGACCGACATTTAAAAGAAATGCTTACAAGGGCGAGAGTGCCGATTATCGAGCCTTGATTTGTGGCATTTTGAATTTGTAGCCCTTGTTCGCACGCCGCTAATTTTAACGTCTCGACCGCAAACCCGTCTGTTATTACTGGGTTTGAAATTTCGCCGCCGCCGCCACCGCCGCCGCCGTTGCCGTAAATATCTGTTTGTTCGTAAGAATCGGACATAAAAAACCTTTATCCTGCTAAAATTAGTTTCGTATCGTCGATTAATAACTCAATAAACGGAATAATCGATCGACCATTGTAAATCGTTTGAATTCCTATTCCATCATAAGATAAATCAATAGACCAAATGTTTAATTTAAACGCTGGGTATTGATTATTTAAATTGAAATAACTTTCTGCTGGAATTATAATATCTTGATTTTCCCATTCATTGTATTTTTTGATTTCAAGAACACTATTCAAATTTGGGTTTTGATTTAAATACGAACCAGCGTAGCTACCTGTAAACCTCATACTTGCCGCTCTATATTCGGTAGATCCTAAATTGGGAATGCCGCTTATTCCCTCTCTTAATCCCTTTAATCCTAAGAACGAAACTCTGCTTTTACAAATTTTAAAACTCATATCAGGGTCAAAATTCTGTTCCAATCTACCAGTGTTAGGAAAAAATAAAGCATCTTCTGCATTTAATGAAGAACTTAAAACCTCGTTAGATTTTGTATTATCGACGGGCACATTTAAATTGAATGATGTTGTTAATCTATACATATTTTCTCCTTAACCTAAATTTAAACCGAAGCCCCGGGCAAGTTGTGCCGCTTTTTCTCGGCCGTATTTTTTAACGGCTTCTTGGAAAAAAGATTGGCATAATTTGTCGTCCTCCAATAACCCTTTAATCATAGAACCGCCTTCCTTTAATGCCACGTCACCGACTTTTGAAAAGTCGTTTCCCGTTTTATTTAAGATACTTGGCAAGTATTCCATAGCACATTTTAAAAGTAAATTCATATTGTCCTCGTTTTCTTCTTTTTCTGAACTGCCTAAAACTTCTTTGAGCTGATTGACTTTATTGAT
>CAZHZE010000015.1:0-5812 GCA_964537265.1 uncultured Gammaproteobacteria bacterium | reverse complement strand
AGAGCGCTTCCATGGCATGGAAGAGGTCAAGGGTTCAAGTCCCTTATGGTCCACACTCGTATGTTTGCATTAATACTATTAATGCAAACATATGTGGAACGTAAGAGTATAGAACCATTGTGTGTCGGAGTGGGGCTTCCGCTCCTTCAAGTCCCTTATGGTCCACATTTAATAGTTTATATTAATAATATTAATGTAAATTTATATAATAATAATTTGTTCTACCAAAAACTTCTAAATATATGATTTTAAATAAAGACAATTTTAAGTCAGAGGTTGAAGATTTTTCCGGCCTAGTTTTAGTAGATTTTTTTGCTCCTTGGTGCGGGCCATGCCAATTAATGCTACCTATTATTGATGAAATAATAAAAGATAACAAAGATCAAAATGTAAAAATTTGCAAGGTTAATATAGACGAAAATCAAGAAATAGCTGCAAAATATGAAGTAATGAGCATACCTACTTTTATGGTTTTTAAAAGCGGAAAAGTAGTAGAAAAAAAAGCAGGCTATGGAGATAAAGAAGAAATTGAAAATTTAATTTTAAAAAATAAATAAAAATAAAGTCTACAATTTTGTGGACTTTATTTTTTAAAAATAAAAGTTGATAAGTCTACAATTTTGTGGACTTAAGTTTATCTAATTAGCTAATATTAAATAAAATTATTTAAGTGGATAACTTGGGGGTAATTAATAATAATTTTGTATTTTTTTAAATTTATGTTTGACACAATAGTTATAGGAGCAGGCCCAACCGGCATGACTGCGGCTATATATGCCGCTAGAAGAATGATGAAAACTTTAGTCATTTCTAAAAATATAGGCGGTCAAGTTATTTGGGCTTCAGAAATAAAAAATTATCCGGCCATAGATGTTATTACTGGAGTTGATTTAATTAATAAAATGAAGCAACAGATCAAAGATCTTGGGGTTGAAATTAAAATAAGCGAAATCAAAAGTATTAGTAAAAATTCTGATGGCAGTTTTTCAGTTGAAACAGAAAAAGACACTTTTTTAACAAAAACCATAATTATTGCCATGGGTTTAGCACCAAGACAATTAGGTTTAGATAAGGAAAATCAGTTAACCGGCCGAGGCATAAGTTACTGCGCTACTTGCGACGGGCCTCTTTTTAGAAATAAAAATGTTGCTGTAATCGGAGGGGGAAATTCGGCTTTAGACGCTGCTGAAGTTATGTCTAAAATTGCTAGCCAAGTTTATTTAATATGCAATCAAGAAAAACTTAAGGCCTTTGAAAGTTTGGTTTCAGAAGTTAAAAGTAAAAATAATGTGGAAATAATATTAAGCAGTGAAGTAGTAGAAATTGTAGGAGAAAATAAACTGGAAAAAATAAAAATTATTGATAATATTAGCCAAAAATTGAGAGAATTAAATATTGATGGTTTATTTATTGAAATTGGCCATGAGCCAAAAACTGAAGTTTTAGCCGGGCTGGTTGTAAGAGATAATTTTGGGCAAGTTATTGCTGATTTAAACGCTAAAACAAATTGTGAAGGAATTTTTGCGGCCGGTGACGTTACCCAAAGCGAATTTAAACAAATCATCATTGGTTGCGGACAAGGAGCGACAGCTGCGCTATCGGCTTATAAATATTTACAGACTGGCGAATAAAAAATTAAAATAAAATTTGTATATTAACATCGGGCTAAATTTAAAATTTAGCCCGATTGTGTATTCGGATAAAATTATATGTTAGATTTAGTTGAAGAAAAAAATTTATTTTCAAGCGGCTATAAACTAATAGGCGCTTTTGATGAAGCCGGGCGCGGACCTTTGGCTGGACCGGTGGTTGCGGCTTGTGTTATTTTTAATGCTAATATTAGCAAAAATAATCAATTATTAAAAATTAACGATTCTAAGAAATTAAGCGCTAAAATAAGAGAGGAGTTATTCGAGGCCATCAAAAATAATTTTATTGAAGTTGGTGTCGGTATTTGCGATCATAAAACTATAGATAAAATAAATATACTCCAGGCTACTTTTTTAGCCATGAAAAAAGCCTTAGGGTCGATAAAAAATAAGCCAGATTTTATTATTGTTGATGGTTCTATTAAGTTGCCAAATTGCTCTACACCGCAAAAAACTTATATAAAAGGCGATGAAAGAATTTTTTCCATTGCCGCGGCTTCGATAATTGCTAAAGTGACCAGAGATAATATAATGAAAGAAATGCATAAAATTTATCCTGTTTATGGATTTGATCAACATAAAGGTTATGGCACTAAATTACATTTAGAAAAATTAAAACAACATGGCCCTTGCGCTATTCATCGATTAAGTTTTAATAAAGTTAGAGTTTAAAATATGATATTTATATTTCTAATATTTAAGTCTACAAAAATGTAGACTTATCCACAATTTTTTATTGACAAAAAAGTAAATATTTGATAAAATAATATTATACAAAAAAATATTTTTTGTATAAAAAATAAAAAAAAACAAAACATGCTGTCAATGAAAAATAAGGCTAATATTAGTAAATATTGGTTAAAACATTTAGATAAAGAAAGCAGTGAAACAGGAGTTCATTTACTTTGAACTTTTATTAGCCTGTACATTGCTTTTTTTATTGGTTAAAAATAATTTTAATCAATGTTTCTCTATGCAGAAAATCAAGATCCCCATTTTTAAAGTTTTTGCCATCCTTTTAACCATAGGGTTGGTTTGTTTTTGTTTTTTAAATTCAGTTAAAGCCGCTGCGGATGATTCAACTTTAAGCAGTTTAACTATTGATCAAGGAGTTTTAAACCCAACGTTTGCGGCCGGCACATTAAATTATACCGCTGTAGTTGAATATACTATTGAGAGTCTTAATATAACGCCAACAGTTAACGCTACTGGTGAAGCCACGGTTACTGTTAATGGCACTTCAGTAAATAGCGGTGAAGCATTTGAAGTAAATTTATCTGTTGGCAGTAATACTATTACTACAGTAGTAACCTCTCAAGATCTTTCTAGTACTACTACTTATGTTGTAGAAGTTACCAGGGAAAATTTAATTGCGGTTAAAACAAACTATACAGTAGGAACAGGTCCGGTCGGCATTGCTTTTGATGGCACAAATATTTGGGTAGCTAATTGTATGAGCGCCAGTGTTTCTAAAATTTCACCTTCCGGAGCAATTACCACCTATTCAGGCATTGGTTCAATCCCTACAACCATTGCTTTTGATGGCACTTATATGTGGACAGCTAATCAAGGCGATAGTGTTTCTAAAATTTCACTTACCGGAGATATTACAACTTATGCTGATGCTGAAAATTTAGACCAGCCTATTGGCATAGCGTTTGACGGAACTAATATGTGGGTGGCGAATGCTAAAAGCGATAGCGTTACTAAAGTTTCTCCAACCGGTGAGATGACAAAATATTCTGGAACAGGCAGCTCTCCTTATGGCATAGCGTTTGACGGAACTAATATGTGGGTGGCTAACATGAACGATAATAGCGTTACCAAAGTTTCTCCGACCGGCGAGATGACAACTTATTCGGGAGCATTAAGTAGCCCTCTTGGCATAGCGTTTGACGGAACTGATATGTGGGTCACAAATACTGGCGATAATAGCGTTACTAAAGTTTCTCTAGCAGGTGTTATGACAAATTATACCGGCGTTGGCTCGGTTCCTTATTTTATTACTTTTGACGGAACTGATATGTGGACCGCGAATGTGGGTGACGCTAGCATAACTAAAATTAATATTACTACTCTTGATATGGTTACTTATTCTGATATTGGCACTGCTCCAGCCGTTGCTTTTTCCGACGGAAATAATATATGGGCATCAAGTGTTTATTTAAGCTTTCCTCCGGGCGGAGCTCCTAACGGCAGTATTATAACAAAAATTTCTTTTGTAGAAGTATCTTCTGATTCATCTCTAAGTAACTTAGCTATTAATTTAGGTTCTTTATCTCCAGAGTTTGCCAGCGGCACTCTTAGCTATACGTCCGCTGATACAGAGCAAAATAAAGTTACTGTTACTCCTACTGCCAGTGATGAAAACGCCGTAATAACCGTTAACGGAACAACTGTTAATAGTGGCGCTTCAACGATTATTTATCTTTATCACGGATCAAACACAATAAATGTTGTTGTAACGGCCACGGACGGAGTTTCTTCTTCAACTTATCAACTTGTTATAAATAAAACATCAGAAGATCCGGTTTTAACTACTTTATATGAATTTGAGTGGAACACAGGAATGGGAAAAAGACCTTATGGGGATTTGCTTTTTTATGGCGGTAAATTTTATGGTATGACAAGTGATGGTCAAACAGGTACTTTAATAGATAATGATGATATGGACGGTATAATTTTTTCTGTTGATCCTGATGGCACGGATTTTACAATATTACATTATTTTGAAAATGACGAAAACCCTCAAGGTTCATTAATTTTATCCGAAGATAATACTAAACTTTATGGCATGACTGATAATGGGGGAGATTCTAACGTTGGCACAATTTTTTCTATTGATATTGATGGAACTGATTTTACAACTTTACATTCTTTTACTGGTGGCGCAGACGGCGGTTCTTGGCCTAAAGGTTCCTTAATTCTTTCCGGCAGCACGCTTTATGGTATGACTTTAAATGGAGGTGATTCTGATGCTGGCACAATTTTTTCCATTCCCGCGGCCGGCGGCAGCATTACTCTTTTGCATGAATTCGCTGGCGGCGTTGACGATGGAGCCTCTCCTTATGGTTCCTTAATTCTTTCCGGCAGCACGCTTTATGGTATGACTAGAAATGGTGGAGATTCTGATGCCGGCACAATTTTTTCCATTCCTATTACTGGTGGCAGTATTAATCTTTTATATGAATTTGCCGGTTATCCTGACGATGGAGCTTACCCTCGCGGTTCATTAATTATTTCTGACAATACACTCTATGGCATGACTACTAATGGCAATGATTTAAATGATGGCATAATTTTTTCCATTCCTATTACTGGTGGCAGTATTACCGTTTTACATGAATTTGTAGGTGGTAATGATGATGGAAAAACTCCTTATGGTTCTTTAATTCTTTCCGGCAGCACGCTTTATGGCATGACTACGGCCGGCGGTGACGATGATGATGGCACAATTTTTTCCATCCCCGCGGCCGGCGGCAGCATTACTCTTTTGCATGAATTTGCATGTGATGATGATATAGGAAAAATTGATGGAGAAACACCCTATAGCTCTTTAGTTTTTTATGGCAGCAAGTTATATGGTATGACACAAGCTGGTGGCGGCTCGAGTAATGGTGATGGTGTTATTTTTTCTATTGATACTGACGGTAGTGATTATTCAATACTTTATCGTTTTGGATTGTTTCATCCAAATGGCATGTTCCCTACGGTTGGTTTAATTCCTTCTGAAGATGGACAGACTTTTTATGGTACCACCGGTTTAGGAGGAGTCGGAAGTAGTTTGACCGGTACAATTTTTTCAGTTAAAGCTGACGGCACGGATTTTAGAATATTACATTATTTTACTGGCAATTATGATGGCATATTTTCTTTGGGTTCTTTAACTCTTTACGAAGATAAACTTTATGGCGGCACTACAGTTTCCGGTCCGGGAGAAGGCAGCGGCGGTTTAGGCGATGGAGGTGGTGTGGTTTTTTCAATAGATACTGATGGCACGGATTTTACAATCTTACATACTTTTGCTGATTTAACGGTAGGAGTAGACGGGGAAGGTAATCCAATAGACGGCATGTGTCCTTTTACTCCTCTATATCCTTATAATGGCAAGCTTTATGGCATGACAGAAAGAGGGGGCGTTAACGGAAAAGGTGTAATTTATT
>CAZHZE010000014.1:0-8187 GCA_964537265.1 uncultured Gammaproteobacteria bacterium | reverse complement strand
AAGCTTTATGGCATGACAGAAAGAGGGGGCGTTAACGGAAAAGGTGTAATTTATTCTATGAATCCTGATGGCAGCGAATTTGAAATTCTATATAATTTTGAGGGAGGAGCATTAGGCGCTTATCCTTATAGCTCTTTGGTTTTTTCTGATGGCAAATTTTATGGCATGACTAATGGCAATGCTTTTTTAGATTATTTATTAAATATTATAAGCGGTACCCCGCTACCTGGCACTGATTCTGCGGTAGCCTTTTCTTTTGACTTAGTTAGTTCAACTTATGAAGTATTACATGTGTTTGAAGGCGGCGCTGAAGATGGCAAACAACCTTTAGCTAGCAGTTTTAATCTTGTTGACGGCAAACTTTACAGCATGACGTATTTAGGCGGAGCTAATAATAAAGGTATTATTTTTTCCATAGATACTGACGGCAGCGATTTTACAATTTTACATTCTTTTGCCGGAGGAGAAGGAGGATCTTATCCTTGGAGTACGATGACTGTTCATGATAATAAATTTTACGGCATAACCAGCGGTAATCAGTTTGCTGCCTTGATCGGTATGATATTTGGAGCTTATACAATGTCTGGTTCAGGCACAGTTTTTTCCATGGATATGGATGGAAGTAATTTTACTACTGAATATTATTTTTATAATGGCACAAATAATAGCAATGTTTTTGCCCCAGGTGCCATAACTTTTATAGATGATACAATTTATGGCATGACAACCGGCAGAACGACCTCAACATCTGTTGTGGATGTGGGTACAATTTTTTCTTTAACTTTGCCAGAGTCTACCCCCGCTGCATTGAGTTCAGATTCTTCGTTAAGTAATCTTATTGTTAATCAGGGCACGTTAACACCAGCTTTTTCTAGCGGAACTTTAAGTTATACTGTTAGCGTGGCAAACAGCATTTCAACTATTAATATTACTCCGACTGCCAACGATTCGGGAGCAACCATAACCGTTAATGGCTCAAGCGTAGTTAGCGGTAATCCTGCTAGCGTTAGTTTATCCGTTGGCCAAAATACAGCTAGTATAATTGTTACAGCCGAAGATGCAACAACCACAACTTATACGGTTGTTATTACTAGGGCAGCAGAGGTTAATAATGGTGGCAGTGTAATTATTGATTACAATCCACCCAGGCAACCAGAGCTAAGCGATTTTAGCGTTTTAATAAATAATGGCGATGCATCAGCACCAACTTCTAATGTTGTTTTAAATTTAAATAGCGGCGTTAATACTGTTAATGTGTCCATTTCTAATTTTTCCGATTTTAAAAATGCTGATCAATATAATTATGTTCCTCCAACCAAAAATTGGAATCTTTGTGGCGACAACCAAACTTGTCCGAATGGTACTTATACGGTTTATGTTAAATATTATACCGGCTGGGGCTATACTTCTTATGTAGTTTCTGATTCAATTATTCTAAATGCCCCAATAAACCAGAGTGATAATTTGCCAGAATCAAGTAGTAGCAATACGGTAAATCAAAATAACCAGCAAAACAGCCAAGGCAATAATACTCAGTCTTCAAATCAAACAGCCATTGAAATTCCAGTATTATTGAAACAACCTTTTACTAAAAATCTCCGTTTTGGACAAACCTCTGACGATGTAAAAAGATTGCAGATTTTCTTAAATCAATATCCGGATACTCAAATTGCTAAATCTGGTGCTGGTTCTCCGGGCAAAGAAACTAACTATTTTGGCCAGTTAACCAGAGTAGCGGTAATTAAATTTCAGAAAAAATATGCCAGTGAAACTTTAACTCCCTTAGGCTTAAAAAAAGGCACTGGTTTTGTAGGCCCTTACACTAGAGCTAAGATGAATAAGATTTTGGGTTTTTAGATTATTTTAGTTTTTATAAAAACTCAGCCTATAATGCTGAGTTTTTTATTTTATGCTTGTTTTGTAAAAAAAAATATATTATAATAAAACTATAATAATAAATTTTATTATGGCAACAACAACAGGAGGCAATGCTCTGATTGATATTAATTTGCTTTTTTCTAAAGCTCAATTGGGCGAAAGAATGAAAATAGCCGATTTAGGTTGTGGTTCTTCGGGCCATTTTGTTTTTCCTGGAGCCAAATTAGTCGGCAAAAAAGGCGTTGTTTATGCGGTTGATATTTTAAGGACTGATTTAGAAGCAATCAATAAACGAGCGCGATTGGAAAATTTTACTAATATTAAAACAGTTTGGAGTAATTTAGAAATATTTGGCGCCACTAAAATTGAGAGCGGCAGCTTAGATATAGCTTTTTTAATAAACACTTTGCACCAATCTCATAAACGAGCGGAAATTTTAAGAGAATCAATAAGATTAATAAAGAAGAATGGTAAATTAATTGTAGTTGATTGGAAAAATATAGCTGCGCCTTTCGGGCCGCCGGCCGAGGAAAAAGTAAAAAAAGAATTATTAGATAATGCGGCTAAAAAATTAGGCTTAAAACCTGAAGAAGAATTTGATGCCGGACCTTATCATTACGGCATTATTTATATAAAACTATAAACATTAATAATATGGGAAATTTTTTAACATTGAATTTTTGGTTTAGCTCAAGACCGGGCGCATTTACCAGCCTATCTTTAAAAATAGTTTTAGGTTTTTTAGTTTTATTAGCTATTTTAACTTTAATTAGTTGGTTGATAAAAAGAAAATGGTCTAAAGGTTTATATGCTTCTTTCTGGCGAAGTTTGTATACTTTTTTTATAACTAATACTTCGCTTGGTTTATTGCTGACCTTTTTTAATTATGAAATGGTGCCATTTTTATCCGCTCGTTTTTGGTTTTTGCTTTGGACGATTGGAATGTTGATTTGGATATTTTTTATTATTAAATCAATTTTAAAAATTCCAGCTAAAAAAGAGCAGTTAGATAAAGAAAGAGAATATCAAAAATATATTCCTTAATTTTAAAGTTAAGTATTTAAAAAAGAGCTGTTTTGCAGCTCTTTTTTTGTCCGGTTACTTATATGAATTATAAACAAAAAATAGGTAAATTTGGTGAAATATTAGCCAAAAATTATTTAATTAAACGCGGATATAAAATTATAGATTCTAATGTAAAATTAAGTTATCAAGAATTAGATTTAGTAGCCATAAAAGATTTTTTAGTTGTGTTTGTTGAAGTTAAAACTAGGGTCAGCCAATTTTATGGATCAGCGGAAAACGCTTTTCAACCAACCAAGTCAGAAAGATTTAGAAGGGGCATAGAAATTTATATTGGTAATAAAAATTTATATAACCAAGAAATTAGAGCCGATCTAATTACTGTGGATATTAATAAAGTTAAAAAGACGGCTAAAATAAAGCACTATAAAGATATTTTATAAAATTTTTTTCTTTTTATGCACCTGTTTATTAACAATTTATCACCATTTAATAACACATTGTTAACTTGTTGCGCACTTGACGCTTTTAATTTACAGAAGCTAAACTAAAGACACTGTGAACATTTTTTGTTTTCTAAAGATTCGCAGTAAATTTTTTCAAAATTTTCTTATTAGGGCTAAAAGGAAAAGTTGGCATAGCTGATTTAATCCTTTTGGCCCTATAATAGAAAAATATTTTAAATGATAAAAAGGAGGCTGAATAATAAATTTTAAATATCATGAAAATATTAAAAAGTTTGTTATGTTTAGGCCTCGTTTTGTTTTTTTTGGCAATTTTTTGTTCAGAGGCGCGAGCCGAAGTGGCGCCGCCTACAATAACTAAATTTATCAGCGGGCAAAACTTCACTGTAGCTGGCACGGCGCCAGGCGGTAGTGAAGTTTTAATTTATTTAGACGGGAATTTTATTGGTCAAGCTGAAACAGAAAGTACAGTTAAACAAAACGAATTAAATTTTATTTTTCAATATCAAGGAGAAAAAATGGCTGCTGGGGTGCACTCGGTAATGATTATAACAAAAGATAAAACATCTTTAGTTTTATCAGCTCCCTTAGCTGAAGTTAAGTTCGCTTTAGATATTTTACCCGCACCAACTTTAATAGCTCCTAATGAAAATACTGTTGTTGGAGAAAAAAAACCTTTAATTATTGGTTTAACTAAGAGCGGTAGTTTTGTAAAAATTTTTATTGATGGAGTTTATAATGGAAAAACTGAAATTTTAAACCATGAAAGCGGCACGGCTAATTTTGCTTATAAACCATTTTTAAATTTAAGTTTGGGCCAACATGAAGTTTATATGATAGCGGAAAATCAGGAAGGTCAGATTAGCCAGCCGTCAGCAGTATCGTCTTTTAAAGTTGAATTACCTATGCCTGCGCCAACATTATTTCAGCCCGTAGTTAATGTTAATACTTCTGATAGTCGACCATTTATAGTTGGTTTAACAAAAAATAATTCTCAAGTAAAAGTTTATATTGACAATAAGTATAGCGGAGAATTTCAGGCAAAAAACCACCAAAGCGGTACGGCTAATTTTGCCTATAAATCCGATCAAACATTGAAAAGAGGCAGACATTCTGTTTATGCTGTTGCTATTGATGAGCGGGGTAAAAAAAGTACTTCATCTAATATAATATATTTTTTAGTAAGAAATTCCGCCATTGCCCAATCAGCTCAGGAGGAAAAAATTGATAATACAAAAATTATAGAAGAGCCAAAACAAAATGATAGTAACAGTCAACAATCGTCTGCCTTTAAAAACGCTGATATTATAAAAGAAAAAACACCTGCAGAAAAAGCCATTGAAGAATTAAGCCAGCAAGATGAAAAAGATTTAGAAAAAATAAAGGATTTTATAGGAGATAGGGAAGATAATAAAGATGTTATAGGCGGCATGGTTAATGAGGGAAGACTTAGCCAAAGCAAATTAAAAGTAAGTTTAATTTTATTTATTTTGTTTTTACTAGGAGTTATAGCTTGGTTAATTTGGGTTAACCGCGAATTAGTTAAAGAGCGTAATCTACAAAATCAACAAGAAGACAAAAAAGATAAATTGTTGTAAATTAATATATAGATTGAAATTGTTCCCAGAACGGGCCCCTTCAAGCCCCTAGCCGAAATTTTGCTAGGGGCTTTGCCTATTCTTGACAAAATTTATAGTTATGCTATAATTTAGATAGTTGTCTAAATATCTAAATATTTTTTATGACTTTAAATAAAACTTTACAAGCTCTATCTGACCCGACCAGAAGAAAAATTTTAGAGTTATTGAAAAAAAAAGATATGGCCGCCGGCGAATTGGGTAAAAATTTCAATATTACCCTGCCTTCGTTGTCCCATCATCTTAATGTTTTAAAACAAGCCGATTTAGTTGCTAGCCGAAGAAAAGGACAAGAAATTATTTATTCTCTTAATTTAAGCGTGTTTGAAGAAATGGCAGAAAAATTAATTAAATTTTTTAATCCTGTTAAATAATTTTATATTTTTAAATTATTTTATAAGGCAAATAAAAACTTTATGTCTAATCCAATAAAGCCTACAATAAAAAGTGAATTTTTTTCTTTAGCTATGATTATTTTGACATGCGCTTCAGCCGTATTTTTTTATAATAATTTGCCTGCGCGCATAGTAACTCATTGGAATTTTGCCGGCCAACCTGACGGTTGGGGCTCAGGACCGATGCAAGCGATTTTTTTTCCGCTGATGATTATAGGTTTATACATCATGTTTTTATTAATACCATATTTAGATCCTAAAAAAGAACGCTATGAACAATTTAATAGAGTCTACCACATTTTTAAAAACATAATTTTGGCTTTAATGGTTATTATATATTTTTTAATGTGTTTTAACGGATTGGGTTATAATCTGCCCGTTGGCATTATCGTACCTATTTTAATCGGCATTCTATTTATAGTAATGGGTAATTATATGGCTAAATTAAAAAGAAATTGGTT
This sequence comes from uncultured Gammaproteobacteria bacterium, assembly GCA_964537265.1. GTDB lineage: Bacteria > Patescibacteriota > Patescibacteriia > Patescibacteriales > GWC2-42-12 > JACPHD01. The sequence continues at coordinate 2,329 of CAZHZE010000014.1, read as the reverse complement.
TGTCGGTATTCGGACGCCATGGACTTTGTCTAGCGAAGAAGTGTGGAATAAAACTCATCGTTTTGGCGGAAAAATGTTTATTTTAGCAGGATTTTTAATGATAGCAGAGGTTGTTTTGCCTAATAGCTGGAAGTTAGCCGTTTTTATTGCGGCTATGGTGGTATTGTTATTTGGCACCATGGGTTATTCTTATATTGTTTATTTACAAGAGAAAAAAAATAATCAATCTAAATAATTAATAAATTACATGGTCAACAGAATTTATGATTTTTTTCGCCGTGGAACTCGCCAGCCCAGGTCTGGCTCAAACAGTCCTCGCTTTAAAAAATAATAAATTCTGTTGACCACTTAGGCAATATTATATGGTTATTATTGAAAGTTTACAAAATGAAAAAATAAAAAATATTGTTAAACTGCGCGAATCAAGCCGTGAGAGAAAAAATCAAGGCTTATTTTTAATCGAGGGATGGCGAGAAATAAATTTAGCGCTAAAAGGTAGTATAAAAGTAAAAAATTTATTTTACTGCCAGGAGTATATAAAAAAAGAATTAAAGTTTAATGAAGAAAAATCAGTTGAAGTTTCAAAAAAAGTTTTTGATAAAATTTCTTATCGGGAGAATCCGGATGGATTTTTAGCCGTCGCTGAAATTAAAAATAAAAAATTGCCGGATATAAAATTAAGCGCTAAGTCTTTAATAGTTATTTTAGAAGCCGTAGAAAAACCCGGCAATCTCGGGGCAATTTTACGTACCGCCGATGCAGTCGGAGCTGACGCCATTATCATAAATGATGCTAAAACTGATATTTATAATTCTAATGTAATACGCGCCAGCCAAGGTACTATTTTTACTGTGCCAACTATTTTAGCTTCAATTAATGAAACAGTTGAATTTTGCCAAAAGAATAAAATAAAAATATTAGCTACAACGCCAGAGGCAAAAAAAGAGTATATAGGGGTTGATTATAATCTTAGTTGTGCTATAGTGATGGGCACGGAAGATAAGGGTTTAAGCCAAACTTGGCTTAAATCAGCAGATGAAAAAATAAAAATTAAAATGAATGGAAAAATTGATTCTTTAAATGTTTCTGTGAGCGCGGCTGTAATTTTATTTGAGGCTATAAGGCAGAGAAGCAAATAAAATAGTTCATTAAAATAAAATATATAAAGGAAAGAAGGTGTTTTTATGGCAGAAGGAGCAAAAGAGATTTTAGCGGAAGCGTATAGTTTGACAACAAGTTTTAATTTAACTTATTTACGATCTCGCGTTGATGAATTTGGTGTAATTATTGAGCAGAGCCCATTAATTGTTAAAAAAGAGGATAAATATTTGGCAATTTTTGAGTATGGCTCAGTTGTATTTTTTAATTTTTGCCAAGATGAAAAGCAAAATTGTTTGAAAAAATTAAAAAATTGTTCCGGCGCAGTTGCTGGACACGCCGAATTTATGGATGATTTAATAATTCGCATAGGAGGCGAAGAAAAGCAGGAAACCACCACAGAGCAGCTATGGGTTAAAGAAGAAAGCGTTGATGTTATAAAATTAGTTGCCATTGTTTTATCTCGATCAGTAAGCCTTGAATACTATGAGGATTTGATTGAAAATACCATGGCGGCCTTAGAAGAGCCGGTTAATTTATTGATCGGACAAGGAAAAATACGCTTAGGTATGCGCAAATATATACAAAAATTCGGCAAAGTTTTAAGAATAAATTTGATGCTAGTTCATGGCCTGCAATTATTTGATGAGCCGGATATAACCTGGCAAATAAAAAAGAACCAAAAAATTTATAAAGAATTAAGAGATATATTTTCTCTTAATGAAAGGGGAAAAAACGTAGAGTATAAATTAAAATTAGTCAAAGAATCGTGTAAATTTATAATTGATATGCAGCAATATCGGTCAGCCAATGTTTTAGAGTTGGCAATTATTGTTTTATTCATTATTGAAATTATAAAATCTCTATCTTAGAGCAACAAAAACCCGTCGGATTAACGACGGGTTATTTTTATATTTTATCTTGCGGAGCGGACGGGACTCGGACCCGCGACCTCTGCCGTGACAGGGCAGCGCTCTAACCAACTGAGCTACCGCTCCATAATATGTAAATAAAAAGCCTCTTGACGAGACTAAAATTATACTAACAAAAAAAGAAAAGTTAGTCAATTTTTTATAAATATAATATTTATTTGTAAAATTATTAAATCTCTGCTAAATTCAAGGAGTGGTTAATATTTATAAAATATGTCTTTATCAATTGGCATAGTTGGTTTGCCTAATGTAGGCAAATCAACTTTATTTAATGCTTTAACTAAGAAAAAAGTTGAAGC
>CAZHZE010000013.1:0-8375 GCA_964537265.1 uncultured Gammaproteobacteria bacterium | reverse complement strand
CAGGTTCAGGATATGGTAGAAGAAATTTTAATTAAGAACCGCCAGATTAAAACCGCTAAAGCTTATATTTTATATCGCGATCAAAGAGCACGCCTTCGCGAAATGAAATCCATGATTAATTCAGATGAATTAATGGAAGGCTATTTAAAACAAAGCGATTGGCGAGTTAAAGAAAATTCTAACATGAGTTATAGCTTGCAAGGTTTAAATAATCATTTAGCTTCGGCCATTTCTTCTAACTATTGGTTAAACCAAGTCTATACCCAAAATATTAGAGACGCTCATAAAAATGGCGATTTACATTTGCACGATTTACAATTGCTCGCGCCTTATTGCGCCGGTTGGGATTTACGCGAACTTTTAATTCGCGGTTTCGGCGGCGTTTCCGGAAAAGTTGAAGCCAGACCAGCTAAACATTTAAGAACCGCCTTAGGCCAGATTATTAATTTTTTCTATACTTTGCAGGGCGAAGTCGCTGGCGCTGAAGCTTTTTCAAACTTTGATACTTATTTAGCGCCGTTCGTTCGCTACGATAATTTAAACTATAAAGACGTTAAGCAGGCTTTGCAAGAATTTTTATTTAACATTAATGTTCCGACCCGCGTTGGTTTTCAGACGCCATTTACCAATATCACCATGGATTTAGTGCCCGGTTCTACTACCGGCGAAGAAAATGTCATTATTGGCGGGAAGATTATGCCTGAGAAGTATAAAGAATTCCAGCCGGAAATGGATATGATAAATTTAGCTTTTGCTGAATTAATGATGGAAGGCGACGCTAAGGGGCGCGTTTTTACTTTCCCGATCCCGACTTATAATATCACCAATGATTTTAAATGGGATTCACCGGTAGCTACTAAAGTTTTTGAGATGACGGCTAAATATGGCATTCCTTATTTTTCAAACTTTGTTAATAGCGACATGAATCCTGACGATGCGCGCAGTATGTGCTGCCGCTTGCGCCTGGACAACCGCGAATTAAGAAAACGCGGCGGCGGTTTATTTGCAGCCAATCCTTTAACCGGCTCTATTGGTGTAGTAACAATCAATTTACCGCGCATCGGCTATTTATCAAAAACCAAAGAAGAATTTTTTGAACGATTAGATAATTTAATGCAGATTGCTTCGGAAAGCTTAGAGGTTAAGCGCCAGGTATTAGAAGATTTAACCGACAAAGGCCTTTATCCTTATGCTAAATATTATTTAAACAATATAAAAGGAAGATTTAATGGTTATTGGAATAATCATTTTTCCACTATCGGCGTGATCGGTATGAACGAAGCTTTGTTAAATTATGCTCCGATTAAAAAAAGTATCGCTACGCCCGAAGGTAAAGATTTTGCTTTGCAGGTAATGGATTATATGAGAAATAAAGTTTTAGATTTTCAAGGCAAGACTAATCATTTGTACAATTTAGAAGCTACGCCGGCCGAAGGCGTGACCAGGCGTTTATCTAGAATTGATAAAGATAAATATCAAGATATTATTGTGGCTAACGAAGAAGCTTATCAAGCCGGCAAAGCCTCCCCCTATTATACTAATTCAACCCAATTGCCAGTTAATTATACTAATGATTTGTTTGAGGCCATGGATTTGCAAGATGATATGCAGACTAAATATACAGGCGGGACGGTTTTACATGGTTTTATCGGCGAAGCTTTACCTAGCGCTGATTCAGTTAGAAGTTTAGTTAAAAAGATAGTCAATAAGTACCATATGCCATATTTTACTATCACCCCGACTTTTTCAGTTTGCCCTAAACATGGTTATATCGCCGGCGAGCACTTTTTCTGTCCTAAATGCGACGAAGAAATAGGTTATACTTCAACTGAACAGGCGGAAAAAGAAGTTGAACAAATTTTAATTTAAATAATTAAATAAAAATAAAAATCTAAGTTTGTAAAAACAAACTGGATCAAGGAGAAATATATGAGCCCAATCGAAACCAAGAGAACGGCCTGCGAAGTTTACTCAAGAGTAACCGGATATTTAAGACCGGTACAACAATGGAATGACGGCAAACAAGCTGAGTATTACAATCGCAAAACTTTTAAAGTTAATAAAGAATAATGCGACATGAATGCGAATAATGCTAATGGCGCGAATCTGTTTTTAATTAGCGTCATTCGCATGACTTTCGCAATTTTGCATTATGATTATTGGCGGATTACAACAATTTAGTTTATTAGATTATCCAGGTTGTGTTAGCGCTATTATTTTCACTCAAGGTTGTAATTTCCGTTGCCAGTTTTGCTATAACCCTATGCTTGTCTGGCCCGATAAGGTCGGCAAGTTAAAATATGCTCGAGACATCGAGCAGCAAAAAGATCATCCCAAAATCAAAGAGGATGACCTTTTTGTTTTTCTGAAGTCTCGCGTTGGCAAATTAGACGCCATAGTTATTACCGGCGGCGAACCATGTTTACAAAAAGATTTGTTTGAATTTATTAAAAAAATAAAAAAACTAGGCTTTTTAATTAAATTAGATACTAACGGCAGTTACCCGGAGATATTAGAAAAATTATTAGATAAAAAATTAATTGATTATATGGCCATGGATTTAAAGGCGCCGGCGGAAAAATATAGCCAAACAACCGGCGTGGCGGAAAATTTTAATAATATTAAAAAAAGTGTTAAAATAATAATGCAGAGTGGCCTGCCTTATGAATTTAGAACTACGGTAGTGCCAGGTCTTTTAAATAAAGATGATATTAATGAGATGGGAAAAATAATTAAAGGCGCGCGCGCTTGGTATCTGCAAGGCTTTAAAAGCGCTAATGATTTAGTTAATCAAGATTTAAAGGGCAGAGTTCCATATAATTCTAGGCAGATGCAAGAGATGGCGGAAATTGGGAGAAAATATGTAAAAAAATGTGAAGTTAGATAAATAAAATATTAAATAAAACTTATGGATGAAGAAATAAAAAAATTACTTGAAGAAAATTTAAAACTGACGCAAGAAATTCATGCCATGACAAAAAAAATTAAAGGCCATATGACTTTTCAGCGCATCGTTAGTTATTTTTATTTGTTTATAATTATCGCGCCGATCGTTTTAGGCTTTATTTATCTGCCGCCATTATTAAATAGTTTATTTAGCCAATATAAAGATATTTTAGGAATTCAGGGCGGATCAACCGATATAATGCAAAGTTTGCTTAATGGCGGGACAGGGAATATTGATGTTAATTCTATTAAAGGTTTAATAAATAAATAATATATAAAATATCTTGCGTTTTTTTATAAATTTGCTATACTAATATCAATATGAAACAAGCTGTTAGTAAAAATTTATTGTTAGGCTTATTGTTGTTACTACCTTCACGGGCGGCTTGCTTTCGTATAGTTTAATAATAGTTAGAAGATTTTAACGAGCCACCCGAATAAAAGCGGGTGGTTTTTTTGTATGTTCTTTTAAATTTTAAAAAAATTTTGGAGGATAGAAGAAGATGGCAAAGAATAAAAAGGTTGTTATAAATGAAAAAAAGGCGGAAACAATAATACCATGTCCGCAGTGCGGACGTAATATTAATGGACCAGGCCATTATGAGGGTACGTGTTTTTTTACTAAGAGAGAGAAAGAAATTACTGCCAGCCTTGGAGAAAAAAATCCTGCTAGAATAAACGCCTAACTACCAGCCGCAGTTTTTTCTAAAAAATAGAAAAACTGCGGCCTTTTTTTATCCCCACACTTAAAACTAAGTGTGGGGATTTATTTCTTGATTTTATGTTATTAAAAAGCTAAAATTAAATTATGGAAAACTTACTGAAAAATTTAGAAGAATTAAGAGAACGGCTCCTGGATACATGGGGGTTGCTTTGACCTGGATCGACAGAAAGAAAAAGTTAATGAATTAAAATTAGCAATGTCTAAATCTGACTTTTGGCAGGATCGGGAGCGCGCCGTAAATATAAGCAAACAAGCCGAAGAATATGAAACAGAAATTATAAAATGGGAAAATTTAAAAAAGGAAATTACGGATTTAGAACAATTCGTGGCAGAAGCTATTAAAGAAAAAGATTTAAGTATTGCCGGCGAGGCAGATAAAAAATATGATGAGCTCAAGCGCCATTATGAGGAGCTTGAGTTTTTTGTTTTGTTTTCCGAAAAATATGATCGCAATAATGCTATAATTTCCATTCATGCCGGTACCGGCGGAGTCGACGCACAAGATTGGGCTCAGATTTTAGAACGCATGTTTTTGCGTTTTGCTGAGAAAAAAAATTGGAGTGTTGAAATAGTAGATCGTAATATGGGTAATGAAGCCGGAATTAAAAGCGCGAGCTATCGAGTTATCGGCAGTTGGGCTTATGGTTATTTAAAAAGCGAATCCGGCGTTCATCGCTTAGTGCGCATTTCGCCGTTTGATGCCGAGCAGATGCGCCATACTTCGTTTTCTTTAGTAGAAGTTATACCAGAGCTAGCGGAAACTGAAGATATAGAAATTAAAGACGGAGATCTAAAAATTGATACTTTTCGTTCATCCGGCGCTGGCGGTCAAAATGTTAATAAAGTAGAAACCGCCGTAAGAATTACTCATTTGCCGACTGGCTTGGTCGTTGCTTGTCAAACACAAAGATCTCAGCATCAAAATAAAGAAACCGCTTTAAAAATTTTAAAAGCTAAATTATTTAAACTTGAAGAAGAAAAAAAAGAAAAGGAAGAAAAAAAGATGCGCGGCGAAGCTCAAAAAGCCGAATGGGGGAAGCAAATTCGTTCTTATGTTATGCAGCCTTATCAGATGGTAAAAGACCATCGCACTGATTATGAAACCTCAGATATTCAAAAAGTTTTAGACGGCGGTTTAGATGAATTTATGGAAGCGTATTTAAGAAAAGAAAAAACAAAAAAATAAGATTGTTATGTTTTTAAAAGGAGGTATAAATTTTTCTAAATCTAAAGTTTTTTTAATCGCTTGTTTAATTTTTATTTTTGGTATCGGCCTGGCCTCATTTTTACCAATTAAAATTTTAAATTTTAATATTGAATTTTTCGCCGTCGGAATATTTTTTTTAATTCTAACTATTTTATTTTGGCAAAAAGAAGAAATAGGTTTTAAACCTGTTTTTTTATTATTTTTATTTTTAGCTATATTATTTCTTTCAATCTGGCGCTACTCCATAAGTCTGCCGAAAGATATGCCGGATAAAATTTGGCATTATAATGGCCAAAATGTTATCGCCCGCGGTTATATTGCGGGTGAGCCAGACGTAAGAGAAAGTAGCCAAAAATTAGAAATCGCGGTTAGCGCGATTAACGAATTGCCGAATCGAAAAATTTCTGGAAAAATTTTATTAACTACAAATCTTTATCCAGAATATAAGTACGGCGATGAGCTAGATTTTAATTGTGAGTTAAAAACGCCGGAAGAATATAAAGGTTTTGCTTATGACCGTTATTTAGCGCGCTATAATATTTATTCAGTTTGCTATTATCCGGAAATTAAAAAAGTCGGTTCCGTAGGCAACTGGTTTTATAAAAAAATTTTTTCTTTAAAAAATAAATTATCTAGCTTAATAGACTTAGGCATGAGCGAACCGGAATCAAGTTTAGCACGGCCGATTGTTTTCGGCGGCCAACAAGGTTTAGACCAGAGTCTAAAACAAAAATTTCAACGCTTGGGCTTAACACATATTATGGCTGTTTCTGGTTTTAATGTAAGTATTTTAGCGGCTATCGTTATGGCTGTACTTTTAGCCATCGGCCTAAGTCGTCAGAGAGCTTTTTATGTGGCCATTATATTTTTAATTTCTTATATTATTTTAGTTGGTTTACCGGCTTCGGCTATACGCGCCGGTTTTATGGGGTTTTTAGTTTTATGGGCGTTGAAATTAGGCCGGCTTAATAAAATTACTAACTCATTAGTTTTAACCGCGGCTGTAATGCTTTTAATTAATCCGAAATTATTGCGCGATGATGTTGGTTTTCAACTTTCCTTTTTAGCCATTGCCGGTTTAGTTTATGTTTATCCAATTTTTGAAGCGTTGTGGGTAAAAATTAAACTGCCTAAGCTAAAAGGCGTTAGCGATGCCTTACTTATAACTTTATCCGCTCAAGTTTTTACTTTGCCGGTTTTAGCTTATAATTTTTCTCAGATTTCTTTAATCGCGCCACTATCTAATTTAGCCGTGCTTTGGGCTTTACCGATTTTAACTATATTAATTTTAGTTGCTTTGCCTTTGAGTTGGATTTTATCTGGCCTATCGTTTATTTTCTTTTTGCCAGCTTTTATTTTAACAAAATATATTTTATTAGTCGTTGGATATTTATCTTTAATCCCGCATGCTTACTTAGAAGTTGGATATTTAAATTGGATATGGGCGATTATTTATTATTTTTTGATAATTTTTACAATCGTTAAATTAAAAAATAATTTATGATTAAAAATTTATATAAAATTTTATTAATTTTAGGCATAGCCGCTGTAATTTTATTCATTATTTTATTTTGGCTTTATTATCAAGCGCCAAAAAATTTGGAAGTTGATTTTTTAGACGTTTATCAGGGCGACGCAATTTTAATTAAAGTTCCAGGCGGTCAGAATATTTTAATCGACGGCGGGCCGGATAAAAACATAATTAAAAGATTGGGAGAAAATTTGCCTTGGTGGGACAGACAAATTGATTTAATAATATTAACTCATCCGCACGATGATCATGTTACTGGTTTAATAGATGTTTTAAAAAGGTATAAAGTTAAAGAAGTTTTATATACCGGAGCATCTCATAATGCGCCCAATTATTTAACCTGGTTAAAAATTATGTACGACCAAAAAATCTCTTTAATTATTATTGACAAAAAACAAACCATAAATTTAAACCAGGGCATAAAAATAGAAGTTTTATATCCTGATAAAAGTTTATTGGATAAAGAAATGTCGGATTTAAATGATAGTTCAATTGTTATAAAATTAATTTATGGGGAAAATAAATTTTTATTAGCTGGTGATGCCAGTGAAAAAATTGAACAGATGTTGTTGGCTGGCAGCGATGATTTAAAGGCCGATGTTTTAAAGGTTGCCCATCATGGCTCACAATATTCTTCAAGCCAAGAATTTTTAGAAGAAGTTTTGCCTGAGATAGCCGTTATTTCTGTTGGTAAAGACAATAATTTTGGCCACCCTAGTTTAAGAACTATAAAACGTTTAGAAAGAATAGGAGCAGAAATTTTAAGAACTGATCAAAAGGGGACTATAAAAATTTTTAGCGATGGCATAAATATTAAATTTGAACGATAGTAATTACTTGCTTTTTTCTTTAAAAATGGTATAATTTATAATAATCACTCCCTTAGGGTGTGGTTTATTTTCTAAAAGATAATTATGACTAAAAATAAAAAGAAAATTTTAGTAGTTGAAGATGACCCGATGATAAGCTCGATGTATAAAACCAAATTTGAGGCTGATGGTTTTGAAGTTTTTACCGCTGATAATGGAGCCACGGGCTTAGAATTAATTAAAAAAGAAGAGCCAGATATTGTTATGTTAGATATAATTTTACCTCAGCTAGATGGTTTTTCCGTTTTAGAACAAATAAAAAAAGATAAAACCACTAAAGATATTCCAGTTATTATGTTAACGAATTTAAGCACTGAAGAAGATAAGGAGAAAGGAAAAAAAATGGGAGCTTTAGATTATTTGGTTAAGGCTAGCTTGACACCAGGGCAAATTAGTGAAAAAATAAAAAAAATTTTAAAGATTAATCTTTAAAAACTTTTTTATAAAAAATTTTTAATATTTTCAAAAATAATTATGCAACATCCGAAAAATGAAAGAACATTGGTTATTATAAAACCAGACGGCGTTCAAAGATCTTTAATTGGAGAAATAATCCGCCGTTATGAAAGAACCGGTCTTAAATTAACGGCTTTAAAGATGGTTATTCCTACTGAAGAAATGGCCATTAAACATTATTATGAAGTCGGCGGCGATGCTTGGCTTGAAGAAGTTGGCAGAAAAGCGCGCGAGGCTTATGAGAAAAAAGGTTTAAAATCTCCTTATGCTACTAATATGGATAATGGTCAGGCCGTTATGAGAAGTAATGCTAAATATTTAAGTTCAGGACCAGTTATAGCTATGATTTGGCAAGGCAATTGCGCGGTCGGTTTAGTAAGAAAAATTACCGGCAGCACCGAACCGTTAACGTCTGATGTCGGAACTATTCGAGGAGATTTAACTCTTGATTCATACGCTATGGCCGATATGGATCAAAGAAGTGTTAGAAATTTAATTCACGCCTCAGGCACTTCAGAAGAAGCTGAAAAAGAAATTAAAATTTGGTTTAAAAAAGAAGAAATTAATAATTATCGACTTATACAGGAACAAATATTATACGACGTTAATATAGACGGTTTAAAAGAATAATATTGACAAAAC
>CAZHZE010000012.1:0-9013 GCA_964537265.1 uncultured Gammaproteobacteria bacterium | reverse complement strand
CTAATGTAGGCAAATCAACTTTATTTAATGCTTTAACTAAGAAAAAAGTTGAAGCTTCAAATTATCCTTTTTGCACCATCGATCCTAACGTTGGTGTGGTTAAAGTTCCTGATGAAAGGTTGGAAAAATTAGCGGTTATTTCAAAACCAAAAAAAATTATTCCAACTTATATTGAATTTGTTGATATTGCCGGCTTAGTTAAAGGTGCGTCTAAAGGTGAAGGTCTAGGAAATCAATTTTTATCCCATATCCGTGAATGCGACGCTATCTGCGAAGTAGTGCGCGAGTTTAAAGATGATAATATTATTCATGTTAATGGTAAAATTGATCCGGAAGGCGACCGAGAGACAATTAATCTTGAATTAATTTTTGCTGATTTAGCCACGGTTGAAAAAAGATTGGATAAAGTTGCGCGAGAAGCTAAGAGCGGCAATAAAGAAATGATTTTTTTGAAAGGTTTATTAGAAAAATTAAAAATACAACTTGAAGCCGGTAAGGCCGCGCGCGAGCTTGAATTTACTGACGATGAAAAAAAAGAAGTAAAAATTTTAGGATTGTTAACAATCAAGCCGATAATTTATGCGTTAAATGTCCATGAAGGTGAAACAGAAAATTTTAATAATTGGGACGGTGGAGTAATTAAAATAAATGCTAAATTAGAAGAAGAAATCGCCGGCTTAAGAGAAGACGAGCAGGTAGAATATATAAAAGAGTTAGGGTTAGATCAAAGTGGTTTAGATAAATTAATTAAAGCTTCTTATGAGGTTTTAGGTTTAATTACTTTTTTAACTACTGGAGCCGATGAAACTCGAGCTTGGACCGTTAAACGTGATTCTAAGGCGCCACAAGCGGCTGGGGTAATTCATACCGACTTTACTAAAGGTTTTATCCGCGCCGAAGTTATTAATTGGCAAAAATTTATTGAAGCCGGCTCTGAAGCAAAGGCTCGAGAATTGGGTTGGATTAGAACTGAAGGAAAAGATTATGTTATTCAAGACGGAGATGTCTGTAATTTTTTGATTAATAATTAATTTTTGTAGTTTGACATTACTAATATTTTATACTAAACTCAAGTATTACTGTTAAAAATAAAAATACATTAATTGTCCTTTTAACTTTTTCGCGGGACTAGGAGGAGATATTAACTCATTTGAGTTAATAAAAAAGCTTTGTAAAGATTTAACGGCAGCCTATTGGCCCGCAATGTAGGGTTTAATCCGCCAGTACATTGCGAGGGTAGATATTTTTATCACCCGCATATTGCAAGAGGTGGTCTTTAAAAGCTTGATTTCCCGCTATTAGGGTTGGCTATTTAGTTGGTATGCTAAATAGCCAACCCGATCCTTATTTATAAAGCGTTTTTTAAAAACGCTTTTATTTTTTATAAAAAAAGGAGTAGATTTTATCTACTCCGAATAAAGGTGTTAAACGATTTAATTAAACCGTTTGTTTAAAAATTTTTCAAAGGTGTCGATGTTTCCTGCCGGCATTTTTTCCATACAATATTTATTAATTACTTTAATTTCTTTTTTAAGGTCCGGCAAAATAATTATAATTCCAAAAATTTTATCTATATCATTTTTTAATTTATCATAATTTACTTCATCATTTTCGTAAATCATACTAAATATTTGGATCCTAGTAAGATGTACAGCAGAATCGATTTCAGATACATAGTAAGGGCTATGTCTAATTCTTATCATCGCTAGTATTAGGCAAATAATAATTTTGTGGATTTTAGGAAAAGGGTACTCGTTTATAACTTTGTCTAAATTTTTTATAAATTCTTTTTCCATAATGCCCTCCTTATTTTTTTAGTTGGTTGTTTTTGATCTTTTATGTGTTCTTTCGTGAACAGCCATTGAATGAAAAGATGGTCTAGTTTTCCCGCAAGTATTACATACAATTTTATTGTTGCCGAATTCCGCGGCCGAAAGAATCATTATCAATTTATCCATGAATTCCATAAAGCTAGGTTTCTTTTTTCCCATTTTTCCTCCACCGATGTTTTAAAATATATTTTTATGAAAAGAGCGTTAAATTATACTATCAAGGCTTTGTCTAGCAGCCAAACGAAATTTAATTATTTTTTTCTTATAGCAAAATATAATTTTGTTTGAATAAGCACAGCAGTTATTTGTATTATAAACATTAGTAGAAACAAAATTTTAAATCCCCATTGGCTAACAATAAATGTCCCGATAAAAACTGCTATACCAACAACAATTCTAGAGCCGCCACCCTCAAGCCCCCATTGCAATCCTTCTTTTCCTTTTTGAATATATTTTGCGAATAGAGCGCTTAACGGCGCCGCTAAGCAAGCCGTTCCGACGGCAAACACAATTTGCAAAACAAAAAGTTGCCAAGGGCTTGAAATTAAAAGATATAAAATACTGCCTAAGGCGTAGAGAGAATATCCTAATATAGAAATAAGTTCTTTATTAATTTTGTCTGATATTTTTCCGACGATTATCATAAGTATTCCAGCGCAAATACTGAATACGGTTATAGAATAGCCCATATCTAAAATACTGCCGCCAATTTTTTGAACGAATACCGCATAGAATGGACCGATTAAATTATCGCCAAAGTTTGCCAATAAAGTTGCAGTTAAAAGTATTTTATAGCCGTTGTTCATAAAGAGATTTTAAATTATTATGCCTAACATTTCGCCGGTAAGCGAAGTCGCTGATCAGAGCGAACTGAGTTTTTTCTGCCAAGATAATATTTCTTCGTGAAAATAAAGCGTTAACCTTGCAGATTCTCAGCGATTTCGCTTACCGGCTGTTGTGCGCAGTCGTACTTGGAGAATTCACTATTGACAAAGGGATCAACGATTTGACCTCGTTTTAATCTTGCAGTTAACAACCATTGACCAAATTGCACCTAACAGCGTTAGTGCTAAAGGCAAAGCACCCAATTCACCTTCAACTGTAATCATGTAGATAATTAGAATTACGCCAAGAAGAAATGTGATTAATGATAAAATTCTGTTTGTTCTAAGAGTGGGAGTGATGCTTTTCATAATACAACTAAGATTTAATTATACAAAAGTACTTTGTATCACAAAGTTAACTTATATTTTCTAATTTCCAAAATTTATTTGAAGTTCCATGAATTATCGAATGAATTTTAACGATTGCGCACAACTAGTTACATACGAACTTATTAATATTTTATCAATTATTAGCCTAATTGTTAAATTTATTGTGTTTTCTGCAATATCATTATTTCTCGCCAAACCTTTTGATCTTCGCGACCATAAACCATGGTATTGCGCATGGTTAATTTAAGAAAAATATTTTTTTCTAAATTTTTTGGTATAGGATTAATAATTTTATAGCCGGAAATTTCCGGGTTTATAAAAATACTTTTTGGTTTTACGGAAAATGACGGCCAAATCATAATAATTTTGCCGTTAGGTTTTAAGATTTTTTTAAATTCAACTAAACTTTTAGTATAAAGATGTTCAAGTTCTTTAACAGTTTTATTAATATCAAATTTTCCTCTTTGCGGGCCTAAATATGGTTCAGTGATAATGGCGTCAATTGAGTTCGGTTTAATTTGCTTAGAAATTTGTGTCACGTCAATATTTTTTAATTCGTAATTCGTAATTGACAATTGATAATTATTTTTAATCCACTCTAAATTTATTTTTGTGTCTTTAATTGCTTTATTAGAAATATCAGAGCCGATTAAATTTTTGTAACCCATTAGTATAGCTTCGGTTAAAATTGTTCCTGAGCCGCAAAATGGATCTAAAATAATATCATCTAATTTTGCGCCTGATAAATTTATCATAATTTGCGCTAGTTTGGGCGGCAGCATGCCGGAACGATCGTCTCGCGCCGGTCGGCCATAATCTCTAAATGATAATTCTTTAAATGGCTGTACAGCAATAGTTTTTCCTAAAAATAATTTTTTATTAAATTCAATAATGGTAATTTCTACGCCTTTATCTGTAATTAATTTATTTTGTTCGACCACTACGCTCGATAAAGTTGGCTCGCGGCTTACAACCCAGCGGCTATTTATATCTGACTGCTTAAGTATTTTTTTAAATTCCATGCCTAATACTTTTAAATTTATTTTACCTTTTCCGTAAAAAGAAATGCCAAAATTAAATTTTGATTCTGATGTTTTAGGGATGGAAAATTCTGATGAAGCTTTTAAAATATTTTTTATGTCGTATGAATTAAGTTCGTTATGAATTAATCCAAATTTAATGGTTCCGCCTATTTTTTTAATAATATTAGCCATTATTTCATTATCAGTTTCTATAATAGCGATATTTTTTTGGATCAAAGAAAAACGGCCATTATTAAAAACAGCCGTTAATTCAGCTAAAGAAAGGGTTGGATTTGCTCCAAGTATAAAAAAGTATTTCATATGAGTAAATTTACTTAAACTTTAGCATAAGAATTTAGCCCTTGCAATTTTTTAATAGGCGTGATAAAGTATGGATACATTAAAATATTTAACCTTTTCCATTCCTAAGCTTACTTAGGCAGTCCCGAAATATCGGGATTAAAGGTATTCTCAACCCCAGTATTTTTTTCAAATTGTATTTGAAAATAGGAGAATATCTGGGGTTTTATTATTTTAGGGATTGCATAAGAAAAATTAACTAATTAAAATTATGTCAAAAGTAAAATCAGGAGAAATCCCTCATTATGAACTTCTTTATTTGATTTCCAATAAGTTTAGTGAGGAAGAAATAAAACCAATCATAGAAAAAGTAAATTCTTTGATTGTAAACAATGGCGGCAAAATAACTTCAAAAGAGGATTTAGGTAAAAAAAGATTGGCTTACCCGATCAAAGGTTTTCGTTATGGCTATTATAGCTTAGTGGATTTTGATTTAGCCGGAGAAGATTTAATTAAAGTTGACCGAGCCTTACGCATGATGAATGAAATTTTAAGGCACCAAATTGTTGTTAAAATTATTAAGACCGCTGAGCAAATTGCCGAAGATAAAAAAATTGCCGAGAAAATTGCGGCCAGAAATATTAAAGAAGAAAAAGAAGAGCAAGAAAAATTAAAAGAAACGAGCAAGGAAAAAGTTGATTTAAAAGACTTAGATGAAAAGTTGGATAAAATTTTGGAAACAAACGATTTACTATAAAAAACTTTGAAAACTTTTTTCAAAAAAGTTTTCAATACTTTCAAAAATTAAAATGTATCAAATAAAAATTTAATAGCGGGCAACGCCCTACGGCCATTAAATTTTATTTGATGAAAAAATTTATGAATTTAAACAAAGCCATGGTTATTGGCAATTTAACTCGGGACCCGGAAATAAGAACCACGCCGAATGGTCAGACAGTAGCTTCTTTTTCTGTAGCTACTAATTATGTTTGGACCGATCAATCAGGCCAGAAGCATGAAAAGGCTGAATTTCACAACATCGTTGCCTGGAGAAGATTAGCGGAAATTTGCGGACAATATTTAAAAAAAGGTTCTAAAATTTATATTGAAGGCAGAATGCAGACACGCGACTGGGTTGGCCAAGATGGCGTTAAAAGATATCGTACGGAAATAATCGCTGAAAATATGATTATGTTGGATCGCGCTGGCGCTAGCAATCAAATTAATCGTTCAGAAGAAATTCCAATGCCGAGCGAACCAGTCATTGATGTTGAAGAAAATAATGGCATGAGCGATGGCGGAACCGATGAAGAAGAAATTAAAGTTGAAAATATACCATTTTAATAAAAGATAGAATATTTATATGGAAGAAACAACAAAAAAAGAAAAACAATGTCATTTTTGTGCTAACAATATTAAAGATATTGATTACAAGGATGTCACTATGTTACGCCGTTTCATAAATTCTTATGGCAAAATTTTGCCCAAGAAAAGAACCGGCACCTGTTCAAAACATCAACGCAAATTAGCGATTGCTATTAAGCGCGCTCGAGTGATGGCGATTTTGCCATTTACCAGTAAATAAAATTAATTTATGTTAAGTCTAAGTGAAATTAAAATTGGCGCTTTGATTAAAATTGCCGAAGAACCTTACGCGGTTATTAAAGCTGACCATCATAAAATGGGTAGAGGCGGAGCAGTTTTAAAAACAAAGTTAAAAAATTTGCTTAACGGTAATGTCATGGAAAAAACTTTTCAAGGCAATGATAAAGCTGAAGAAGCCGAAACCGAAACCAGTAAAGCGAATTATTTATACAAAACTGATTCTGAGGCTTGCTTTATGAATAATGAAACTTTTGAGCAATTCAGTTTGCCTTTAGAGCAAATCGGTGAAAAGTTAAAATTTTTAAAAGAAGGCGTGGACGTAGATATTTTATATTTTCAAGGCAATCCAGCCACTTTAAAATTACCTGTAAAAATTTCTTTGAAAGTTATAAGTTCACCTCCTGGGGTAAAAGGCAATTCTGCCGGCAATGTTACTAAAACAGTAGAGCTGGAAACCGGAGCCCAAATAAATGTTCCCATGTTTATAAACGAAGGTGATATGGTTATTATTAATACAGATAGTGAAGAATACGTTAGCCGAGCTTAAAATAAATTCAAAAAAACAGAGGCTTAAAACCTCTGTTTTTTATATAAAATGTTTTTAATTTTCAACTTCTCGCGCTTCAACTTCTGATAAAATTTTCTTTCTAATTTCTTTCATTAATTTTTTATCAGCTCTTAAGAAGCGTTTAGCGTTTTCTCGACCCACCCCAAATTTTATTTCACCATAGCTATAGGAATTACCCGATTTATTAATAACTCCGCTAGCTACGCCAGTATCTAATAAATCCCCGGAGATAGAAATTCCTTCATTATACATAATGTCAAATTCGCAGGCCTTAAACGGCGCGGCCACTTTATTTTTTACTACTTTAGCCTTTACGCGGTTACCGATAATTTTATCACCTTGTTTAATTTGTGCGGCTCGCCTAACTTCAATTCTGACTGAAGAATAAAATTTTAAAGCTGTGCCACCGGTGGTGGTTTCCGGATTGCCGAAGAAGACGCCGATTTTCATTCTAATTTGGTTTATAAAAATTACTACGGTTTTTGTTTTTGCAATAATGCCGGTTAATTTCCTTAAGGCCTGGCTCATTAATCTGGCTTGCAGACCCATATGCTGATCGCCCATCTCGCCTTCAATTTCTTTTTGCGGAACCAAAGCAGCCACCGAGTCGACTACTACTACATCAACAGCATTAGAACGAACCAAAGTTTCTAATATTTCCAGAGCTTGTTCGCCGGTATCAGGTTGGCTAATTAACATTTCTTTAACATTGATGCCGATTTTTTGTGCGTATTCAGGATCTAAAGCATGCTCAGCATCAATAAAGGCTGCGATGCCTCCTATTTTTTGTACTTCAGCAATAATATGTTGAGCTAGCGTAGTTTTACCGCTTGCTTCTGGTCCAAAAATTTCTATAATTCGTCCGCGCGGCACACCGTTTATGCCTAAAGCAATATCTAAAGACAAACAGCCGGTCGGTACAGCGTCAACGTCGGTTTTAACCGCTTCGCCAAATTTCATAATTGCGCCTTCGCCATATTTTTCTTTTATTTGTTCTATGGCCGATTCAGCCGCATGCAATTTTTCATTTATTTCGCTTTTATTTTTTGTATCCATATGATAATTAATTAATAAATTAAAGGGGTTTTATGGCCCCCTTGTATTTATATAATAAACTATTTTTATTTTATTGGCAATTGCTAAAATTATTCTTTTAGCAAAATTTGTCTAATAATAGTATTAGCTCGACTATGTTTTTTACTGGCGGTTACTGTTATAATATTTATTCCATTTTTTAAACTTATATTTTGTAAAAAATTTCCGTTTTTGTCAGTTAAAACCGTTTGTCCATTAATAATTAAATTAGCTTCAGCTTCGGTGCGCCCAACTATTTCTAAAGAATTTTGTTCAGTGATTATATCCGCAGCTGGATAGCTTAGTATTAAAAACGGCGGAGCGATTATTTTATTAACGCGATAACCAAGATAAATAAAACAAATGCAAATAACCAGAAAAATAAAAATATTTCTTAAAATTTTCGGCATAGCTAAAAGATAGCGTTTTTTTACTACTTGTTTAGAAAATATTTCTTTTTGTTTTTTTGGCTCTAGCGCATTTACTTCTTCCTCAAAATCAGTCGCCAATTTTTTATAATCCAAACCTAAAAAAAGCGCGTATTCGCGCAAAAAATTTTTTCCGTAAACTCCGTGAGGCAGTTTATTATATTCTCCTTTTTCTAGAGCAGTTAAATATTTTTCGTTAATATTTAATTTTTTGGCAATTTCCGAAAGTTTTATTTTTTTAGATTGTCTGGCGCTACGCAGCTGTTCAGAAACCATTTCGCTGTCTAAATAAATTTTATTTGATTGGAATAAAGACATTTAATTTTAAGAAGTTGTTTTAAAATCACTGCTATTTTGGTTTTTGGATATTGGGGACGGCATGTTATATTGTTCCCATTTAATACCTAAAGATTGGAAAACAAAATAAATTATTGCATAGCTAGTAAAGACAATGACTAAACCAATAATTGCGCCAATTAGAGTTTGTTTACCGCGTTTTACCCATTCAGGATTGCCGGCCGAGAGCATCATCATTAATCCGCCGGCCACAAAAGCAATTAATGATAAAGATCCGACTATGCCCAGAATAAGGTTGGCAACCTTAACTGCGACGCTAGTCATATCATTTAATGAATAATTGCCGCATTCAGCAGCGCCGTTAGAGCATGCATTACCGGTTGGTTTATCTGGTAAAAGCCCGGCCGCATTTGTTATTAAAATTCCGAAACAAAAAATATTAATTATGAAAAATAATACAATGGAAATTTTTATAATTTTTTTCATTTTATTAAAATTAATTATTGATTTAATTTTATGGTTTGCGCAACTTTTGTAGCCGCTAAGCTAATAATGCTTTCTATTTTTTCTTGGGCCAAAGTCACCGAATTAATCATTTCGGCAAATATTTTTTCCATAGCGTTGGAATCCGCGCCTTTATACCAGCTTTTAGATGTTAAAACTTGCTGGGTAA
>CAZHZE010000011.1:0-9360 GCA_964537265.1 uncultured Gammaproteobacteria bacterium | reverse complement strand
TTGCTAAGGGCACAACCAAGATATTAAGCGTCAGAGCTGATGTCGTAAAAGGTTCAACCAGAACTTTCTACTTCTCAGTAATGAATAAATATGATGTCTTGGTAAAAGATACCGCTTACAATGTCTATGTTGAACCATATTCAGCTGGATCATTTACTGTGGCTGCCCCTGGTGCTAATATTGAATTCACTATCAACTCCGGTTCTTTATCTATTAACCGTTCAACAACTTCCCCAACTAACAATGTTACTAAGGATGGTACCAATATCGTTGTCGGTGAATGGGATTTCAGAGCTTCAGGAGAAGATATGAAGATTAAAGACATGGCCGTTGCTGTTACTACTACAGGAACAGTAAAAGGCGGTTTAGATAATGCTAAAATCTATGTTGACGGCGCTCAAGTCGGTTCAACTAAAGATTTAACTGATACCAACTATGACGGCACTGGTGATAGCATCACTAGCTGGGGTTTCGGCTCAACTTTCATTGTTAAAGCCGGAAAAACTGCTAAAGTGCAGGTTATAGCTGATATTAAGACAGCTACTTCTACCAGCTTTGCTGGAGATGAAACTATCAAAGTCGGCATTACTACAGGAGCTTCTGATGTTCAGAAGATGAGCTCTTTAGGTTATCAAGCTGCTATTAGCAGTGCGGTTTACGGAACAGCTTCTACTTTAAGCGTATCAGCTGCTGGCGTAGCCGTTTCTAAGTATTCAGGTTATGGTAACCAGACAGTAATTGCCGGAACCAACGGAGTTAAATTGGGTTCATTCATGATTACCGCTGGTTCAGCTGAAGGAGTCAATTTGGCTTCTATTACTGTAGCTTTATCAACCGATGAAGCTGCTACTGTTACCAATATGTATTTGACTGATAGCACTGGCGCTACCGTTAGCACAATTAAGGGGACCCCAGGCACTTCAAATATCTATTCTTTGTCACCAAATATTGCGATAGCCGCTAATGCTTCAAAACAGTTCAATCTTTATGGCAATATCAAGTCAGGTTCAAACGCCGGTTCTTGGATTGCTAATATTGATGCTGATGGTTCTGGTGTAATTACTGGCAATGCGGTTTCCGCTGCTGCTCAGGATATCCAGACTATGACCGTTTCAAGCACAGGCACCTTAACCGTTACTAACGGCAGTATGCCTGATTCAGCTATCGTATTAGCTGGTTCAACTGGTAATTATGTCGCTGAATATCAATTCAGCGCGGTTAACGAAGGATTTACTGTCGACAAATTGAAATTGAAAGTTGGCAACAACTTTGCTACTTCAACTGCCGCTGTAACCTTGGTTTATACCGATAAGAACGGAGTTAGCCAACAAAAGGACGGTATGTTCTTAACCGGAACTGAATCTGAAGCTACGGCTACTTTCACCGGTTTAACTATGTATGTCCCGGCCAATGGCGATGCTAAATTGAAAGTCTATGTTTCAATGACTTCAATCGCTAGCGGAGCTACCTCAGGTTCTAACAGCACTGTCTCTTTGGATTATGATGAAGGCTTTAATGCTACCGGCGATTCAGGAACACCAAAATCAACTGGTTATACTTCTGGTTCTGCCGATTTAGCTAGCAACACCTTCTATACAAGAAAGAGCAAACCGACTTTTGCTAAAGTCGATGCTGGCACTAATCCAGTCAACGGAGCTTTGTACAAATTCTCGGTCATTGCCGATAACGCGGGTAATATTGAGATTAAGCAGTTAAGCTTTACAGTCTCTACAACTGGCTGCGAAGTTACTGCTTTAAAACTCTATAACCTATCAACTTCTGCTGATATTACTACTTCAGGAGTTTCCCCGGCTACTACCGACGGAGCTGTTGCTTTGCTCGTTGGAGCTGTTAACGACACAGTCTTAACTGTTGGCTCTACTGCCGATACTTACGGAGTAAGAGGTACAGTTACCGGCTTTAGTACAGCTGGCGATAACATTGTTATCGGATTTAAACGAGATGTTACCGCTGTTACTAACGGCACCGCTTATGCTAAAGGTGCTGATGGTACTGCTGCTGGTGCTACCGATAAGTACAATGTTTGGTCTGATAGATCAGCTAGCGCTCATACGACCGCTACGTCTGATTGGACCAACGGTTACTTATTGAAAGATATGACTATGTCTCAGTCATTCACCAAATAATAATAGGTATTACTGAAATTCAGATATAAAAGCGTCCCCCGTCACATCGTGGCGGGGGATTGCTTTTTGTTTAAAGAATAAGTATAATTGAAGTTAGTTTTATGTTTTTTTATTCTGTGATTGCGAGGAGTAAAACGACGAAGCAATCTCACGAAGATAGTTGTGTGTCAGTCACCACAGTAACGCTGCCGCGGGCCTTACTTTTTATGACTAAAAAGTAAGTAAAAAGTCTCGGGGGTTTCCGATTGGCTATCGCATTGATTTATTTAATCTCTGTAAGCCATGTCGCCAACTCCAACCCCCGAACCCCGGGGTGATTTTAAATTATATTTTAAAGGCGAGCCTAGAAAAATTTTGCCATAAATTTTATCCTAAATTTTTCTCCAGCTCGCCCCGTTAAATACGCTTTAAGTCCCGTAGGGATTTAACGGGGCGAGCGATTTTTGCACCGCTTTTTCTAAAAAAGCGGCCCTAAGCGGAGCGAAATTACTAGCGGAGCGGCACGAATGTGAATATTAAAAAAAGCTAAATTAAAATATCTAATAATTTATTAATATTGTTTATATTAAATATTATGAAAAAACAAAACATTTTAATTATCATTTGTTCAATTTTAGTTTTCGCCGCAATCATCGGCGGCGGTTTTTGGTATTTTTATAAAAATGCCGGTAGTAAAAACGGAAATCAAGAAATCGCTTTTTCTACGGGCTTTATTTTATTAGATGATGAAAAAAATCTGCTTTGGTCAGAAGTAGCGCAGCTTGATCCTGAAGTACGCGCTAATTTTGAAAAAAAAGTTTCTGAAATTAAAGCTGATTTAACTATAGCTAAAGAAAAAGAACAGCTTTTAGCCGATTATAATAATTTAGGCATGTATCAAAAATTTTTAGGTAACTATAAAGAAGCTTATAACGCTTATTTAGAATCCATAAAAATTGAAAATAAAGCCAGAGTCGCCTGGCAAAATTTTGCCGACGTTTTGTTAAAAATGAGAGCTTATAAAAGCGCGGAAATGGCTTATAAAAAAGCTGTACAATTAAATAAATATATTCCGGAAAGTTATGTTAAATTAGGCAATTATTATCAAGCGGTCGGTGACGCCAATAACGTTGAAGCAACCTATAAATTAGGTATTGAAACCATAAAAGAGAGCATGGAAAGCGATACTTTAATTTTAGACGCTTATGCCGAATGGCTAGTTGGACAAAAAAGATATGATGAGGCCATTGAAATTTATAAGCAATTAATTGCTAAACAGCCAAATAATAAAGAGGCGATTGAGAGAAATATAGAAAATATAAAAAACAAACAATAATTTTATGCTGGAAGCAAAACTTGAAAAATTCACTAAAATTTTATTATACGCCGTACCGTTTTTGGTTTTGATTTTTATTAATGGCTTTTATTATCCGTTTATCATAACTAAAACTGTTTTTTTTCGGCTGATTATCCAGCTAGCCTTAAGCGCTTATCTTTTACTTTTAGCTTTAAATTTTAGAAAGTATAAGCCGCGCTTAAATTTAGCTTTTATTTTAGCGGCGGTTTTTTTAATTATTCAGTTTGCGGCGGCGATTTTTGGTTTAGATTTTTATAAAAGTTTTTGGTCTAGCTTTGAAAGAATGGAAGGCGTGGTGAGCTTAGTTTATTTAACTATTTATTTATTTTTACTTCAGATATTTTTACGCGATCGTAAAGATTGGATTTTTTATGTCAGGCTGATTTTAATCGGGAGTGTTTTAGTTTCTTTATATGGTATAGGACAGAAATTTAATATTTTGCCGGTTTTTGAAGCCGGAATCGGACGCGCCACTGCCACTATCGGTAACGCGGCTTTTTTGGCCGGCTATTTGCTTTTAGCCTTTGGCTTGGGAGTATATTATTACTTTAATGAGGCTAGGGTAAATTATAAATATTTTACCTTAGCGGCCTGCGCTTTAAATTTAATAGTTTTATTTTTAACTTCTACCCGCGGCGCGATTTTAGGTTTGGCTTTAGGCATTTTAGTTTTTTTGGTTTTAAACGCCGTATTTTTAACAAGTTCAGTCCGCAGAAATTCTTTAATAATTTTATTGGTGATTTTTATAGCTGGCGGTTCTTTCTATTTTTTCCGCGCTAACTTAGCTAATTCTAATGTGGAATTCGTAAGGAGAATGGCGACTATTTCTTTAAGCGATATTACGGTTAAAAATCGTTTAATAGTTTGGAAAATGGCGTTAAGTGATTTTAAATATCATCCTATATTAGGCGTGGGCATGGAAAATTTTGACATTATTTATAATAAATATTATCGGCCGGATATTTCGGAAAATTGGTTCGACCGCACGCATAACGTTTATCTTGATCAGCTGGCTACCGCCGGAACGTTGGGCTTAATAGCTTATTTAGCGATTTTCTTTTATTTATTATTTTTCTTATTTAAAAACCGCCGTGAGGATTATTATAAATTCGCGGTTTTGTTTAGTTTGCTTCTCGCTTACGGCATCCATAATTTTTTCGTCTTCGATACTTTAAGCACTTCATTTTTATATTTTTTCTTAATCGGCTTGGTTTGTTTTAAAGAAAAAGATTCAGAAGAAAAAAATAGCTTGCCGAATAATAAAATTTTTAATTGGATTTTTATTATTTTAATTTTCTTAAATATTTTTGTTTTCTATAAAATGATTTATCAGCCGCTAAAAATTAATAAGGCGATTTTTAACGGTTACTATTATATTATCGCTGATACTTTTCGCTCATACGAAAATTTTAAAGAAGCTTTAAATTATAAGTTTGGCAGTGTTGAAGCGGTAGTACAACTTAATAAAATGTTGGATATTTTAAAAACCGAAGGTAGCGCTAACGATCAGGTTAAGAAAAATTATTATGAATTAGGTTTAGATAAATTAAGATTAGTTTCGGCTAATTATCCCCTAGAAGTAAAAACAAAAATATATTTAGGACAATTAATTTTAAACAATTATCAAGATATAAAAGAGCTAGATGAAGCGGAAATTATGCTTTTAGAAGCTAAAAAATTAAGCCCTTGGCGCGTAGAATCTTCTTATTTATTGTATAATTTATATGCGAATAAAAAAGAAAAAGAAAAGGCCCGAGCTATCTTAGAAGATTTAATTGTTCAGTTGCCTTGGTATGGCGGAGCTAAAATAATGCTTATGTCGGATATTTATAAAGAAAATCCAGTTAGAGCTGAAGAATTATTTAAACAGGGAATTAAAGAATTCGGTTATGCCAATTTCGGCGGCCTAAAAAAAATTATTGCTTATTTATTAGATCAAAAAAGATATGCCGAAACTATCCCATATTATGATGAATTAATAATTAGCGAACCAACTAAATATAGTTATCGTTTAGATTTAGCGCAAATTTATTATCTAACCAAAGATATCGACGCGGCCATTGAGCAAATAAATATAATTAACAATAAATCTCCGGAAACTCTCAAGGGCTATGAAGGTTTAGTTAATACCATATACGACGCTTATAGCGTGAATGGTTTAAAAATTTCTAATTAAATATGAGCCTAAAAATTTATTTAAACATTTTAAAAACCGGAGTGTATCTGAGCTTTCTTTCGGTTTTTTTAGTTTTTACTAATTTACTTTTCCCTTATATAACCTCCAAACAGATTTATTTTAATGTTTTAGTGGAAGTTTTAATTATATTTTGGCTGGCGTTAATTATTAAATATCCGGAAGTCCGCCCGAAAAAATCTTGGGTTACTTTTGGTTTAATTGCTTTTTTATTCGCTTTATTTATTTCTTCGGTTTTTGGCGTGGATTTTAATTTAAGCTTCT
This sequence comes from uncultured Gammaproteobacteria bacterium, assembly GCA_964537265.1. GTDB lineage: Bacteria > Patescibacteriota > Patescibacteriia > Patescibacteriales > GWC2-42-12 > JACPHD01. Next base: position 3,419 of record CAZHZE010000011.1, on the reverse strand, counting down.
GGGGAGATATTGAGAGAATGCTCGGCTTATTTCATATTATACATTTCTTTTTATTTTATTTAATTATCATTACTGTTTTTCGTTCTAAAAATGACTGGCGTAATTTATTTATAGTTTCCATAAGCGCGGCCGTTTTAGTTTGTCTTTATAGTCTTTTTAAAATTCATTATAGCACCATCGGCAATACGGCTTATGTTTCCGGCTATGCGATTTTTAATATTTATTTCGCTTTGATTTTATTTTTTCACCGTCGGCAAGAAGAAAAAGAAAAAAATAAAGATTGGCTCATAAGCGCTCTTTATTTAGTAGTTGTTTTTATAATGTTTTTAGTGATGAAGGAGACAAATACTAGAGGAGCTTATGCCGGCTTAGGCATAAGCCTTGTTTTACTTTTTGTTTTATCGGCTTTTTATAGCCAGAATAAAAAAGTTAAAAAATATAGTATAATCGCCGCGGTTATGGCCGTAGCTTTTATAGTTTTAATATTTTCTTTTCGACAAAGCGCTTTTATAAAAAATACCCCGATTTTAAGAACCGTAGCGCAAATTTCTTCAAAGCAGGCTACTTTTCAAACAAGATTAATTTCTTGGAAAGCGGCCCTAAAAGATTTTTCTAATCATCCGCTATTAGGAACCGGCTATGGCAATTATGCCATTACTTTTGATAAATATTTTGATCCGATGTTTTATATTTATACTCCTACGGAAACTTATTTTGATCGGGCGCATAATAATTTGGTGGATATCGCTTCGACCGGCGGTTTATTAAGCCTTTTAACTTATTTATCAATTTTAGCCGCCGCTTTTTATTATTTAATAAAAGGCAGACAAGAGGAAAAAATTTCTAATAGCGAATTTATTTTATTGGTTTGTTTATTAGTAGCTTATTTTGTTCAAAATTTAGCCGTGTTTGATTCGTTAGTGACCTATATTTCTTTAATGATGACGCTTGGTTATATTTATTGGTTAGTTAATAGTAAAGAAGAAGAAGAAAATTTAGAATTAAGCAGGGGTTTAGAAAACAAAGAATTAGCGATTTTAATTTTATCCGGGCTGGTTATTTTATCCATTACTTATCAATATAATATTAGAGTATACCAGATGCTAAACGGCACAATTAAGGGTCAAACCGAGTTCGCTAAAGGTAATATTTTGGCTGGGTTAGAGGAATATAAAAAAGCTTTAAATTATAAAACGCCTTTAGACAGAGATAGCCGCGCTAGTTTGATTAATTTTTTGAATTCTAATCAAAATCAATTATTAGCCATGGATAAAACTCAAGCTAAAGAAATAGCTGATTACATAGTTAATTTAGCCGAAGAAAATGTTAAGCTTAATCCTTTTGACTCAATGATGCAGATGCAATTGGCCCAAGCATTAAATACGGCCGCGATAACTAATAGCGATAATGCCAGTAAATTTACTTTTTATTCTGACCGCGCGCTTAAAGCGATTGACGAGTCCATAAAAGCTAGCCCTAAGCGCGTAACTGTTTATTTTTCTAAAGCGCAAATTTATTTGACTAGGAATGATAAAAATAACGCCATTGAAACTTTAAAGTATGCAGTAAATTTAAATGAACAATATCCGGAATCATCTTGCTATTTAGCTAAAGTACAAATTTATTTTGGACAAGAGCCCGAGGGATATAAAATGTTGGATAAATGTCTTGAATTTGGCGGTGCTGGTTATTTAAGTCCGGCTGATTTTGTTAAGAAAGCCATTAATTATTACGCGGGGAAAAAAGATAATCCGCATTTGTTAAAATTATATGAAAGATTAGCGTCCTTAGAATCTAATAACGCGAATATTTTTGCCGTTTTATCTCAGCTTTACGCGCAGAATGGAGAAAAAGAAAAAGCCATACAGGCCGCAGAAAAAGCCGCTGAGTTGGATCCTTCGCTGAAAAATGATGCAGAAAAGTTCATTATGCAGCTTAAGTTAGGTTTATAAAATAATAATAACATTAGCTAAAAATAAATTACTATATTTAAAATTAAGTGTGAGGATAAAAACAGGAACAGAATTTTATTTTGTTCCTGTTTGACAAAATATATAATTAATGTTAATGTAAAAAGTTAAAAATAAAGTACATTTAAAAATGGAAGGAGATAGGAATGAAAGAAAAAATAAAAAAAAGGATAGGCGAGTTAAGCGTGGACGAAACGATTAAAATTTTGGAAAAGATGTCAAAATCAAAAAGTTTAACCAGAAATTTTGTTTATCTTTTCAAAAATCTTATCGCACATCTTATGTTTCTTTATACAGAAACATACAATTTGCGCGGCAAAGATCGTAAGAGCATTTCTATGGCTCTTGATGAAAGAAAGAAGATACAAAATTATATTTTGGCTCAAGGCCGAGAAGAGGAGGAAATCTAAAATGAGATATGCGCAGAATTTGTCAGAAATAAGTACGATAGCGGACACTATTTTTATTTTCACCAAGCCGGGTTGCCAGTTCAGGTCGGCTCTGATTGTACGAGCCGGTAATATTTTTATCGACAGCCAGTTTAATAATCGGCCGGCCGAAGTTTTTTTACGGCGGTTTTTACAGCCTGGCAATGGCCTGCTCACGATGGCCATCGAGCATCTGCATGGCGACAGAGCCGTTGCTTTATCGAGTGAGATCAAAGAGAATTGCTGCGCCTTTCTTTTCATGGGTAGGAAAAAAATTCAGGATGAAACTCTGGCCGTATTAAGAAGCGTAAGAAAAAATCCGCCGCATGAGAATTTCAATCAGGCGGTAAAAAACAAAATAAAAGCCTTGAAGTTGAATTAACAAAGGCTTTCAATTCGCCAACTCCGGCTCTTATGAAAAAGAGCCGGTTTTTTTATCCCCACACTTAATTTTAAGTGTGGGGATTTATTCTAAATAAGTTTTTTTAGTTGCTTCGACCATTTTTTCTAAACTGAATTCTTGCTTAACTTTTTGTTCAGCGTTTTTGCCTAAATAAATAGCTAAATTTTTGTTGTTAGTTAATTTTTGTAACGCATTAGCTATATCTAAGGCTTCGGCCGGCTTGATTAATAATCCGTTTTTATTATTTTCAATTATCTCTGGGATGCCGCCTACGTTGGTTGTGATAATTGGCAGTTCGGCCTGCATGGCTTCTAAAATAGAGTAGGGCAGGCCTTCTTTAACCGATGAGCAAATATAAATATCAAAAGCTTTTAATAATTTAGCCGCTTCATCAATTTTACCGGTTAAAATAAAATTATTTTCTAAATTGTATTTTTTAATCAAATTTTCTAATTTTTTTCTTTCCGAGCCTTCGCCGATGATAATAAATTTTACTGATATTTTATTTTTTATAATATTAGCCGTTTTAATTAAAGATTCAAAACCTTTAGTTTTATATAAATTACCGATTGAACCGATTATTAAATCAGCGTCATTTAAATGTAAAATTTTTCGCGC
>CAZHZE010000010.1:0-29491 GCA_964537265.1 uncultured Gammaproteobacteria bacterium | reverse complement strand
ATCCGGTCATTTGACCGGAGAAGCTTTGAATTTAAGCGCGGATGAACGCCGGCCGTAACTATAACGGTCCTAAGGTAGGAAAGCTGCCTTAGTAAAATTTGGCTAAATGCTGGAAAATCTGGTGAATCTAGCACTACTCTGGTAAAATTAAGGTATATATAATCCTTAGTTATGCCAAGTAAAAAAGTGACTAGCGCAGACAATCAGCAGGAAAGATTAAAATTTATTGGTTGGCTTGTTGGTTTTACTGATGGAGAGGGTTGCTTCTCTGTTAGTGTGATAAAGAATAAAACTAGCAAGTTTGGTTGGCAAATTTTTCCTGAGTTTGTTATAACTCAAGGAGAAAAAAGCCTTTCCGTTCTCCAGACGATAAAAAAGTTTTTTGGTTGTGGAAATATTTTTGTTAATCGACGGCATGATAATCATAAAGAAAATCTTTATCGTTATTGTGTTCGATCATTAACAGATTTAAATTCAATAATAATTCCTTTTTACAAAAAGAATTGTTTGAAAACAGCTAAAAAAGATGATTTTACTAAATTTTGTAAAATTATCTATCTACTAGAGAAAAAAATTCATGTAAAAGAAAATGGTTTTAATAAAATAATATCAATTTCTAATTCCATGAATCGAAAAATTAACCGATCAATTTTAAAATCCTCAGAGACTATACGCCAAAACCGCGTGAGCGGTAAGAAATAGTCCGATCTTTATGGCGACATAAAGAGCATAGCAGAAATGTTTATGCCCCAGTTTATCTGGAGTAACATTAATAAGCGAAATTCCTTGTCGGGTAAGTTCCGACCTGCACGAATGGCATAACAACTTGAATACTGTCTCAACGAAGGACTCGGTGAAATTGCAAGACGAGTAAAGATGCTCGTTAACCATAGTTGGACGAGAAGACCCCGTGAAGCTTTACTATAGCTTGATATTGAGTTAGGGGTACGCATGTTCAGTATAGGTGGGAGTTCATCGCAAGATGAACGCCAGTGAGATACCACCCTTGTGTGCTTTTAATTCTAACCCTAATCCCGTGAATCCGGGCTGGGGACAGTATCTGGTGGGTAGTTTGTCTGGGGCGGATGCCTCCCAAAAGGTAACGGAGGCGTTTACAAAGGTTGGCTATCCCGGGATGGAAATCCGGGAGATAGTGTAAAGGCACAAGCCAGCTTTACTGCGAGTCCTGCAAGACAAGCAGTCGCGAAAGCGGAACTTAGTGATCCGACCGTACGAAATAGGACGGCGGAAGCTCATCGGATAAAAGCTACTCCGGGGATAACAGGCTAGTCAGGTCCAAGAGTCCACATCGACGACCTGGTTCGGCACCTCGATGTCGGCTCGTCGCATCCTGGGGGTGGAGAAGCTCCCAAGGGTTGGGCTGTTCGCCCATTAAAGCGGCACGCGAGCTGGGTTCAGACCGTCGTAAGACAGGTCGGTCTCCTATCTACTATGGTCGTGGAAACTTGAGAAGGACATTCCTTAGTACGAGAGGACCGGGAATGACGAAGCTCTAGTGTACCAGCTGTCCCACCAGGGGCACCGCTGGGTAGCTATCTTCGGTTAGGATAAACGCTGAAAGCATCTAAGCGTGAAGCCGTCTTCAAGATTAGGTTTCATAGGTTGGTCAGAGAATATGACCTTGATAGGCTCTAGGTGTAAGCCCAGCAATGGGTTGAGCCGAGGAGTACTAATAAACCATTTGATTTTCCCACATTTTTGGATTAAAAGTGAATTTTTGAAAACTTTTAAAAGTTTTCAATACTTAAAAATACAAAGTATTCTGTAAAATTTTTATAGAATAGTAAATATATAAAAAAGCATCATAGTTCTGGTGCTTCTAGCGAGAGGGCTACACCTGATCCCATCCCGAACTCAGAAGTTAAGCCTCTTAGCGCCAATGGTACTTGGGCCTGAGCCCTGGGAGAGTAGGTCGGCGCCGGAACTATGGTGCTTTTTTAGTACTTTAAAAACCTTTTCAAAAAAGGTTTTTAATATTTTCCAAAAATATAAAGTATTTTATAAAATTTTATAGCGAGCAAAGCTCTACGGCCAAAAAATTTTGTAAAATTATAACTTTTTAATTAAGAAAACTGTGTATAACTTTATTATTGTATAAATAAATATTGACACGTATATTATAAATAAATAGCTAATTTTAGCTATTTATTTTTTTATTTAAAATTTTTGCAGAAAAATAGTTGACAAATTATATATAAATGTTAAATTTAATATATTATTCACCCCGTTAGATAAAATTTTCGGCGGGCAAAAATATTTTATGAACACAAAAATATCTAACGGGGTAAAAAAAATCAAAAAAATAAATTGTGTTAGTTGTCCAAAGTTTTGTCAAAAAGAAGATATAATTAAATTAAAAGTTTTAATAGAAAAAGCGAAAATACAAGGTTATAAAGAGATAGAATTTGATTGCGAGACAGGAAAAAATATTATTAAAAATTTTATTTTTGTTAAATAAATTTATGGATATAACTATTTTTAAAAAATTAGGCCTTAGCGATAAAGAGATAGCGGTTTATTTAGCGCTTTTAGAACATGGGGCTAGTTCGGTTAGAAATTTAGCTGCTTTAGCTAATTTAAACCGCGGTACGACTTATGATATTTTAAAAAAATTACAGGAAATTGGTTTAGTAAGCTTTTTTCATAAAAATACCAAACAAAATTTTGTGGCTGAAGAGCCGGAAAGAATTTTAAAGTTATTAGCCGATCGCGAACAGGAGTTTAAAAAAGCTGAAGAAAAAATAAAACAATTAATACCCCAGCTAAAATCTTTACAAGAAAAAGGTGGCGATAAGCCAGTCACTAAATTTTATGAGGGTTTAGCCGGAGTAAAATTTATTCTTGACGATGTTTTAGAGTCGCTAAAAAATCAGCCAGATAAAAATTATTATGTTTATTCGGCCGCTGGCGTGCGCGAAGATGTTTATGAAGCTTATCCGGATTTTAATAAAAAAAGAATAAAAAATAATATTAAAGCCAATACAATTTCAATATCTCCTGGCGGCGGTACTTACGGCATGGATGAACGCAAATGGTTAAAGACAGAAAAAAAAGCTGAAAGCAATATGACTTATATTTTAATTTACGCGGATAAATGCGCTTTTATATCTCGCGACAGCCATAATAATCCGGTCGGCGTAATTATAGAAAATAAAATGATTTATGAAACGCAGAAAATTTTATTTTTGCAAATGTGGAAATTAATATAATAAATTTATGTGCGGAATAGTCGGTTATTTAGGAAAAAATAATGCTTTACCGGTTTTAGTCGACGGATTAAGGCGTTTAGAATATCGCGGTTATGATTCGTCCGGCATTGCTTTAATAAACGGAGATAAAACCGTTTTTTCCGTTAAATCTGTCGGTCGAATTAAGAATTTAGAAGATAAACTTAATGAGAATGGAAATAATAAGACCTGCAATTTAGGTATTGCCCATACTCGTTGGGCAACTCATGGCAAGCCAACCGAAGCTAACGCTCATCCCCACACAGATTGCCATAATAAAATTTGGTTAGTTCATAATGGAATTATTGAAAATTATAAAGAATTGAAAAGTCGCTTAGAGGCTAGCGGGCACATTTTTAAATCAGAAACCGATACAGAAGTTATCGCTCATTTAATTGAAGAAGAATATCAAGTAAATTTAACCGAAACTTTAGTTAAAATTTTACCGATATTAAAAGGGACTTACGGTTTAGTTTTATATCATACTGATGAACCTAATAAAATATTAGCTGCTAGATGCGGCTCGCCTCTTGTTATTGGTTTAGCTGAAAATCAAACAATTATTGCTTCTGATGTTTCGGCAATCGTTAGTCATACTCGCCAAATTATTTATTTAGACGATGGCGAGGTGGCTGAAATAAATGGCAATGGTTTTAAAATTATTAATTTAAAAAATCAAGAGATAAATAAAAAAATAGACCAGATAGATTGGGATATCGCTGAATGCGAGAAAAAAGGTTACCCGCATTTTATGCTTAAAGAAATTTTTGAACAGCCAGAGACTATTAAAGATAGTTTGCGCGGACGCACTATTTTAGAAGAGGGAAAAGTTAAATTAGGCGGTTTAGAAAATTTATTAAACGAATTAAGGCAGATTGAAAAAATAAATATTGCCGCCTGCGGCACGGCTCGCAACGCTGGATTGATTGGTGAATATATGTTAGAAGAATATGCCGGCATTTCTACCGAAGTTGATTATGCTTCGGAATTTCGTTATCGCAAACAAATTTTTAATGAAAAAATTGCTACTATTGCCATTAGCCAATCAGGAGAAACAGCGGACACTTTAGCAGCGGTTAGAGAAGCAAAAGAAAAAGGTTCTTTAACTTTAGGCATAGTTAATGCGGTTGGCTCAACTATCGCCCGAGAAACTGACGCCGGAGTTTATAATCATATTGGACCGGAAATTTCCGTAGCTTCTACTAAAGCTTTTACATCGCAAGTTACAATTTTAGCTTTATTAACTATTATGCTTGGTCGACAAAGACAGATGTCGCTAGTTACCGGACAAAGAATTGTTAAAGAATTATTAGCTTTGCCGGAAAAAATAAAAAAAGTTTTAGAATTAAACGATCAAATAAAAAGTATTGCAAAAAAATATTATCAAGTTAAACATTTTGCCTATTTAGGCAGAAAATATAATCAGCCGGTAGCTTTTGAGGGCGCGCTTAAATTAAAAGAATTATCCTATATTCATGCTGAAGGTTTTGCTTCTGGTGAAATGAAGCATGGGGCTATTGCTTTAATAGATGAAAAATTTCCTAGTTTATTTATCGCGCCGGTTGATAGCGTTTATGAAAAAAATTTAAGCAATATGCAGGAAATTAAATCACGCGGCGGAAAAATTATTGCCATTACCACCGCCGGCAATGAAAAATTAGCTGATTTAGCTGATGATATTATTTATATTCCTAAAACTTTAGAAATGCTCACGCCGATTTTATCAGTTATACCTTTGCAATTATTTTCTTATTACATGGCGGTTTTAAATGGCAGAGACGTAGATAAACCAAGAAATTTAGCGAAATCGGTTACGGTTGAATAGAAAATAATTTTTAATTTTCAATTTTTAAACAATTTCCAATTATTTAATTTTTCAAACAAATGCAGTTTAATTTTAATTAAAAATTGAGACATTAAATTATTGTTTAGAAATTAGAAATTGAAAATTAGAAATTAATTTTATGAATATTAAGAAAAAAAATATTGAAAGTTGGGGCATTAAATTATATGTTGAACAAAATGGCAAGGAAATTGCTCACGCCTATTTATATCTTTTAAAAAATGATTTGCATGAAGAACCATTCGGTTTTATGGAGGATGTTTTTGTTGATGAAAATTTTAGAAGTCAGGGTTTAGGAACTAAAATAGTTGAAGAATTAATTAAAACGGCTAAGGAAAATAATTGTTATAAGTTAATTGGCACTTCAAGATACGCACGTCCAAAAGTACATGCCCTTTATGAGCGTTTAGGTTTCAAAGATCAAGGCAAAGAATTTAGAATAGATTTTTAGATCTTTGAAAACCTTTTTAGAAAAGGTTTTCAATATTTTCCAAAAATATAAGGTATCAAGTTAAAATTTATTAAATTTATTTATGAACCCCGTTAGAAGTTACGGTTTTAACGGGTATATAGAAAACAATAATTAAAATAGTATTTTTATGCTAACTTCTAACGGGGTAAAAAAATTATTTGGCACAGACGGGATTAGAGGTTTAGCTGGCAGCGAAGAAATGAATGAAAATTTAGCTTTTAAATTGGGTAAAGCTTTAGTGCAATATTGCCAAATTAATAAAATTAAACCCGAGATAATTATTGGTCGGGATACTAGAATGTCGGGCCAATTTTTAGAAAAAGCAGCTTCGCAGGGAGTAATTAAGGCTGGCGGCCAAGTAATTTTAGTTGGAGTTATTCCAACTCCAGGAGTAGCCTATTTAGTTAAAGAAGAAAAAGCTGGTTTAGGATTAGTTATTTCAGCTTCGCATAATTCTTATGAGTATAATGGCCTAAAAATTTTTAAAAATGATGGTACAAAATTAACAGATATTGAAGAAAATGAAATAGAAAATTTATTAGCTAGAGAAAAGGATGAGATGGAAGGAGAATTTAATTTTACTGGTTTAGAAATTAAAAATGATTATAATAAAAAATACGCTGAATTTTTAATAAATATTTTAGATGGTAAAGATTTTAAAGGTTTAAAAATTATTTTAGATTGCGCTAATGGCGCTACATCAGAAATTGCTCCAAAAATTTTTAAGAATTTAGGCGCAGAAGTAATAGATATTTTTAATTCTCCTGACGGAAAAAATATTAATGCTAATTGCGGATCTGAATATACTGAAAATTTACAAAAAGCAGTTTTAGAAAATAAAGTAGATATTGGTTTAGCTTTTGATGGAGATGGAGATAGATTAATTGCTATTACTGAAAAAGGCGAACGTTTAACCGGTGACCACTTACTTTATATTTATGCTAAGATGTTAAAAGAAAAAAATGAATTAAAGAACAATATAGTTGTTAGTACAATAATGAGTAATATTGGGTTTATTAATAGTTTAAAAAAGATAGGAATTAAACATTTGCAGACTGACGTCGGCGATCGACAAGTTTATAGCGCTTTAATAAAAAAAGGAGGCATATTAGGCGGAGAAGAAGCCGGACATCTTATATTTTTAGATCGTCATACAACCGGCGACGGAATTTTAAGCGGTTTAATACTAATTTCAGCCATGAAATATTTTAATCAGCCGTTATCAGAATTAGCTAAAGAAGTTTTTTTAGCGCCTAAAATATTAATAAATATTAAAGTAAAAAATAAACCTGATTTTTCGACTGTCCCAGAAATTAGTGACATTATAAAAGAAGTAGAAAAATATTTAGGCGAAACCGGCAGGGTGTCGGTTCGTTATAGTGGTACTGAACCTTTATGCCGAATAATGGTTGAAGGAAAAGACGAAAAAGAAATAAAAAATTTAGCAGAAAAAATAGGAGTAGTTATAAATAATGCATTAAATTAATTTTTTATGTACCCCGTTAGAAATTAATAAAGACGGAGTGCAAAAAAGATATTATGATAAATCAAATTTCTAACGGGGTGGAGCAGAAATTAAAAAAATTTGGCGTTGTAATCTTAGCCGCCGGGCAGGGTAAAAGGCTTAATTGCGCGGACTTACCGAAAGTGCTCTACTCTTTAAACGAACGGCCAATTGTTAGTTATATTTTAGAAGAATTAGAAAGAGGTGGATTAGTTAAAGAACAAATTTGCTTAGTGGTTGGTTTTAGGGAAGAAATGGTTAAAGAAAAAATCGGACCAGGTTATATTTATGCTTCGCAAACCGAAAGATTGGGAACGGCACATGCTGCCTTAACCGGCGAAGAAGCTTTGCCGCCTGATTTTGAAAATTTTTTAGTAATTAACGGCGACGATTCGGCATTTTATAAATTTAGCTCTTTATTTGAACTTATAGAATCTCATTTATTAAAAGATAACGATATTAGTATTTTAACTTGCGATCATGACGATGCTAAAGGTTTAGGCCGAGTGGTGCGCGGAATTGACGGTAAAATAATAGCTATAGTTGAGAAGGAAAATATGACGCCGGAGCTGGAAAAAATAAAAGAAATAAATACTAACACATTTTGTTTCAAAAGAGATTGGTTTAAAAAACATTATGCTAATTTAAAACCCATACAAGGTTTGGGAGAATATGGTTTGCCGAGTTTTGTGGGAGAAGCTTTGGCTAGTAAATCAAAGCTTGGTGTGATAAAGTTAAAAGATATTAATGAGTGGTTTGGCATAAATAATCACGAGCAGTTGATGGAAGCAGATAAAAGAAAAAGACGGTGGTTTAAATAAAATATTATAAATTAATATATAAAAATGTATAGATATTTAATTTTATTTCTGATAATAATTTTTAGCCTTAATTTGGTATATGCTGAATTAAGTAGATTTTTTCCAAAAAAATTTGATTTAGATATTTTATCTTCCATTGATTTTTATTTATTACTGGCATTGATTTTTGGATGGATAATAATGTTTATTCACAGAAGAGTACGTCCGGAAAAATATATTGCCCCAAAAGAATTAAAAGATAGGCCGCAAGATGATTCATATATCGGATTTATTATACATTTATGTAAAGAATTTATACAAAACGATAAAGATTTATTAATTGATCAGAAGGATATTAAACCGATTATGGATAGAAAGATGCCAACGGAAGCTGAAAAGAAGTTTGGTTATAAAATTGCTTTGTCTTTTATTTTTTTAATAATTATAGGTTGTTTATTTACTTATTTTATGATCAAATATAATTATCAAAAAACATATAAATTTATCGATTTTGTTGAACATACGGAATTTTTTAAAATCGTCAATAAAGCTGACCAAAGCCATTATTAGTCTATGCAACAAATTTTAGATCTACATATCCATTCAAAATATTCCCGCTCTTGTTCAACCCAATTAACTTTGGAGAATATTGAAGCGGCCTGCAGAGTTAAAGGCGTTGATATAATAGCTACCGGCGATTTTACATATCCTTCTTGGTTTTCGGATATAAAAAATAAATTAGTTGAAACTAAACCAGGCTCAGGCTTATATAAATTAAAAACCGCTAAAGATGATAAGGTTAAATTTATTCTATCTACCGAAGTAGCTTTAATTTATAAAGATGGTGATCGCGCAAGGCGAATTCATTTAGTAATCCACGCGCCCAATATCGCAGCCGTTGAAAAATTAAATAATTATTTAGATAAAAATTTTAATATTCGGTCGGATGGACGGCCGATTTTAGGCATGAGTGCCCCGGCTTTAATAAAATTATGCTTAAATATTGATGAAAAATTTTTAATTTATCCGGCGCATATCTGGACGCCGTGGTTCGCTGTTTTCGGTTCAAAATCCGGCTTTGATAAAATGGAAGAGTGCTTTCATGAATATACAAAAAATATTTATGCTATAGAAACTGGACTATCTAGTGATCCGGAAATGAATTGGCGTCTGTCGGCTTTAGATAAATTAACTATACTTTCTAATTCCGATGCGCACTCATTACCGAATATCGCACGCGAAGCTAATGTGTTTGAGATGAAAGAAATTAGCTATGATGAAATTTATAATATTATAAAAAATAAAATTTTGTTTGAAGAGAAAAAAAATGACCTGGGGATAAAGTATACGATTGAATTTTACCCAGAAGAAGGCATGTATCATTATGACGGTCATCGCGCTTGCGGCATAATTTTTACTCCAGAGCAATCTAAAAAGCAAAAAAATATTTGTCCAGTTTGTAAAAAACTTTTAACTATCGGCGTAATGAATCGAGTTGATGAATTAGCCGATCGCCCCACTTTCGCCAAGGCTTCGGCGGGCAAGCTAGCTGAATTAATTCCACCGCCAGGCCAGGCTAAATTTATTAAATTAGTTGAGCTTGATAAAATTATTGCCGAAGCTTTAGATATTAAGTCAAGGCATTCAAAAAAAGTCCAATTAATATATAATAATTTAATAAAATCAGGAATTAACGAATTAAATATTTTATTAAATATTAGCCTAAAAGATTTAGAAAAAATTACCGATCAGGCTATTGTTGAAGGCATAAAAAGAGTGCGTGAAGGCAGATTAATTATTAAACCTGGTTTTGACGGACAATACGGCACAATTAAAATTTTTAATGAGAGAGAAAAAAAGAAAAATAAACAAATCAGTTTGTTTGAATAAAAAATAGAAGCGGCTTACGCCGCTTCTATTTTTTTATAAAGCAATGCTTTACAAACTATTTTTTCTTTTTCTTCTTTGAAGCTTTCTTTTTGGCAGTTTTCTTTGAAGCTTTCTTTTTGGCTTTTTTCTTTGCCATATTTGTTGCACCCCCTTTCGTGTAGCGAAAAAATTTTTTTAATAAATTTTTTGCCGGTTATATGAATTCTTTTAAGTTATATATTAATTATACCATAAATAAAAAATGTCTGCAAGGGTTTTTTAGGAAAATTATAATAATTAATGTTTTTATAAAAAATAAAATTAAATTATCTATTTTTTAATTTTAAAAATAAATTTTTACTCCATTTGTTTTTAAAATTATTTTTGTCATTGCGAGCGAGCGCGGCAATCTTACTAATATCGTTTACCATATCTAAACTAAATTGTTCGTGACGCTCCGCTAGAATTTTAGCTCCGCTCAGGTTTTTTGCTCCGCAGGGTTCTTTTTCTAGAAAAAGAACCAAAAAGTCGCTCGCTGATAAAATTTAGGTAATTTTTATGCTGCGCTCGGGGTAATTTATAACTCGCCTATACGGCTCAAACAAATAAATTATCTAACCTCGCTTTCGCATAAAAATTCCACTAAATTTTCTAGGCTCGCATTAAAATGCTAAAATGCAATTTAAAATTACTCCTTAAATCTCCGGATGATTTTTAAATATATAAAATGTTATTTTTTACTTTGACATTTAGCTTAATTTAGGCTAAAATAAATTAATAATTTGTAATTTTTTTTATAATATGGCTGATAAAAAACAAGAAGTAAAACAGACTAATAATCCCTTTCCAGTTATGGAAGAGGAGGTTTTAAATTTTTGGGAAAAGAATGAAATTTTTAAAAAGTCCCTCCTACGCCAAGGCTTCGGCGGGCAAGCTTTAGAGAAAGAAGCGCCGCGGGGCGACTATGTTTTTTACGATGGACCGCCGTTCGCTACCGGTGAACCGCATTACGGTCATATTGTCGCGAGCATTATGAAAGACGCTGTGCCAAGATATTGGACAATGAAAGGCTACCGAGTGGATCGACGCTGGGGTTGGGATTGTCATGGATTGCCAGTAGAAAATTTAGCGGAAAAAGAACTTGGCTTTAAAGGTAAGCAGGATATAGAAAAAATGGGCGTGGCTAAATTTAATGATTATTGTAAAAGCATAGTTTTACGCTACGCTGAAGAATGGAAAAAAACTATTAGGCGCATCGGCCGCTGGGTTGATATGGAGAATGATTATAAAACCATGGATCCGGATTATATGGAAACGATCTGGTGGGTTTTTAAATCGCTTTGGGATAAAAAATTAGTTTATAAAGGTTATAAAGCCATGCATATTTGTCCGCGTTGTGGCACGACTTTATCTAACTTTGAAGTGACGCAGAATTATAAAGATATAAAAGATTTATCAGCGACCGTAAAATTTGAATTAGAAGATGAGCCCGGCACTTTTGTTTTAGCTTGGACGACTACACCATGGACATTAATCGGCAATGTGGCGTTGGCGGTGGGCGATAGTATTAAGTATCAAGTATTAAGTATGGACGGTAATAAATATATTGTTGCCAAAGATAGAGTCGAAGAAATTTTAAAAGATAAAGAATATCAAGTTATTAAAGAAATACAAAGTAAAGATTTAGTTGGCAAAAAATACAAACCACTTTTTGATTATTATGCTAAAGATGAAAAATTAGAAAATAAAGACAATGGTTGGAAAATTTATGCCGGCGATTTTGTGACGACCGAAGATGGTACGGGCGTTGTGCATATTGCGCCGGCGTTCGGCGAAGATGATATGAAGTTAGGCCAGGAAAAGAATTTGCCGTTTATTCAGCATGTAAGCATGGATGGCATAATTAAGTCTGAAGCTAAAGATTTTGCCGGTATGGAAGTTAAGCCGACCGGCGATACACAAAAAACAGACGTGGAGATTATAAAATATTTAGCCCACAACGGATTACTATTTCATAAAGAAAAATATGAGCATAGTTACCCACATTGTTGGCGTTGCGAAACTCCACTTTTAAATTATGCGACCGATTCCTGGTTTGTTAAAGTGACTGACCTTAAAAATGATTTAATTAAAAATAATAAAAAAATTCAATGGGTGCCGGAACATATTAAAGACGGGCGATTCGGTAAATGGTTAGAGCAAGCGCGCGATTGGGCGGTTAGCCGCAATCGTTATTGGGGAGCGACTTTACCGGTTTGGATTTGCGATAAATGCGAAGAAAAAATTGTTGTTGGCTCAAAAGAAGAATTAAAAAAGTTAAGCGGAAATGAAGTTAATGATTTACATAAGCAGTATGTAGATGAAATAACCTGGGGCTGTAAATGCGGCGGAAAGATGAAACGCATTCCGGAAGTTTTTGATTGCTGGTTTGAATCTGGCTCTATGCCTTATGGCCAGGAGCATTATCCTTTCGCGGGGGAAAAATATAAAGATAATTCGCCGGTACCAGCAGAATTTATCGCCGAAGGTATTGATCAGACGCGCGGTTGGTTTTATACCATGACGGTTTTATCAACGGCTTTATTTAATACTGAGCCGGCGAAAAATATTATCGCTAACGGTATTGTTTTAGCTGAAGACGGGCAAAAAATGAGTAAGCGTTTAAAAAATTATCCTGATCCATCGCATCTTTTTGAACAATACGGCGTTGATGCTATGCGTTATTATTTATTTGCTTCGCCGGTTTTATTGGCTGAAAATTTAAATTTTTCCGAAGACGGAGTTAAAGAATCTTTGCGTAAAATAGTTATGATTTTATGGAATGTTTATAAATTTTATGCCATGTATGAAGAAAAAGAAGTTAAAAGTCAAAAGTTAAAAGTCAAAAGTGAAGGATGCGGTATCTCAGAGTGCGAGAATATCTTAGATAAGTGGATATTAGCAAGATTAAACCAGTTAATTATAGAAGTTTCCGCGGGCATGAAAAGCTATAATATTCCTAAAGCCGTTAGACCGATTGATGAATTTATAAATGATTTTTCAACTTGGTATTTGCGCCGCAGCCGCGAACGATTTAAATCTGATGACATAAAAGATAAACAATCAGCTTTAAATACGACTAAATATGTTTTAGTTGAATTATCTAAAGTTATGGCGCCGTTTACGCCGTTTATCGCCGAGCAGATTTGGCAAAAAGTTAGCGGGTATAATTTTAAAGATGAAAATAAAAGCGTGCATTTAGAAGCATGGCCCGAACAATCAGAAATTACTAAAAGTGAATTACAAATTATTAAAGAAATGGAGCAAGTTAGAAAAATTGTGGAATTAGGTTTGGCAAAAAGAGATGAGGCTGGAATAAAAGTTAGACAAGTATTAAGCCAATTACGAATTACGAATTATGAATTACGAGATGAATATAAAACATTAATTATGGATGAATTGAATGTTAAAGACGTCATTGCAAAAAAGGGTGATGGCGAATTAACGGTTGAATTAGACACAACCATAACATATGATTTAAAATTAGAAGGTTTAAAAAGAGAAATCGTGCGTTTAGTTAATAATTTACGGAAAAACGCCGGATTAACTATTAAAGATAAAATTATTTTATCATGGCAAAGCGATTCAGAAATGATAAAAAATGTTTTTGCAAAAATGGCAGAAGAATTAAAAAAAGATACTTTAAGCGATGAGATTATTGAAAGCGGAGATGGCGAAGAAGTTAAAGTTAATGGTGAAAAAGTTAAATTAGGAATAAAAAAGGTTTAATATGAAAATTGAGAAAAAAGTTTTACCGGAGTATTTTGAAAAAATTATTTCTGGAAAAAAAGGATTTGAAGTAAGATTGGCCGATTGGGAATGTAGGGCGGGCGATATTTTAGTATTACGTGAATGGAATAAGGAAAATAAAGAATATACCGGCAGGCAAATTGAAAAAGAAGTTGGCTATATTGTAAAGACTAAAAATTGTAATTTTTTTCCGAAAGAAGATGTAGAAAAATACGGTTGGCAAATAATTGGGTTTAAATAAAATATATGTCTAGAGCCTTAGTACTATTATCGGGCGGACTGGATTCAATGCTAGCGGCACGAGTTTTAATGGAACAGGGCGTCGAAGTAGTCGGCCTAAGTTTTAAGAGTGTTTTTTTTAGCACGGTTAAAGCGAAAAAATCAGCCGAACAATTAGGCATAAAATTTATTGAAGCTGATTTTACTGATGAACATTTAGAAATGGTAAAAAATCCCGCGCATGGATATGGTAAAAATATGAATCCTTGCATTGATTGCCATACTTTAATGTTAAAAAGAGCTAAAGAAATAATGGAGAAAGAAAAATTTGATTTTGTGGCGACCGGCGAAGTTTTAGGGCAAAGACCGATGTCGCAGAATAAACAAGCTCTAGAAATTGTAGAAAAAAATTCTGGGTTAGAAGGAAAAATAATTAGGCCCTTATCGGCAAAATTACTTAATGAAAGCGAGCCGGAAAAATCAGGACAATTAATAAGAGGTAGACTACTAGATATTAGCGGTCGGTCAAGGCAGAGGCAAATGGAATTAGTAAAAAAATATAATATAAAGGAATTTTCTAGCCCGGGCGGCGGTTGCCTTTTAACTGATCCAGAATTTAGCGACAAACTTCTTAAAATACTTGAATATTGGGACGATTGCGATAGTAATGATATAACGTTATTAAGATACGGTCGAGTTTTTTGGTTGAAAAATAAAGATGATAAAAATATTTTATTAATCATTGGGCGCGACGATAAAGAGAATGAAAATTTAAAAAGAGCGGCTAAAAAGGGAGATATAATTATAGAATTAGCCGAAGAAAATGGACCGACAAGTTTACTAAGAAACATAGAGTATAAAGTATCAAGTATAATGGAGATACAAATACCTGAGGAATTAAAGATGAGCGAATTAAAATTAGGAGAAGAAAAAAATAATGAAGAGATAATTAATGTTGGTATGTTGTTAACCGGTTATTACGCGACTAAAGCTAGAGGTAAAAAAGTAAAATTAAATATAATTAATAATTAACTTCATGAAATAGTTTCGCTACGGCGTAGCCATATTTTATGGAGTAAAAAATCTATGAAAAAAGTTCTTATTATTTTGGTGGTTGTTGTCGCCATCTTAGGCTTGTATGCCTGGGGAATTTACAACAAAATGGTTACGGGCAATGAAAACGTAGACAATATGTGGGCGCAAGTTGAAACCCAATATCAAAGACGTTTTGATTTAATTCCTAATTTAGTTGAGTCAGTAAAGGGCGCTATGGCCCAAGAACAAAAAGTGTTTGGTGATTTAGCTGAAGCGCGCACTCGTTATGCCGGAGCAACAACCGTTAACGAAAAAGCTGAAGCCGCTACGCAAGTTGAAAGCGCTTTGGCTCGATTACTCGTAATTATGGAAAATTATCCGCAGTTAAAATCTGTGGAAACCGTGCAGACATTAATGGTGCAAATAGAAGGAACGGAAAATAGAATAAGCGTTGAAAGAAAAAGATTTAATGACGCCGCGCGCGATTTTAATGTTATGGTAAAACGAATCCCGGCTAAATGGTTTGCTTCTATGTTTGGTTTTTCGGAAAAAGCTTATTTTGACGCAGCTGCCGGCTCGGAAAATGCTCCGGAAGTAAAATTCTAAAATTTATTGTTAGTTAATTATAAAGAAATGAAAAAAATAATCATAACTTTATTATTATTTTTTGCTTGTCCGGCTTTAGCTTATTATAATCCAGGCCAGCCGAGTGGTTTTGTTAATGATTATGCTGCAGTTTTGAAGGTTGAGCAGAAACAGATTTTAGAAAATAAAATATCCCAGTTTGAAAAAGACACTAGTAATGAAATTTCTTTAGTTATTATTAATAGTTTAGAAGATGATACAATTGAAAATTTCGCGGTTAAATTATTCGAAGATTGGAAAATTGGTAAAAAGGGAAAGGATAATGGTGTTTTAGTTTTAGTGGCCATAAGTGACAGAAGAATGCGCATCGAAGTTGGTTATGGTTTAGAAGGCGTTTTAACCGACGCGCAATCAAATTGGATTATAAATCAGAAGATGAAACCAGCTTTTCAAAATAATGATTATTATGGCGGATTAGAGGCAGCCGTAAATGAAATCATACTTGCCATTAAAGGTGAATATGTTCCGAGCGAAAGTTCTAGCGAATCATCAACTGGAAATTTTAACCCCTTAGACATATTATGGTTTGGGATGTTTGCTTTTATTTGGTTAGCCAGTATTTTAGGCCGATCTAAGTCGTGGTGGGCCGGCGGAGTTATCGGCGCAGTTATCGGAATAATCATAGGTTTTATTAAAGGCTTTTTATATTTTGGTTTAGTTTCTATTGTTTTTTTGGTGCCGATAGGATTGTTATTCGATTTTATAGTTTCTAAAAAATATCAGGCCGGCAAAGCCAGCGGTCATATTCCTTGGTGGATTGGCGGAGGACGGGGAGGTTCAAGCGGCGGTTTCGGAGGATTTGGCGGTTTCGGAGGAGGATTTTCTGGCGGCGGCGGTTCGAGCGGAAGATGGTAAATAATTAATTATAAATTACGAATTAACAATTTCAAATAATGTCTTGGAATAAAAAACAAATAGAGCAACATAAAAAAGCGGCCGAAACTTTAAATGAAATAATAAAAAAAATTGTTGAATTTATAAAAGATAATTCAGAAACAACTGATGTGGAAGTCCGCCAGTTTATAAAAAAACAATATAAAAAATATCATTTAAAATCAGATAAGCAAAAATCAATTGTGGCTTTCGGCGATGATACGTCTAACGTTCATTTTTATGCTGAACAACAGCGTCAATTGAAAAATGGCGATTTAATAATGATTGATATTTGGGCAAGATTAGCGGAAATTAGCGCGCCGTTTGCAGATATTACTTGGATGATGTATTATGGCGTAAAGGCGCCGAAACAGTATGTTAATGCCTTTAAAATAGTAGCAAGAGCTAGAAATAAGGCGATTAGTTTTTTAAAAAATAATTTAAAGAAAAAAATTGTGCCAACCGGAAAAGAGATTGACGCGGTGGTTAGAAATTATTTAGAAAAATATGGCCATGGTGATAAATTTTTACATGGCACCGGCCATTCGCTGGGGTTTGTTAGTCCTCATGGAACAAGAACTAGAATTAGTAGAAAGGGTAAACAGCCGTTGCCGCTTAACGTCGGCTATACGATTGAACCAGGAATTTATTTTAAAAATAGATTCGGTGTTAGGAGTGAAATAGATTTTTATATCAATGAGAATTTTAAATTAATAATTACGACTAAAGTTCAAAATAAAATAATTAATATTTAATATAAAATATATGACAATCCAACAAATTTATGACTTAGCGGTCAAAATGGGAATTAAGGCTGATTTACGCGGAGAACAAAAAGTAAAAAAATATTTAGATCGTTTTAAGAAAAAATATGAAAAAATGAGCGTGGGAGAGAAAAAGGAATTTGATACAGAAAAATTAACTAATCCTTTTAGCGACACTCGCATTTTAGTTGATAATGGCAAGAAAAATATTAAAAAAGTTTTTGTCGGAGTAGATATGGAAGGGCCGGAATTGTTGTTGGCTGAAAAAATGGGTGTTGATTTAGTAATTTCTCATCACCCGGAAGGTAAGGCTTTAGCTGATTTATCCGGTGTTATGGATTTACAGGCCGAAGTATTGGCCGGTTATGGCGTACCGATTAATATTGCCGAGTCAGTTATTAGGCCGAGAATTTCCGAAGTAAATCGCGGTATGTCACCTTATAATCATAATCGTAGCGTAGATATTGCAAAAATTTTAAAGCTGGATTTTATGTGCGTGCATACGCCAGCCGATAATTTAGGCGCTGATTTTTTAGTTAAAACTCTTAAAAAGAAAAAACCTGAAACTGTCGGCGATGTGGTTGATATGTTAAAAGAAATTCCAGAGTTTAAAGCTGCTATACAATTTAATGCTGGTCCAAAAATTTTTGTCGGTTCCCCGGAATCAAGCTGCGGCAGGGTGACTGTAACCGAATTTACCGGCGGCACTAGCGGTTCAAAAGAAATTTATGAAAAAATGGCTCAAGTTGGCATCGGTACGGTGATTGGTATGCATATGGGCGAAGAGCATAGAAAAGAAGCGGAAAAATATCATATTAATGTAGTAATCGCCGGACATATGGCCTCGGATTCTCTAGGTTTAAATTTATTTTTAGATGAATTAGAGAAGAAGGGATTAGAAATTATTCCTTTATCAGGACTAATTAGAGTAAAAAGAAAAAAATAAATATTATTAAAAGACGGGGCTTACCCGTCTTTTTTTTATTGAAAAAATAAGCTATAATGTAATTATGTCAATTAACCAATCAATCAATGATTTATTTAGCAATGCGTCCGGGCAATCCACTAACGACGAGAGCGCAGCAGCTAAATTTTCAGCCAAAGAAAAAAAATTAAGAATTAAAGAGTTGGAAAGATTAACTAAGCAAGCGGCTGATGCCGCTGGTTTGCCGTATGTTGATTTAGTCGGCTTTCCTATAAGCCCAGAAGCTTTAGTTCTAATTAATGAAGAAGAGGCTACCGCGCTTCAGGTTTTATGTTTTTATTATGACGGTAAAAATATTCGTCTAGCCAGCTTAAATCCCCAAGATGAAAAAGTGCAAGATTTAGCCAAACAGCTTGCAGAAAAATATTTTTCAGATATTAGCGTTTATTTAGTTACTGAAAATAGTTTTAATTACGGCTTAGATATGTATAAAACCCTACCCAAGGTAAGAGAAATTATTAGAGGCGTTAAAGTTACTGAAGAAGAATTAAGTAAATATGGAGAAAAGTTTTCTAGCTTTAAAGATTTGCAGGCAGAAATTAATAAGGCGCAAATTACGGAAATTGTTACCATGATTATGGCTGCGGCTATAAAATCAGATTCTTCAGATATTCATATTGAAGCCGAAGAAAAAATTATAAAAATAAGATTCAGAATCGACGGTGTTTTACATGATGTAGCTACTATTGATAAATCATCTTGGGATAAAATTATTTCCCGCATGAAACTTTTAGCTGGAGTAAAAATAAATGTAATTGATAAGCCGCAAGACGGACGCATGTCAATTTATATGACTACTGACCGTGTGGATATTAGAGTTTCTTTTTTACCAACTAATTTCGGAGAAAGCGTAGTTATGAGGCTTTTAAGATCAAGCTCGGTCGGTTTAAAATTTAATGATTTAGGAATTCGTGATCGGGCTTTTGAGCAACTAAAAAGGGAAGTTGAACGCCCGAACGGCATGATTATAACTACCGGTCCAACCGGCTCAGGCAAAACCACTACACTTTATGCCATGTTAAAAAAATTAAACAGTCCAGAAACAAAAATTATAACTATTGAAGATCCGATCGAATATCAATTAAGCGGAGTTAACCAGTCGCAGACCAGTAAAAATTATACTTTTGCTCAAGGTCTTCGCTCTATTGTACGTCAGGACCCCGATGTTGTTATGGTCGGCGAAATTCGCGATTTAGAAACCGCCGAAATTGCTATTCAAGCGGCTTTAACCGGCCATTTAGTTTTATCAACTATCCATACTAATGACGCAGCCGGAACCGTACCCAGATTTTTATCCATGGGAGCAAAGCCATATTTATTGGCGCCAGCTCTAAACGCCATGATCGGCCAAAGATTAGTTAGAAAAATTTGCCAGAAATGCAAGCAGGAAACGAAACTTGATGATGTTACTTTAAAGCGGGTTAAAGATTCGCTTAATGAACTTTTAGAAGAAGATAAAAAGGATATTGATTTTGATAATTTAAAGTTTTATTCCAGCACAGGCTGCGAAACCTGCCAGGGCTTAGGGTTTAAGGGCCGAATCGGTATTTATGAAATCATGACTATGAACAAAGAAATTGAAAAATTAATTTTAAGCGGAGCGGCCAGCGAATATGATATGCGCGACAACGCTAAGAAAAATGGCATGATTACCATGGTGCAAGACGGCTTATTAAAAGCTTTAGAAGGAATTACCAGCGTAGATGAAGTGTTTAGAGTGGCCGAGTAAGTTAAAAGTTTAAAGTTATAAAGTAAAAAGTTATATGATTAATAAAAAATTCATTCAACAGCTAAAAAAAGATTTTGATGTTCATGGTAAAGAACGCCAACAAATTATTAGTTTATCTAATATCATTTTGCATGATGCCAAAAAAGCAATTTTTTCTTTACATAGAAGTGATATCGTTGGAGCAGGAAAAACTCTTGAAGAAGTTGAAGATATTTTAAAAAATTTACAGAAAAAATTTAGCTATTCGCGTTTGATGGAGGAAGGCGCCTATAAAGCGGCCGTCGAAGAATATGTTGAAGCAAAAATGTTTTTCTTGGTTATGAACGGTAAGACGGTTGATAAAATTAAAAGTATAGAGATTAATTATGAAAGTTATCTCGGCGGCATTAGTGATTTACTTGGTGAATTAGTTCGTTGGGCGGTTAAAATGGCGACTTTAGGAAAATATAATGAAGTTAAAAAAATTCATAAAATTGCTGATGATGTTATGGCTGAATTAGTAGAATTTGATATGAGAAGTTATCTGCGCACAAAATATGATCAAGCTAAGGGTCATTTAAGAAAAATTGAGCAGATAAATTACGAAATAAATTTAAGAAAATAAGATTAAATAAGCATAAAACGAGGTTATCTAACCTCGTTTTTTAATTTGGTAATTCAAGTTTTTTAAGCTATAATTAAGTTATAAAAATAAATATTCATTATGTCAAAAAATTATCTTTTAGCTATCGCCACTTTAATGGGCACAATTATCGGCGTAGGATTATTTACGATTCCTTATGTTATTGATAAAGCCGGAATTATACCATTGTTTTTTTATATTATAATTTTGGTTTCGGTACAATATTTTTTACATACTCTTTTTGCTGAAATTGTTTTATCTACTAAAGAGAAGCATAGGTTACCAGGCTTTGTCGGTAAATACATTAATATTAAAAGTAAGGTAGCGACTTTTTGTATAGATATTATCGGAGCTTACGGGTCAATTTTAGCTTATATAATCATGGGCGGAATTTTTTTGCACCAACTTCTAGCTCCTTATTGTGGCGGTAATATTTTTATATATTCAACGGCTATATTTGTTTTTGTTTCACTAATTGCTTTTTACGACATAAAATTAATAGCCGGAACCGAATTAGTTTTAACTTCATTTTTAGTTCTCGCCATAGGTTTAATCGCTTGGCGCGGTTTTAATTATATTCAATTAAGCAATTATCATCTGATTGATTGGAAAAATGTTTTTTTGCCTTATGGTCCGATATTTTTTGCGGTTGGCGGCGGAGCGGCCATTCCGGAAGTTTGCCGTTTATTGGATAAACAGAAAGAAAAAATTAAAAGCGCAATTGCTTGGGGGACTTTTTTACCTGCCATCTTAACTTCAATTTTTGTTTTAGTAAATTTAGGTATAACAGGATCTTCTACTACGCCAGACGCTTTGACTGGTTTGGCATTTATATTAAAAGACGGCGTTATTACTTTTTCTTTAATTTTTGGTTTGTTAGCCATAATTACTTCCTATATAGTTACCGCTCAAGCCACGGAAGAAATATATAATTGGGATTTAAAATTAAATAATAAATTATCCTGGTTTTTAGCCGGGTTTATACCTTACTTTTTATTTTTAATCGGCTTAAGCGATTTAATTAAAATTATAAGTTTTACCGGCGCAATAACTGGAGGGCTATCGGGCATAATTTTAATTTTATTGGCTTTTAAAGTTAAATCTAATCCGGAAAAAGATTCTTGCATAAAATGTAAATTAAATAAGCCTTTGGCTTATATTTTGTCATTATGTTTTGTTTTGGGCGCTATTTACGAAATTTGGATGGTTTTGCAATAAATATTAATCTTATGAAATTTTTAATTATTTCTGATATTCATGATAATTTAGTTAATTTAAAGAAAAGTATTTTTTGGGGTAAAAATGAAAAAGTCGAAAACGCTATTTGTTGCGGCGACGTAGTTAACGCCGAGACTTTAAAATATTTATCAGAAAATTTTAAAATTATTTATTTAGTGCGTGGCAATTTAGAAATATACGATGAAAGCGAAATAAAAAAATATAAAAATATAAATTATTTAAATAGGTTTGGCGTGTTTGAAGTTGACGGAAGAGCCATTGGCGCTTGCCACGAGCCTTGGTTTATAAAAAATGTTTTGGAAATAAAAAAATGTGAAGTTATTTTTTATGGACATACGCATGAACCGTGGATTGAAGAGAAAGATGGTATTACTATGGCTAATCCAGGGACTTTAGGCGGAGTTTTTAATAAAGCCAGTTTTGCGATTTTTGATGGTGAGACCGGTAAATTAGAATTAAAAATATTAGAATTAATATGATAGAACAAATTAAAAAAATTGCTGTTAACGCCGTTAAATTATCTGGCGCCATGCTTAAGCGGGAGTACGAAAGTTTTAACCGTCGGGAGGTTATGCTTAAATCTAATCATGAAATTTTAACTAAAGCGGATTTACTCTCTCAGGAAATTATTATTAAAGAAATAAAAAAATATTTTCCTGCTCATGAAATTGTTTCCGAAGAAAAGGCTAATGAAAAAAAATCTTTCGGATATGTTTGGTATATTGATCCGATTGACGGCACCACGAATTTTTCCATGCATAATCCATTATGGTCAATTTCTTTAGCGTTAGCTAAAGATAATGAATTAATTTTTGGAGCGGTTTATGCGCCGGCGCTAGATGAAATATATATTGCCCAAGTCGGAGGAGGCGCGGAACTAAATGGCAAAAAAATTTCTGTTTCTAAAGTAAGCCGTGAAAAAATTATTAATACTTTTTGCCATGGCCGTGAAGAAAAGAATATAAAGAAAGCCATAACATATTATCGCCGGCAGAAGTTGGAAAATTTTGATTGTCGGCAGTTAGGTTCAGCGGCTTTAGAATTAGCTTATATAGCTTGTGGCCGCGTAGAATCATTTTTAGCTCCCGGCACTCGCGATTGGGATGTGGCTGCTGGCGTATTGTTAGTCCGCGAAGCCGGCGGCAGAGTGACGGATTTTAACGGGCGCGATTGGCGTTTAGGCGAACTCAATATCGCGGCTTCTAACGGTAAAGTACATGCGCAAATTTTAAAAGTTATAAATAAAAAATAAAATGTTAAATTCTAAAGAGCAAAAAGAATTACTGAAAATTGCTAAAGAGACCGTAGAAAATTTTGTTGCTACTGGTGAAATTACGGAATTTAATATTACAGATGAAAAATTAAAATTAAGCCAAGGCGCTTTTGTGACATTAACTATAGCTGGCCAGTTGCGCGGTTGTATTGGGCAGATTGCGCCAGCTCGCGAACCACTTTGGCAAGTCGTTAGAGATATGGCTATCGCCGCTTGCTCGGAAGATTATCGTTTTAATTCGGTGAGCGAAGATGAATTAAAAAAGTTGGAATATGAAATAAGCGTTTTGTCTGTTCCGGAACCGATTGATGACTGGCGTAAAATTGAGTTAGGCAGACACGGCGTGATTATAAAACAGGGTGGACGTAGCGGCGTATTTTTACCGCAAGTAGCTACCGAAACCGGTTGGAGTTTAGAAGAGTTTTTATCAGAATTATGTTCGCAAAAAGTTGGTCTAGAATCAAGTTGCTATAAAGATAAAAACGCGCAGATTTTAGTTTTTACGGCGCAGGTATTTAAGTAAAATTTTATTGACAGTTAGCGAATATTTTAATAGAATTAATTTATATTTACCCCGTTAAAAATTAATAAAATTTTATATCGGGGTGTATAATTAAATATATTATGGCAATTCAAATTTTTAATGGGGTGAAATACTCAAAATTATTTGGCCGAACCGTTAAAACGGTGTCAAAAGATTTAAAACTTATCAGCAATAAATATCTTTATCAAGCCGGGTTTATAAGAGAATCTGTCGCCGGCCGGTATTATTATTTGCCTTTAGGCATGATGGTTCGGGATAAAGTAGTAAAAATAATTGAGGAAGAAATGAATAAAAGCGGCGCGCAAAAAATGTTAGCTCCGGTTTTGCATCCTTTAGAATTATGGGAGAAAACTAATCGCACGGAGTCTGCCAGTTTTGAATTAATGAAAGTAAAAGACAGAAACGGTTCCGATTTCGCTTTAGGAGGTACGGCCGAAGAAATGATAGTTGATTTAGTGCAAAAATTTAATATTAGCTATAACGATTTACCGTTTCATATTTATCAGTTTTCTACAAAATTCCGGGATGAGTTAAGAGCTCGCGGCGGATTACTTCGTTTAAGAGAATTTTTGATGAAAGATGGTTATTCATTTCATGCCGATGAAGCTGATTTTAAAAAAGAATATGAAAAAATGCAAAAAGTTTATAGAGAGATTTTTAAAAAGTTAGGTTTAGAAACTTTGATGGTTGAATCTGATAATGGTTATATCGGCGGAGAATATTGCCATGAATTTATCGTGGAAAGCGAAGCCGGAGAAAGCCGTTTTCTTTATACAAAAGATGGTAAATATGCGGCCCATGAAGATGTGGCAAAATTTTTAAAAGAAAAGAAGAACGTTAATGAAAAAGAAAATAAATTAACTGAAGTAAAAGCTCCGCGCGGTAATACTATGGAAGACGGCGTTAAATTTCATAAATTGCCTTTATGGCAGCAGATAAAAGATGTTATGTTTGTTGACGAAAAAGGCAGATTCATTTTAGCGATTATTCGAGGCGATTTAAATGTTAATGAGACTAAATTAAAAAATATAATTAAAGCCGTGGATTTGCGTCATGCCACAGATGAAGAAATCAGAAAATTAGGCTCTGAGCCAGGCTTTATTTCTCCGGTTGGTATTAGTAAAAAAGTTTTAGTTGTGGCCGACGATTCTTTAAGAACTATAAAAAATGCTTACGGCGGAGCCAATAAGAAAAACACAGATTTATTAAATGTAAATATTAATAGAGATTATAAGCCAAATTTAGAAGGCGATATTGCTTTAGCTGAGGAAGGTTTTAAAAACGAACAAGGACAAAAACTATTAGCCGGCAAAGGCATTGAAGTCGGCAATATTTTTCAATTAGGTTATCACTACAGCGAAAAAATAAAAGCTTATTTTACCGATCAGAATGGTAAAGAAAAATTATATTATATGGGTTGCTATGGCATAGGCGTAGACAGAACTATTGCTGCTGTTATAGAAAAATATAATGATGAAAAAGGCATGATTTGGCCGGAAGTTATTGCCCCGCTTAAAGTGCATTTAATTGCTTTAGGAAAAGATGAAAAAATTTATCAACAAGCAGAAAAAGTGTACGAAAATTT
This sequence comes from uncultured Gammaproteobacteria bacterium, assembly GCA_964537265.1. GTDB lineage: Bacteria > Patescibacteriota > Patescibacteriia > Patescibacteriales > GWC2-42-12 > JACPHD01. The sequence goes on along the minus strand of CAZHZE010000010.1, from coordinate 4,453 downwards.
ATTAAAGCAAGGCGTAGAAGTTCTATATGATGATAGAGTCGATGTAATGGCTGGAGAAAAATTCGCTGACGCGGATTTAATTGGGTTGCCTTTAAGAATTGTTGTAAGCGAAAAATCATTGAAGAGTGGCGGCGTGGAAATAAAGAAAAGGGGAAAAGAAAAAAGCGAAATTGTGGCTTTAGGTAAATTAGAAAAATTTATAGGCGTATAAAGTAATAATTAAAATTTATTTAGAATCCACTCTAATTTTTTAGATAGAGTGGATTTTTATATAAAAAATAAAAATTGTATTTGATTTTAATATGCTGTCCGTTGACAAAAGGTAATATTTTTTGCTAATATAAATTGATTTTAAGCATAGGGCTTAAAATTCGCTCATTTAATCTAAACATTAAATACCGAAAGGAGGTGGCAAAGAAAATGCCGAGATCGTTTGAAGAGGTAAAGGCCAGATGCAAAATCATTTTAGATAATCGCGGATATTCTAAATTTTTGAAATTTTTTTATGTTTTTCCGCAACAATAACATATAAAAAATCAATAAGCCAACCGGACTGTACTTGGTAAAAAGGCTATGTAGAGATTATTCTATTTTCAATTCAAAACAGATTAGGGATATCCAGACAGATTTAACAGCTTAGGAAAATTAGTGTATGCTATTTACAGAACTATTCATTATTACAATAATTTTAGAATACACACTAAATTAAAAATGCCACCTGTTTTAATACAGCCGGCAATATCAACTGGCGCATGAAGAATGTGTTTAAGAAAATGGGTGCTTACCACAATTCATTAAAATTTTAAATATAAAAGAATAAAAAATAAATGATTTTATCAATAAATAAAAGGGGATATATAAAAAATGAAGGCAATATAAAAAAAATTCAGCCTGAATACAAGCTTATTTTAGACGAAATAGTGTCCGAAACCGGTGATAGGTTAAAGAATAATATTCTCAGTATGTATATAAGAGGAAGTGTAAGTGTTGGACGTGCGATTAAATATATTTCTGATATTGATTTTATAGTAGTTACTAAAAGAAAAATTGACAGAAATGATATTAAATGGCAAATTAAGCTAATAAAACATATTGAAAAAAAGTATTCATATTTAAGTATTTTGGATTTAACAATTGTTACAGAAGATGAATTATTAAATTCGATCGAATATCAGAATTTATCCGTTTATTTAAGAACCCAGTCAGCATGTTTATTTGGAAATGATATTATTATGGGGTTACCGGAAATAAAGCCAGGCAGGGAATTGGCCCTAATGATGTATTCAGGGTTAAATAAAGAAATAGAACGTTTAAAAAATATTTTTTCCGGCAAGACAAAAAATTCCCAGTATCTTAATATTACTAGACCAATGGAATTTTGGTGTATTTGGCTATCGCGAGTATTATTAAGATCCGGGCTTGGTTTAGTGATGACTAAAAAACCTATATATACTCAGGATCTGAAAGATTGTTATTATTTGTTTTCCCAGGAATATCATGAATATGCCGAAGAAATGAAACAAGCTTTAATCTGGGCGGTTAACCCCGTTAATGATAAGGAAAAAATAATTAGTTATATTAATTCATTTACACCTAAGTTTTTAAAAATTTGGGAAGGCATTAAAAAAGAAAATATATGAGGAAAAATTTTTTTATTGTCGCGCTAATTATTGTATTGACAATTGTAATTTTTTGGTTTTGGGTGAAAAATAATAAAGAAACAATAATTAATGAGACAAACCGCGAGCTTAAAAAAGTTACTGTACAAGCAGGTTGGTTATTGAATGGCGAGTTCGCCAATGTTTGTTCCGCGATCGTTAATGGTTATTATAAAGAAGAGGGCTTAGATGTCGAGATGCTCCCTGGTGGGCCGACTGGCGCTTCATTTATTGTAGCCACAAATATGGTCGCGCAAAGTCCGGATATAGAGTTAGGTGTTGATGGAGATATCGTACCCCTTTTGAGAGGTGTTACTAAAGAGAATGAAAACGAGCGTTTGAAAGTAAAAGCTTTTGCTTCTTTTTGGAATGATAACCCTTATGGATTTATGGTACGAGAAGATTCTGGTCTTACAAGTTTAAAGGATTTTGCCAAAATAAAACCGGATGGCACTAAATATAAAATAGGCGTTACCGCAGATTCTGTCAGCCAATATGCAATAGCTGAATATGCCGGAGTTGATGTTAATGATATAAATTTGGTTATAGTCGGTTTTGATGCGACTCCGTTACTTGACGGTCAAGTCGATGCTTTGGCTGGATATTGGACAACGCAAGCGTATGAGCTTGAAAAAGCCGGATTTGCATATCGTTTTTTAAGTATGAGTGAAATCCCTGGTTTTAAACAGCCCTCGATGGTAGCAATCGCTTCAAACCAAATGCTAAAAAATGATCCAGAAATTTTGGAAAAATGGTTAAGAGCTACAATAAAAGGTTCAAAATTTTTAATCAAGGATCCGACTAAAGCTGCTTCACAGATTTTAGATGAACGTTGTGGTGGTCCGAAATTCGACGTTGTCCAGGAAGAATGGTTAATTAAAAAGTCGATTCCGTTATTTGATGAAAGTCGTATTGGTTGGATATACGAAGATGTGGTGATGGGTTATGCTCAAGCATACAATAAACTCGGGCAAATACCAGTAGTGCCTAAGAAAGATGATATATTAGATTATTCGATTTTGAATAAAATTTATTCAGAATAATTATAAATTATGTCCGAAGTTTTAATAGAAATAAAAGGCGTTTCTCGAAGCTATACTGAAAACAAACATACTGTATTGGGGTTGGACAATATTAGTTTTAATATATATACGTGCGAAATCGTTTCTATTCTCGGACCTTCAGGTTGTGGTAAGACGACTTTATTGCGCCTTTTATCGAACATACTTGATTTTAAAATCGGAGAAATATTATATAAAGGTAAGAATATTTCTTATGCGCGCAGTAATGGTCACATTGGGATTGTTCCTCAGTCGCCGGCTCTTCTTCCAAATAGAAATGTAATAGAAAATATAAGTTTACCGCTAGAAATTAAAGGAATAAGAGATAGCATACGAGTTAATAAAATGATTCAGATGGTTGGCCTAGAGGGATTTGAAAAAATGTTACCTCATCAATTGTCAGGCGGGATGAAACAGCGTGTTTCTATCGCCAGAGCTTTAATTTGCAAACCTGAAGTGTTGTTAATGGACGAACCTTTTTCTTCTCTTGACGATCCTTTAAGAGAGAAGCTTCACATCGATATTTTAAAAATCCACGAGAGCATTCATCAGACTATAGTATTTGTTACTCATAATATTGAAGAAGCGGTATTTATATCCGATCGAATTATAGTAATGACGAAACAACCGGGGAGAATAAAGGAAGAAATAAAAATAGATTTGCCTTCTCCCAGAACTAAAGAATTAAAAAAGCAAAATAAATTTTATGAAGAAATAGTTCGTGTAAGACGTGCTTTGGAAAATGTATGATAAAAAAATTTTTAATAACTTTAGTGGTTTTTTTTGCAATATTGTTTGCTTGGCAAATTGTTGAGAACATTATTAATGAGAAAAGGTTAGCGGAAGGAAGAACAGGACTTGAGGCATTTATTCCTTCGCCTTTAACTATTTTAGATACGTTTAAAAATCAGGGCGATATTATAGCCTACGAAACATTATTTACTTTAAAAAGAGCAGGAGCTGGTTTTGTGTTCGGTACTATATTAGCTTTATTAATGGCTATTATTTTTCTTTTGTTTCCGTTATTACGAAATATATTTTTTCCTATCGCCTTTACCATTAACTCATTCCCAATTGTAGGTTTGGCTCCTGTCGTAATATTGGCTTTTGGCCAAGGTTCTTGGTTTTCAATTGTTTTTATTGCCATATTAATATCTTATTTTCCCACATTAATTAGTTTAGATTCCTCGTTCCGAGAAACCGATAAAGAGCTTCTTGATTTAATGCATGTGTTCAATGCCAATCGGTGGCAAACTATTAGCAAAATCAGATTACCCTTAGCGATGCCGTATCTTATTCTAGCTATGAAATTAGCGATACCTGCCAGCATAATCGGCGCTACAATGGGAGAATGGCTTGGCTCAAGAAATGGTATTGGGCAGATTATTACAATTTCATTATATCAGCTTAAGCCGGGATTATTATATGCTTCTTTGTTTAGTATCGCAGGAGTTATAATATTTTTTCTTATATTGTTACATATCGTCGAACAAAAATTTTTTCCTTGGAGGAGGGCTAATCATGCAAAGGATAATTAATAGATCTTTTTTTATCATAAAGCCGGAAGCATTTGTCAAAAGAAACGAAATTATCAACATTATAAACAAAAACTCTAATTTATCAGTTATTGAAACTAAAACGATAAAAATGATGAATGCGGATATTGAGATGGTTTATTTATATGATTGTTTCCTATTAGGAACGCTGTAAATACAAGGCTTTTCGGAGCCTACG
>CAZHZE010000009.1:0-31025 GCA_964537265.1 uncultured Gammaproteobacteria bacterium | reverse complement strand
ACAAGGCATCCGTAGCGGAAGCTGTGGATGGATCACCTCCTTTCTAGGGAGATAATCGGTGAAAAATCGATAGTCGACCTTTGTTAGCAATAACAAAGTGAAAAAGAGTTAGCGCCTGTTAGCATTGAAATACAAAATAATAACCCGCCTTCGCTAAAGCTATGGCGGACAAGCAAATAGTTTTATGGGCCTATTTGTATAAAAAGACTGGTCCTAAATTATTCGGAAGCAGTCTTTTTATTTTATTATTTTGGGCAACTAGCTCAGATGGTTAGAGCGCCACACTGATAATGTGGAGGTCGGAGGTTCGATTCCCCCGTTGCCCACTCGGATAATTTTTAAATTTTATAATTTTAAATTTTTAAACAATTTTTAATGCTTTAATTTTCAATATTTCAAACATTGAAAATTATAATTTATTTAAAAATTAAAAATTGGAAATTAAAAATTTCGCAAAGCGACGCGGGGTAGAGCAGTTGGCAGCTCGCCAGGCCCATAACCTGGAGGTCGCCGGTTCAAATCCGGCCCCCGCAACAAAGATAGTTAAAAGTTAAAAGTATAAAGTTAAAAAGTTTTGATTTAAATTTTCTACTTTCTAACTTTCAACTTTTAACTTTATGACTAATTTGCCGGGGTAGCTCAGTGGTAGAGCAAATGACTGAAAATCATTGTGTCGTGAGTCCGATTCTCACCCCCGGCACATTTCAATTAGTAATTGAATCCGGGCTGTCGTATACCGGTAGTACGCATGCTTTGGGAGCATGTTGACTGGGTTCAATTCCCAGCAGCCCGACAAAAATTATAAAGTCCTTGCGACTTTAGAATTTTTTGTTAGGTTGTTGGGCTTGCCGAAATCAGCGTGTCGGCGTGGGGCTTCCGCCCCTTCAATTCGTGAGCAGCCCGACACTACTTCGCCAAGGCTACGTAGTGCAAGCCGCCATAATAAGCGGGCTTGCCCGCCGTAGCTTTTGCGATAATAAAAGCAAAGGCGGGTATAGTATAGTGGCTTTTATGCGACCCTTCCAAGGTCGAGAGGCGGGTTCGATTCCCGCTACCCGCTCCAGCAGATTGACAAAAAAATGTTAGTCAGCTAACATCTACTAAATAAACCGTCTGTCATGCTCAAAACAGATATTTATAAATAAACTAAATAATTATGTTAACTATCAGATTATCAAGGGTGGGGAAAAAGAATAAACCATTGTATCGCGTCCTCATATCAGAAAAACATAAAGATCTTTATGGAGATTCTTTAGAAATTTTAGGTTCTTACAATCCGCACACCAAAGAATTAAAAATTGATGCCGAAAAAACTAAGTATTGGCTTTCTAAAGGCGCTGGCATGTCTAATACAGTAAATAATTTATTGATTGAGAAAAAAATTATTGAAGGTAAAAAGCTAAAAGCTTCAAAAAATAGAAAAGCTAAAAAAGCTCCAGCCCCGGCTAAAGCTACCGAACAACCAGCGGCTACTGAAACTGCGCCGGCTCAAGTAGAAGAAATAAAAACAGAACAACCAACTGCTTAAGATTGACAAAATTTTGATTTATGTTATAATAACATAATCCCAAAGGGGTTATCACAGAATACGCTTTCGTTACGAAATTTGAAAATTTAAAAGCGAAAATTTTATAAAGCGACGATGTTTATGAAATATAAGCGGAGGAGCTTTAAAAAATTTGCAGCTAAAATTTTCAAATTGCAGTAGAAATGGTATTCTATGATAACCCCACAATTGGGTTTAATTATTAAGAGATCTTTCAATTCTGACTGAAAATATTTATGAGGCATTTACCTCTGTAGTCAGCTTTGTAAGAGAAAGAAAACTATGGCTGCTCAAGCATCCGATCAAGCATTCTTGGAATTCGTCGCCAAGTCAGTTGTTTCTAACCCTGATGCTGTATCAGTGGATAGAACAGTAGACGAAATGGGAGTTTTGTTAACACTCAAAACCGACCCGGCCGACATGGGATATATCATTGGCCGAAAAGGTCAGACAGCCCAAGCCATCCGAACTTTATTAAAGATCGTTGGCGCTAAAAACAATGCTCGTGTCAACTTGAAAATCTATGAACCGGAAGGCGCTAGACGCCAACCCAGACGCGATTCAGGGATTGACACTTCATCTGTTGATGATTTAAAAATCTAAATTTAATTAGATATAAATAAAAAAACCACAAACCAATGTGGTTTTTTTATTAGAATAAATTTATGACTTTTCACATTATTACAATTTTTCCTAAAATCTTTGACTCTTATTTTAATGAGAGTATTCTTAAGCGCGCGCAAAAAAATAAATTAATCAACATTAAAATTTATAACTTACGCGATTGGACAATCGACAAACATAAAACCGTAGACGACACGCCCTTCGGCGGCGGCGCTGGCATGGTTATGAAAATTGAACCGTTATATAAAGCTATAAAAAATATTAAATCAAAAATTAAAAATAAAAAAATAAAAATTATTCTTCTTTCTGCAAAAGGTAAAACTTGGAATCAACAACTAGCTAAGTCACACACTAAATTAAATGATATTATTTTAATTTGCGGCCGCTACGAAGGCGTTGATGAAAGAATTGCTAAATTTATTGATGAAGAAATTTCTATCGGCGATTATGTTTTAACCGGCGGCGAAATTGGCGCTATGGCAATTGTAGATTCTATCACCAGATTATTACCTGGTGCCTTAGGCAATGCCGATAGCGCAAAATATGAATCGCATGCTAAGCCAGGAATTTTAGAGCATCCGCAATATACGCGGCCGGAAATTTTTCAAACTAATAATAAAAAATACCAAGTACCAAAAGTACTTTTATCTGGTAATCATAAAAAAATACAGGAATGGCGAGAAAGGAATAGTAAAAAATCCCTCTCATTAACAAGGAGAGGGTTGGGGTGAGGTTTTTTAATTATATTTACCTAATTTTAGCAATAAAAAAGTTAATTATTATAAAATAGTTGACTTTTTTTTAATTTTATGCTATTATAATAAATTAGTTCTTTTGGTATTTATGTGCCAAATAGAATAAAAATCGAGCCTTTTTCTTCCCTCTTGGTTTGTCTATTTTTAGATAAACCAAGAGGGAAATATGAAGGTTCGATTGTTGCACTTTGACAATCGAATAAATAAACAAAAAATAAAATAAAAATATAATGAAAGGAAAGGGTGAAGAAAATGAAAGGATTAAAAAATTTTTGGGAAAAGATAAAGAAGTTAAAAAAAAGAGAGGGTACAACAGATGAACAAACAGAAATAAAACGCGTGGAAGAAAAACAGCGGGAGCATGCTAAAACCAACTGTTTATTAGAAAAAAAGGAAAAACAAAAAGAAGCGGCAATAATCTCGCCCGTTTTATGGTTTGGGTTATTTGTTGTAACTATTTTAACCGGGTTTATCCTAAGCGGTATTAGTTTCTTTATTTGGCCATCTTGGATACTCCAATTACTAATTCTTTTTGTTATTCCAATTGCTTTAAACATTCTAGTAATACGTAACGGCTGGAATGAGGTTGAACAAAATGAAGAGTGGATTATCTTATTGTTTGGTAAGTGGTTCACAACATGGGAGCCAGGCCTACATATCAAATTTCCATTCTTTATGTTCATTAAAGCAAAAGTGCCCATGTATACACAGAGTTTAAGACTATATATGGATGGCACCGAAAGAGATGGAATAAAAGAAGCGGCAATTAATTTCAAAAACACCACTTCTGCTGTTACGGCTGAAATATTCTTCCGTATCTACGGCTCTCACAGAGCAACTTTCGAAATTGATAATTTATTTAAAGGCATTAGAGAAAAAACTGATTCTGGCATTAGAGCTTATTATGGAACAATGGAATTAGATAAAGCCATTGAAACTAAATCCGATACTAATGCTGATGCAATCATTACCCAGAAAGATACTGATGCTGATAAATTCAAAGTCTGGGGAGTCGAAATTGAAAGTATCGCCGTGACTGACATTGCTGTGCCGCCGGAAATACGAGAACAAAGGGATAAAATCATTATTGCTGAAAAAGAAAGAGATGCAGCAGAAATTGCTATTGAAACGGCTAAAAAAACAGCGGAAGCAAAGAGAATCCAACAAGCAGTAGAAGGAGAAGCAATAGGCCAGGAAATTAAAAAAGTAATGGATATTACCGGTCTTGATTCTAAGGCAGCTGCTCAATATCTACTTAACAAAAACTATTTTGAAGCCATAAAAAACAATAAGGGTGTAATAATCGCCAGTAAAGGAGCGGAGGCACCTATAATGGGAGCTGAGTTAGCTGCTGGCATGAATTTAACAAACCAATCTTTAGGAGAAGATAAAACAGCGGAGGTGAAAAAAGATGGCACCGGAAAAGAAAAAGGAAAAAAAGCTTAAATTACTAGGTGGCGAACCAAAAGAAGAAGAAAACAAAGCGAAATTTGGCTTGCCTAAAATGCCCGAAAAATTTAAAAAAATCACATTTTCCAAAATTTGTTTTGCGCTTCTTATCCTATTTATCGTGTTCGGTTTATTGGGATGGCAAAATATAAAAAGCGCAAAAAGAAACTTCAACGCTACCGCCGATCTTAAGGGTCGCGGATGGTCAAATCAAGCGTTGAAAACAGAAGCGGCGGCGGCAGGAAGTTATGGTATAGCGAAAGCTAAGGTAGATCGTTTCTACTGGCAGACGAGAAAAGGTTTTGAACAAGCTCAAAACAAGGGCTGGGATAAATACTATCTTAATGCCGGAAATACGGTTTTACAGGTCAGGCCGGAAGAAAAATCCAAAATTGTTCAGAGGATTGCTTACACAGAAATAATGTTGCCAAAAGAAAATGGCATTTTTCCTTCTGATAAAAAAATTTGGGTAGAAACATCTATGTTCTATTGGATAGACGCCGGTGATATTGTTCCAGGAAAATTCTCCATAGTAAAATTAAAGGATAAGAGCGGAGAAACCTGGAAAGTATACTTTTATACTGATGAAGTTATAACAATCACGGAGTTAAAAATAAAGCAGCGATATATCGTCACTGGTGCGCCTAAAAACGAAATCCAAGCTCCTCGTGTTGATGATTCAACGCAACTTGTTATAAAACCACAGGGAGTAATTTTAACGAATGAAAGGGCTAACGAACTTAACCTTAAATACAAAAAAGGAGGACAAATAACAATACAGTTTCTTCCCTCTGTATGAAAAAGTACGGGGTGAAAAACTTTGTTAAAGTTAAACACAAGAGCGGAAATTTTTTACTTTCCGCTCTTTTTAATTGACTAAAACTTTAAAAAATTATATTATATAAATATATAATTTAAAAACAATATGAAAAAAATAATATTTTTTACAATTATACTTTCTTCATTCGTATTAGCTAATTATTCATTTGCTGCTGATTGCTGGTGCGCCGAGGGTAGCGACACTTCATTTATTCCTGGTACCACTAAGTGTCAGGATGGTTGTGAACCTATTGCCCCAGGAACCTCCGGCGCCGTCCCCCTCGACAACCCCCTGGGTCAAGGTAAAACCGATATACCAACTCTTCTAGGCAATGTTATTAATGCTATTATGGGAGTTATCGGTTCATTGGCCTTAGTAATGTTTATCTACGGCGGTATTATTTGGATGTTATCAGCCGGCAACCAAGAACAAGTAACTAAAGGAAAAAATATTTTAATCTGGGCAGCAGTTGGCCTATTTATTATCTTTAGCTCATATGCCCTAGTAAAACTTGTCTTAACGGCGATGACTTCATAACTCACAGTTCGCAACCCATAACTCGTAACATAAAAAACACGGTAAAGCCGTGTTTTTTATAATGTAAAATGTAAATCTCAAAATTAAAAATGACAATTTAAAATAAAAAATTATTATTTTTTACCCTTTAAAGTTAGAATACTTGAAGCAATAATATTGGCTATTTCCACTAATTCATTTAAAAGCCATTCTAATTCTTTTTTGTCTCCTTTATTAGTATCTCTTAAAAGACATAGCCAAACTTTTGATTCATTAGCTGATTTCAATGAATGAGTAAAAAAATTAATAAAATCTTTTTTAGAACTGGCTGAATTAGCTTCAATATAATTAGCTAATACGCTAGTGCCACTTCTTAGCAACTGTTTACTCATAACTGAACAAACAGAATCTCTAGATAACTTATCAATAAATTTAATTAATTGTAAAACCCAATTATAAATGCGTTTTTTAAATTCCACTTTAAACTTTGCATTGTCATTTTTCATTTTGATTTTTCAATTTTAACCTATTAATAACGCCGCCCCAATCGCCCCGGCATTATTTCCAACTTTACCTTTAACAATTTTAATATTTTTTGCTTCCGGCGACTTTATATATTTTCTCATAATTTTTTTCGCTTGCGGTAAAAATAAATCATCAGACTCTACTACACTGCCGCCAACAATAATTAATTCCGGATCAATAAGATTTACCATATTAGCTAAACTAATGCCAAAATAATGCCCTAATTCATTATAAGCTTTTTGCGCTAAAACATCACCGCGATATGCTTCTTCGGCTAAGCTAGCCGGATTATTCTGCGTTAATTTATGATAAGCTTCTTCTAGCCTAATACCCTCTTTAAAATCAACTGTTAACCAACTAAATTCAGTTGCTCCGCCATGAGAACCATTATAAATTTCTCCATTGTGCCACCAACCTCCACCAAAACCAGTACCAATAGTTATGCTAAAAACATTATTATATTTTTTGCCAGCGCCGAATTTCATTTCTGCGCGCAAAAAACAATGTCCATCATTATCAATCTTAATTTGTTCTACTCCTAATTTAGGAGTAAAAATATCTATTAATTTTAAATCGTTTAAAAATGGTAAATTGGGAACTTCTACAGCTTTATTTTCTTTATAGTCAAGCATGCCTGGGATACCTATGCCAACACCTTTTATTACTGCCCCATTAGCTTTAGCTTTATCTTGCAATGGTTCAATTAAAGCTTTTAGCATAATTAGAAAATGCTCTAAACTATCTTTAGGTGTAGCTAAAACATAATCGGCTATAACTTTTTGCCCATCAAATAAAACAGCACTCATTTTTGTGCCGCCGATATCAACGCCAATGGAATAACTTTTATTTATTTTATTCATAAATATTTTATGTTATGCTAATTTTTTTCAAATAATGTTTTAGCATATTGCCAAACTTCCGGCCGTCCTTGCCCCATTTCCCAGTACCACCACTCTACTCCCCAAAGATAAAATTCACGAAAACCAGTTTGGCTGCTAAATTCAATAATTTGTTTAAACTTTTCTAAATCCATAGTGCGATCGCGATCGGCTTGCGATAATTCCTGATAAGCTTTTGGGCCCCATGGTTCAGCCTGCATTTCTATAACAATCCATTCTTTAGGTTGAGCGAATAAACTAGCTATATTTTTTTTAAACTTAAAAAAAGCTGGAGTAATCGGATAATGAATATAGCTTTTAAAAAAATTAGAATAAGTATTTAAATACATGGTGGTGCCAAAAATATCCGCTCGCTTAGCTGCGCCTACCCAATAAGATAATTCACCAGAATCAGTTACTATAATTGGCCTTGAATCAAGACTTTTAGCTAAAGCAATTTCTTGATCTAAAAATTTAGCGTCAAATTTTGGGCAATCTCCAAAATGGGATAAAAATGGTTCGTTTTCAACCTGCCAGGCCACAATATTTTTATTATCCCGATATCGTTCAATTACTTTAGTAATATAATTTAAAGTGCTGCTCTCAATTTGAGCTTTATATCTATTATTAGTCCAATCTGGAAAATGGCATTCTGGCCAACGCGGTAAACGCCCACCAACCGCTAAAATAATTTCCGCTTGATACTGACCAGCTTGGCTAATTTGCCAATCAAGATCTTCCCAATTATAACTTCCTTCGCTACTTTCAATTGCATCCCAATAAGCAGGTAGTCTTATTTTTTTTATTCCTAAATCTTCAAAAATGGAAATATAAATTTTTTTCCAATCAAGATCCAGACTTTCGGCCTGTTTTTTAGAAAAAGTTATGCCGTATTTTAAATCTTCCTTTTTATAAACATGGCCTTGGCTAAATAAAAAAATAACAAAACAAGACAAAACTAAAATAAAAAAAAATATTTTAAACCGATGAAGAGTTTTTAACATAGCAAACCTCCTTATTTTAATTTGGCTCAATTTTGTATACAATATTAACTATTTCCTGAAATAGCTTTTACCATTTGATCTAAAACAAAAGTAGCTAAAGCGTAGGAAGATAAAATAATAACTAAACCGATTAAAGCTGAAATTAATATTTTTTTAGCCGTTGAAACGTTTTCTTCATTTCCGCCGGCAGTCATCCATCTAAAACCGGCATATAAAATAATCACTAAAGCTATAACACCTAAAAAACCTAAGATAGTTTTTATTACGTCTACCACCACTAAGCGAGGATCCCTGGCTGTTTCCCCTCCGGCTAAACCAGAGTTTTGGTCAACATACTGGCGTTGTTCAGTGCCACCCCAATAATCATCTGCTTCTAGGGCCATAGTTTTAGAAACTGGCAGCATAATCAAAGTGAGAGCTGCAAAAATCATTGTCGCTAAAACGATTTTTTGAAAAATGTTTTGTTGCATAATTTTATTTATAAATTAATTTATATATTAGCATTATTACCAAATTACTTGCTGGCCAGTACTGGCGGCAGATAAATATTTTATAACAAAAGTGGCTATAGCATAAGAGAATAAAATAATAGCTAAACCAATCAAGCCGGCGATTAAAGTCTTTTTGGCGGAAGTAATAGTTTCTTCGTTGCCAGCCGATGTCATCCATTTAAAACCGGCATATAAAATAATCACTAAAGCTATAACTCCTAAAAGACCTAGAATTTTTTTTATAATATCTACCACTACCATTCTTATATCCTTGGTTGTGTTATTGCCATAAACAGAACCAACTTGTTTGAATTCGTTATTATTTACCGTATCCCACCAACCAGCAGCTTTAGTTTGGTTTACCGGCTGAAAATCAAAACTTGCCGGAATTAAGGTTAGACACATGGACAAAAAAACAATGCTTAGAACATAGTTAAAAATCTTTTTAGTCATAAACATATTATTTTGCTATAATTTAATTATACTTTAATTATACAAAAAATAGGCAATTCAAGCAAAAATATGGACCCCGTTAGAAATTTACAAAAAATATTGTGGTACGTTTATGTTTTAGAAAGTTTAAAAGACAAACTATGGTATACTGGCTGTACAAACAATATAACTAAAAGAACAAAGGAACATAACGATGGTAAAGTGTTCGCGACTAAAAACAGGAGACCATTCAAACTTATATATTTTGAATCATCATATAATAAATACGATGCTTTTTTTAGAGAAAAGTATTTAAAAAGCGGCATGGGCAAAAAATATTTAAAAAATCGTTTGAAATATTACTATGGAGCAAAAAATAAATAAAATTTCTAACGGGGTGGAAAAAAAACTTTCTTCTATGGTAGCATATAATACCATTGTTCAAATAATCGGTAAAGCCGTCGGAACCGTCTTAGGTCTAGCCACTATAGCGATTATGGCCAGATATTTAAAAGAGGTTGGCTTTGGCCAATATACTACCATTATCACTTTTTTATCGTTTTTTGGCATTATAGCTGATTTTGGGCTAACCCTAATAACTACGCAAATGATTAGCCAGCCGGGCAATAATCAAACTTCATTATTAAATAATCTTTTTACTTTACGTTTAATCTCCGCAATCTTTTTTTTAGGCCTAGCTCCTTTGATCGTTTTATTTTTTCCTTATGAGCCAATTATTAAAATTGGCGTAACGGTTACTGTCTTATCTTATTTTTTCATGGCTTTAAATCAAATTCTAGTCGGCTTTTTCCAAAAAAATTTAACCATGACGGTTGTGGCCATGGCCGAAATAGTTAGCCGTTTAGTTCTATTAATTGGGGTTATGGCTACAGTTTATTTTAATACTGGTTTATTAAGCATTATGATAGCCACTGTCGCCTCAAGTTTTGTCAGCTTTATTATGCATTATTTATTTTCTCGCCGTTTTATTAAAATCAGCTGGGAAATTGATTTAAATATCTGGCGAGAAATTATTAAAAAATCCTGGCCGTTAGGCTTAACCATTTTTTTTAATTTAATTTATCTAAGGGCGGATATCTTTATTTTATCTTTATTAAAAACCCAAACCGATGTCGGGCTTTACGGCGCTACTTATAAAATAATCGATGTTTTAACTGCTATACCTTTTATGTTTGCTGGCCTGATCCTGCCGATATTAACCATGGAATGGAATAATAAAAATTTATTTAAATTTAATCTGGTTCTACAAAAATCTTTGGATGCCATGATAATGTTAGCCATGCCCTTGATTATTGGAGCAATTTTTACAGCTAAGCCGCTGATGATTTTAATAGCTGGAGAAAATTTTGCCCAATCAGGAGAAATTTTAAAAATATTAATTTTGGCCATAGGTTTTATTTTTATCGGCTGTTTGTTCGCACATGCAGTTATAGCCTTAGATAAACAAAAAAATGTTATTGCGGCTTATGTTTTTACCGCCATAACTTCATTGGTTGGCTATTTAATTTTTATCCCTCGTTTTTCATATTATGGAGCCGCTTGGGTGACTGTTTATAGTGAATTAGCTATCATGCTTTTTTCTTTTTATATTATATTTAAATATGCTAATTTTAGGCCTAATTTTACAATATTTTTTAAATCTCTTATTATTTCTTTGATTATGGGTATTGGCGTTTATTTTTTAGCGCCTAAAATTAACTTGATATATACGGTTTTATTAGCAGCCTTAATTTATTGTATCGGACTATATTTATCTAAAAGCATCAGTGAAGATGATTTTAAAATATTTTAATTATGAAAAAAATATTAGTAATTAATTCCTTGGCCAGCAAAAATTTATTATTAACAAAAATTTTTGAAGAATTGAAACAAAAAAATTTTTCCATCAGCTTTTTATTTTCTAAAAAACCGATACTCGGCCAATTTAAATTTTTAATATTATTAATAAAATTTAAATTTAAGAAAAAAATTAATACGGTCATTTTGGTTAATACATATGAAAAAATTTTTCTTACCATTTTAGCTCGCTTATTAGCCATAAGAGTTGTTTGGCTAGAAAACCCAGAGTTAGATTATGAAAAATTTAATAAATTTCTATTAACTTTTTATAAAATAAATTACAGGCTGGCTAAAATAGTTGTTTTCAATAATTATACAAAATTAAAATTAAAAAATATTGGCTGCGATATAGACAAAATAGAATTGGTGGCTCCTGGCGCAAAATCTATTAGCTACCAAGAAAATATTTTTAATAAATTGGCAAATAGCGGCCGAATAAATTTTCACCGAAAATACTTTACCATTGGGGCTATAACCGCTTTAAATCAAAAACAAAAAATAGAAACTCTTTTCCAAGCAATAAAAATCAGCTTACCGGTTATACCTAATATCCAGCTTATTATAGTCGGCGAAGGCGAAGAGAGAAAAAATTTGACTTGGTTGGCCAAAAAAATGGAGATTGATAATTTAATCTGGTTAGTCGGCGAACAAGAACAAGTAAAAAAATGGCTGGATAGTTTTGATCTTTTTATAGCCGTGGGTGAAAATTTAACTCTTGATGATTATAGTAATGTTTTAGAAGCTATGGCGACCGGCTTACCTGTTTTGGGCCAAAGAAATATAGGCTTAGAAGATTTTATTATAGAAAATAACAACGGTTCTTTGATTGAAGGAGATAATAGCGAAATGCTGGCTCGCCAAATTATTAAATTGCATCAGGATAAACGCTTACGCTTATTTTTAGGTAAAAATGGACGCGAGCAAATTAGCCGGTTATTTACCATAGAAATAATGTTAGAAAAATTAGCTCAAGTATTGAATAATTAATATTATGAATATAAAAATAGACGAAAAAAATTCTGGGCAAAGGCTAGATAAATTTTTAACTAATGCTAATATTTTAAAAATTTCTAGAAACCAAATCCAAAAATTGATAGAAAAAAATTTAATTAAAATAAATGGCCTTGAATCTTCATCCCATTACTCATTAAAACCAAACGATGTAATAAATATTGTTGAAAATATTTCTGAAGAAAAAAAAGAAATTAAAAAAAATTTCGCCCAAACGCAAAAATATAAAATAAAAATAGTTGAAGAAACCGATGAATTTTTAGTAATAAATAAACCGGCGGGCATAGCCGTGCACGGAGCTCCTGATTATACCTTGGTTAACTGGCTGATAAGAAAATATCCTGATATAAAAAAAATTGGCGACGATCCTGAACGCCCGGGCATAGTCCATAGATTAGACAAAGACGTTAGCGGCTTAATGGTTATAGCTAAAACACAAAATTCTTTTGATAACTTAAAACAACAATTTCAAAAACGCCAAATTAAAAAAGAATATACTGCTTTAGTTTATGGAAAAATTATAAAAGATAACTCTACTATTAATTTCCCCATAAAACGATCAAAAGATGGCTATAAGATGGCGGCCATACCAGCTACAACCAAAGGCAAACCAACGGAAAATGCTCGTTTAGCAGAAACTGAATTTAATGTTTTAAAAAAATTTATCAATTATACCTTGTTAAAAATAAAAATTAAAACTGGCCGCACTCATCAAATAAGAGTTCATTTAGCTGCTTATGACCACCCGATTGTCGGCGACAATATTTACGGCACGGCTAAAACCAGAATACAAAATAAAAAACTAAATTTAAAAAGAATTTTTTTAATCGCCGATCGACTTTCTTTTCTTGATTTAAAAAATATTAAAAAAAATTATAAAATAAATCTAAATCAAGATTTAAAAAATATTTTAAAAATCGTTAAATAAACCCCCACACTTAATATAAATATTTATATTTTAGTGCGAGGGTAAAATAATAATTAAGTGTAGGGGTAAAATTATGATTATTACCATAAACGGCACGCCTGGGTCCGGCAAATCAACAGTAGCGAAAAAATTAGCGAAAAAATTAAACTGGCCGAGATTTTACGGGGGCGGCTTTAGAAGAATGAAAGCTAAGGCAATGGGCCTAACTTTATCTGAATTTAATAAACTCGGGGAAAAAGAAAATTTTACTGACCGCGAAGTTGATAATTATATAAAAAAATTATCTAAAAAACATACTAAATGTATTATTGAAAGTAGAACGGCGTGGCACTTAATACCAAAATCAATTAAAATATACATTGATGTAGATGAAAAAGTAGGAGCTAAAAGAGTCTTTAATGAACTTAAAAAACACAATAAAAGAAACGAAGACAAAAAATTATATTCAATTGCTGAAGTATTAAAAAGTCATAAGCAGAGAAAATTAAGCGATTATAAACGTTATAAAAAATATTATCATTTTAATCTTTATAACAAAAAAAATTATGATTTTATTTTAGATACCACAAATTTAGATAAAAAACAGGTTTTTAATGAGGTTTATAATTACATTAAAAATAGGCTAAAAACGAGTTGACAAAACCAGCCAATTGTTATAGTATTACATCATCATTAAATATTAAACATATTTAAAATAGAACTGCTTATGTTCTATTTTTAAAACCCTTAAAAACTTTTTTAGAAAAAGTTTTTAATATTTTCAAAAATTATAATGTATCAAATGAAATTTAATAGCGGGCAAAGCCCTATGGCCATTAAATTTCATTTGATTTAAATTACTATGGCAAAAGAAACAATAGCTAAAAAAATTGATCCAGCCGATTTAAAGCCTGGCATGACGGTAAGAGTCTATCAAAAAATTAAAGAGCTTAATTCTAAAGGCGAAGAAAAAGAAAGAGTGCAATATTATGAAGGTATAATTATTGCTAAAAAACATGGCAAAGAAGCTGGCGGAACAATAACGGTTAGAAAAATATCCGATGGTGTTGGCGTAGAAAAAATATTCCCTTTAAATTTACCGACTATTACTAAAATTGAAATTAAAAAACAAAATAAAGTAAGACGGGCTAAATTATATTTCTTGCGCGACTACAATAAAAAAATGAAAGAAGTAAAAATTGCCTAATACTCATCCGCTTTATAAGCGGCCTGCCGAGGTGGCGGAATTGGTATACGCGCCAGCTTGAGGTGCTGGTGGAGGCAACTCCTTGCAGGTTCAAGTCCTGTCCTCGGCACTAGTCGCGGACAGTTAGCTCAATGGTAGAGCACTGCGTTTACATCGCAGGGGTTACAGGTTCAAGTCCTGTACTGTCCACATGAAATTCTTCTCTATTTCAGAAAAACAAACTTTTAATTTCGCTAAAAAATTTTCTAAAAAATTAACCGGCGGCATTGTTATTGGACTAACCGGTAATTTAGGCGCCGGTAAAACTATTTTTGCTAAAGGTTTAGCCGCCGGTTTGGGTATTAAAAAAAATATTACCAGTCCAACTTTTGTTTTAATGAAAATTTACCCCGTTAAATCTCGGGCTATTAAATTTTTAGTTCATATCGACGCTTATCGTCTTAAGTCTGTCAAAAATTTAATAACTATTGGCGCGGAAGAATATTTTAACAGGACCGACACTATAACTATTATCGAATGGGCTGATAAAATAAAAAAAATCTTGCCTAAAAAAACAAAAATTATTAAGATAGATTTGCAAAAAAATAATTCTAGAAAAATTACTTTTTAGTTTCTAATTTTAAATTTTCTTTTTCTAAATCTTCACAATATTTATCAATCGCTTGGTTAACCCGGTCTTGATTAAAATTAATATTCTTTTCTTCTTCTGATTCTTTGTCGTAAATTTTTTCTACAATTTTCAAAACCCTATTAAAACTATCGGCGATTAAATGCTGGCCAACATTTTCCGCATATCTAGAAAAATTCATTAATTGAATTATCATTTGATCAAGAATTATTAATTTTACTTGATGTTGAGCTAAGGCTCGCCTTTTTCCGTCTAGCCATAATTTAGTAATCTCTTCTAAATTTTTCATATCCGCGCCAATTACTACTCTAGGAACATTTCTCATTTCACCTCGATAATTATTAGTTAAAAGATATTTTATTACTCCCATATCACCTTTTTCAATTTGAGTTTTTATTCTATCCATTTTTTTTATAATGTCATTACCAAAAGTAACGTCAACGCCCAAAGCTAAATAAGACGTGGCGGAAGTTTTTGGCTCTGTAAATTTTATTATTTCATCTACTCCATTTTTTAAATCATCATATAAAGAAGCTTTTTTAGCCATAGCATTATCGCCTAGCCAACCATTCATATCAATCATGTCATGTACGATAGCTTCAAAAACAACGGCATATTTTTGCATTTTTTTCCGTTCTGGTGTGTCTGTCTTTTCATATCTATCTTGCATTTTTTTAACCTCATTCATATCTTTAGTAATAATTTTATCTCCATATAAATCTTTAAATTTATCCATATCTATTCTTTCGCCAGATAATAAATCTACAGCTTTTAAATAAGCTGCTTCAAATAATTTCTCTTGCTCTTGTTTCCCTTTCTCACTGCCTTGATGTCTTTCTTTATTCATTAAATAATTTTCTGGATTGCTATTTAACATATGATTTTTCATTTATAGATATTAATAGAAAAAAAATAATTCCTACTACAATCATTATATCAGCCAAATTAAAGACCGTAAAATATTTTAAATCCAAATAATCAATAACAAAACCATATTTTATTCTGTCATATAAATTGCTGCTAGCGCCTAGAATAATTAAAAACAGCCCGGTCCCTTTATTATATTCTTGCATTTTTATAAAACGCAAAGTGAAAAATATTAAAATTATTAATATTATAAAAATCACAACTATTAAAATATCGCCTGACAAGGGCAAAGAAAAAGCAATGTTGTAATTATTTTCATAATTAAATTTTAAAATTTCTCCAAATAAATTAAATTCTTTAAATGCATTTTTAAAAGCAAAAACTTTTAATAGTCTATCCAAAGATATAAAAAAAATGACAGCTATATTAATCGCTATCATTTTTTTAATATGTTTAAACATAAAGCTTAAGACATTTTTTGTAGTCTGGTTTTGCAGGAAATGCAAGTATTAGCCACCGGTCTAGCCATAAGCCTCTTCTCGCCTATTTCTTGTTTACAATATTTACAAATACCATAAGTTCCTTTAGTAATTCTATCCAAAGCATTATCAATATCGCGCAAAGCGCTTTCTAAAACTTTCTCTTTAGCTAAGTTGGTTGTGTATTCATCTATCTCTTGAACATTTTCATCACTCTTGTCTCCATAATTTGGAAATTCAGTATGATGTTCATCTTTGGCGTGTTCGTCTTTTTTTGTAAAACTTTTTAAATCTTCCATTAACTGCTTTTTGCTAGACAACAAATCTTTTTTAATTTTTGCTACAATTTTTTTATCCATATTATTTAACTTATACCTGCTTTAAACTAAAATTTATCCCGTAGATTAGGATAAATCATCACTTATAATATACGTCATAATAAGCATTTTTGCAAGAGTAATAAAAATTTAAGTATATAAAAAGGGCCCAGAACGGGCCCCTTTTTATATAAAATAATAAATTATATAGGCCGTAACTGAGCCCCATCCCTAAAGACTTATTTCAGACCCATTCGAAAATAAGTCTAGAAAATCCCTAATCTTTAAGGTTGAAGCATTTAGTGTTCACTTTAAAAATGCGAATTTTTGCTAACTATTGGTAAATCTCCTTTAATTTTTATTTAGCAAAGAAAACCTACCGTTATTTTATTTTTGTTTTAAAAATTGCCATGTGAACTCTGACACTTTAAGTCAGCAAAAAAGAAAAATTTTCCCAAATAAACACTTCGGAAAACTTTTCTATAAATATTATAAATGTCCTATTATTAATATACCACCAAAAATATAAAAAGTCAATAATGTAATATAAAATAATAAATTTACTAATATTAGCTATTTATTTATTTTTTATAGTATTTAAGTCTACAAAAATGTAGACTAAAATAAAAAATTTATCCACACTTAGCACTTTTTATCCACAGCTTATATATAATTTTTAGTCTACAAAAATGTAGACTAAAATAAATGAGGCCAGAATGGGAATCGAACCCATGAATAAGAGTTTTGCAGACTCTCGCCTTACCACTTGGCTACCTGGCCTAAAATAAAAATTTAATATACTTTATTTAATAAATATAACAAATAAAATTACTTAAAACAAGTTTACCCCACACTTAATATTTTAAATGTGGGGTAAATATAAATAAATATTTAATGTTTATTCTAGAACCTCTATTTTGGCTACTTTTACGCCGAATTTAACCGCATCTTGCTTATTTATCATCCAAACATCAACTCTATCAGAAAACCTCTTATTCATTCTGTCTCTCACAACAAAAACCCTATCTCCGAAAAGGGCTGGTATTTTAACTTTTGTTCCAAAGGTTAAAAAATTAGCTGCTATTGTATCCTCGACTCCATTTTCACAAACATTAAACCCGTTAGCTGTAATACATGGAGAATTATCTGTTTGGCCGATCTCTGAATTATAAGCGGTAATAACTACATGGCGAGAAAAATCTATATCAGCATCTCCGCTTTCTGGCAATTTTCCATTAAATTCTATAATTTCAACTCCTTGGGTTTGATTGTCGTTAAAAATAATAATTTCTTCTTGGCTAATATTAGTATTTTCGTCAATTTCACTAGCCAACGTTGGCGCAGGGAATAATAAAAATTCAAAGAAAAAGACAAATACCAAAAAAATAATAACTTTTTTGGCTTGTTTTAGCGTAATTATTTTATTGTAGTTGTTTTTTAAAGCTTCCATTTAGCTAATATTAAATAATTTTTATATAAAAAATCCCTATCCTTTCCTCCACAGGAATTTAAGATAGGGATTTTCTTATGTTATATTTTAATGTTATCACAGATATGCCCTTAAGTCAACCTTGACTTTTTATAAATTTAATGGTATAGTGCAAAATCTGGTCTTTCAAAAAATTTAAAAAAACAAAAAAATAAAATATTATCCAAGGAGGAAAATCATGAAAAAAATTACTTTTGTAGTTTTGTTGTTAGGATTTTTGTATGTTTTTTATGGCTGCGCTTCAATTCTACCATATGCGGTAAGTCCTAGTGTTTACAGAAGTTCTGAAGGCTTTATCGTGGCAAAAAATAACCTAGGTAAAGAAACCGCGATAACGGGAATAGAAAACGAAAGAATAACTCAAGCCATACAAACCGAGTGGGGTAAAGTTGCTATCGCTGAAATTCAAGGAAAGTCATTAAATGAACAAACAACTACGGCCTCCACAATAAGTAAAGACGGGGTGCTTGGCGGATTTGAATGTCTATTTTTTAATGATAGTAGGCGGAAAAAAACTATAACAGTCACAAAAATTGGCGGATTTATGAATGGACAACGTGTTGAAATTTTATTAACCCCAAAAGAGAAGGCTGTATTTAAATTGCCGGCTGGTTACTATGCCTACACATGGATTATAGAAAATAATAATTCTATTTTTCCAGAAAATGGCCCGGCAAGTTTTAATGTGACCACAGCCCCTCACTACTACGATCTTGAAACACAAAAAAATTACCATGGAGGAGTTAAGTTGTTTGGAGATTAAAAAAAACAAAAGAGCGCCATGCTTTTAAGCTGGCGCTCTATTTATTTATAAATTTTAATAAGGCATTGAACCGCCCCCGCTGCTACTTCCCGTTCCACCAGGTAAATTACTAAACACAAAATAAGTTATGGCATAAGCCGAAACAATTATAACTAAACCAATAACAGCTCGTTGTAAAATTTCTTTGGCTTTTTTAACTTTTTCTTCATCACCCTGCGCCGTCATCCAAAGAAAACCGGCATAAATTATTAAAACTAAAAATATAATTCCTAATAAACCTAAAAAGGCTTGAATTATTTTAGCGACAATACCGCCCAAACTGCTATTTCCAATTGGTACTTGCTCTCCCCAAGATGGTTTAGCGGCAGTTTGCAATTGCAGCTGCATATCAATTTGCGTACTAGCATTAATTGTTTGAACTAAATAAAAATTAAAAAGCAATAAAAATAAAAATACCAATAACGTGATTTTTTTAAAATATTTTTTTAGCATATTTTTTATTTAAAAACTGAACTGCTAATTACTAAATTTTCAACTACAAAATAAGTAATAGCATAAGAGCCAATTACTATAATTAAGCCGATAACCGCTCTCATTATTGTATCTTTAGCTTTAGTAACTTTTTCTTCTTCGCCTCTAGCGGTCATCCATAAATATCCTGCATAAACCATTAAAGCTAAAAAGACAACGCCTAAAACTCCTAAAAATGCTTGAATAACAGTTCCAATAATTTTTGCTAAAGTTTTCTCATCGGCCGTGGTGTATGAGCCTTCTCCCACAACCTTTAATTTTTCTGACGGTAAAGCCGCGTTAGCAAAAAAAGGTACGACTAAAAAAATTATTAAACAGCTTAAAATTATAACTTTTTTAAAATATTTATTCATTTTTTTATTTTATTTATTATCTACGTTATTTAATTTGCGCTTTTTGCTGTTCATTTTTTAACGTCTTAGATTCTATGCTATTTACAACAAAAACGCTAATAGCATAAGCGGCAACAACAATAACTAGCCCGACAATAGCCCTGGTAATTGTATCTTTAGCTTTAGTAACTTTTTCTTCTTCACCCCTAGCCGTCATCCAATAATAGCCGCCATAAATCATTAAACCTAAAAAAATCACGCCTAAAAAACTTAAGGCCAAATTAATTATGATAGAAATTATCGAGGTTATATCTTTTTGACTTTGATCATAACCAGCTCCTTTTGCCGCGTCCTCCAATGGTTTGCCAAAAGCATCATTTAAATTTTGGCTCGAAGTATCAGCCAAACAAAAAGAAAAACTAAAAAAACCAAATAATAAAATCAAAAATAATAATAAAAATTTTTTACTTTTTAAATTTATTTTTATGTCCATAAAGTTCCTATTATTAAGGTTATGGCATAGGCGGATAAAACCACCACCAAGCCAATAACCGCATAAATTATAATATTTTTGGCTTTTTCTACATCCTGCTCGTTGCCGCGCGCCATCATCCACAAATAGCCGGCGTAAATCATTATACCTAAAAAAGCTACGCCTAAAAATCCTAATGACAAAGATATGATTTGACCAATAGTAGCTGGTAAAAATGTATCTAGACCAGTTTCAGGATAACCAATCTTTCCGCCAGTTGTTTTTAAACCATCACTAAAAGATGCGGCTGAAGAATTAATTAAATTTATATTAAATATAAAAATACTCAATACAATAAAAATCGATAAAAAATGTAAAATTCTTTTCATAAATTTTTTACGGTGTGGCTGGTTGCTGCGTGTTGCTATTAGAAGATTTTTGTTGTAAAACTTCTCCAATGTAAGAAGTAATAGCATAAGCCATTAAAACTATTATTAAACCAATTACAGCAGCAATAATTATTTCTTTGGCTTTTGTTACGGTTTGTTCATTGCCCATAGAAAACATCCATAAATAACCGGCGTAAATAATTAGAATAAAAAAAGCCACACCCAAAAAAGATAATGCGTAACCAACCACTCTGCCAATTAAAGCAGACGGATCAACATCATTAGTAGGCAGCTTCGCTTTAGTGGCTGTGTCTTGTAAACCAGAAGTTCCAACCGGATCAGCCGGGTCGTAAATTGCGGCCGAAACAACTTGAGCTATCATAAACAAAGAAAAGAAAATTAACAAACTAAAAATAATAAATTTTTGATATTTTGCGATAAACATATTATTTATTTTTTATAAACTCACTGCCATAAACATGAATTTAAACTCCTGGTTATGGCAGTGGTCCCGAAAAATCGGGCACCACTTTTTCAAGAGCCTGTTTGAAAAGTTGCTTTCGCAACGAAATTTTAAAATTTGGGATAGAATTTTTTTAAAATTATGCCAAAATTTTAAAATTGCAGTAGAAATGAACTTTCCAAACAGGCTCTTAATACCGGTATTAAGAATATTAACTTTGGCTGGTAGCACTAATTAATGAATCTAAAACAAAAGTAGCAATAGCGAAAGACGCCACAATAATTACCAAGCCGATAACACCGGCCATGATTAATTTTTTAGCTTCACCAACTTTATCTTCGTTGCCGCCGGCAGTCATCCATTTAAAACCACCTAATAAAATTATAATTACGGCCACAATGCCTAAAAATCCTAAAATAACACGAATCACTGAAGCAGCGATATCGCGAGGATCTCTGTCTCCTAAACCTGTTTCGCTTTGAACATTCTCTTTTAAAGTGTCAGTGCCCCAAGGATTTAAATCTTCGGCTGCAACCGGCAAAGCAAAAGTTAAAACAGGCATTAAAACAAAAACGGACATGGCCAATAATACTGCTTTTTTAAATAATGATTTTTTCATTTTTCACCTCCCTTCAATTAAAGCATAAAGGCATAAAAAATTATTCATGACATTATGCGAATTTTAATTAATATAGGTTATTAACATTACTTATATTTTACCACAAAAATTAAAAGCCAGCCAATAGTTTAATAATAAATTTTTATATATTTAAAATTGTATTACTAAAATTGCTAGATAAGTTAAAAACTGGTATAATTTTTTATATTTACAATCTTTATGTCTGCTTCATATTCTTCAAATCATATAAAATCTCCTCAAGGTTGGCGCCGGTCTAAAAAAAATAGTTTTTTTAATAAATTTAAAAGAACTTCTTCAAATTTTAGCAGCCGGACAATCGTTAAACAATATACAAACGGCAAAAATAAATATATTAATAAATATATATCCAAATTTTTAACGCCTAAAAATATATTTATAGGCCTTTTAGCTTTGTTTGTTTTTGGTTATGCTGGATTTTTATGGTTATCCCATGGTTTGCCAGACCCTAATCGTTTGACTGAACGACAAATCGCCCAAAGCACAAAAATTTATGATCGTAGCGGACAAACTATTCTTTATGATATCTATGGCGAACAAAAAAGGACCTTAGTTAATTTAAAAGATATACCGGAAAATGTAAAAAATGCCACTATTTCTATTGAAGATAAAGATTTTTATAAACACAAAGGTTTTAGCCTTTGGGCAATTTTTAGAACCATTGTTACTGATATTTTATTTGGTAAAAAAGCCGGCGGCTCAACCTTAACTCAACAATTTGTTAAAAACGCCATTTTAACCAATGAAAAATCTTTTATTAGAAAAGCTAAAGAAATTATTTTAGCTTATCGCATAGAAAAGAAATTTTCCAAAGATGAAATTTTGCAAATGTATTTTAATGAAATACCTTACGGCTCGACCGCTTATGGCGTTGAGGCTGCTAGCCAGCTTTATTTTGGCAAAAACGTACGTGATATAAATTTGGCTGAAGCGGCGATTTTAGCCGCCATACCGCAAGCGCCAACGCGCTATTCTCCTTTTGGTTCGCATAAAGATTTGTTAATCGCCAGACAACAATATATTTTAGATTTAATGGCTAAATATGGCTATATAACAAAAGATCAAGCCGCTGAAGCTAAAAAGACAACTTTAGTTTTTAAACAAAGATCTGACAATATGATAGCGCCTCATTTTATTATGTATGTAAAAGAATTGTTAGCCGATAAATATGGAGAAAAAATGATCGAGCAAGGCGGGTTAAAAATTTATACTACTTTAGATTTATATAAGCAAAAAATTGCTGAGGAAGTAATTAATGAAAAAGCTACTAATAATGAAAAAAATTATCAAGCCACTAACGCAGCCCTAGTTTCAATTGACCCAAAAACAGGGCAAATATTGGCTATGGTTGGCTCACGTGATTATTTTAATGATGATATTGACGGACAAGTAAACGTAGCTTTGCAACCACGCCAACCAGGCTCATCTTTTAAACCAATTGTTTATACAGCTTCTTTTGTAAAAGGCTATACGCCAGACACCGTGCTTTACGATGTGGTAACAAAATTTTCTACTGATCCGGCTAACCCTTATGAGCCTCATAATTACGATTTAAAAGAACATGGCCCAGTAACCATTAGGCAAGCTTTAGCCGGTTCTTTAAATATACCGGCTGTTAAAGCTATTTATTTAACCGGCATTAACAATGTTTTAAATCTGGCACAAAGTTTAGGCTATACAACGCTAAACGATAGGGACAGGTTTGGTTTGTCTTTAGTTTTAGGCGGCGGCGAAGTAAAGCTCTTAGAGCATACTAATGCTTTTAGCGCCTTTGCCCGTGAAGGTATTAAACATCCAATTTCTGTTATTTTAAAAATTGAAGATAAAGACGGAAATATTTTAGAAGAATTTAAAAATCAAGATGAAAAAATTTTAGAACCAAAAATTGCCCGCTTAACCAATAGTATTTTATCAGATAACAATGCCAGAGCTTATGTTTTTGGCGCAAACAATATGTTAACTTTAGGATCGCGCCCGGTTGCGGCTAAAACCGGAACAACCAATGATTATCGAGACGCTTGGACGATTGGCTATACTCCATCCATAGTTACTGGGGTTTGGGTTGGCAACAACAATAATAAAGAAATGAAACGCGGCGCAGATGGTTCGGTGGTAGCTGCACCAATTTGGCATGATTATATGGCGAAAGTTTTAGGTAATACTCCAATTGAATATTTTAACGCCCCGGAAAACGCTCCAACCGGTAAGCCTATATTAGACGGCGTAACCGATCCTGAGACTACGGTTAAAATTGATAAATTTTCCGGACTCTTAGCCAATGAATTTACTCCGGCCAGCGCCATTATAGAAAAACAATTTAAACAAACTCATTGTATTTTATATTATGTCAACAAAGATGATCCGCGTGGTGAAATTCCTTCTAACCCCAAAAGCGACCCCCAATTTGATTTATGGGAAAATGCCGTCCAAGAATGGGCGAAAAAACAAGGCATTATCAATGCTGCTCCGCCGACTGAATATGATAATGTTCATCGCCCAGAATTAAACCCGGTAATTTCTATAGACTATCCAAATAATAAACAAACTTTGCCCGGACAAACACTAGATGTAAAAGTTAGCACTACGGCTACGCGCGGAGTTAATAGGGTTGAATATTATATTGATGGTTATTTATTTAGTACCGTAACCACCGCCCCCTTTAATCTTAATAAATCGGTTAGCTCTTTAATTAATGGTTACCACACATTAACTGCGCGAGCTTGTGATGATGTTGATAATTGTTCTGAACAAAAAATAGAATTTAATTTAATAAGAAACAGCCGACCGAAAACCAGCAAAATAAGCGCGACAATAATTCAACCAACCAACGAGACAAATATTTTAAAATATGATTTTCCTTTAACAATAAAAGCTGAAGTGACCAACCCAGAACAAACAGCCGCGGTTATCTTCTATTTAAAAGATTCAAGTGGCAACACGCAACAGATAGCCCAAAGCCAAATAATAGATAAAATAGCTGAGGCGCAAATAACAAAAATTTTAAATGCCGGTTCTTATAAAATTTACGCCGAAGCTCATGGTTGGCATGGGCAGATAGATACTAGTAAAGAAATTTCTATTAATGTTAATAACTTATCTACAATAAACGCAACCACCACTCCAGCAACTTCTCAATAATAATTAAAATTGCTTTTAAACTTTTTCAATAAAAATACCCCGCTTTAATAAGCGAGGTATTTTTTATAAACTTTTAAATTTATTGTTTTATAGGCATGATAATATATAAATAACTTTCATCTTGTTCGGGTCTAATTAAGCAAGGAGTGTTACTATCTATTATATCAATTTTTATCATTTCTTTTTCCATATTATTTAAACCTTCTAAAAGATAACGATAATTAATAACCATACCATTGTCATCGCCGGAAACTTTAGCTTCTAAATTAGTTATATTTTCGCCGGTTTGTCCGGAAACAGAAGAAATCACCACTTGGTTTTTACCGGCAGGAAAATCTAAATTAACATCATTCACTCCGGTTTTAGAAAATAAAGAAGCCATTTTTACAGCTCTAGTCAACTCCTGCTGATTAATAGAAACTTTTGTTTTACTATTAGTAGGAATAATTTGTTGATAATCGGGGTATTGACCTTCAATTAATCGCGAAACCAATTCGGTCGAACCATAAGTAAATAAAATTTGATTTTCTGAAATATAAAATTTTATTTCTTGATTTTTATCTTCTACTTCATCTCCTAAACCTAAAGATAAAATTCTCAATAACTCCTGTAAAGTTTTTGCCGGTACAATAATTTTTTTATCTTCTTCGCTATTAGATTTTATTTTTACTTTTTTTTCTGCCAAACGATAACTATCTGTTGCTACCATAGTTAAATAATTTGCAGTAAAAACAAATAAAACACCAGACAACTCTAACCTTGTTTCACTAGTGGCGGTGGCAAAAATAACCTGAGAGATAGCCTGTTTTATTTCCTCGGCTTGCGCGCTAAAATAATTTTTTTTATCCACCTCTGGGATTAAAGGAAATTCCTCGGCTGATTGACCCCTTACTTTAACTTGATAGTTTTCACAATCTACTAAAAAATCTGTCCCGCTTTGTTCTAACCCTATTTTTTTATTTGGTAAAAGGCTTATACAATCAGATATAATTTTAGCATTAACCGTAAAAACACCTTCTTTTTCAATTTTTCCGCGAACAGAACTTATTATCCCAACCTCTAAATTTGTGCTTATTAATTTAATTTTTCCATCTTCTGCTTTTATTAAAACATTATTTAATATTGGTAAATTAATATTTTTACCAGAAATATGACTAACCAGCGCTAAGCCTTGTTTTAAATTTTCTTGCAAACTAAATATTTTTAATCCATTAGAATTTTGGTTGGCCATATTTTTTTATTAACAAATTAAGAGTTGTTAATTATTTTTAATTATTTATATATTTTAAAAACTAATAGTAATAATAAGGTGAGTTAATAAGTTAATATTTTTTGTTATGTGTTGTGTTTGTTGGTTGTTTTGTGGTTGGTGGTTGTGTGTTGGGTGTGGGATTTTTTGTTTAATGTGTTAATTGGTTGGGGTTAATTTTTTTGGTTTTAAAAAATTTAATAAATTATTAACAGTTAATTTGTTTTTTTCCACCGGTTTATTAACTACTATAAAGAACTTGTTTTATAGAATCTATGTGTTGTTTTATTTTTTCATCCTCTTGTGATTCGCGTTCAATTTTATTAAATGCGTGCATAGCTGTAGTATGGTCTCGTCCGCCCAACTCTTGGCCGATAGATGGATAAGAGGCGTTAATTTCTTTGCGCATTAAATACATAACAATTTGTCTGGGCACGACTAATTCTTTTTTTCTGCTTTGGCCGATCAAATCTTTAACATTAATATCAAAAAACCTGGCCGCCGCTTCAATAATGGTTTTAGGCGTAGTTGATTTAGATTGAAAATTAGAGATTATGCCAGCTAAAATACTTTTAGTAGAGTCTAAGGAAGGCAAAGAATTATTAAATTCGTAATAAGCGATTAAGCGATTTAAAGCTCCTTCTAATTCGCGGATATTATTAGTGATATTATTAGCAATGTAAGCCAAAATTTCTCTTTCTAATTTATAATTTTTTTCTCGACATTTAGTTTCTAAAATGGCTATTCTAGTTTCTAAATCCGGAGAGCCTATATCGGCTATCATCCCCCATTCAAAGCGGGAAAGCAATCTTTTTTCTAAGGCCGGTATAGCTTTAGGCGGTCGGTCAGAAGAAATTACTATTTGTTTATTAGTTTGGTGTAATTCGTTAAAAGTATGGAAGAATTCTTCTTGAGTTCCATCTTTGCCGCCCATGAAATGAATATCATCAATTAGCAATAAATCAACATTTCGATAATGATCTTTAAATTCTTTGGCTTGGCCATTTCTAACTGCGTGGACATAGTCGTTTGTAAATTTTTCAGAAGAAACATATAAAATTTTATCGGTTTTTTTAGATAATTCGTGGCCGATAGCTTGCAAGAGATGAGTTTTTCCCAACCCAACCCCGCCATAAATAAAAAGAGGATTATAAGCATGGCCTGGGTTGGCTGAAACCGCCTGGCAGGCTGCATGGGCTAATTCATTATTTTTTCCCACAATAAAATTTTCAAAAATATATCGATTATTAAGACCAAAGCGGTTAAGAGTTTTCGGTTTTATTTCAACAACACTTTCGTTTTTAAATTTTTTTATTAAATTATCCGAAACCAATTCTTTTTTAGCCTCAACTTTATAAATAATTTCTTTAATTTCTGCTGAGCCAACATTTTTAAAGGCGCCACATATTTCTTTGTGGTATTTTTTTTCTAACCAAGCCTTAGTAAAAGTGTTTGGCACACAAATAATTGCCCGGCTGTTTTCAATAGAAGAAATAAAAGTGTTTTTAAACCAGGTGGTGAAGTTGGCTTTAGATAAACTTAATTCAATTTCACCTAAAACGGCTTGCCAAAGTTGCTCATTATTCATAGCATGAGAAAATTATGATTTATGTTAATTTTTTATATAACAAAATAATATAAAATTAATATTAAACAATTGAAGAACTTATTGCAATAGGCATTATAACAGCTAAATTATAAATATAAAATAGACAATTGTGTTTACAAGTTGTGAATAAATGGTGGAAAAAATTTTTTATAGTTTTATAGTAAAAATTAGCCTAATAAATTTTTTTTGTTTGACTTTAAAAAGTTAAAATGTTATGTTTTATTTGAGATAAATCTAAATATTTATTTTTTTATTAAGTATATTCCCCTGTTGAATAATTTTTCAGTATTAAATTTTTAACAAGAGAAATTTTTAATAGGGTAAATAATTTTATGTCAACAAAAAGAACTTACCAACCAAACAAAAGAAGAGCTAAAAAGAAACATGGTTTTAGAAAAAGAATGCAAACAAAAAATGGACGCAATGTAATAAGAAGAAGAAGAGCTAAAGGCAGAAAAAAATTAACCAAATAAAAGTTGCATACTATTTTTAGCCGGTTAAGTAAATTTTAACCATTTTGTGTTTTATTTATGTTAGTTAAAAAATTTCGTCTTACAAAAGATAAAGATTTTAAAAAAGTTTTTAAGCTGGGAAAATCTTTTTCTTCCAGGATGTTTAAGGTAAAGACCTCTATTAATGGTTTTAAATTTAATCGTTATGGTATTGTAATTAGCACTAAAGTTAGCAAAAAAGCAGTTGTAAGAAATAAACTTAAAAGACAAATTAGAACTATAATTAAAAATTTTGATAAAGAAATTAATAACGGTGTTGATCTAGTTATAATAGTTTCGCCAGCAACATTGAACCAAAAATATGCTTTTATAAAAAGCGAGATAGAAAGATCGCTATTCACCCTAAAGCTATTTAAAACAAAAAAATAACATGCTTAAGTTTTATCCGCGCTATATTGCTATAAAAATTTTAAGACTTTATCAAAAAACACTTTCTTTTGATCATGGTTTTTTTAAATTTTTGTATCCACATGGTTTTTGTCGTTTTCGTCCAACTTGCTCAGAATATGCCATTCAAGCTGTAGAAAAGTATGGTTTTATTAAAGGCGGTATTAAAGCTTTTTGGCGAATTTTACGTTGTAATCCATTTAATCCAGGAGGCTTTGATCCTCTTAAATAAATAATTTATTTTTATGTCAGCAATTTTTAACCTTATTTTTTATCAACCAATACTTAATTTATTGATTTTTTTATATAACATTATACCTGGTCATGATATTGGCTTAGCTATTATTATTATGACCGTTATTATAAAATTGGTTTTACTGCCATTGTCAAAACAGTCAATAAAATCGCAAAAATCTTTACAGGAACTACAACCTAAAATAGAGGAAATTAAGAAAAAATATGCTAATAATAAAGAAGAACAGGGCAGAGCAATGATGCAATTATATAAAGAAGAAAAAGTAAATCCATTTTCTTCGTGTCTTCCTCTTTTAATACAACTCCCCTTTTTATGGGCAGTTTTTATGGTTTTTAGAGATGGATTAAGTGGACACTATCTTAATTTTGTTTATTCTTTTGTTTATCGTCCGGAAACTATTAATACCATATCTTTTGGTTTTATAGATTTAGCCAAGCCTAATGTTGTGTTAGCTGTTTTAGCCGGTTTAGCGCAATTTTGGCAAGCTAAAATGATGACCACTAAACGACCGGAAGTTAAAAATGAAGCCAGTAAAGATGAAGATATGATGGCGATGATGAATAAACAAATGCTTTATATTATGCCGGCGTTAACGGTTTTTATCGGTTTGTCTTTTCCTGGAGGCCTAGCGCTATATTGGTTGATCACTACCGTGTTAACGGCTTTACAACAATTATATTTGTTTAAACAAAAAGAGAAAATATAAAATTATATAAAAAAAACAGACTTATTTTATAGGCCTGTTTTTTTATTTTACTCTAAAATTTTTTATTTTTTCCCACTATGACATTCAAGCATTTTTTTACTACCGTTATTTCAGCTGGCGCCGGGATATAAATCGCATTATCTAAAATTAAATTATTTTTTAAATTATGAATGGTAATTTTTTTTATTTTAAAAATTGATTGGTAGGTTTTAGAGGAAAATATCTTTTTATTATCGCGAGTATTAACAACTAACTCTAAGAGTCCATCGTCAGGAATAAATTTTACTTTCGTCGGGAGTTTTATTCGCTCACTCGCTAAATTAAACACATAAATAAACCCTTTATCTGATGTTTCAATCGTATAATTTTTATTCATATCAATTACAGTCCCTTGATTATTTATGCTAATATTAGATAAAAAATAGTTTTCGTTAGCTAAGCCTAAATCAAGTTTAGTTAATAATCTGGCCGATAAAATATCACAGGCCGACTCAACCGATTCAATGCCCAGGCTTTTAGCAATGTCATTATTATCTTCCCCGATCGGTATAATGCCTAAAGGGATATCGCTACCGGCTAAAGAATTTATAACTTGATTAACAAGTTTATTATTGCCAACCGCTATAATTGTTTTAGCTCCGCGTTTGAGTTCGTTATTAATTATTTCCTGTACATTAATAGTCGGGCTTAGCCGGAAAATTTTTCCGTTTAATTCTAAGTCGGTTATTCGTGTTTCTAAACGAGCCAATAAACTATTATATTTTTTTTGATTCAAAAAAGAATCATAAATAAAAATGTTCATGGAGATATAAAATTTTAAAACTTTTTACTGCGGTTTATTTTTCTTTACTTATTTTTTTAACTTCTTCAGATCCGCTGTTAACCATAACGCATTTGCCATTAAAAACAGCTCCGCGTTCAATTGATAAACCAGAAGTTTCAATATCGCCGGAAATTTTTGCCGTAGCCGTAACCTCAAGAAAACCTTTGATTTTTACATTGCCGGAAATTTGTCCGCCAATTTTTGCTTCCTTAGCTTCTACATCAGCGGTTATTTTGGCAGTTTTGCCAACTTCTAGGTTGCCATTAGTTTTTAGGCTGCCGTCAACTATGCCTTCGACAATAATATTGCCTTGGCCGTTAAAATCCCCCTTGACTTTGACCGATGGTCCTATAACGGTCTCAAATTCATTAAAAATTTCTCCTTGTGCTTGTTTGTTAAACATAAAGTATATATAAATTATTAAGCTATTTTAGATATACTAATTTTATGTAAGTCCAGCCAGTTTGTCAAAATAAAATATTTAAGTTATTATGAATATTCACACCGCTAAATTTAATTTTTCATTTTATTTTAGTTTAATTTGCTATTTTATCATTCTTTGAATATAATATTAACAGAAATTACCATTCATTATTTAATGGGGGTAAAAACCAAACGCCGGATGCTGGTGTTTATTTTTTTAAAATTTTATAATATAAATACTTTATTATTTTAGAGGTGTTTATTGTTGATATGGTATTTCGTAAGTTTTTAGTCCCCGTAGTTTAATGGATAGAACAAGGGACTCCTAAGCCCTAGATAGAGGTTCGATTCCTCTCGGGGACACAGTAAGTAAAGTTTAGGAGATATTTTAATATTTTTGGCTAATATTAGCTAATTTGGCTAAAATTAGACTAAATATATTTTTTTAGCTAATATTAAATAAATTTTTGGGCCATTAGCTCAGTTGGCTAGAGCGCTTCCATGGCATG
>CAZHZE010000008.1:0-43209 GCA_964537265.1 uncultured Gammaproteobacteria bacterium | reverse complement strand
TGAATTTAAGCACCAAACAAACCATAATTAGCCAAACCATTATTATTAATGGCATTATTGCTATTGGTTTTAGGGTGGCTTAAAAAGGTAAAAATAAATAGATTAAAATAAAAAAAGCCACCTCTAAACCGAGGCGGTTTTTTTATAGTTTAAAAAAATAAATTGATCATTTTATTATTATAAGGAGGGTTAATAATGTTAAACAATAATACTGGCGGAAAAATTAAAAGCGGCAGGGAAGTGTTAGATAATTTAAAAGAAGGCTTCGGCGTTGTGATGATTAAATTAAATGAAGGATTATTTTCTCCTTATGGAGATCCGTGCCATACTGTTAATCAAGCGGACGATTTGCGCAAGCTTTTGGCCGGCGCAAGAAATATGTATCGTGATAAAGTTATTTTATTTACACGAGAAGACGGCGCTTTAAAGAGCACAACATCTATTAACAGTTGCCCAGCTAACACTAATAAAATTTCTCGCCAAGTTCCTGGTTATCATGGGATGCGTTGCTAAAACGCCTTAGAGGAAGTAAAAAACTTCCTCTTTTTTTATTTAATTAACGCTTTACAAATTTTTTATTTTTGCTATCATATAATTATGAAATCAATAAAATTACAAAATACTTATTTCTTAAGAGCTTTAATTTTGGTCGTCGTCGTAGTCGGTCTCTGGGAGATCAGTCTTTTGTAATTTTGTAAAAAATTAGCAAAAACCGGTCTTCCGAAAAGAAGGCCGGTTTTTTTATTACGATCTTTCAAATTTATTTTTTAGGAGGTATATATGGTAATTGGAAAAATGGAAGTTATTGGCGTGCCAGAAGGGCATGAAATTTGTTTAATTATTGATATCGGCGGGGGAGATTTTTTTGTTTTTCATCGGGAAAAAACTAATAGCAGCCTGGAAATTAAGACCGGTTCCTTAAAGGCTTTGCATAATGGTATTTCCATAATGCATCAGTTGATTTCGCATAATGGTAATGGCAGAATCATTATGACAAAAAAGAATATGAAAAGGTATGGAGCTTTAGATATACCGTTGCCTAAAAATTATAAAGATATAAAAAACGGTATAACTACTAGGCCGATTTATAGTGACGAAAACGGACCAACTTTTTTAGAAAGGCCGGTAAAAATTCCTTATTATAGCCAAAATTTTTAGTAAAATTGCGGTTATAACAACCCCTTATTCATTAAGGGGTTTTTTATAATTAACTTTACAAATTTTGTTAATTTGCTATAATTATCCACAGGTAGTCTGACTACCATTTTTTAATAAATATGATTAAGACAACACAAAAAATCGCTTTTGCATTTTACTTTTACTTTTTCGGCTCCATGAGGAGAACGGTTTTTTGTGGTGTTTTAGCTAATTGATCACAAGTTAAAACTCACTAGGGAAAACAAACCGGCTCCTCGAAAGAGGAGCCGGTTTTTTAGATCTTTAAAAATAGTTTTTCTGCGAAGTTGGCAATTCAAATTTTGGATAGCCGCCTTAGCAGAAAAACAAAATAAAATTTTATAAGGAGGGAGAAATGTCTAATGCAAGAATTGTAGTCGGTTTTGATAAAAAGGATCCAGGCTTAGAAACAATAAAATCAATCGCTGGAGTAAAAAATGTTGACGCGATTTTCAAGGGGTATTTAATTGATATTGAAGATGGCAGCGATCTTGGGTTTATATGTAATAAAATAGAAAAAATAGGCGGAATAATTTTTGTCCGCAATTAATAAGGAGAGAAAAAACATGGAAGCAATTATAGAAAAAGAATCAATGGAAAGAATGAATGATCTTCAACTAGGGCTTGTGTTAAAAGCTTGTTGTGAAGGCGGCAACACTAAAAAAGCTAAAATAGCCGAAGAGATTTTAAAAGAAAGACAAAAAAGAAAAGATAGTATAACTAATAACAGACTACAATAATAAAGGAGGAATACAAAAATGAAGAAAGCAGCCATAGTAAAATCTTTGGGAGGATTTAGCGCAGTTAAGGTTGAAGATTCAATCGCAGATTTAGTGCCGGGCGCAGAAATATTTTCAGGCAAAGAACAAAGCAGCTATCGCGTTGTTGTTTCTGAAAATGTATTCGACGACGCGATTTCCAAACTAAAAAAATGTTTTGGTGCAGAAAATGTAGAGCCGTATATAAATAGCGCTGAAGAAAGTGCGCGAGCAGGCATGGTACATAACCTTACGGCCGCTGCTCAAAACAAAAAAGAAAAACATTTCTTCGTCTAATATTTATTAGCCGCAACGTTGTTTATCAACGAATGCGGCTTTTTTATTTAATGCATTTTGATAATTTGCTCTAATGTAATATAATAATTATAGCGGGGTATAGTATAACGGTAGTACGCGACCATGGGGTGGTTGTAGCCTGGGTTCAATTCCCAGTACCCCGACAGAAAACGTGAATTAATAATTTAAATATAAAAAATATATGAAAAATCCTAGTGAAGCAAAAAATCAAAAGCCGCAGTTTTATTTTTTGCTGGCTTTAATTATTGGAACTTTAATTTTGTCATTTTTCGTTTTACGACCGTTCGCTTCAGTTTTTATTATAGCCGCTATTTTTGCGGTTGTTTTTCAACCTCTTTATCGCCGAATTTTAAAATATTGTTTTAATCATGAAGGATTAGCCTCTTTGCTGACAATTATTATTATAACAGCTATTATTCTAACGCCTCTATCCTTTTTAGGCGTGAGAATTTTGCAAGAGTTGCGCCAGCTTTATATTTCCTTAATAGAGGGTAGCGGCAAAGATAATTTTATAAATGTTTTTAATATTTTAGCAGAAAATATTCGCCATTATTTTCTTTTGCCCCAACAATTTTCCATTGATTTCGGACAATATTTTAAGGAAGGTTTAAAATGGTTATTGCAGAATTCAGCTGGCTTATTTTCTAATGTGGCCAGTACAATAGCCAATTTTTTTATTTTTCTCATCTCTTTATATTATTTGCTTAAAGACGGTCATAAAATAAAACAGGCAGTTATAAATTATAGCCCGTTAGACGATAAAGACGATGAAATGATTTTAAACAAACTTGAGTTGGCTATTAGTTCGATAGTAAAAGGCAATTTTACGATTGCTTTTTTACAGGGGGTTTTAACTACTATAGGTTTTACTATTTTCGGAGTGCCGAGCGCGATTCTTTGGGGAGCGGCCGCGTGTATAGCTTCTTTAGTTCCTACTATTGGAACTTCTTTAATCTTTATTCCGGCCATTATTTTAATGTTTACAACTGGGCATATATTGGCTTCAGCAGGCCTTTTATTATGGGGCGCGTTAGCCGTCGGTACGATTGATAACTTTTTAGGACCAAAACTTATTGGCCGCGGCATGAAATTACATCCTTTATTAGTCCTTTTTTCGGTTATCGGAGGAGCGGTTTTTCTTGGTTTAATTGGTTTTATTTTGGGCCCAATTATTTTAAGTTTACTTTTTGCTCTACTTCATATTTATTTTTACATTATAAATCATAAAGGCCAATAAATATAAAATAAAAACCACCAATAATATTATCGGTGGTTTTTTATTTAAAAGAATTATTTTTTCTTTTTTGCCATTGTTTTTATACATTTTGTGCAAATATTCTGTTTTTTTCCGTTTACTTTTTTTGTTTGCAAGTTAATATATTGTCTTCTGACAGTTTTAATATTGGAATGGGACCGGGAGGCGTCTTTAGTTGAACCTCGTCCGCAAACATCGCATTTTTTTGCCATAATAATTGAATAATTAATTTTTATATTGTGAGATGGTAGCAAAACTATTTTTACTGCAATTTGCTATTTTTCGCCAATACTTCGTCAAGCTGGCGCAAAATAATTTTCACCGTAGCTACTGCTACGGCTCAAATATTTTGTTAGCTTTCCTCGTCTCGGCAAAAAATATCTAAATTTCGTTACAAAATAGTTTTACTACCATCTCATTTCACACTAACAGCTTTTGATGTAAAAAGCAAGATGTGCTAAGATAAATTGGTAAATAAAATTTATGTCCATAGTTTTTGCTTTAATTATTATTTTATTTTCCGCCATTATTCATGAATATATGCATGGTTGGATGGCGGATTATTTAGGCGATCCAACGGCTCGTGACGCTGGTCGTCTAACTTTGAACCCCATAGCCCATATTGATCTTTGGGGGTCAATTTTAATGCCCGCCTTGCTTTTCTTTGGTACTGGCGGTGGATTAGTTTTTGGCTATGCCAAACCAGTGCCATTCAATCCTTATAATTTGCGGGATCAAAAATATGGGATAGCTAAAGTGGCTGTTGCCGGTCCGCTAGCTAATTTAATAACCGCTTTGTTTTTTGGCTTATTTTTAAGATTTCTTCCCATTCCAAATATTGCTATGGCTAGTTTTTTTACAGCTATTGTGCAAATAAATTTAATGCTAATGGTTTTTAATAGTTTGCCGATTCCTCCGTTAGATGGTTCAAAAATATTAATGCCGTTTTTGCCATATAATTGGCAGATGAAATTATTGCAATTTGAGCAATTTGGCTTTGTTTTTGTTTTACTTTTTATCTTTTTTGGTTTTGCTTTGATTATTCCGATTATTAATATTTTATTTAGGTTGATAACGGGAATTTAATTTACTAAAAAGCCCCTTGACCGTTTTAAAATCTTATGTTAAATTAAAGTAAGTAATTAAACATATCCCTAAGCTTTGGGGATTTGTTTTGTTTATCTAAAAGAATTTTGTAAATTTTTTTAATATGCCAACATTTAATCAATTAGTCCGCAAGGGCAGAAAAACATCTAAAACTAAATCAAAATCGCCAGCGTTGCAGTCAACCTTGGATACTTTACATAGAAAAAGGACCGAGTTACCCAAAGGTTCTCCTTTTAAACGCGGGGTTTGTTTAAAAGTAACTACCACTACTCCAAAAAAACCGAACTCAGCTTTAAGAAAAATTGCTCGTGTAAGATTGTCTAATGGAATGGAAGTAACTGCTTATATTCCTGGCATCGGCCATAATTTACAAGAACACTCTATAGTTTTATTAAAAGGCGGCAGAACCAAAGATTTGCCGGGTGTTAGATATAAAATAATTCGTGGCGTTTATGACACTCAGGGAGTCGATGGCAGAAAACAAAGCCGTTCTAGCTATGGAGCTAAGAGACCTAAAAAATAACTAACCTTTGAAAACTTTTTTAGAAAAAGTTTTCAATACTTTCAAAAAATATAACGTATCAAGTTAAAATTTAATAGCGAGTAGAACTCTACGGCCATTAAATTTTAACTTGATATATCAATGAATTATGAGAGGAAAACCAGTTTCAAAAAGAAAAATACAACCAGATGCAAAATATAACGATCCGGATATCGCTAAGTTTATTAATTATATAATGAAACGCGGTAAGAAAACCGTAGCGCAGAAAATTGTTTATAATTGTTTAGATATTATTAAAGAAGCGACCAAACAAGATCCTAGACATGTTTTTAATAAAGCCTTAAAACAAGTTAGCCCTTTATTAGAAATTCGCGGTCGTCGTATTGGTGGAGCAAATTATCAAATCCCATTTCAGGTTAGGGGAGATCGCCGTTTTAATTTAGGTTGCCGCTGGATTATTGATGCGGCACACTCTAGAAAAGGCAAACCAATGGCGGAAAAATTAGCTATGGAAATAATGGATGCGGCTAAAGGTGAAGGCGCGGCTATTAAAAAAAGAGCCGAAGTGCATCGTATGGCTGAAGCTAATAAAGCGTTCGCTCACTTCGCTCGCTAAAGCTTCAATCTATAAATTAACAATTAATTTTTATGCCCAGAGAATATTCGTTAGAAAAAACTAGAAATATCGGGATTATAGCCCATATTGACGCCGGCAAAACTACGGTTAGCGAGCGTATTTTATTTTATACCGGAAAGAAACATAAAATTGGAGAAGTACATGAGGGTGCGGCTGAAATGGATTGGATGGAACAGGAACGAGAACGCGGTATTACTATAACTAGCGCGGCTACTACTTGCTTTTGGAAAGATTGCCGTATTAACTTAATTGACACTCCTGGCCACGTGGATTTTACTGCTGAAGTAGAACGCTCTTTAAGAGTTCTTGATGGTGGGGTTGTAGTTTTTGACGGAGTAGCCGGGGTAGAACCGCAATCAGAAACAGTTTGGCATCAAGCTGATAAATATAAGGTTCCGCGCATTGCTTTTATAAATAAAATGGATCGCACCGGCGCTAATTTTTATAATGATTTAGATTCAATCCATAAAAGACTAACTAAACATGCTCATCCGGCTCAATTACCAATCGGAGCCGAAGACCAATTTAAAGGCATTGTTGATTTATTAGAAAGGAAAGCTCGTTTTTTTCTTGATGATTTAGGCGCTAAGTGGGAAGATCGCGATGTCCCCGAAGATATGAAAGATAAAGTTGAAGAATATAGAGCTAAATTGGTTGAAACCATTGCGGAAAATGATGAAATTTTAATGAATAAATATTTATCCGGCGAAGAAATTAGTATTGAAGATTTAAAAAAGGTTTTGCGCAAAGCTGTTAATGAAAATAAAATTGTTCCTGTTCTATGCGGCAGTGCTTTAAAAAATAAAGGCGTGCAATTTTTATTGGATGCGGTCGTAGATTATTTGCCTTCGCCGTTGGAAGTGCCGGCCATTATTGGATTTGATCCTGAAGATAAAGAAAAGAGCATTGAAGTTAAGCCTTCTGATTCTGAACCTTTTGCGGCTTTGGCTTTTAAAATTGCTACTGATCCGTACGTCGGAAAACTTTGTTTTATAAGAGTTTACAGCGGAGTCTTGCAATCAGGTTCTTATATTTTAAATACTACTACCGGTAATAGAGAAAGAATCGGGCGTATAGTTAGAATGCATGCTAACCACCGTGAAGAAGTACAGGAAGTTTATGCCGGAGAAATTGCGGCCGCTATCGGTTTAAAAGGAACTACTACAGGCAATACTTTGTGTGATGAAAATAAGCCAGTAGTTTTAGAATCTATTAGCTTTCCTGAGCCGGTTATTCATATTGCTATTGAGCCGAAAACTAAAGCTGACCAGGAAAAAATGGGTATGGCTTTGGCTAAATTAGCTGAAGAAGACCCAACTTTTAGAGTTAGATCAGACGAAGAAACCATGCAAACCATTATCGGCGGCATGGGTGAACTTCATTTAGATATTATTGTTGATAGAATGAAAAGAGAATTTAAAGTTGAAGCCAATGTTGGCCAGCCTCAAGTAGCTTATAGAGAAACAATTAAAAAATCAGCTGAAGCTGAAGGAAAATATATTAAACAATCAGGCGGACGCGGACAATATGGTCATTGCTGGTTAAGAGTTGAACCGAATGAAGCCGGTAAAGGCTTTGAATTCCTTGATGAAGTTAAAGGCGGAACAATTCCGCGCGAATATATACCTGCAGTAGAAAAGGGCGTAAAAGAAGCATTGGATAAAGGTATTTTAGCCGGCTATTCAATAGTTGATATTAAGGCGGCTGTGTTTGATGGCTCTTATCACGAAGTTGATTCTTCGGAAGCGGCTTTTAAAATCGCTGGCTCTATGGCTTTTCAAGATGCTTGCAAAAAAGCTTCACCAGTTATTTTAGAACCAATCATGAAAGTTGAAGTTGTAACTCCGGAAGAATTTATGGGTGAGGTTATTGGCGATCTTAATTCTAAAAGAGCGCAGATTGAAGAAATGGGAGATAGAGCTAATGTAAAATTTATTAAAGCTAAAGTTCCGTTGGCGTCAATGTTTGGGTATGCTACACAGTTAAGATCAATGACTCAGGGCAGAGCCAGCTATAGTATGGAATTCGGATATTATGATGAAGTGCCTAGAAATGTTGCCGAAGAGATTATTGGCGGCAAAAAGAAATAAGTTATTTATTTGACATTTTGTCAGATTAAAATATATAATAGAAATATTCTAATTTTTTTCATAATCCCTTATGCAAGACCAATTGCAAAAAGCGATTAATTTAGCCAAAAAAACCGGTGATAAACTAATAGTTTTTGATAGTTCAAAGCCGGAAAATGTTTTTGTAGTAATGTCATTAAAAGATTATGAAAATTTAGTATTAGGCAAAAGTGAGGTTAGAGGCTTGACAGAAGATGATTTACTTGATAAAATAAATCGCGACATTGCAATTTGGAAAAGTGATCAGGTTGAAGCAGAAGATATGAGTGCTGTTCCGGATTATTTTAGGGAATTGCCAGATGAACAATCGGGTTTTAAAAAAGCAGTAAAGAAATCTAATAAAACCTGGTCAATTCCATCAAGAAGA
Source organism: uncultured Gammaproteobacteria bacterium (assembly GCA_964537265.1). Classification (GTDB taxonomy): domain Bacteria; phylum Patescibacteriota; class Patescibacteriia; order Patescibacteriales; family GWC2-42-12; genus JACPHD01. Next base: position 34,960 of record CAZHZE010000008.1, on the reverse strand, counting down.
AAAATCAATGCCGAAGAAATTATAGAAGAAGATAGACAATATTTAGAAGAATTGGCATTCTAATGACTTTAAAAACTTTTTTCAAAAAAGTTTTTAATATTTTTAAAAATATTAATGTATTAAGTTAAAAGTTAATTATAATAATTAAAAAAGACGGCTGGGAGCCCGCCTTATTTAAATAATAAGGGCAAATAACTCTATTATCCGCTACCAGCGGTATAGAGGCCGTTAAGGAAAATATATATGGCAGAAAAATTTGAACGCACAAAATCCCATGTTAACGTCGGCACAATCGGCCACGTTGATCATGGAAAAACAACCTTGACTGCCGCTATGTTAGCGGTATTAAAGAGCAAGGGCTTTAAATCATCTGATAAAAACGTTGATCAGATTGATGCTGCTCCTGAAGAAAAAGCTCGCGGTATTACTATCGCTACTTGTCACGTTGAGTATGAAACTGAAAAAAGACATTATGCTCACGTTGATTGTCCGGGACATGCCGATTATGTTAAAAACATGATCACCGGCGCTGCTCAGATGGACGGAGCGGTTTTAGTAGTCGCTGCTACTGACGGACCAATGCCTCAAACCAGAGAGCACATCGTACTTGCCAGACAAGTTGGCGTACCTTATATTGTCGTTTTCTTAAACAAATGCGACATGGTTGAAGACAAAGAACTTATTGATTTAGTTGAAGAAGAAATTCGCGATTTATTAAAGAAATATGAATTCCCGGGCGATACTACCCCGATTATAAGAGGCAGTGCTTTAAAAGCTTTAGAAAATCCTAATGGCGAATATGGTCAAGCTATCGTGGACTTAGCAAAAGCCTTGGATGATTATATCCCAGAACCAAAACGCGAAACTGATAAACCATTTTTAATGCCAGTTGAAGATATTTTTTCGATTGAAGGACGCGGCACAGTAGTCACCGGCAGAATTGAAAGAGGAGTTATCAAAGTTAATGACGAAGTTGAAATAATCGGTTTACGAGATACTCAAAAAACCGTTGTTACCGGCGTAGAAATGTTCAATAAATCTTTAGACCAAGGACAGGCCGGAGATAATGCCGGGCTGCTTTTAAGGGGTACTAAAAAAGATGAAGTTGAAAGAGGTCAGGTTTTAGCCAAATCAGGATCAGTTACTCCTCATACTGAATTTGAGGGCGAAGTATTTGTCTTAACCAAAGAAGAAGGCGGCAGACATAAACCATTTTTTAAAGGTTATAAACCTCAATTTTATATCCGCACCACCGATGTTACTGGAGAAGTCGAATTGCCGGAAGGTATTGAAATGGTAATGCCTGGGGATACAGTTAATTTAAAAATTAAATTAATTTCCCCGATCGCTTTAGAAGAAAAACAGAGATTCGCTATTCGCGAAGGCGGCAGAACTGTTGGCGCCGGAGTAGTTACTAAAATTATTAAGTAAACATTTTGCCTCGCTCTTTACGGAGGGCGGGGTTATAATGTATATTTATACATTAATCCTTAAAACATTTTAATTTTAAAATTTAGAAACATGACCGAAGTTAAAGACAAAAAGAAAATGGCTACGGCAGAAATTAAATCTGAGACAAAGGCCAACGAAGATTCTAAGCAAAGAATCCGTATAAAAATTAAAGCTTTTGACCATAAAATTATTGATCAGTCTACTAAGAATATTATTGAAACTGCTCAAAGAACCGGAGCTCAAATTTATGGACCAATACCTTTGCCAACGGAAAAGAAAAAATACACAGTCAATAGTTCAACCTTTGTCCATAAAGATTCCAGAGATCAATATGAAATTAGAGTTCATAAAAGATTGGTAGATATTATTGAGCCGACAGCTAAAACTATAGAATCTTTAACCAACCTTGGATTGCCGGCCGGAGTTGATGTGGAAATTAAAATGTAATAAAAAAGTAAGAAGTTTATTTTATATAATATTAATGAAGTTTTAGGCGTCTCCCTTTAGGGAAAGTGCCTAAAAAAGAATTAATATAATAGTGAGGAAAAATCAACAAACAAATTAAATTCTAAAAAGAATTGATTGGTTAAACCGCAATTAGCGGTTTGTAACTGGTTTGTTGAACAACCAGTTTTTATTTTCCTTTGAAAATTTTTTAGAAAAAGTTTTTGAAATATTTATGAAATTTATTATAGGTAAAAAAATTGAAATGACCCAGATTTGGCAGGGCGAAAATGTAATCGCCGTGACCAAGGTTCAGGCTGGCCCATGTCCGGTAGTGCAGTTAAAAAATGATAATAAAGATGGTTATAGCGCCGTTCAGCTTGGATTTGGCGAAAGAAAAGTAAAAAATATAAAGAAACCTCAGATCGGTCATTTTAAAAAAGCTAATATTACTCTTAAGGATGAAAAGAAAAATTTAAAATATGTTCGTGAATTTAGAGATGAAATAAAAGATTTAAAGATTGGCGATATGGTTGGGGTTGATACTTTCGAAGTAGGCGATATAGTAAAAGTCGTCGGGACTTCAAAGGGTAAAGGATTCCAGGGCGGCGTTAGAAGGCATCATTTTCATGGCCATAATTCTACTCATGGTACGAAAGACCAAGTTAGAACCGGCGGTTCAATCGGAGCTGGCGGACCGCAGCACGTTTTTAAAGGTTTAAGAATGCCTGGCCGCATGGGAAATGCTCAAGCGACTTCCAGTAATTTAAAAATTGTTCAAATAGATAAAGAAAATAATATTTTATATATTAGCGGCGCTGTTCCTGGCGCTAGAAATAGTTTAGTTTTAATTTCTGGCCAGGGCAATCTTAAAGTTATGCAGCCGGTTATAGAAAAAGCAGAAGAGGTAAAATCGGAAGTCTCTTCAATAAATTCAGAGCCGATAAAAGCTGAGCAAACAGTTAAAACTGAAGCTGTTCCAGAAAAAAAAGTTGAAGATAAAGAATCTCCGGCCATCGAAGAAGCGCCGAAAGAAGAAACTAAAAAAGATTAATTATTATGTCAATTAAAGTAAAGGTTTACAATCAAAATGCCGAAGCAAATGGAGAAATGGATCTTAATCCAAAGGTTTTTGGCGTAAAAATTAATAATAGCTTAGTGCACCAAGCCGTGATAACGCAGATGGCTAATGAAAGACAAGTTATAGCCCACACTAAAGACAGAAGTGAGGTCAGAGGCGGCGGTAGAAAACCGTGGAGACAGAAAGGTACCGGCAGAGCTCGTCATGGTTCTTCAAGATCTCCAATTTGGATTGGTGGCGGGGTAACTTTTGGACCAAGAAATGAAAGAAATTTTAAGAAAAGAATTAATAAAAAGATGAAACAAACCGCTTTACTTATGGCTTTGTCCGATAAAGTGGCTAATAATAATTTTATAGTAATTGATAAATTAGAAGTCAATGAATATAAAACTAAAGTTTTTAATGGCATTATAGCCGGGTTTGAAAAGAAAGTTTTAAAAGCCGATAAAAAGGAAAATAAGAAAGAAACAAAAAAGAAAAATGTGAAAAGAAGCTTATTGATGATAATTGATAAAAGCGATGAAAAATTAAGCGGTTCGGCTAGAAATTTAACCGGCATAAAATTAATTAATACAGAAAATATTAATATAGTTGATTTATTAAAATATAAAAATTTAATTTTCAATAAAGCAGCGGTTGAAAAAATAACCGATAGGTATAGTAAATAAAAATATGGGTTTATTTAGTAAAAAAACTGAAGAAAAAAAACAACCAGCGGTAAAACCCGCTAAGGTTGATAATGCTAAAAATACCGTTAAAAAAGAAACTGAAACAAAGAGCATGAAAGATTTATATAGTGCTAGTGAAACAGGAAAAGTTAAACAATCTGCGGCCAAAGGAGCGGAAAAAAAATCAGCTCATGCAGACGCTTATAAAATAATTATGAAGCCCTTAGTGACTGAAAAAGTTAGTGATTTAGGGGTTTTAAATAAATATGTTTTTGCCGTAGCGAAAGATGCTAATAAAATTGAAGTAGCTAAAGCAGTTAAAGAAATTTATGGTATTAAACCGATTGGCGTGAATGTAATTAGAATGGGCGGCAAAAAATCAGGTTACGGCCGAATTAGCGGCAAGAGAAAAGATTGGAAAAAAGCCATTGTGACTTTACCAAAAGGTCAAACTATTAAAATTTACGAAGGAGTATAACCTTTAAAAACTTTTTTAGAAAAAGTTTTTAATATTTTCAAAAAATATAATGTATCAAGTAAAAATTTAATAGCGGATAAAATCCTACTGCCATTAAATTTTTACTTGATGTAATAAATATGGGAATAAAAAAAGTAAAACCTACATCGCCAGGCAGAAGATCGGCAACTTTCGATGATTTTTTAGATATTACAAAAACTGAGCCAGAAAAGAATTTGATTATTATAAAGAAGGGCAAGGCTGGCAGGAATAACCAAGGTAAAATAACCGTCAGGCACCAGGGCGGTGGCGTAAAGAGATATATTCGCCAAATAGATTTTAAAAGAGATAAATTTGATATACCGGGCAAAGTAATGTCTATTGAATATGATCCGAATCGCGGCGCTCGTATTGGTTTAATAAATTATAAAGATGGAGAAAAAAGATATATTGTTATGCCATTAGGCTTAAAAGTAGGTGATGAAATTTTAAGCTCAAAAAAACAGATTGAAATAAAAGTTGGTAATGCTATGCCGATTCAGTATATTTTGCCGGGCATAGAAGTACACAATATAGAATTAGAACCTAGCCGAGGAGCTAAGATCGCTCGCGGAGCCGGAAATTTAGTTTTTGTCATGGGCGCTTTAAATAATTATGTTCAGATAAAAATGCCTTCAGGAGAAATAAGATTAGTTAATAAAGATTGTCTTTGTACTGTTGGTCAAGTTAGCAATCCTGACAAGATGCATATTACCATAGGACGCGCCGGCAGACAGAGATTATTAGGTGTTAGGCCAACCGTAAGAGGTACAGCTATGAATCCTGTTGATCATCCTCATGGCGGCGGCGAAGGCAACCAGCCGATTGGTTTAAAACATCCGAAAACTAGATGGGGTAAACCGGCTTTAGGAGTTAAAACCAGAAGACCTAAAAAAAGATCAAATAGATTAATTATTCAAAGAAGAAAGAAATAATAAACCTTTGAAAACTTTTTTAGAAAAAGTTTTCAATACTTTCAAAAAATATAACGTATCAAGTTAAAATTTAATAGCGAGTAGAACTCTACGGCCATTAAATTTTAACTTGATAATATAATAATATATGTCCAGATCACTAAAAAAAGGACCATACGTAAATGAAAGATTATTAAAAAAAATAAAAGTTTTACGTCCTGGCGATAAGACTATTATTAAAGTTTGGGATAGAGCTTGTACAATTACGCCTGAGATGGTAGGCTTTACCATTGGCGTTCATAATGGTAAACAGCACACCCCGGTATTTATAGTAGAAAATATGGTTGGACATAAATTAGGAGAATTTTCTCCAACTAGAAAATTTGTCAGCCATGGAGGAAAAATGGCTAAAGATCAAGCTAAAGCCGCTGCGGTTTCTGCAGCTCCTAAGGCTAGTAAATAATAAACCTTTGAAAATTTTTTTATAAAAAGTTTTCAAAATTTTCAAAAAATATAATTTAGAATTTATAATATGGAAGTTAAAGCAAAAGCAAAATTTATTAGAATGTCTCCTAAAAAGGTTCGTTTGGTAACTAATCTTGTTAAGACTATGCCAGTTGAAAAAGCTTTAAATCAGCTAAGATTTATAAATAAATTAGCTAGCAAGCCAGTAATTAAATTAATTAATTCAGCAGTTGCTAACGCTGAACATAATTTTGAATTACAAAAAGATAATTTATTTATAAAAGAATTAAAAGTTGATGAAGGTCCGGCTTTAAAACGTTCTATGCCTAGAGCGCACGGCCGTGCCACGCCAATTATAAAAAAGACTAGTCATATAAATTTAGTTTTGGGCGAAATTAAAGTTTCAAAAACTGTTAAAGCCAAAAAACAAGAAATAGCCGCTCCGGTTAAATTGGAAACACAGCCAAAAAAAGAAAGCGAAGTGAAAATAAAAGAATCAGCTAAAAAAGAGACCGCTGAAGTTAAAGAAGACAATATTAAGGAAAAAGGTAAAACTATAGTTGACCCGAGGATGGAAGGTCGCCATGGTCACGCTAAAATTGAAGGGAGTGGTTCTAAAGGTTTTGCCACAAAAATATTTAGAAGAAAATCAGGTTAATTAATTATTTATATATGGGACATAAAGTAAATCCAAAAGTTATCAGATTAAATATTACTAGGACCTGGCCGTCTAAATGGTTTGGTAATGGTAAAAGCATGATTAAGAATTTACAGCAGGATGTTAATTTGAGAAATTTTTTATTTAAAAAATTACGCGAAGCCGGAGTAGATAGAGTGGAAATAGAAAGAAGCGGGCATAAAATAACTATTGGAATTTTCACAGCTAAACCAGGAATTATTATCGGGCGCGGCGGCAGTGGAGCCGGAGATTTGAAAAAAGAATTACATGATAAATTTTTAAAGAATTTTAGATTAAATGATATAAATTTAAATATTACAGAATTTGACAGACCGAATTTAAGCAGTATGATTGTCGCCCAAGGCATGGCTATCGATATTGAAAAAAGAATGCCTTTTAGACGCGTTATGAAGCAGGCTATAAATAAAGTTGAACGAGCCGGAGCTTTAGGCGTAAAAGTTGTAATCAGCGGTAGACTTAACGGAGCGGAAATCGCCCGCACAGAAATGTTAACTTCCGGTAAAGTTCCTTTACATACCCTAAGAGCTGATATTGATTTTGCTAAAACTACAGCTAGAACAACTTATGGAGCAATAGGCATAAAGCTCTGGATATACAAAGGAGATATATTTAAAAAAGAGGAAGCCAGTAAAGGTCAAATTGTGGGAGAAAAGCGTTAAAAACTTTTTTAATATTTTCAAAAAATATATAGAACAAATATGTTAATGCCAAAAAAAACAAAATGGAGAAAAACGCATAAACGCAGAAAAGGCGGAAAAGCTACCCGCATGATTAATGTAAGTTTTGGCGATTATGGTTTGAAGAGCTTAGAAGCTTGCTGGGTTTCTTCAAGACAGATTGAAGCTGCCAGAAAAGTTTTAACTAAATATATTAAGAAAGGCGGAAAAATTTGGATTAGAATTTTTCCTGATAAATCAGTTACGGCTAAAGGCGGCGAAATTCCTATGGGCAAAGGTAAAGGTTCGGTAGATCATTATGTCGCTGTTGTTAAACCAGGCATGGTAATGTTTGAAATGGTTGGCGTAAGCGAAGAAATTGCTAAAGAAGCTATGAAAATGGCTGCTTATAAATTACCGGTTAAATGTAAATTTGTAGCCAAATAATTTTAATGTATTATACCAATTAAATTTAATTAAAATATGGATTTTAAAGAATTAAAAACTAAAACTGAAAAAGAGTTAAAGCAATTTATAGCAGAGTCTAGAGACAAATTGAGAGATTTGCGTTTTAAAGATGCCAATAAACAGTTAAAAAATGTGCGCGAGATCAGAAAAATTAAGAAAGAAATTGCCAGAGTTTTAACCTTATTAAACAAAAAAAATTAATTATATGGCGGGAAAAAATCAAGACAATTTAAAAAAACATATTATTAAACGAAAGTTTAGCGGTGTTATAGTAAGCGATAAAATGAATAAAACCAGGGTAGTTTCTGTTAAATCAATAAAAGTACACCCAATTTATAAAAAAAGATATAAAGTAAATAAAAAATATAAAGTGCACGATGAAAAAAATTTATACAAAGTAGGAGATAAAGTGCAATTTATTGAATGCCGTCCTTTAAGCAAAGACAAAAGATGGCGGATGATATATTAATAAACTAGTTTTTATTTTATGATACAAGTACAGACAATATTAAAAGTTGCAGATAACAGCGGCGCACAAACCGTTATGTGCATTAGAGTACACGGCGGATATAAAAAGCGCTATGCCGGCGTCGGCGAAATAATTACCGCAGCCGTGAAAAAGGCCGCTCCTCATGCCGCCATTAAAAAAGGCGATGTGGTGCACGCTGTAATCGTTAGAACAAAAAAGGAAATCAGACGCTCAAGCGGAGTTTATCTTCGTTTTGACGAAAACGCTTGCGTTATTATAGATAAAGAAAAAAAAGAGCCAAAGGGCACAAGAATTTTCGGCCCAGTGGCGCGCGAATTAAAGCAATTAGGATTTTTAAAAATTGCTTCATTGGCTCCAGAAGTTTTATAAACCTTTAAAAACTTTAATTTGATATAATAAGATAAGTTATATGAACATAAGAAAAGGCGACAAAGTAAAAATTTTAAAAGGTAAAGATAAAGGTAAGACCGGTAAAGTTTTACAGGTTTTTGAATCTGCTAATCGAGCTAGCGTAGAAGGTTTAAATCTTTTAGTTAAGCATATGCGCCCAAGAAAACAGGGAGAAAAAGGCCAGAGAATAGAGTTTCCGGCTCCGATTAATTTATCTAATGTCATGTTGGTTTGTACTAAATGCGATAAACCAACCAGGGTTGCTATTAAATATTTAGATATAACAAAAAATAATACAAAACAAAAGAAAAAAGTCAGAGTTTGTAAAAAATGTAAACAAGTAATTGATTAATATATGCATCTAAAGCAAAAATATCAAAAAGAAATAGTGCCGAAAATGATCGAGAAGTTTGGTTATAAAAATTTAATGGCTGTGCCTAAATTAACCAAAGTGGTTATTAATGCCGGCGTGGGTAGAAATGCTAAAGATAAAAATTTTATTGATAATGTAGTTAGCAGTTTAGAAAGAATAAGCGGTCAGAAACCAGTTCAAACGAAAGCCAAACAATCAATTTCCGCTTTCAAAACAAGAAAAGGCATGATTATCGGCGTAGCCGTGACTTTACGCGGACAAAGAATGTATGATTTTATGGAAAAATTAATTAATATAACTTTTCCGAGAATCAGAGATTTTAGGGGTATTGATCCTAAACAGGTTGATAAATTAGGTAATTTAGCGGTGGGTTTTAAAGAGCATATTGCTTTCCCGGAAATTAAAGCCGATGAAGTGCAAAATATTCATGGCCTTCAGGTTTGTATGTCTACGACCGCCAAAACTTACGAAGAAGGTTTAGAATTATTTAAATTAATGGGTTTTTTGTTTAAAACCGAATAAATAATATTATGGCAAGAACAGCATTAATCGTAAAATCAAAAAAGAAACCAAAATATTCAACTAGAATTATTAGGCGTTGTTGGCGTTGTGGCCGTAATCATGGCTACATGAGAGATTTTGGAATTTGCCGCATTTGCTTTAGGGAATTAGCGTCTAATACAGATATCCCGGGTGTGATAAAATCAAGTTGGTAACACCTTAAAAACTTTTTCAGAAAAAGTTTTCAATACTTTCAAAAAATATAAAGTATCAAGTTAAAATTTAATAGCGAGTAAAACTCTACGGCCATTAAATTTTAACTTGATGCAATAAAATAAAGAGATATAAATTATAACACAATATGACAGATCCAATAGCAGACATGCTTACAAGAATAAGAAACGCTCAAGCCGTAAAAATAAAAACGGTTGTTTTACCGATGAGTAAAATTAAGCACGAAATAGCTAAAATTTTGGAAGTTGATGGCTGGATTGAAAAAGTTGAAATTATAAAAACTAAAGGCAAAAAAAATTCCAGTTCAGTTTTTAATGAAATAAAGATTGATTTGAAGTATAAAAATGGTCAGCCAGCGATTACTTGCTTAAAGAAAATAAGTACGCCCGGTCGTAGAGTTTATGTTAATAAAAACGAATTACCAAGAGTTTTAAATAATTTAGGTATCGCGATTATTTCTACGCCAAAGGGTTTGATGACTAATAAGCAAGCTAAAAAAGAAGGTGTTGGCGGAGAAGTAATTTGCGAAATATATTAATATTTTCAAAAATTATAAAGTATCAAGTTAAAATTTAATAGCGAGTAGAACTCTACGGCCATTAAATTTTAACTTGATGCAGTAAATAAGATTAAATAAATATTATGTCAAGATTAGGAAAATTACCAATTGAATTATCTTCCGGCACTCAAGCTAAATTTGAGAATGGTTTTATAATTGTAAAAGGACCGAAAGGAGAACTTAAAACTAAAATTCATGAAGTTATAAAAGTGGAAATAAATGACAAAGAAATTAAATTATCCATAGATGATCAGACTATTTCTAAAAATAAAGCTTTATGGGGTTTATATAGAAGTTTAGTTAAGAATATGGTGGTCGGAGTTAACGAAGGCTACACTAAAAAATTAGAAATTAACGGCGTTGGTTATAGAGCAGCGGTTAGCGGATCAAAATTAACTTTAAATGTCGGTTATTCACATCCGGTTATTTATGAATTACCAGAAGGAATAAAAGCCGAAGTGCAGGCTAACAACATTATTATTAGCGGCATTGATAAACATTTAGTCGGAGAAGTTTCCGCTCAAATTAGAAAAATAAGAAAACCTGAACCTTATAAAGGCAAAGGTATTAAATATAGTGATGAAATATTAAGACGAAAAGCAGGTAAAACTGCCGGTAAAGCAGAAAAATAATAGTTAATAATATGGATAAGAATAAAATTAAACAAAATAAAAAAATAAGACGTAAAAATAGAGTTAGGGCTAAAATAAGCGGTACGGCAGATTGTCCGAGATTAAGTGTTTTTAGATCTAACCGTGGAATTTATGCTCAAATTATAAACGATGAAATCGGTAAGACTTTAATTTCTATTGGCGCCGGAGAGATAAAGAAAAAAGAAAAGAAAACCGCTATAAGCTTAGGTTTAGGAAAATTAATTGCCGAGAAGGCTATAGCTAAAGGCATAAAAAAGGTTGTTTTTGATCGCAATGGTTATAAATATCATGGCCGAGTTAAGGCTTTGGCCGAAGGCGCTCGCGAGGGCGGTTTAAAATTTTAAATGATTTAAAAACTTTTTCAAAAAAGTTTTTGATATTTTTAAAAAATATAATGTATTAACTTAAAATTTAATAGCGAGTAGAACTCTACGGCCATTAAATTTTAACTTGATGATAAATAAAGATATTAAATTTATATGGAAGACGTAAAAAAACAACAAGAGAATACTGAAAATCAAGCGCCTTTAGCGGAAGCTAAGGTTGAAAATGCTAAACCCGCTTTAACCGTTGAAGGTAAAAGAGCTGGCGGTTTTGGCGATAGAAAGAAAAATTTCAAAGGCAAAAGACCTGGCGCGCGCGGAAAAGATACGGGTATGCCGGAAGAATTTGAGCAAAAAATGATTGATGTTGCTCGCGTTACTCGCGTTATGGCCGGGGGAAAAAGAATGCGCTTTAGAGCTTGTGTAGCAATTGGCAATAAAAAAGGCAGGGTAGCTATTGGTTTAGCTAAGGGAGCTGATGTTACCGGAGCTGTAACTAAAGCCGTTAATAAAGCTAAAAAAGAATTTATTGATATTCCGATTGTTAACGAAACTATTCCGCATGAAGTTTATCAAAAATTGGGCGCAGCTAAAATTTTATTTAAACCAGCTAAAAAGGGCAGAGGCATTATTGCCGGCGGAGCCGTTAGAGTTTTATTAGAACTTTCTGGTATTAAAAATATAACATGTAAAATTTTAGGCACAGGTAATAAAGTTAATAATGTAAAATGCACAATTGCGGCTTTGAAAAAGTTAAAAAGATCTATTAAGCAGGACAATAAAAATAATAATGACAAAAAGTTAAAATAAAAATATGTCTTTATCATTACATACAATTAAGCCAGCTCGCGGTTCAAGCAGAAGAAAAAAAAGAATCGGCCGAGGCAATGCTTCGGGTCATGGTTCTTATAGTACTCGCGGTTTAAAAGGCCAAAGGTCAAGAACTGGCGGTAGAAATAAATTAAAAAGATTAGGTTTTAAGCAAATTTTAGCTTCTACTCCTAAAGTTAGAGGTTTTAAATCAAATAAGCCTAAAAATCAAGTTGTGAATTTAAGAGATTTAAATAATAGTTTTTCTGCTGGCGCTAAGATTAATCCAGTTAGTTTATTAAAGGCTGGTTTAGCGCAAACTACTCAACAAAAAATAAAAATTTTAGGCCAGGGCGAATTAACTTTAAAGAATTTAGAATTTCAAGGAGTAAAAGTAAGCGATAGCGCCAAATTGCAAATTGAAAAAATGGGTGGTAAAGTTATATTATAGAATAAATAAACTTATGTATGATAAGTTAATACAAATTTGGAAAGCGCGTGATTTAAGAAATAGCATACTTTTCGTTTTAGGAATGTTGGCTATTTTTCGTTTAGCAGCTCATATTCCAGTTCCTGGAGTTGATACTCAGGCGCTTAAAGATTTTTTCTCATCAAACCAAATATTAGGATTAATGAATATATTCGCCGGTGGCGGTATGTCTAATTTTTCTATTGTTATGATGGGTGTCGGCCCATATATTACTTCTTCAATTATTTTTCAGTTGTTAGCTATGATTATACCTAAATTAGAAGAAATGAATAAAGAAGAAGCTGGTCGCCAAAAAGTTAACATGTGGACTCGTTGGTTGACCGTGCCTTTAGCTATGTTAGAAGCTTATGGAATGATAACTTTATTACGCCGTTCGTCTAGCGCTATTTTAGGTGAGATTAGCCCATTCGATTTATTGTCTATGATTATCGCTGTATCGGCTGGTACAATTTTTTTGATGTGGATTGGCGAGTTGATAACAGAAAAGAAAGTAGGCAATGGAATTTCTTTATTAATTTTTGCCGGTATCGTCGCTGGAGTTTTACAAAATGCCCAACAAATAATAGTTACTTTTGACCCATCAAAATTGTATGTTATTTTAGGATTCTTAGCTATTGCTTTAATAACTATAGTTGGTGTAGTTGTAGTTAATGAAGGTCAGCGTAAAGTTCCAGTCCAATATGCCAGGCAAATCAGGGGTAATAGAATGTTCGGCGGCACAGCTACTCATTTGCCTTTACGCGTTAATATGGCCGGGGTAATACCTATTATTTTTGCTATTTCAGTAGTTATCTTTCCGCCCATGATAGCTCAATTTTTTGTTCATGCGAGAACAGCTTTTATTGCTAATGCGGCAGAATGGACTATTAATTTTTTTCAAAACCAATTAGTTTATGGAATTTTATATTTTTTATTAGTTTTTGCTTTTACATATTTTTATACAGAAGTTATTTTTCATCCGACTCAAATTGCGGAAAATTTGCAGAAGCAAGGCGGTTTTATACCAGGAATTAGGCCAGGCCGCCATACTAGCGAATATTTAGCCAATACAACTCATAAAATAATTTTTGTTGGCGCTTTATTTTTAGGCATAATTGCTATTTTGCCTCTGATTTTAAGATATTTTACGGGCATTCAATCTTTAACTATTGGCGGCACATCTTTATTAATCGTGGTATCTGTAGTTATTGAAACAGTCAAGCAAATAGAATCTCAGCTGACCATGAGAGAATATGAAGGAATGTAAAACAATTACAAATTATCAATTAAAATTCCGCTTAGGCGGGATTTTTTTTTAGTTAATTTTATGGTATAATAAAGTTATATTCATATAATATAAATAACATGAGTCTATTTTCAATAATTATTGTTATTGCTGGTTTATGTTTATTTGAAGTTGTTAGTAGCATTGATAATGCTATTATAAATGCCGAAGTGCTTTCTACTATGGGGGCTAAAGCCAGGCGTTGGTTTTTAATATATGGCATAATTATTGCGGTTTTTTTAATCAGAGGTCTTTTGCCGTGGCTGATTGTTTGGTTAGCCACCCCTGGTCTAGGACCAATAGAGGCTTTGACCGCCACTTTTTCTTCAGACCCAAAAGTTATTGATGCCATAGAAAAATCAGCTCCTATGTTACTCGCTGGTGGCGGAGTATTCTTAATATTTTTATTTTTTCATTGGCTATTTTTAGAATCAAAAAATTTCGGTTTGCGCGGAGAAAGGTTTTTTTATAAAAATGGAGTTTGGTTTTATTCAGTTGTTTCCATACTTTTAGCTATAATTGTTTGGCTAGCTTTAGATAAAAATCCGCTTATGGCGTTTGGCGCGGTCGTAGGATCAACCGCTTTTTTCATCACTCATGGCTTTAAACAAAATGCTGAACATAGAGAAAAAGATTTATCAGATAATAAAAATTTATCGGATTTAAGCAAAATATTTTATCTAGAAGTAATTGATGCGACTTTTTCTATAGACGGAGTTTTGGGAGCTTTCGCTTTTACTTTAGCCGTACCTTTAATTTTAATTGGCAATGGTATAGGCGCGTTGGTAGTTCGCCAGCTTACTATAGGTAATATTGGAAGAATAAAAAAGTATCTTTATTTGAAAAATGGCGCCATGTATTCTATTTTGTTTTTAGGAATGATTATGCTATTAGATAGTTTTGGTTTTCATATACCAAGCTGGCTTTCGCCGGTAGTAACTTTCGGGGTAGTAGGATATTTTTTCTATAAATCAAAAATTGAAAATAATAAATAAAAATATGGGCGTTAATGATTTACCAAAACCAGGTATTAATTTTAGGGCTACTAGGGCCGCGGGCGCGGGAAGCCTTCAGGCGAAATTAAATAGCGCGACCAGGTATGGTAATTTAAAGAATTTAAGAGACAATCAAAAAGTAATTGTTGATACAATAAAAAATCCGACGATACAAAGAGCAATTCGAAGAGGCGGACTTTCAAGGTTGCAGCAAAGAAGCGTCTGGCTTAAAATGAAAGCTAAAGATAAAACAATAACTAAAGAAGATAAAAGAGAAATAAAAGAAGTGCTTAAATATTTGGGGCGAGATTCACTCGCTGCTCAAAATAAAACGGTTGTTGGCCTAAAGCAAAGACTATCGCCAAAAGAAGGAAAAGTTGTTAATATTGAAAAATACGAAATTGGAAAAATTATCAAGATCGGCAGTGAAGTTGGAAAAGTTATTAATGATCATGGCAAAAAAAAGTTTATACCTTTATCGCAGATTAAAAACAACGTGAGAAGAAATATGGCCGTGGATGATTCTTATTTTACTGAAGGAGATAATGGTAAAAAAATAATGAATTTTGTTAGTGCGGTTGGTAAAACATATAATTCTAAGGAAAAGGGTAGCGCTCAAGATTTAGGAATAAAAAAAGCAAATGTTGGCTTTGCTGCGAATTTTAATAAGAAATTGCCAGATGCTCCGTCCGCTAAATCATCCTTAGGCGGAGTAAAACCCTTAGGTTTATAAAAATGTTTTAATATTTTTAAAAAATATAAAGTATCAAATATAAATTTATTATTATGTCTAAAAATATCATTATTTTTTTCGGCCCCCCTGGTTCGGGTAAGGGGACGCAAGCAGAAATGTTAGCTAGAATTTTTGGCTGGAAAAAAATTTCTACCGGCGATTTATTTAGAGCTGAAATATCGGCTAAAACTAAGATTGGTAAATTAGCTGGCAAATATATGCAGGCCGGTAAATTAGTGCCGGATAAAATAACTATAAAATTAGTTGAAAAAAGTTTGAAGCAAAAAGCTTCGGGTTTTATTTTTGACGGTTTTCCTAGAAATAAAAAACAATTAAAACAACTGCTTGATTTATTTTCTAAGATTTTTAAGAAAAATGATAAAGTTTATGCTATCGAAGTGGCTGTTAGCGATAAAGAAGTTAAAGAACGCTTAAGCAATCGTCGTATGTGCGCTTGCGGCAGGGTTTACCATTTATTTTATAATCCGCCGATCAATAAAGGAGTTTGCGATATTTGCAGCGATAAGCTTTATGTTAGAAACGACGATAAGCCAAAAGTTATTTCTGGTCGTTTAAAAATTTATCATCATGACGGCGAGCCTATACTTGACTATTGGCAGAAACAAGGTAAACTTATAAAAATTGACGGCGAACAGCCGATCAAGAAGATACATGAAGAAATTAAGGGAAAATTAAAAAAGCTTAAGTTAATATGATTACTATTAAGAAAGAAAATGAAATAGTATTATTGCGCCAAGGCGGAAAAATTTTGGGCCAAATATTAAAACAATTAATCAGCGAAGTTAGTCCAGGCGTAACTACCGGCCATTTGGAACAAATGGCTGATTTTTTAATTAAAAAATCAGGCGGCCGTCCATCTTTTAAGGGTTTTAAATCAGATAAAGATGATAAACCTTACCCAACGACTTTATGCACTTGCATTAATGATGAAGTTGTTCACGCGCCATCTTTACCTTCGCGAGAATTAAAATCAGGCGATATTATAACTATTGATGTTGGCATGGAATTTCCTTTTTACCCTAAAAATTTAGCTGGCGGGTCAGTAAAAAATGGTTATTATACTGACATGGCGGTAACAGTGGCGGTTGGCAAAGTCAGTCGTGAAGCTCAAAAATTAATCAAAATAACCAGACAAGCTTTAATGTTAGGAATAGATCAGGTGAGGCCGGGTAATAGCTTAAATAATATTGGCAAGACAATTGAAAAATATGTTAAAGCAAATAATTTTTCCGTAGTGCGTGATTTAGTCGGGCATGGCGTTGGTTATGATTTGCACGAAGATCCGCAAGTGCCTAATTATGATTTGAGTTACAGTAAAAAAATAATTTTAAAGCCAGGTATGGTTTTAGCGATTGAACCGATGGTTAATACTGGTGATTGGCGAATCAGAGAAGGTTCTGACGGATTAACTATTTTAACCGCCGATGGAAGTTTAAGCGCGCAGTTTGAACATACTGTTTTAGTGACAGAAAACGGATATGAAATATTAACTAAATACGAATAAGCCTTTAAAAACCTTTTTAAAAAAGGTTTTTAATATTTCCCAAAATATAAGGTATCAAATAAAATTTTATAGCGAGTAAAACTCTACGGCCATAAAATTTTATTTGATGATATTATTATGAATAATGAAATAAGAAAAATATATTTAGGTATAGACTGGGGTGAAAAACGCATCGGCTTGTCTTTAGCGGATAGTGAAACTAAAATTGCTACTCCGTTTAAAACGGTAGAAAATGTTGATGATGTGGCGCGGATTATTATTGATGAAAAAATTGATGTTGTAGTTTTAGGCGAGCCAATATCAATTACTAATCATCAATTACTAACTATAAATGATAAATTTAATAAATTTGTTGAAGAGCTGAAAAATAAGACTAACATTTCAATTGAGATGATGGACGAAAGATTATCCAGCAAAGCGGCTGATGCTTTGCCTGGCGATAAAAAAACAAAGTCCGGCCGAGACGAAATAGCAGCTATGATAATTTTGCAAAGTTATTTGGATAAATTATAAATATGGACGAGACTTATAATCTTGAAGCAATTGTTTTAAATCGTTATGCTTTTCGCGAAAGTGACAGCCGGGTAATTTTATATAGCCGTGAATATGGCAAATTAGAATTAGTGGCGCGTGGAACAAAAAAAATAAAATCAAAAATCGCTCCGCATATTGAACCTTTTAATTTTGTTGAAGTTATGGCGGTTAAAGGTAAAAATTTTGATTACCTAGGAAGCGCTATTAGCCGAAGCGCTTTTTATAATATCAAAAATGACCTAGATCTTTTACAGACAGCCGGCCAGGGGCTAAAAATTTTTAATAAATTAATTAAGTCCGGGTTAGCTGATAATAGTATATTTGATTTATTAAAAAGTTATTTAGAAATTTTAAATTCACAAAAAAATTTAGAAATTTTAAATTCACTTTTTATTTTTAAACTTCTGATAAACTTAGGCCATAAGCCAGAATTATATAATTGCGTTAATTGCGGCCGTAAAATTTTACCTCGAGAAATTATTTTTGACTTTTCTCGCGGCGGTCTGATTTGCCGGCAATGTTACACTAAAAAAGGATTGACAATAAACGAAAATTCGGTTAAGCTATTAAGATTAGCTGAAAAAAATAATTTATATAAATTAATAAAAATTAAAATAAATAAGAAAGCGCAAGGAGAAATAGTAAAAATAGTAAATAATTTTTTAGTTTATTATTAAGGAGGTAATAATGGTTAAAGGAGAAATTGGCGAGTATTTTATAAAATATTCTTATTTAGCGCAAATGTTTCCTCTTGGTTTAATGGCCGAGGCTGATGCAAAAAAATACGTTAAAGAAAAAACCGGAGCAACTCTTTGGAAAAAAACCAAGGATAAAGGCACTTCCCAAGTGGATTTAAATTAAAAAATCAATTACAAAAAAATTAATATCATCGGTCTTAATTTCATTATTAGGACCGATTTTTTCTTGCTAAAATTAAAAAAATAAGCTAATATTAAGTAAGAAAGAAGTTAGTTTAGAACTAATTAATTTTTATTTTTTATCTAAAATTAGGGTAATTTTTATGCTTAGAACACATACTTGCGGGGAATTAACTAAAAAAAATGCTGGCCAGAGTGTTGAACTTGCCGGCTGGGTTCATAGCCGACGCGATCACGGTGGTTTAATTTTTATTGATTTACGTGATCGCTATGGATTAACGCAATTAACTTTTGATCCAAAAATTAGCAAAAAAGCTTTAGTCGAGGCTGATAAATTGCGCAATGAGTGGGTAATAAAAATAAAAGGCAAAGTCGCGCCTAGGCCGGATGATATGATTAATAAAAAATTAACTACTGGTGAAATTGAAATTGAATGCGAAACTATACAAATTTTATCAAAATCAAAAACCCCGCCGTTTGAATTAAATGAAGAAAAAAGCGAAGAGGCTAATGAGGCTCTACGTTTAAAATATCGTTTTGTTGATTTAAGAAGGCCGAAATTGCAAGCTATGTTAAAAATTAAGAATGAATTTTTTCAATATATTAGAAAATATTTTTCAGATAATGGTTTCATTGAAATACAAACTCCGATTTTAGCCAACTCTTCGCCGGAAGGCGCGCGGGATTTTTTAGTTCCTTCGCGTCTCTACCCGGGAAAATTTTATGCCTTGCCGCAAGCGCCGCAGCAATTTAAACAATTATTAATGGTCGGCGGTTTAGATAAATATTTTCAGATTGCGCCTTGCTTTCGTGACGAAGATCCAAGAATGGATAGGCATTATGGCGAATTTTATCAACTAGATATGGAAATGAGTTTTGTTGATCAGGATGATATTTTAAAAATCATGGAGCCATTGATGAAAGAATTAACAGAAAAATTTAGCGCTAAAAAATTAGTTGGTTTAAAAAAAGATGGTCGTTTTAAGCAAATTCCTTGGCGCGAAGCTATGGAAAAATATGGAACTGATAAACCAGATTTAAGATTTGATTTGGAAATTAAGCCGATTAGCGAAATTGTAAAAGACTGCGGTTTTAGCGTTTTTGCCAATGCTATAAAAGATAACGGAGTTGTACATGCTTTAAAAGTTGATGGCGCCGCTAAATTTAGCCGTAAAGAGATTGATGACTTAACCGAAATTGCCAAAGTTAAAGGTGCAAAAGGTTTGGCTTATATTATTATTAAAGAGAAAAACGAATTGCAATCGCCGATTGTAAAATTTTTAGGCGATGAATTAGCACAAAAAATTGTTAAAGAAGTAAAAGCCAAGGCAGGCGATATAGTTTTCTTCGGAGCTGATAATTGGAAAATCGCTTGTTTAAGTTTAGGCGCGGTTAGAAACGAATGCGCATTAAGACTTGGCTTAAAAGATAATACTAAAGCAGCTTGGTGCTGGGTGGTTGATTTTCCTATGTATGACTATTCAGAAATTGAAGAAGGTCGCATTGATTTTGGACACAATCCTTTCTCTATGCCACAAGGAGGTTTAGAAGCTTTAAAAACTAAAAATCCCTTAGAAATATTAGCCTATCAATACGATTTAGTTTTAAACGGTTTTGAAGCCTCAAGCGGCGCTATTAGAAATCATGAGCCAGAAATAATGTATAAGGCTTTTGCTATCGCCGGCTACACCAAAGAAGAAGTCGATAAAAAATTTGGTGCCATGATTAGAGCTTTTGAATATGGTGCTCCGCCCCATGGAGGCAACGCTCCGGGAGTAGATAGAATTTTGATGGTGCTGTTAGATTTAGATTCAATTCGCGATATTTATGCTTTTCCTAAAGATGGCAAAGGCAAAGATTTAATGACCGATAGCCCGAGCGAAGTTAATGAAAAACAATTAAAAGAGTTAAATATAAAATTAAAAAAGGATTAAAATTACTATGTCTGAAAAGTTTGAAAATACAATAAATAATGAGCAGGCCATACTTGATGAAGTTGAAAATAAAAAAAATTTTTTATTTAATCTTGAAGATAAAACGGTCGTAGAAATTTATAGAAAAATATACGATTTTGAGAAAAAACTTGAAGAAAAATATCCTGACGCAAGCAAATATTATTTATTTCATATTGTAGCAGGCGGTACTATTAATCGTCGCGATTGCTCTTCTGGCTTTGATTTTCCCGGGGACGATTCAATCGCAAAATATTTGGATATTTTATATAAAGAATATAAAGCTGAATAAATATATGCGACTATCTAAGTTGCAAAAATTTATTTTAGAGAAGTGCTACAATTTAAAGAGCTCAATGCCCGTTGATTTTTACGATTTTTATAAAAAAAGAAGCAAAAGTCGAAAGTTAATTCAAGATATAATACATAAAAGTTTAGATTCTTTAGTGGCTAGCGATATGCTTTCAGCTATTGGTAAAAAAACAGCAAAAAAATGGTTTATTCATAAAGTAAAATTAACAAGTTTAGGAAAAAAATCAGCTTTCAAAATTATTAAAAGCAGGCAGCGAAAACTGCCTTTAAAATAAGTTCTAATTTATTAATTGAGCGCATTAAAGCCCGGGGATCTTTCGTTTGCGCTCGAGAAAAATTTATGGAAAAACAAAATGCTAAATTTGCATTTTTTTACATGCTATCATTAGTGTCTTTGATTTTTGTTTCGTTGTCTGCCGGTATGATAATTTTCCAAATTATCAACAAAACTATCGCTGATGATTTGACTTTAGCGCCCGGAGGTTTTAGCCAGGAAGTTTTAAGATTTGCTATTTCCGCTATTGTTATAGCTGGACCGATTTATTTCGCCATGATGTGGTTAATTAATAAAAATTTGCTAGGCGGAAGATTAGAAAGGGAATCGGGCGTAAGAAAATGGCTTACTTATTTTATTTTATTGGTTTCAGCCGTGGTTATGATTGGCTGGTTTATTGCTACTGTAGGCAATTTTTTGAATGGGGAATTTACTGTTAAATTTATTTTAAAATCTTTAACTTCAATTTTAATTTCCGCTTTGATTTTTAGTTTTTATTTTTATGATATTAAGCGTGAAGATGTAAGCAAAAATAATAATATTATCAGAATTTATTTTTATGGGTCAATTGCTGTTACGGCCATAGCTTTAGTAAGCGCTTTTTTCTTTATCGATTCGCCGTTAAAAGTTCGAGACCAGAAATATGACCAAGCTATTATTAATAAGTTTGAGCAGATTGATAATGCCATTAATGCTTATTATGGCGAAAATCAGAAATTACCAGCCAGCTTAAATGATTTGCTCAGCGGCGGTTCTACTTATTATATTTTAGATAAAGAAATAACTGATCCGACAACCGGGCAAGCATTTGTTTATAAAATCAATGGTAAAGATTTTTATGAATTATGCGCTACCTTTAAAACATCAAATAAAAATACGGATATCGATACTTATATTGGCGGTTATAATAATAAACTTTGGTTGCATGATGTTGGTTATCAATGCTTAAAACAAAGAGTAGCAACCATAGATACAAAAACGGCTCCAATATCAGTTCCGGTCAGATAGAAAGGTTGACAAATATAAAAATAAAGGTAAATATAACATAAAGCCTAAGGAGAAGCTCTTCTTGGGCTTTTTAAATAATAAAATTATTTGGTCTTTTAAAATTTATTTGAAAGGATGAGTATTATGGCAAGTTTATGGTATGCAAATTGCAGGTGCGATTATAAGCGTAAATGTTTAACCATTCCTTTAAATTCTGAATATTTAGAAATGTTGCTTCAAAATGATAGAGAGATTTTTGAGGAGGTTGTAAATTTAAGAAGCGCTTGTTTTTTTTGCAAGATTGAACAAAATTTTATTTTGTTTCCATTGCCGGAAACAGAGGAGGAGATATGTCAAAAAAGAAGAGTAAAAAGCGAAAAAAAATAAAGCGAAAAAATTATGTTATGAGCGTAGGCAAATTCACCGGCCGACATCCGGAATGCAAAAAAATTCCTGGCTCAAATTATTGCGTTGAGCAGGTCGAAGAAAAATCTAAACTTTGCCGCGATTGCCACTCATGGGTGATGAAAGAAAAAATAGATAGGGTTTATAAATCGGCAAGCAACTCAGTGAAAGTTGAAAAAATTAATAGAAAATCCGGTATCGGTTTAGTTCGAAATTTGTTGGCGTCAATTTGTAAAATAATAAAAATAAAGAAGTAAAAAATAAATAGCCTTAAATAATGGGCGAAAGGAAAAAGGGTGAGAAGATGGAGGATAATTTTAAAGTTTTAAATTTAAGGGATAGGTTGGTGCTGGCATGTGACGCAAACACTAAGAGGATCAATGATTTTTCAGCCGCAGAAAAACTTATCAACGAATTGGGCGACCATGTCGGCTGGATAAAGTTTAATTCCGCTTTTGTGGGCGGCGGTAAAAAAATATTGATGCGTGCTCGCCGCCAAGGAGCCAAAATATGGCTGGATTTAAAATGGCATGATGTGTCTGATACGGTGGTAAAGTATGCCTATGAGGCTATGACCATGATACCGTTTGGCGTGGAAATGTTTAATGTTCATGCATCCGGAGGGTCAAAAATGATGGGCATGGTCAAAGGCAAGATAGATGAATTATTTCCCATCGAAGCATCACCTGCGGTCAGGCCGTTGGCTATAGCCATTACTGTTTTGACCAGTTTAGGCCAGAAAGGCATCGAAGAAATAGGCTATAATTGTACAATTAATGAATTGGTGATGCGTTTGGCAACCTTAACGAAAAGCGCTGGTCTGAATGGTGTGGTGGCCTCTCCTCTGGAAGCTAAAATGCTTCGCGCGGAATTTGGCCCGGATTTTCTTATCGTTACGCCCGGTATACGTTTTGCAGAAGAGTCAAAAGGCGGCCAGATAAGAGTTACAACTCCCAAAGAAGCTATCGCCAATGGAGCGGATATGATTGTAATGGGTACATCTCTCATTAACGGCGGTTTTTCGGCAGTGCAGCGCGCTTATCAAGAGATAGCCGAAGGTTTGGAAGAGAGGCAAAAAAAATTTGAATAAACGGTAGAAGGAGTAATTATGAAAAATAAAAATTTGTCACCCCTGCAAATATTGAAAGATTGCGGTGGTTGTTATGAAAGCCCGAGAGATGAAAATGGTAAAATACTCGGGCCGTTAGTGGCTTACGCGGGTAAATACAAAACTGCAAGCGGAGAAGAAAAACAATATGTTGGTCCGGATTATTTTAATTTTGCGATGGCTGAACAAAGTCCCAATCCAAAAATTTGCCGTTATTTTGCTGAAGCGATAATGGATGATATGTGGGAAAAAATGCCCACGCCCAAAGACCCGATGCCGATTCCTACCGTTGTTATTGGCATGCCTATGGGTGGGATTGTTTTGGCCACACACATAAGCATACTATTCAATTGCCGTTTAATTTTTGCCGAAAAGAAAGTTGTTGCCTTGGCTGATCCGGCGAAAGGTCTTAAAGAGGTTTCAGAGTTGATTATTAGCCGCCATGAAATTTATCCCGGCGATAGAGCAGCGATTGTGGAAGATGTTTGTAATAATTTTTCCACGACCGAAAAAGCGACTCAATTGATCGCTGGCGCCGATGCGAAACTTTTTGGCATTTTATGTGCTATCAACCGTTCAAAAACAGAAAAGTGGGACGATCGCGATGTTGTCTCGGCCATATTTAGGCCTTCGGAACAATACAAGCAGGAAGATCCAGCCGTGGCAGACTTAATCGCGCAAGGCAAGATTGTCTGGAAGCCTAAACAGCAGTGGGAAATTTTAAAAGCTGCGATGAAATCAAGTAGATAAATATTTAATAGTTCATTTTATCAACCCTATTCATAAAAAAAGAATAGGGTTTTTTATTTTTAAAATTTTGCTTAAAAGTAATTTTTGAGTTATAATATACACATAAATTTTAATTTTTTTATCTCGCCATCGTCTTAAGGCGAGACGGATTATATTAATTATTAACAAAAAATCTATGGCAAAAATAACAAAATTTCCTCAAAAATTAGCCAAATATTTAGAAAAGGCAAAAGTTAAATATAATATATTGGATCATAAAACTGTTTATACGGCCTATGATACTGCCGCCACCATGGGAAAAAAGTTGGGCGAAGTGGCAAAAACTTTATTAGTGGCCGCTGATAAAAATTATTATTTAGTTCTTTTACCGGCTGATCATAATTTAGAAATGAAAAAATTAGCTGATTTTATTTCTAAAGCTACCGGTCAGAAAGTAAAGACGGTTAAAATTCCCGGAGAAAAGATTATGGAAAAATTATTAAAAGTTAAAGCCGGCGCCATGAGCGCTTTCGGCGGTTTGCATAAATTACCTTTAGTTATAGAAAAAAATTTATTAAAAACAAAAAAGGCGGTTTTTTCTTCTGGCAGTTTTAATCATTCCGTGGAAATGGCGGTTAAAGATTTTGTAAAACTGGAAAATGCCGCCTTAGGAAATTTTGGCGTAAAAAAGAAAGTTGTTTTGGTTAAGAAAAAATAATAAATTTTAATTATAAGTTTATGTCTTGCGGCTGAGGCTGCGGCTTAAAGAAGTCGGCTAAAAAGAAAAAATAAGATGATTATAAAATTAGAAAAATTTGAAGGTCCGTTAGGGCTTCTTTTGCAGTTAATTGAAAAAGAGGAGATGGATATTACGCAAATAAGCTTAGCAAAAATTGCGGATCAATATATTGAATATATAAAAAGTTGTTCAGCTATTAAGCCAGAAGAATTAGCTGATTTTTTAGTGGTAGCGGCGAAATTGTTATTAATAAAATCTCGAGCCCTTTTGCCTTTTTTAAAAGGAGAAGCCGAACAAGAGATTGAAGAATTCGAGCATCAATTGAAAATGTATAAAGAATTTTTAGAAGCAGCTAAAAAAATAGAAGCGCTTATAGGGAAAAAGCGTTTTAGTTTCGCCCGCGAATTTAACCGTAAAGCTTTTTTAGCCAGCGCCCATATTTTTTCCCCGCCGAAGAATTTAGGCGCCGCTGAACTATCGGCTGTTTTTAGCGAAATAATAAGAGATATAAAGCCAGCCGAAATTTTAGAAGAAAAAAACTTAGAGCAAATAGTTAATATTGAAGATAAAATTTTAGCCATCCAAGAAATTTTATTAGAGAAAATAAAAATTAGTTTTAGCCATGTTTTAGCCAGCGCTAAAAATAAAACGGAAATTATAGTAAGTTTTTTGGCTTTGTTAGAGTTAATCAAACAAAGAGATGTTATGGTTAGCCAGGGGGATTTATTCGGGGAAATTGAGATAAATAAAATATAAACCTTTAAAAACTTTTTTCTCGTCCGCGAGGGGATGTTAAAAAATAATTATGCCTATAAAATCAAAAATTGAATCTTTGCTATTTATTTCCGCTAAACCAATGGCTGTTAGCCAGTTAGCTGATTTACTTAAGGTTGATAAAAAAGAGATAATAAAAAGCGCCGATGAATTATTAGTTGATTACAAAAGTAATAAAGCCGGCGTACAAATTATTAAAGATGGTAATAAATATCAAATGGTGAGCGCTCCGGAAAATGCTAAAATTATTCAGGAATTTATTAAAGATGAAACTACCGGCGAATTATCACGCCCAAGTTTAGAAGCTTTAACAATTATTGCTTATCGCGGTCCGGTTAGTAAAATTGATTTAGATAGAATAAGGGGAGTGAATTGCGCTTTAATTTTAAGAAATTTGCTCCTGCGCGGTTTAATTGAAAGTAAATTTGATAAAAAGAAAAACGAATATTATTATAATGTGTCTTTTGATTTCATTCGTTTTATTGGTTTAAATGATATTAAGGAATTGCCTGAATACGAACGCCTGAATAAAGATGACACAATCGATAAAATGTTAGAACAAAGTGAAAAATCTAAAGAATTAAATAATTAAAATGATAATACCAGCGACAATCAGTTGGCTAGTTTCAACTATTTTTTTAAATCTAGGATTAGCTTTTAGCGGGAATTTTTTAACATCTTTAAATATTGATTCAATTAAATCCGGTTTAGTTTTAGGCGTTCATGAATATCAATCAGCTAGTGAAGTTATGGTTGAGCAGAGCAATAATTTTAGCCAGGCAGTAGCAGGGGTAATTAATGACGCTAAATCTTTGCCAATTCCTCCGATACCGCAGCTGCCTCAATTTGATATCCCCATGAAAAGGCTGCCGGAAAATCCCGCTAAAGAAATAGTCGAGCCGACAGTTGAGTTTGAATTAGCGGCGGAAAATGGAGCAATTTTAGATTGTCAGAATAATAATTTGTTTTTTGCAAAAAAACCCGATCGGCCTTGGTCTATCGCTAGTATCACTAAATTATTTACTGCTTATACTTTTCTAGATTATAATCCTGGCTGGGATAAAATTTATGAAATTAAAGCCGCGGATAAACGCGAGGGAGGAAAAATTTACTTATTTACTGGTGATAAAGTTAAAATTAAGGATTTATTTTATTTTAGCTTAGTCGGTTCAGATAATACGGCTACAGCCGCTTTAGTAAGTTCAACCGGCATGGCCGAGGAGGAATTTATTAATAAAATAAATAATAAAATTCAAAGTCTCGGTTTTAAAAATACTAGAATAATTGATGCGTCCGGCCTCAAAGATGGTAATGTTTCAACCGCTCGTGAAATCGCCAGATTCGCCGACATTGCTTTAAACGCGCCGGAAATCAATCAGGCCTTATTAACAAAAAAGTATGAATTTATTACTGAACAAGGCAAAAAAAAGATTATAACTAGTACTAATGATTTATTAAATGTTTTTCCTGAAGAAGATATTAATTTGTTAGGCGGTAAAACCGGGCATATAAATTCTTCGGGGTATTGTTTAGTCAGCAAATTTGAGAAATCAGACGGCCGGGCTATTATAACCGTAGTTTTAGGAGCGGATAGCGAGGCAGGGCGCTTTGATTTAACAAAAAAGTTAGTGGATTTATATTATAAAAACAAACCGTGAAGTTGGTTAAAGACTTAAATTATGATATAATATTTATGTTAATTAACTAATTATAATAATTAATATGGCTACAAAAAAGTATATTATCGCTAATTGGAAAATGAATTTAAATTTAGTGCAAACATTGGCATTAACGAAAAAATTTAAGCAAAAATTCGCCGATTTTAAAAAAGGTGAAGTAGCGGTTTGCCCTTCAACTTTATCTTTAAGCGAAGTTGCTAAAATTTTACGAGGAACTAAAATTTTCTTTGGCGCGCAAAATGTTTTTTGGGATGAATTAGGTGCTTACACGGGAGAAGTTTCGCCAGAAATGCTTGCTGAAGTTGGCTGCAAATATGTAATTATAGGGCATAGTGAAAGAAGAAAACATTTATTAGAAAATTATGAGATAATAAATAAAAAAGTTCGAGCGGTTGTTAAAAATGAAAAATTAATTCCCATAATTTGTATTGGTGAAAGTTGGGAAGAGAGAAAAACTGATCGACGCGATTTTGTCTTAGTTGAGCAGCTTGAGCAAGCTTTATCCGGCTTAAAAATTTTTGGCGATCAGCAAATTATTATTGCTTATGAACCGATTTGGGCGATTGGTACGGGCACGGCCATAGAACCTTCTGAAGCTGAATATGCCCATAAAATTATTAAATTAGCATTGAATGATCTTTTTGGTATGCAAATAGTCAATAATAATTTTAAAGTAATTTATGGCGGCAGCATAAATTCTAAAAATGTAAAAAGTTTTGCTAATTTAGAAGGTATGGACGGCCTTTTGGTTGGTGGCGCTAGTTTAAATCCCGATGAATTTTTAAAAGTAGCTAAAGAAATAACCAAATAAAATATGTTAGTTCATATAAAAGATTTAGTTAAGGATGCAAAAAAAAATAAATATGCCATCGGAGCTTTTAATATTACTAATTTAGAATCTGTTTTAGGCGTAGCGCAGGCTGCCGTTAAGGCTGGGTCGCCCGCCATAATTCAAGTTTCAGAAAGCGCAATACAATATATGGGTCTTAAGCCTATTACCCATATAGTTTCAACAGTGGCAAAAAATGTGGCCGCAAGCGTACCAATAGCTTTGCATCTTGATCATGGCACAAGTTTTGAAACAATTTTTGAATGCATAAAATCCGGTTTTACTTCAGTGCATATTGATGCGTCTAATCTGCCGTTGGATGAAAATATAAATTTAACTAAACAAGTTATAAAAGTCGCTCATGCAAAAAATGTTTGGGTGCAGGGAGAAGTTGGCGCTATAGTTGGTTCTCATGGAGATGTTAAGAGTAAATTAAAAGAAATACCTTTAGCTAAACTGGATGAAGTCATAGAATTTGTTAAACAAACAAAGGTTGATACAATCGCGGCCGCTATTGGCACGGCGCACGGCATTCATACTAATGAAGATATTGTTTTTAGCTTGCTAAAGGCCATAAAAAGAAAAGTTAATATTCCCTTTGTTTTGCACGGCGGCTCCGGAGTTCCTGACGCTAAAATGAAAAAAGCTATTAAAGAAGGAGTAGATATTATTAATGTAGGCACAGACTTGAAGTTGGCTTTTTGCCAGACTTTGATTGAAGTTTGCAAAAAAAATAAACAAGAAACCGATCCGAGAAATTTATTAAAACCAACAATTTCAGCTATAGAAAAAATTGTTTTTGGGAAAATGATATTATTTGGCAGCGCTGGCCGGGTTGGCGGTAGAAAGATAGAAACATAAATTTAACTTGATAGATTATATTTTTTAAAGATCTATGTATAACATAATTCCTTTATTATTAATTTTAATTAGCTTAACCGTAATTATTATTATTGTCAGCAGAAAATTTTCAGTTCTGGCTTCTTTAGATGTGGAAAGTATACCGGCCGAAAAAGAAGCAAAATTTAAAGAAAGAATTATTTCCAACCGTTTAAAAAGAAATATTATAAAATATTGGTCAAAAATCAGCATGTTTTTATCGCCTATAGCCAAAGCTATAAGCGATTATTTCAAAGCTAAAATATATAAGCTTTATCAAGCTAAAAATAATTATCAAACAACTGAAAATATAGCCGGCCCAGAAACAATTGATCAATTATTTATTCAGGCAGAGGAATTAAAAAAAAGCGATGATTTAGATGCGGCCGAGAAAAAATATATTGAGATAATCGGTTTAGACAGTAAAAATATAAAAGCTTTTAAAGAATTAGGCCGTGTATATTTTGATAAGAAAGAATTTGAAGAAGCCAAACAGACTTTTGAGCATATTTTAAGATTAAAACAAGATGATGAGGATATATATGAAAATTTGGCGGAAATAGCCAGGGAAGAAGGGGATTTAAATGAAGCTATGGATGAATATTTAAAATCAATTAATATTAATAAACAAAACGCTAATACTTATTTTAGTTTAGCCGAAATTTATCAGGCGATGGGTAAAAATAGCGAAGCTATAAGCACTTTAAAAAAAGCTCTAAAGATAGAGCCGGCCAACCCTAAATACCTTGACACTATGCTGGAAATCAGTATAATTATAAAAGATAAAGTTTTGGCTTTAAATACTTATCAAAAGCTTTTAAAAGCTAATCCTGAAAATAATAAACTCGAAGAATTAAAGCGGCAGATTGATGAAATATAAAGCTAAATTTTCAATTTTCAATTTTCAATTTTCAATTTTCAAACAATTTTCAATGAGTTAAATATTTAATTAAGAAATTGGGAATTAGGTAATTGTTTAGAAATTGGGGATTAGAGATTGAAAATTATTTTATTTTTGCCTTTTTAATTTTCTCCTACGCTAAAGCTTAAGAGGTTATAAAATTTGCAATTTAAAAATTAAAATTAGAATAATAAAATTTAATATTCGCCGTTGTAGCTCAGCTGGTAGAGCAACTCCATGGTAAGGAGTAGGTCCGCGGTTCAATTCCGCGCAACGGCTCAGATTTTAAATGGGTCGGTACCAAAGCGGTCAAATGGGACAGACTGTAAATCTGTTGGCTCGCGCCTTCGTAGGTTCAAATCCTACCCGGCCCACCATAATTAATTATAAAAAATATGTCACAAGATAATTTAATAAAAATGGAATGTACAGTTTGCAAACGCGTTAATTATTTTTCAAACAAGAATAAAAAGACTTTGAAAAATAGATTAGAAATAAAGAAATTTTGCAAACACTGTAAAAAACATACTTTACATAAAGAAACTAAATAGTTTTGCAGTCTGTAAAGTCGAAAGTCTGTAAAGTTTAAAGTTATTAAGTATTGGGCTTAGAAACTTTAAGGATTTTATAAATTTTCGACTTTTGGCTTATTGGCGGGATTAGTATAGTGGCAGTACAGCGGTCTCCAAAACCGCTGGCGGGGGTTCGATTCCCTCATCCCGTGCCATTTTAAAACCCCTGCAAATATTGGCTTTTTTTATTATATAGTGTATAATGTTAATAAATATAGGTATTTATTAACAATTAAAATAATTCTCGTGAAGTTCACGGGATAAAAAGAAAAACTATGTCAAAAATGACCAAGTCTCAATTGCTGGACGCCATGGCGTCAGAAGTCGGCATGAGCAAGAAAGACACCGCTAATTTTATGGAAAAATTAGCTAATTTAGCCTTAAAAGAGGTTAAAAAGAATGGTGAGTTTGTTATTCCTGGTTTGGGAAAATTGGTTAAAATTAACCGCGCTGCCAGAATGGGCAGAAACCCAGCCACCGGAGAACAGATCAAGATTGCTGCTAAAACTGTTGTTAAATTTAAAGTCGCTAAAGCGGCCAAAGAAGCTGTATTATAAACTGGATAAGTTAATATATAAAACGCCCTCTTTTGAAGAGGGCGTTTTTTTATTTATAATTAAGTTATAACTATTTCCACTTATCCACATATTGGCCTATGCCAAATTGATTTATTTTATTTTTAAGTTTAGTTTTACTGTGTAAAAAATTTAATAAAGAGATTAAATCTATTAAATAACGATTGCCTATTATTTTATATTTTACATTATTAAATTGAATAGCGCGTCTGATAGTTTTAGTTTGCACCCCACCAATTTTAGCCGCTTCGGAAACAGAAAGCCAAAGAGGGTTTGTTATTTGATTTGTTATTTCTTGCTTTTCCATATTTAGCTTTAAGTCTACATAAATGTAGACTTAAGTTATTAGATAAATTGAGATTAGTCTACATAAATGTAGACTTAAGTTTCTTATATTTTTGAGTTAAATTTAAGTCTAATATATATTAGACTTAAATTAGATGTTGATATTTTTACATATTATTTTGAAAATTGCAATAGTTTATATTTTAAACCAAAATTAATGTTTTTGTTTTCCCTATTTTGTTAATTTTAAGATAAAATAATTATTATAATAAACCAGTGGCTTTTATGAAAAACAAATTTATTTGCCTTTTAGACGGCTATATGTTATTATACTGAATAACCATATTCTCAAGCTGGACGGAATCCCGCGATGAGAAAATTTAACTAAAATTAGTAAATAATTTTCGTTTTTACGATTATTTTTTTGTTTATTTTACGGTTTTTACTTTATTTTTATTTCATTAAATGCGCTTAGCTTTTAGTATTTAATGAGATAAAGTGTAACAATATATAATATTTTTCGTATAATTAGATGAAAATAAGTAAAACAGAAGAAAAATTTTTACTGTATAAAATAAAGAAAACTGACAGAGAGGCTTTTATTAGGGCTTATGATTTGTATGTAGATCAAATTCATAGGTTTATTTATTTTAAAGTAGGAAGCAGGGAAGAGGCGGAAGATTTGTGCTCAGCTGTGTTTTTAAAAACTTGGAATTACATTTTAGAAAATAGTTTAAAAGATTATAAGACATTAAAAGCTTTACTTTATAAAATAGCCAGAAATTTAATCATTGATCATTACAGAAAAAATAGAAATAAAGAATCCATAAGTTTAGATGGCGAGCAGGGGATTGAAGTGGTTGACGATCAACAAAGCCCGGCCAAAATTATGGAATTAAAAACCGATCTTTTAGTTTTAGAAACTAAACTGCCGGAATTAAAAGATGAATATCGCGAAGTTATAATTTTAAGGTTCGTTAACGAGCTCTCTATCCAGGAAATTTCCGAAATTTTGGACAAGCCGAAAAATAATACGCGCGTTTTAATATTTAGGGCGTTAAAAGCTTTAAAAGAGCTTTTGGAAAATGAAGAAAAAATAAACCAATAACATGAACGAAAAAGATTTGCTTAAAAAATTAAATAATTTAAAAAAAATCAAACCCGATGAAAATTGGAAAAAAAATTATCGGGAGGTTTTATATAGCCAAATTTCCGCTGGTCAGAATTCTGAAAAGCCAGAATCAAAAATAAGATTTATTTTTGAAGAAGTTATTTTAGGAAAAATTTTTATTAGCTTTACTAGGCCGATTTGGGCTACGACTTTAGCTAGCATTTTAATTTTGGTAGTCGGTGTGGGCGGAGTTTATGCCTCAAAAAATTCTAAACCGGGTGATTCATTATATATAGCTAAAATCATAAGTGAGAAAGCTCAATTAGCCATGACTTTTGATGAAAAAGGAAAAGCTAAATTAGGTTTAGAATTTGCTACTAATCGCGCCAAGGAAATAACTCAGGTATTAGAAGAGCAAAATTATCCTGAAGATCAAAAGACTCAAAAAGTCGAGCAGTTGACACAGAATTTTAAAAAAGAAATTAGCCAAGTTAAAAGCAGATTATCAAACATAAAAACATCTGTTAATCAAGAAGAAGATTTAGAAGTTTCAGGGGCTAATTTAGAAAAAGATAATCAAAGAATGGAACTTTCCGAACAGCCTAAAGTTCAAACCAGCCAAGAAATTTCCTTACCGGTTGAGCCTGTGGCGGCCGCTACTACGACTGTCGATAATTTAAAAACCCCGGACAAAGTTTTAGAAGAGGCTGAAAAGATGTTTGATGAAAAAAATTACGACGGCTCAATAAATAAAATAGAAGAAGTAAAGCAGATTATTAATGACAATACAGAAGGGCAGGTTAAGGGCGTAAGCGAAACCGCTACTAGCACTCAATAATTTTTTAATACGGAATAGATGGTTTATCTAAAAAAGGTGAATCATCTAATCCGCATTAAGCGGGTTATGATAAAGTTTGAAAGGTCGATTCGCCTCGAGCGAAGACTTTACCAAATTAATTAATCAAACTTGCTTTTTAAATTTTAAATTCTGAACTATTTCAGAATATAGCTTCGTGATTGATCATCACAAGCTACCAAGCAAATCAGCAAGCTAACCCCCCACACTTATATTAATAAGTCGGGAGGTGAATTATCCATGCAATTTGCCAACCCCGTGCGCTTATTATTATAAGCGTGGGGGAGGCGGGATTCCGGTTGATTTGCCTTAATTCGTCTCAGCTTTATGGCTTGGACTAATTTATCATTAATTTAAAAGCAAGAAAGGACAAATTTTCTATGGAAAGATTTAAGAAAATCTTTGCCGCCAGCGTAATTTTTGTCACCGTTTTATCAATGAGCGTTGTCGTCGCCCCTCAGGTTGGCGCTACCGCTTCAGCCGGTGATTTAATCAAAATGAGCGGACTTTCATCCGTTTATTACTTAGGCGCTGATGGTAAGAGATATGTTTTCCCTAATGAGCAAACTTATTTTTCCTGGTATTCTGATTTCTCCGGAGTTGTGACTATTTCTCAATCTGAGTTAGAGTCATATCCTTTAGGAGCTAATGTAACAATCAGACCAGGTACTGTATTAGTTAAAATTACTACTAATCCGAAAGTTTATGCTGTAACCTCAGGTGGTACTTTATTGGCCATCCCTGATGAAGCTACAGCTACTACTTTATACGGATCCACTTGGAATAAGAAAATCGTTGATGTACCGGATGCTTTCTTTACCAATTACACAATTGGTTCAGGCACCGTTAGCTCAACTGCTTATCCATCTGGCAGCTTGGTTAAATTCTCCGGCTCAGCCGATGTTTATTTGATCAATGCTGATGGAACTGCTTCAAAGATTGCCAGCGAAGCTGCTTTCTTAGCGAACAGATTCCAATGGAAATATGTTGTTGATGCCACTATTGCTAAGCCAGCCGCTAGCGCTGATGTAACTGGCGCTGTTGCGACTTTGACTGACACTTCGTCAGGCGCTGGTGGAACCGTTGGCGCGGGCACAGGCGTGACTGTAGCTTTAGCTTCAGACACTCCGGCTTCAGCCACCGTCATCACTAACACCACTGCTACAACCGGAAATGGTCAAGCCATGGTTCCTTTCACTAAGGTTAACTTCACGGCTTCTGCCGATGGCGATGTTAAAATTACTAGTTTGAAATTTAAGAGAACCGGCATTTCAGCTGATTCTGATGTTGAAAGCCTTTATCTTTATGATGGAGCTACCAGATTAACCGCTGAAGCTTCATTATCTTCAAGCTATGTTACCTTTAATAATGCTTCTGGTATTTTCACCATTGCTAAAGGTACCACTAAATCAATCACCTTAAAGGGCGATATGTATTATGCTGCTCTTTCCGGTAAAACTATTGGCTTTAACTTAGTTGCTGCTACGGATGTAACCACTAACGGTGCTGCTGTTAGCGGTTCCTTCCCGATTGCCGGCAATTTAATGTCAACTGCCAATACGACTGATTTAGGTAAATTAGTAGTTACCAATAACTTCCCAACAGGCGATCAAACCGTTGATCCTGATTCAAAGGAAGTTGAAGTAGCTAAATTTAATTTCGTTGGCACAGAGCAAGCTTTGAGCCTTGAAAAAGTTATCTTAACTGAAATTGGTAGCGTTCAAACTGATGACTTAGCTAATTTCAAATTATTGGATCCGGCTGGAACCGTTATCGCGACCGCCGCTTCAATGAATACTAGCTATGAAGTTGTCTTTGATTTAAGCGCTGCTCCTTACACTATTGCTAAGGGCACAACCAAGATATTAAGCGTCAGAGCTGATGTCGTAAAAGGTTC
>CAZHZE010000007.1:0-45537 GCA_964537265.1 uncultured Gammaproteobacteria bacterium | reverse complement strand
GATTGTTTTTAATCTTTTCTGTTGCTCCAAGCACTGATCTCTGGAAGATATTAAACCAGTTTTGAAGCATTTTGGTTTTTAATCATAAAGACCATTCCAACTACGTCCCACACTCTCCGCATTAAATATTTATTCGGTTTTATGCCGAATAAATATTTTAAGTTGAGATAGGATTCGAACGGGCAGAAGCGAGACAAATTTTTTGCCGAATTTTTGTCGGCAAAAAATTCAGGCGAGCGTCGATGAATGCGACCCTGGGAGCATTCAGCGCTGCCCAGGGCAACGAAGCTCGAGCGGAAGCGAGAGCGAGGCGGAAATCCCTCTCTCTCCGCCAATTTTCACTTTTTGCGGAAAAACTAAAGTTGTAATATCTATTAGACTATAATAGAAAAAATTTTATTTTTGTGCTATTATTTTATTATATAATTAGATTATAATAGAGGGGAGGTGATATTTGTGAAAAGTTTAAATTTGATCACAGCCATCTTGGTTATAGTCGGAGGCTTAAATTGGGCTCTAGTTGGTCTTTTTAATTTTGATTTGGTAGCCGCTATTTTTGGAGACATGTCATTTTTATCAAGAACAGTTTATATTCTAGTTGGTGCGAGCGCGGCTTATATGCTATCCATACTACCCAAGATTTATAAGTAAAAATAAAATAATTATAATAATACTCAAAATAAAAACTTTTATAAAGAGATGATTTTTATATATATTTTTATGGCATCTTAAGTCGTAGCAGTAGAGCATTAATAAATAAAATACAGGAGAGCGTTTAATAGCCCATACAATAAAGAAGCGTTGATGAGAGAAAGAATAAAACATAAAATTTACATATTTAAAAGTAAAAAACAGCAATTTATTATCATGCTGTTTTTATTTTTTTCTCTTGTTTTTTTTATTGTAGTTTTTAGCCGTTTATTTTTTTAAGAACCATCATGATGCAGATGCCAATAATAATAGTGATTAATTGAAGAAAGGCTTTATAAAGTTTATTATTGTCCTTTTTTAATTCAGGAAAAAGATCGGAAGTAGCAATATAAATAAACCCTCCGGCAGTAAAAGGAATTATATAGGCTGAAAAATTTTCCACCCAGCCACTTATTATTAAAGAGAAAACAGCGCCGACGATAGAAGCACTTGCAGAAATTAAATTATAAAATAAAGCTTTAAATTTAGAGTAGCCGGCGTATAATAATATGGCAAATTCGCTGAATTCGCCAGGAATTTCATGGCTAATTATAGCAATAGTAGTGGCTAAGCCTAAATTAAAATCAATTAAATAAGAGCCGGCGATAATCATGCCGTCTATAAAATTATGCAAGCCGTCGCCAATTAAATTCATCATGCCGACTGGGTGAGGATGATTTTCTGAAGTTGGTAGATGGCAATGCCGCCAATGGATAATTTTTTCCAAAATGAAAAAAAATAAAATACCAATTAAAATCCATAGCCAAATATTATTTTGCTGGCTATTTTCCGCCGCTTCTGGTATTAAGTGGAGAAAACTGTCGCCCAATAAAACTCCGGCCGACAAACTAACTAAAAGCATGATTAATTTATCTAAATTTTTTTGTGATAACATCAGCGTGAAAATGCCAATTAAAGATAACAGAGAAACAATCAGAACGCTGATGATAGAGTAAGAATAAATAGCAAACATTTTTTTGCTGTTTAAATTTAATTATATTATAATATTACCATATTTTTTACCCTTTGACCTAATTAAATTTTTAAATTATGATAAAGTAAATAACAAGGCATTAACGATATAAATTATGAAGCTAATATTAGACAAAAATATTTTAGATCAAGCTCCGGAGCAGCTGTTAAGGCAGGCCGGTTACGCTTATTTAATGGATAGAAATACAGGTCAAGAAAGCTATGTGCGCCGGTTTGGCCGTGGTTTTTATCCTCGTTTTCATTTATATCTTGAAGAGCAGGGTAATCAAGCAATTTTAAATTTGCATTTAGATCAAAAACAAGCCAGCTACGAAGGCGCGCACGCGCATAACGCCGAGTATGACGGCGATTTAGTCGAGCAGGAAATAGCTAGAATAAAAAGTTATGTACCGGGAAGTTTTAAATTTTAGACTATATGTTAAATCCTTCTGATGAAATAAAATCTAAATTAGATATCGTTGATGTTATCCGCGAATATATTCAGCTAAAAGCGGCTGGTTTGAATTTTCGCGCTAATTGTCCTTTCCATCGGGAAAAAACCCCGTCCTTTATGGTTAGCCCGGAAAAACAGATTTGGCATTGCTTTGGCTGTGGTAAAGGTGGTGATGTTATTTCTTTTGTTATGGAGATTGAAGGTTTAAGTTTTATTGAAACTTTACGCTTATTAGCCAAGAAAGCCGGCGTAGCTTTAAAAAAATCTGATCCAGTATTAGCTTCAAAGAGAAATACTTTATTAGATATTTTAGAATTGTCAGCAAAATATTATCATAAAGTTTTAACTGATAGCCAAGCGGCAGAAACCGCGCGTCAATATTTGCGCGATCGAGCTTTAACCGATGATACTATAGAAAAATGGCAGATAGGTTATAGTCCAGACACTTGGGATAGTTTAACCAATTTTTTAAAAAGCCGAGGGTTCGGAGAAAATGAAATTTTTTTATCAGGCCTAAGCGTTAAAAAAGAAAAAGCTCCTGGTTTTTATGATCGTTTTAGAGGCCGTATTATGTTTCCTATAAATGATATTAATGGTAATGTAGTTGGTTTTACGGCGCGAGTTAGAAAAGAAAAAGAGGAAGAAGAAAAGATGGGTAAATATATAAATACGCCGGCAACCATGATTTATGATAAGTCAAAAATTTTATTCGGTTTAGATAAGGCTAAGATGTCGATTAAAGCCGAAGACGCTGTTATTTTAGTTGAAGGCCAGATGGACGCGATAACGGCAGAGCAAAATGGTTTTAATAATCTAGTAGCAACTTCTGGTACAGCTCTAACAGCCGAGCAAGTAAGTTTAATTAAGCGTTATTCTAATAATTTATTTTTATCTTTTGACATGGATAAAGCTGGCGATTTAGCGGCTGAGCGCGGCATTGCCCAGGCTATGCAGGCGGAAATGAATATTAAAGTTATTGAGTTGCCAGAAGGTAAAGATCCTGACGAATGCATAAAAAATAGCCCTGATATTTGGAGACAAGCGGTTAAAAACGCTAAACCAATGATGCAATATTATTTTGATAAGACTTTTGCCAAATTAAATTTGCGTGATTATGAGGGCCAACATCAAGCTGAAAAAATATTGTTACCGGTAATATCAAAGTTTGGGTCGAAAACAGAGCAAGATTTTTGGTTAAAAAAATTAAGTCATGAAATTAACGCCAATGAAAATTCTTTAAGAGAAAAATTAAAAAAAATTGTTGATAAACAAAAGCAAAACAACTCTTCATTAAAAAGTCATGAAGAACCGGGAGAATTAAATCAATTAAAGCCCAGCCGTGAACAAATGCTGTCAGAATTATTATTAGCTTTAGCCATAAGATTTCCTGCGCATTTAGAATATATAATTAATAATATTGGTCCGGAAGATTTAAGTGGGGAATTAAATAAATTACTTTACAGAAATTTAATTATTTATTATAATAAGCTCATAGATTTATGGACTCAAGAAGGGGGAAGTTTTGAATTAGCTATAAATTATCTTAGTTTGAAAGAATGGTTAAGCAATCCGGAAAATTTTTCTCAAGACAATGAAGTTAAAAAGTTAGACAGCCAGCCCGATAATTATAAGTGTTTAAACTTATTAGACAGGCTGGTTCTTTTAGCTGATAAAGATTTTTACGATTATAACGAAGAGCAAACCAGAACTGAAATAATAAATATTATGTCCGCTTTAAAAATTAGCTATTTAAATAATCGTCGTCGAGAAATAACAAAAACAATCGCGGCCTTAGAAAAAGAAAATATTAGCTTAGAAGAAAAAAATGAAAAATTAAAAAATTTATTAGAAGAACATAAAGCTCTTACTGAAGAAATAAATTTAATAGAGATTAAATAACATATGGCGAAAATCAGCAAAAAAAATAAAAGTCAAACTAAAAAGAAAAAAACCGTAAAAAAAATTAAAGCAAAGGTTAAAGTTAAAAAAGCGATCAAAGCTAAAAAAATAATCCGCAAGAAAATTTATAAAAAGATTGTTAAATTTAAGAAGAAAACCAAGCAAGAAAAAAAAGAACTGAAAAAAATAAAGGAGAAAGAAAGAAAAGAACATGTAATTATTAAACCAACAGAAGCTCAAATTAATGATTTAATTATTAAAGGCCGTTCGCGAGGTTTTCTTACGGAAACAGAATTATTGCATGTTTTTCCGGAAATTGAAGAATATGTTTACGATTATGAATTAACTTTAGAAGCTTTACAAAAAAACGGCATTCAAATAATTGAAGATACCGGAGGTTTTTTAGGCGCGGGCGATGATATTAAAAATAAAACAGGTCAAATTATCGGTTTTAATGAAAAGAAAAAATTTGATATATCAGAATTAAGCGCCGACTCTATCCAAATGTATTTAAGGGAAATTGGTAAAGTCCCGCTTTTATCCAGCGAGGAAGAAATTGAATTAGCTAAACGCAAGGAAAAAGGCGATAAAGAAGCGGAGAAAAAAATTATTGAAGCTAATTTGCGCTTAGTAGTTTCTATCGCCAAAAAATTTACCGGCTCTAAAGGTTTGTCTCTTTTGGATTTAATTCAAGAAGGCAATATTGGCTTATTTCGCGCAGTAGAAAAATTTGAATATCGCAAAGGTTATAAATTTTCTACTTACGCGACCTGGTGGATAAGGCAGGCGATTACGCGCGCTTTAGCCGATCAATCGCGCACTATAAGAATTCCAGTGCATATGGTGGAAACCATAAATAAATTTCAGCAGGTGCAAAGGCAGTTAATTCAGGATTTAGGCCGCGAACCTTTGCCGGAAGAAATAGCGGCCGAGATGGGCGAGGATATTGATAAAGTAAGGCATGTTATAAAAATATCTCAGGATACGATTTCTTTAGAAACTTCTATCGGCGATGATGATGAAGATTCAACCTTAGAAGATTTTGTTGAGGATGTAAAAAATATCACGCCGGACAGAGCAGCCGCTTTACAGTTGTTAAAAGATTATGTGAAAGAGACCATTGCCGATCTTACGCCAAGAGAGCAGAAAATTTTAGAAATGCGTTTTGGATTGGTTGACGGCGTTGCCCATACCTTAGAAGAAGTCGGGCGCGAGTTTGATGTCACGCGCGAACGCATTAGGCAGATTGAAGCTAAGGCGCTAGAAAGAATTCAGAAGCACGCTGGCATTAAGAAATTAAGGGATTATTAAAATAATTTATTTTTTATAAAAAAGAACCCCGCCTTAATTAAAAGACGGGGTTTTAGATTGGTTTTTTTAGTTTCTATATAGTTCGCATACAGAAATAAATTCGCACCGGCGGCAAATATGCTTTAGGTCGCTTATTTCTTTTTCTTCCAACAGTATTTTACTGATGATTTTCAGCACATCCAGTTTAAAGTATGATTTGCTGATCCGATAAGCGCAACTATCCGGTAAAAATTTTTTTGCCAGCATCATAACTGTTCCCGTTAATTTCCTCTTATCAATTTCTGCCAAGAGTTCAATGATTGGGATTTTGCTGACATGAACAGGAAGATTTTTAACAGCGTGTTTCATTGTTTTTCTCCTTTTTTGTTTTTATGCTGCTACCTCCTTTTTTAAATCAATTGGCAATGGCGTTAAGCAACTACGCGCATCAAGCAAATTAACTCTGGCTTTAGCCATGTTGTTTGATTTTAATGCTTTTTGCGCAACTTCTAGCCGTTCCTTGGCCGCGTTAGATCTTTCCCAATAAGGGGAAGAAAAAGTCGTATCCAATAACTCAATAATTTGTTTTATTTTACTATTGAGAACGGTGATCTGCGTTTCATTCAATTTTTTTCCGAAGAACATTTGATGTTTAGAAAACAAATTAATTTGATTGGCGCAGAAAGTAAATAAAACATCCAGCCTTTCTTTTTCCCATTCAAGCATTTTTTTTCTCAACATAGCTTTAGCGGGGATAATTTCCGCTGCTTCCGATCGCTTATAAAGTAAACATAGGGCAGTAATTGTTTTAGCTGCCATAGCGCCGGGATTTATTCTTCCTAAACTATCTCGGAAGCCGATTATTGCTTCCAACTGTTCGAGAACCTGTTTTTTGTATTCATTGCGGCAGCCATTTAAAAGGTTAAGCGTGGCAAACAATTTTTTACCAACATTTGCTCTTTCGGCTTTGTTGGTCTTGAGCCAAGCGGTCAGTAAAACATTGGTTTTTTCCAAGACTTCTTTTATGGTAGATATTTTTTTCTTCTCTCCTTCAGGTGCTGTGTAGAAATCCACGGTATGTTCCTGGGATCTTATGGCTGAAAATATGTCATTAAATAATCGCCATTTTTTCTTTTTCCCGTGCCAAAAGCAAATTGCCATCCAACCATGAGGTATAAATTGCATGCCCATAGCCAAAAAATGTTCGTGCCATTTATGCAGACCGGCGGCTATTTCTGTTTGTTCTTCTTGGCGTAAAATTGCTTTCATAGCTTCTTCGTAATTTGCATTTTTATGTCTTGATTTATAATCTTCGATTTTAGCATGAATAGCATAAGCTTCTTTTTCGTCGATCAGAAATTGCTGGCTCTTTTTGCGATGAGTAGGAATTTTTTTGTTTTTCTTTTTCCCGCGCAGTATTCCCATCATCTGTTTTTTTATTTTGGCGTATTCTTCCGCGGACAGGGAAGGGCCGTCCTTGTCAACGCGTTTTAATTTGCCGTTAACAACTTCGTGGACAATAGGTGTTTCAAAGTCATTATAAGTAATTCTTAAAACCTTGCCGTCCTTATCTCTAATCACTTTTGGCTTCATTTTATTCTCCTTCTATATTATATATTTTATTTTTATTTCTAAGTTTTTAAATAGCTTGCCTTTTATTTGTTACAACTGATAATTATGCACAAAAATATGCAAATTGTCAATGGTATTTTAAAATAAAAAAAGCCGCCCTTTTTATCGGACGGCGTAATTATAAAAATTTTTAAAGAAAAATTTCCATAATTTTTTTGTTTTTTGTTAATTTAAATGGTTTTAAAGCCATTTTATGTAATTGCTCAATGCGTTGGCGTGTTTTACCTACATTGGTGTTGGGCATGGCTTCAGCAAACTCCTGGCCGATTTTTTCTAATGTGCTGTATTCGATTCGAGCCAGAATATAAAATTGCCTTTCTTTGGTGGTTAGGGTTTTTATTTCCATTTCCTGCATGATCCGTTTTAAACTTTTACCGCGATTTCTTTCGGCAACAATTTCAATAATTTTACTTTCTTTACCGCAACGCAGAATTTCGGCTACAACCAGCCAAAGCTTTTCTTTTTCTTTATTAATTATTTTTTCTTCAGGAGATAAATTTTTTGTATCTGTCATGAAAAATTCTAGCGTATTTTTTTTGTTAGGACTTGCTCCCTCTCCTTGATTGTTAATCGGTTCAGATAAAGATACCATAGCATGGCTTTGATAGAGAAGCTTTTCTACTTTTTCTATCTCTTCCGTCGAAGAGCCTAAATATGCGGCTACTTCCTCGTTAGTGGCGGCGCGACCAAATTTTTTAAATAATACATCTCTGGTTTTTTTAACTGTGCCAAGATACATTATTTTTTGAATAGGAATTCTAATAGTGCGCGAATGATCGGCTAAAGCGCGATTAATCATTTGTCTTATCCACCAAGTCGCGTAAGTAGAAAATTTAAAGCCTTTGCGGTATTCAAATTTTTCCACGGCGCGAAATAAACCGATATTGCCCTCCTGAATTAAATCTAATAAATGCAGGCCTCGATCAGTATATTTTTTGGCGATAAATACAACCAGCCTTAGACTGCCTTCAATAATTTTTTGTTTTGCTTCCAAGCCGTTTTTAATCGCTTCGGCTGATTTTTTTTGTTCATCTGGTTGCAAACATTGGATCAAATAAAGACAGAGAAAAAAGCAAATAAATTTTTTTTCTTTTTTATTTTTTCCGATTATGTTAGCAAACACTAATGATTGAAAAATATTTTTTAATTTTTCCTCCGCTTCTTTACCCTTTTCTTTTATTCCCGCCAGTTTGATTAACTCTTTTTCCGATAGTATTTTTGTTTGACCGATTTGTTTGAGATAAATTTTAATATTATCCCTTTCTTTGCCGCTAAAAAAATAATCTTTTGTATTATCATAATTAATGCTTTTTTCAATCTCAACTTCAATGTTTTCATCTACGTTTTCATTTTCTGTTTCCAAGTTTTCAATAAGGCCTTCATTAAAAAGGCCATCCGCTAAATAAAGATTCTCAAT
Source organism: uncultured Gammaproteobacteria bacterium (assembly GCA_964537265.1). GTDB lineage: Bacteria > Patescibacteriota > Patescibacteriia > Patescibacteriales > GWC2-42-12 > JACPHD01. Next base: position 37,183 of record CAZHZE010000007.1, on the reverse strand, counting down.
TTTCTGCAATTGCAATTTAATCTCTGGCATAATTGGCCTCCTTTCTCAAACCTTATTTTATTGTTTAAAGAGCAATTTAAAAAACTTTAAACAAAAGTAACATAATTATTATTACTTGTCAATAATATATCATATAATATTGACTTATTAAGAAAATATTATATAATATCAAATAACTGCCTTCGGGCAGGTTTTAATTTAATATATTCCCGGGTAGCGCAGCGGTAGCGCAGCTCGCTGTTAACGAGTTGGTCGTCGGTTCGAATCCGACCCCGGGAGCCAGTTCTAGCCGTCTTATCAAAAAGACGGTTTTTTGATATAATATAAAAAGATTATATTATTTATTATTTAAATATAAAGTTATGAAAAAAATTAATATTAAATCGTTTTATATTTTTTCTTTTGTGCTAGTAATCATCGCAATTTTTTCTTTAGCATCAGTTACGGTAGCAAAAAGTTCAACTTCTACTGAAAAGAATATAAAAAATCAGAATGGACAAATAAATATCTCCGAACATAGCAGTGCAGTAACAAATTTTGTTAGAACACTTTTTAATGTAGCTAGTAGTACAGAAAGTGGAATAGGCCAGCAGGTTCGAATTATCGCCCAACAGCAAAATGATTCAGGAACAACCACTGCTAAATTAATTAAAAAAATTCAATTAAGGAACAAAATAAAAACATTTTTATTTGGTTCAGATTATAAAAATTTGGGCGCGTTAAGAAGCGAAATTGTTCAAGTAAGAAATAGACTACAACAATTAAATAGGTTATTAGAAAATGCTACTACTACACCAGAAACTCAAGCGCAAATTCAAAATTTAGAGCAAGAACAAACAAAAATTGAGAATTTTATTGAACAACAAGAAGGTAAATTTAGTCTTTTTGGTTGGTTGACAAAGTTATTCAATAAGTAATTATTTATTACTTTTATAGAAAATATAGTCAATTTTATTTATTTCTTTTCTAATTATTTCTCAATCCAGTGTTCTAAATATGTTTTTATTTATTTTTTAATTTAAAAAATATTGCATGTTTTTCATGTCTGTTATATTGTTTTGTCGGGAAAATTATAAAAATTAAAATTATATGAATACAATGCAAAAAGTAATAATTAGTGTTTTGTCTACTGTTGTTTTAGGTGTTTCTGGTTATTTTGGCTGGGATTATTTATCTAATTCAAGCTCAAACAGCACTGCAACTGACCCAGAAAGCATTGTTGCTGATTATAAGGATTTAATGGCAAATGTTGAACAGCTAAAATTATCGGCTGGAGATAGTTGTGATAACAAAAATGCTATTAATCAGCAAATAAAAGATATTGAAAAAACTTTAGCAGACTTAGCTAAAAGAAAACAACAATGGCTAAGTAATGTGCCGCCTTTACCTGATGTTGAGCCAGAATTATTAGGCAATGAAAACCGTCCTGGATCAGAGGTCCCGGAGCTTACTCCGAATGTGCCGCCTTTACCTGATGTTGAGCCAGAATTATTAGGCAATGAAAACCGTCCTGGATCAGAGGTCCCGGAGCTTACTCCGAATGTGCCGCCTTTACCTGATATAAATATAGAAGTTACCGATGGCTCAGAATCGCCTGATGGCTATATCCCAGATTTACCAGAAATTAATATTGGTCGTCCTGGATCAGAGGTCCCGGAGCTTACTCCGAATGTGCCGCCTTTACCGGATATTGAGATGGATATAATTGATCCCAATGAATATATTTTTCAAATGGAAAATTATGAACAAAAAATAAAAAATATTTTACAAGAATTGTCGGCGCTATGTAAGGAAGATGAAGAACAACAAGCGAAGAAAAAAGTTATTTCTGATAAATGCACTGATGCTTGCCAAAGGCATAAAGATTGCAGCGCTTTTACTGATGATGTTACGCCAGCAGATTTAAATGATGCTTATAATACTTGCATGGAAGAATGCGCAACCTGGCCTAAAGAAATGATAAAGTGCATTAATGCTGTTGATATAAAAGTACCTAATGATTGCGTCAGTTTTTTAAATTGCCAAATGCCGCAATTTTATGAAGAAAAATATCTTAAATAATAATAATGTTTATCTAAATTAAAAATAACACCTAATATTAGGTGTTATTTTATTATTTTAAATTATATGTTCGAGCTTTGTATTACTTTTTGATATAATTAATATATAATAAAATTGAATTATGAAAAAATATTATCTAAAAATGCTATTATTTATTTTTGCTATATTATTTGGTTTATTTATGTTTGTATACGGAGAGCGCGATGATAGCCCTGGCGCGCAATTTTTGGGTCTAATATTTTTTATTATTGGTGTTATAGGTTTAATAAAAAATAGAAAAAAATTTTTTAGTTAAATTATTATTTTTTTAGTAAGTCGTTTATATAAAATTTATGGATGATAAAAAAGCAGTCTCTATTTTATTAAATTTATTAAATAAATATTCTTTAAATCAAGAAGAAAAACAAGCGGTTAAGACGGCTATTGGAATTTTAAGTTGGATGTCTCTTTATAAAAGCAGAATAAAAAATTTAAAAGATAAAAAAGATAAAAGCGTTAAATGGTAAATTATATGTATAAAATTTATGCGTATTTGGGATATAGAGCCAAAATATTTATGTCGCCAGCATCTTTTAGCTGAACACAGAGAATTGCATGGCCTTTGGAATATTTTAATTAAACATAAATGCAGAGGAGGATATTCTCATCATCCTGAAACCCTCCGTTGGGTTGGTAAAACCCGCGCGCTTTTTATAAGACATGAAAAATTAGTGCAAGAATTCAAGCGACGCCATTATTCTCATAATACCCTTCTAGACAAAAAATTAGCCATCGGTTCAAGTAAGCAAAATATTTTTTTAAATTCTATAAAAGAACAAAAAAATATTTTAAAAAATAAACATTGCTCCTGCTATTTAAACATTGAATAATTATATATTTTATGCTAAATTTAAAGCGTGCAAATTTACCATATTTTAAATTAAATAAATTTAATTATTAATAAAAATCGTATGATTAATAAAAAAATTAGGTTTTTAAGTTTGTTGTTAATTTTACCAGTTTTTATTTTAATTCTTAGTGGTTGCGGAAAAAGCGTTTCACAAATGGCCAGTGAAAAAGCCGCGGAAAAAATTATTGAAAGCCAAACGGGCGGAGCGGCTGATATTGATATTGACCAAGGCAATATTAAGCTAAACACCGAGCAGGGCAGCATGGAAGCTGGCAGTAATGTAAAATTACCCGATAATTTTCCCGCAGATGTTTATGTAATTGAAGGAAATATTATTTCATCTTCAATAACTAATGCCGGACAAAATTTTACTGTTTCTATTGAAACAGATAAAAATTCAGAAGAAGTTTTTAATATTTATCAGCAAGAATTAAAAAAACAAAATTGGAAAATTACTGGGACTATGAATTTTGGCGATACTGCCAGCATAACCGGCGAGAAAGGGGATAAAAGAGTATCAGTACTTATAAATAAAACTGACAACAAAACAAATATTATTTTAGGTGTAGATAAAAAATAATTAATTTATTAACAAAAAATTATGAAAGGATTTAACGCTAATATTGAAAAAGATACTTTGGAAAATAATAATTTTCGCAAAGTGCTTTATACCGGCAAACATAGCCAATTGGTTTTAATGTCTTTAAAACCAAAAGAAGAAATTGGTATGGAAGTTCATGAAGAAAATGACCAATTTTTTCGTTTTGAGAAAGGCCAGGGCAAATGCATTATTGACGGCAATGAATATGATTTAAAAGACGGCTCAGTTATAATCGTGCCGGCCGGAGCCCAACATAATATTATTAATGTTTCAGAAACAGAAGATTTAAAGCTTTATACAATTTATTCTCCGGCGCACCACAAAGATGGAATTATACGAACTAGCAAATCTGAGGCTGAAGCCAATGAAGCGGAATTTGATGGAGTTACTACAGAATAAATTATTTATATGTCTATTTTAAAAGAATTTAAACAATTTTTATTACGGGGTAATGTTGTTGATTTAGCCGTCGGCGTTGTCGTCGGCGCGTCTTTTAATTCAGTCGTTAACGCGTTAGTTAAAGATTTATTAATGCCTTTTATCGCAGCTGTGGCTAAAGTACCTGATTTCTCTGGTTTATTTTTTACTATTAATGGCAGTAATTTTACTTACGGAAATTTTATTAATGCTCTTATTTCTTTTATTATAATGGCAGTTACTATTTTTTTCTTCGTAGTAAAACCAGTGAATTTGCTAGTTGCTCGTTCTCGCCAGCAAGCGCCGGCTGATCCAAGCACTAAAAAATGTCCGGAATGTTTAAGCGAAATTCCTTTAGAAGCGAAACGTTGTTCTTATTGCGCTCAACCTCTAGTGAAAAATTAAAATAATTTTTTTAGTTTATGAAGAAAAAACTATTAATAATTATCGTTTTTTTCATTTTGGTTATATTTTTATATTTATATTTAGCTAACGCTTATACTTATTATATGCTTGGTCATATTGGTTTGAAAAATCCGCCGATTAAAGGATCTTATAATTTCTATAATCAAAATGTTAAAGAAAAATTAAATTATGTAGCCTTGGGCGATAGCTTAACTTCAGGCATGGGGTTAAAAAATTATGAAGAATCTTTTCCTTATCTTTTGACTAAGGATTTTTTCAGTAAAAATATTAATATTGACTTGCAGAATTTTTCTTACCCAGGCTATCGCACGGATGATTTAATAAAAAATTTATTAGAACCGGCTATAGCCGCGAAACCGCAAATTGTTACTTTACTTATCGGCGTTAATGATATCCATGGCTTTTATAGTAAAGATAAGTTTAAAAAAAATTATCAGTATATTTTAGAACGTTTAACTAAAGAGACGGAAGCAAAAATTTACGCTATTAGTCTGCCCTTTATCGGCGATAATGTTTTTTTGCCGCCCTTTAATTATTATTCTGATTACCAGACAGAGGAATTTAATAAAATTATCAGAGAATCAACCGATCAGTATAGTATTAAATATATAGATATTGCCGAGCCGACTAAAGCTTTGTTTTTTCATGATAAATCTTATTATGTTGCAGACGAATTTCATCCCTCAGCATCAGGTCACGCTCTTTGGGAAAAAATAATTTTTGCTGAAATAAGCAAAGATTTTAATTTGTTATAAGTAAAAATTTAAGATATAATTATTATATGCAATTAAAGGCTAGCCTACATATCCATACCAGCGAAGACAAAAAAGACGGTCACATGATAAATTATAGTATTTATGATTTAATTGATGAGGCTGAAAAAAATGGTTTTAAAGTTTTAGGTTTTACGCCTCACAATAAATTTGTCTTCAAACAAAAATTTGCTGAGTATGCAAAAAATAAAGGTATACTTTTAATCCCTGGAGTTGAACTCAGCCTTGGGCATGTTTTTAGTAAGCATGTTGTTATACTAAATTGTAATAAAAATATAGAAAAAATAAAAAGTTTGAAGCAGCTTTTAGAATATAAAAAAAATCATCCGGAAATTTTTATTTTAGCTCCGCATCCTACTTATAATCGTTTTATTTCTGTTGGCGCCAGAAATTTAAAAAAATATATTGATTTATTTGATGCTATCGAATATTCCTGCTCTTATTCTCAAAAAATGAATCGCAACAATAAAAAAGCCGGTTCAATCGCGGCCAGTTTTCAAAAACCTATAATTTCTACTGGCGATGTCCATGTTCTTAAAAAACTTAATACCGATTTTTGCATTATTGAAGCCACAGATTGTACTGCAGAAAGTGTTTTACAGGCTATAAAATATGGTAAATTTAAAAATATTACTGCGCCAAAAACATTTTTTGGCTTGATAGCTTCATATATAAATTTTTCATCTAAATATATCAGTAAATATATAACGGTAAAAATATTACACACTTCAGATAAAAAATTAGAGCTAGAAGCAGCGGTTGTAAAAGATATTTAATAGATGCATAATTATGAGAAAAGAACTTTTAGAAAAAATAAAAAAGGTTGAAAAATTTATTGCTGACAATAAAGAAATCGGCGTTAATAAATTAGAAATTTTAAATGAAGAAGTTAGAAGAGCTTTTAATAGCGCGATTGATTCAATGGCCGGAACAAAAAGTTTAATAAAAGAAATTGAGCTAAGACGTGAAAAACTTAAAAGCTGGCGGGTAGGATTTTTTAAAACGATCTGGCCAATTAATTTTAAATATCTTTTAAGCATGCCTTTTATTTATGGCATATTTTTTTCGGTTATAATTTTTCATTTATTTTTAGAAATTTATCATCATGTTTGTTTTAAAATTTACGGTATACCACTAGTTGATAAAAAAGAATTTTTTATTTATGATCGCCAGCTTTTGCCTTATTTAAATTGGTTGGAAAAATTTAATTGCATTTATTGCAGTTATGTTAATAATCTTTTTCGTTATGCCGTAGAGATTGGCGGACGAACAGAAAGATTTTGGTGTCCAATTAAATACGCTAGGCATATTGAGCATGCTCATTCGCAGTATAATAAATTTGTCGGTTATCTTGATGCCGAAGAATTCCAGAAAAAAAGAAAAAGTTTAAGAGATTTTTCCGATCTTGTTGAGCAAGAAAGAAAAGATAACTTTAAGTCGGAGAAAATTGATTAGAATTTATTTGACTAATTATAAAAAGTATTATATATTAATTAATAAAGTTGCCCGGCCGTAGGGCGCTTTTTGTTTACATTTTTAAAAAGTTTTTAAATGATTTATGGAAATAAGAAATATAGCAATTATTGCCCATGTAGATCATGGCAAAACAACTTTAACGGATAGATTAATGCAACAGACAGGCATGACTGAGACAGGCGTCAGCATGGATTCAAACGCTTTAGAATTAGAGCGTGGCATTACAATTTATTCAAAAAATACTTCAGTAATATACAAAGGCACAAAAATAAATATCGTAGATACGCCCGGGCATGCTGATTTTGGTTCAGAAGTGGAAAGAGTTTTACGATCGATTGATTCTGTTCTTTTAGTCGTTGATGCTCAAGAAGGGCCTATGCCTCAAACTAAATTCGTTTTAAAAAAATCTTTAGAATTAGGTTTAAAGCCGATTGTAGTAATAAATAAAATTGATAAACCGGCCGCCAGAGTTGAATGGACTTTAGAAAAAATTTATGAATTATTTTTAGATTTAGGCGCAAATGACGAGCAGCTTAATTTTACTACTGTTTATGCTATTGCTCGCCAAGGTATTGCCAAAAAAGATATGAAAGATGCAAGCGATAATCTAAATCCTTTATTGGATGTTATTTTAGAAAAAGTAAAACCCGCATCATCGGTTGGAGCCGCTGAATTATCTTTAAAAATGCAACCTTTTAATTTGGCCTATGATAATTTTATTGGCCGTTTAGCTATTGGCAGGATTTATGAAGGCGTGGTTAAGCAGGGTAATAATGTAATAGTAAAAAAACCAAATGGAGAAATTAGAACAGGAAAAATTACTAAATTATTTACTTTTGAAGGTTTGAAAAGAAAAGAAGTTTCAGAGGCTAGCGCTGGCGATATTGTGATGATTGCCGGGTTGCCGGATATTTATATTGGAGAAACTATTTGTGTAAATGAAAATCAAGAGCCTCTGCCGGCTATTTTAGTTGATCAACCGACAATCTCTTTAAATTTTTTAGTTAATAATTCTCCCTTTGCCGGCCGCGATGGCAAATATGTTACTAGCCGTCAAATAAAAGAAAGATTAGAGAGGGAGTTAGAAGTAAACGTGGGTTTAAAAATAGATTTTAGCGCCGGCGATTATTATAAAGTTTACGGTCGGGGCGAGTTGCATATTGCTATACTCTTAGAAAATATGCGCCGTGAAGGTTTCGAATTACAAGTTTCTCAGCCAACCGTAATTATAAAAGAAGAAAATGGCGTTAAATTTGAACCTTTTGAGGAAGTTACTATTGATGTACCGCAAGAATATTCAGGAGCTGTAATAGAAAAAATGGCTAAGCGAAAAGGCTTAATGAAAGAAATGAATCCCGAACATGCCGGAATCAGAATGGTTTTTGAAATTCCGGTTAGGGGATTACTTGGTTATCGCAATGAATTTATAGTTGATACAAAAGGCGAAGGTATAATTTGCACCCATATGGCAGGTTTTAAACCATATGCCGGAGAAATTGCCAAAAATGATTTAGGCTCAATGGTATCCATGGCATCAGGCAAGGCCTTGGCATTTTCTTTATGGAATCTTCAAGAGCGCGGTGTTTTATATATTGATGCTAATGTTGATGTTTATGAAGGCATGGTTATCGGCAATGTCGCTAAAGGCAATGATTTAGATGTTAATCCTATAAAGGGTAAGCAGTTAACTAATATGCGCGCTTCCGGAGCAGATGAGGCCATTAGACTTACTCCTGCTTATGAAATTACTTTGGAACGGGGGTTAGGAATTATGAAAGAAGATGAATATCTTGAAGTAACTCCTAAAAACATAAGATTGCGAAAAATGTATTTAACCAAGAATGATAGAATAAGAGCTAATCGAGATAAATAAAAAAACAGAGGCGAGTAAACCTCTGTTTTTTATTATAAAAGTTAGCGGTAAATTTAAAAATATAGTATAATCATAAATATGAAATTATTTCAAAAATTTAAAAAAGTTTTCAAAGTAATTGGCCCCGGAGTTATTACGGGTGCGGCCGATGATGATCCGTCTGGCATTGCGACCTATACTCAGGCCGGCGCTAAATTTGGCTATAATCAACTTTGGACCATATTATGCATATTGCCTTTATTAACGGCAGTGCAAGAAGCATGCGCGCGTATCGGAGCCGTAACCGGCAAAGGCATAGCCTCTGTTATAAAAAAACATTACAGCAAAAAAGTTTTATTTTTTGCTGTAACTTTAATTTTAGTAGCTAACACTATAAATATTGGGGCTGATATAGGCGCTATGGCTGAAGCTACGCAATTATTAATACCGGCAAATTTTACCATATTAGCCTTATTTTTTACTTTTTTAATTTTATTTTTAGAGATTTTTTTATCTTATAGAGCTTATTCTAAAGTATTAAAATGGTGCGCCTTATCATTAATCGCTTATCCAGTTACAGTTTTTCTTATTAACAATCCGTGGCTGGAAATATTGAAAGCCACTTTCATGCCGCGAATTGAATTTAGTTTTAGTTTTTTATTTATTATAGTAGGAGTTTTAGGTACTACCATTTCCCCTTATATGTTTTTTTGGCAAGCTTCAGAAGAAGTGGAAGAAGAAAAAAAACATCACATATTTAATCATGGACATCCTAAAATAGATAACAATTTTTTGCGTCATTTAAGACTAGATAATTTTATAGGCATGTTATTTTCACAAATTGCAGCTTGGTGTATTATCGTGGTGGCTGGTACAGTTCTTCATAATAATGGTTTAACTAATATTGAAACAGCGGCTGATGCGGCCAGAGCGCTTGAGCCTTTAGTAAATACTTTTCCTAACGCTGGATTATGGGCAAAAGCTATTTTTGCTTTTGGTATAGTGGGCTTAGGTCTTTTATCGGTCCCGGTACTTTCTGCGTCAGCTTCTTACGCCGTATCAGAAGCTTTTGAATGGAAAGAGGGATTAAATTTAAAATTTAGAAAAGCTCATGGTTTTTATGGCGTAATTACCGCGGCTACCATGATCGGCTTAATGATTAATTATATTGGTATCGATCCTATTAAAGCTTTAGTTTTTACCGCAGTAATAAATGGCGTTGTTTCTGTACCTTTATTATTTTTAATTAATAAAATTGCTAGTGATAAAAAAATAATGGGAAAGCATAGGAGCGGTTGGTTGTCTAGAGCTCTTCTTTGGCTGGCTTTTATTGTGGTATTTTTATCAAGTATAGCTATGTTTATAGCTTTAAGATAATTTATTATGGATCAAATAATTAAAACAAAAACCAAACGTAATAATTATTTTTCTTATATAAAAGGCTGGGCGATCATCTCTATAATGTTAATACATTTAATAGATTGGTCTAATATAATTTTATCTAAAAGTAGTCTTTATTTTAAAGAATTGCTTTATCCCAGCGTTCTTTTTTTTATTGCCATCTCCGGCGGGCTAGTTTATTTAGCTTATGGAAAGTATGATTTATTAACGGCGGCCAAAAGATTATTTAAACGGGGCGGAGAACTGATTATTGTTTATTTTTTATACAATATTATAAAATTATTTATTTTTGATTTTTCTAAAGAGCCTTTTTATAGCCAATTTATTAATCAAGGTAAATTGAATTTAGAAAATATTTTATTTTTACATTCTTTCACGGTGCCGATTAGCATTATTTTAACCATCGGCGTTTTTTTAATTATTTCTCCTTTATTTTTGTATTTATCTAAAATTAGATATGCAAAATTTTTTATAGGGGCGTTAATCGGTTTAACGGTTTACTTCGGTTATTTTTTTCAGGCGCCAGGCAATTTATTGACTAATTTTCTTTATGCCAAAAACAATATTATGTTTCCTTTAATACTTTGGCTTATGCCGTTTTTGATTTGTTTTTATTTAAGCATGATCGGCTTTGAAAAACATAAAGGAAAAATATTACTATTTTTTTCAGCTTTAACTATTATTATAGGAGTTATGCAGTTTGATAATTTTAGTTCAGTTAATTTTTCCGGGCAAATGTATCCTTTAAAATTATTTTATATTTTTGCCAGCCTTACTTTTATGTATGCCGTAATTTATATTTTTTATTTTTTAGAAAAAATAAGGCACCCAATTATTAAATATTTTTTAAGCTTGATAAGATTATTTGGTGATAATACTTTAGCTATTTATATTTATCATTGGATGGTTATTGATTTTACTTTATGGATTTTTTATCCGCGTTTAAAATTAATTTGGTTATCTGTGCCGTTATTTTTAGTTATTTATATAATTTTAAAACGGCAAAAATTATTAGAATATTTAAAAGATTATTAATAAGTGCTATAATATAATTATCAATATTTAAACTTAATTTTAAATTTATGCAAAATTTATTTAAACAAATTAAAGCCACTATTAATGGCACTATTATTCAGTTTGTTGTAGCCGGAGTTATTTTAGTTATAGCCGCAATTTTAATAGTTTGGACAAATTTTTTCTTAAGGTTAGTTATGGGCATTCTGGTTCTAATAATAGCTTATATGTTTTTTTATTTGGCTTATAAAACTTGGTGGTTAAAAAAAGAAATTGAAAAACATTTAAAATTATAATTATAAATAAAATTAAAGCACACATATTTCTAAGGCGGGATATTTTTCCCGCCTTGATTTTTTGGCTAATAAATGTTATTATATAATTAACAATTTAGCTTAAGTAAGATAAATTTTATTAATAAATAATATGTCTCCAAGCCCAACTATTTCAAAAAAAGAAGAAGTAGTTTTTACGCCGAATGAGAGCGCAAAAAAGCTATTTCAAGTTATTTATCAAGAGCAGAATAAGCCCAAGGAAGAAGATGACGAGACGCCAAAGGTAAAAGTTTCCGAATTAATTTCCCGGCTAGCTTTTTATTACGAAAAAATACGTAATTCAGTTGATTATAAAGAAGAATATTTATTAAGAAAGAATTCAATTTTAAGAAATTTAAAAAGGCAGATTGTGATAGAGGGGCAGCTAAAAGTTATTAATAACAGCCCGAGCAAAGATATAAATGCCGAGGAGATTGCTAAAAATTTATTAGTTGAACTGATAAGAGCAGGTTATGTGCCTAATAATAAATTGCCGGAAAATAAAATTGATGAAATAGCCGTTATTATAAAAAAATATTTAGATTTAAGGCTCTGGGGGTTAGACAAAATTGTTGACGAAAAAAATAGAAATAAAATAAGCCAATGGACTCTTGCTTTGGCGGCTTCAGAAATTGAAGAAAAATTAAACACCGAACCAGTAACTCAGGCTGCGATAAGCAATATTTATGAATTATTAGCTAAGCATATAGTTTTGCCTAGCGGATCTAATTATCAATCAGACAGAGAAATCCAAATTTATGTAAGTATTCATCGGATTTTTATGAAATTTGATAATGATATGCTGGAATTTTTATTGCTTAAGTATTATAACGCTAATTGGTCTAAGGCCAGTGAAAAAGAAATAAAATATTTAGCTGATCATCTCGAAGTTATGAAAGCTGAAATAGACGCGCAGATGAACCATCCTTTATCTGCGCAGCTAAATAAGATTGTTAATCGTTATTCGGTTTATTTTACTATTTTAAATGATGTTATAAGCGAAAATCCAATCGGCGTTTATGAAAGTTTTAAAAGCGACCCCAAGGCTTTTCCTCGTTTAATTAAAAAATTCGCTCAAAAAAGATATCAAGAGGCTAAAATAAAATTACGCCGCGCCGCGGTCAGAAGTATTATTTATATCTTTTTAACTAAAATGATTTTAGCTTTTTTACTCGAAGTGCCTGTTACTTTATGGTTGGGCGAAGTTTTAAATTATACCTCTTTGGCTATAAATGTTACTTTCCCACCATTGTTATTGTTTATCATAGTATTATTTACAAAAACACCATCGGAGGCTAATACTCAAAAAATTATTCAAGGCATTGATGAGATTGTTTTTGTAGAAAAGGAGCGAAAAGACCCAATAGTTTTAAGGCAGCCGGCTAAGCGTCGAAAAAGCATTAATACTGTTTTTGCCATAATTTATTCTATAACTTTTTTTATAACTTTTGGCTTGGTAATTTATATTTTAGATAAAATTCATTTTACTTTTGTCAGTATTCTAATATTTCTTTTCTTTTTAACTTTAGTAAGTTTTTTCAGTTTAAGAATCAGAAAAGTTGCCAGAGAAATGTATATTATTGAAAAACGCGAAAGTATTTTTTCTTTTATTATAGATTTTTTCTATGTGCCGATTATTGAGGTAGGAAAATGGCTTAATGAAAAGTTTTCTCGAATTAATTTTTTCGTTTTTATTTTAGATTTTATTATTGAAGCGCCATTCAAAATTTTTGTTGATATTGCCGAAGAATGGACTAAATATGTAAAAGAAAGAAAAGAAGAGATAATGTAAAATTATGTCTACTTTATACATCGTTGGTACGCCAATTGGCAATTTAGAAGATATAAGCTTCAGAGCGCTTCGTATTTTAGGCGAAGTCGATTTTGTTTTATGCGAAGATACGCGCGTTACCGGCAAGTTATTAGCACATTATAATTTAAAAACCCCAACGATTTCTTATCATCAACATTCTAATGATGGTAAGATAGAGCAGGCTATCGATTTATTATCAGCAGGAAAAAATTTAGCTTTAGTCTCGGACGCTGGCACGCCGGGCATTTCCGACCCGGGCGGAAAATTAGTGCAGGCGGTAATTGAAAGATTCGGTGAAGATATTAAAGTTGAATCCGTACCCGGTCCATCAGCCGTAACCGCCTCGCTTTCCATTTCCGGCATGCCGACGGACAAATTTATTTTTATGGGTTTTCCGCCGCATAAAAAAGGCCGCCAGACTTTTATTAAAAAAATTTTAGCTAGCGATTATCCGGCGGTAGTTTACGAATCAAAACATAGAATAATACATTTTCTCGAAGAATTAAAAAAGGCTGCTAAAGAAAATACGGAAATGAATAAAAAGGGGGAATTAGAAAATAAGCCGATAAATTTAACTTCAATAGTAGTTTGCCGCGAACTTTCTAAAATGCATGAAACTGTTTATCGCGGAGAAATAGATAAAATTATTGAAAAAATAAAAACTAATACTAATGACCAAAAAGGGGAATTTGTGGTCGTAATTGGTAAATAATATGTCAAAAACATTCTATATAACTACTCCGATTTTTTACGTTAATGATTTGCCGCATATTGGCCATACTTATACTACTTTAGCGGCTGATGTTTTGGCGCGCTGGCATAGAGATCTTGGAGAGGAAACTTTCTTTTTGACCGGCACGGACGAGCATGGAGCTAAAATTGAAACTAAGGCCAAAGAAATGAAATTAGAGCCGCAAGTTTATACGGATAAAATAGCCACGGCCTTTAAACAGGCTTGGCGAGAGTTAAATATTTCCAATGATAATTTTTTAAGAACAACAGACAAAGCGCATATGGCGGCCGTACAAAAAGCTTTGCAGCATATGTACGACAAGGGAGATATTTATTTAAGCAAATACGAAGGTTTATATTGCCGCGGTTGTGAGCAATATAAAAGCGAGCGGGATTTAGTTGATGGATTATGTCCTGATCATAAAATTGCTCCGGAAAAAATGAGCGAAGAATGTTATACTTTTAAATTATCAAAATATCAGGACGAACTTTTAGAAAAAATTAAAAAAGATGAATTAAAAATTTTGCCGGCTAATCGTAAAAATGAAATGATAAGTTTTTACGAAAAAGAAGGCTTAACTGATGTTTCTTTTTCTAGAAAAAATGTTAACTGGGGCGTGCCTATTCCCTGGGATAAATCACATACGGTTTATGTTTGGGCCGATGCTTTTTTAAATTATTTGACTGGTTTGGGTTGGGATGGTTCGGCCGGCAAAGCGCCAAAATTTTGGCCAGCATCAGTTGAATTAATGAGCAAAGATATTTTACGAGTTCATACTACAATTTGGCCGGCCATGCTTTTATCTTTAGATTTACCTCTGCCCGAAATAATTTTTATTCATGGTTATTTTCAAATTAATGGGCAAAAAATGAGCAAATCGTTAGGCAACGTTATTGCTCCGGCAGACTTAATTAATAAATATGGCGTTGATGCCACGCGCTACCTAATTATGAGCGCGGCAGTATTTGGTAATGACGGAGATATTAGCTGGGAAAAATTTGATGATAAATATAATGCAGATTTAGCTAATGGTTTAGGCAATTTAACCGCGCGAGTTTCTAATTTAATTGAAAAAAATAATTTAGAAATAGAATTAAAAATCAATAGTGATAAAAAATTAAATCAAGCCTATCAAACTAATATGAAAGTTTTTAAATTTGACGAAGCTTTAAAATTACTTTGGCAGAAACTTAGAGAGGCTGATGAAATTTTAAGCGATAAGAAACCTTGGAAAATGGAAGATAAAAAAGAAATAAAAAAAATATTAGAGCCGCTAGCCCAAGACATACTAAATGTAGCTAGTTTATTAAAGCCATTTATGCCGGCAATTTCAGAAAATATTATTAAGCAATTTAGCAATAAAAAAATTAAAAAAGGCGAGGCGCTTTTCCCGCGAATTTAATAAATAATTTAAATAAAAATTTATGAAAAAAACAAAAAAAGTTTTTGTATTAGCGGTAATATTAATCATGTTTTTATTTACGGTAAATTTTGTCGGAGCTACTTATAGCTCTAGTTCTGACGCGCCTACTAGCGTAGTGAATTCAATCACGGTTTCCGGTAGCGCTAATAAAATTAATTGGACGGTTGACGGAGTTTCTTCTCAAGGCTTTAAAGTAGTTTGGTCAAAAAATCAAAGTCCGGTTTATCCTTGCCGCCAAGGCGATAAGTATCATTATTTTTCCGATAAAAATACAACCAGCGATACTTTAGAAGCTTTTGACGGTTCCGGCGCTTATTATGTCCGAGTTTGCGAATATTTAGGAGGAAAATGCGGAACATATAGCAATCAAATTACCTTAAATTTATCTTCTGGCGGTAGTTATAATGGAGTTACCTCTATTACTCTCGCTGATGAAAACTATGATGGGAAAAATTTAACTTGGAAAGTTGATGGTTATAGCGCACAAGGTTTTAAAGTAATTTGGTCAAAAAATGAACATCCGACTTATCCTACTAGAGAAGGCGATCAATATCATTATTACTCTGATCCTAATAAATTATCTGATAGCATTGATGCTTTTTCTGGCGACGGAAAATATTATGTAAGAGTTTGCGAATATTTAGGCGGAAAATGCGGAGTATATAGTAATGAATTGTATGTTCAATTAATAAAAGATAGCGAGATAGTCAAGATTGAAGAAACGGCGGAAAAATTAAGCAATAATCAACTCGACCAAATTTTAGCCGAGTTAGAAGAACTTCGAAATTTAGTAAAAGAACAACAGGCCGAGATACAATATTTGAGTAAGTTAGTGAGTGAAATGAGTAAAATTTCTGAAGCCATGCAAACTGCGATAAATAGTTTTATAACATACGGCGTAGATGATAATACTAAAAAATTGGGAGCCGGCGAAAGAGCGGCGGTAATTAATTCATATAAAGAAGCATACGGGAAATTACCCGGGGATAATAGCGAATTAGCTGATGTTATAAAAATTGCCAACGGTCGCTGGCCAAGCAAGGTTAGCGAAGAAGCTTTAAACGCGGCTAAAGAAAGTTTTATAAAAGTTTATGGGCGCGATCCCAATATGGAGAATATCCATGACAGCGCAGCTGTTACTATTATGGCTTATGGTTTAAGACAAAAAGCAACCAACAGAAAATTAATAACCGAACGAAATGCTTTAGAAATATTTAATGATATTTTTGAGCATATGCCGCAAACAACTGAAGAATGGAATATTTTGCAGGCGATCGCTTATTCCGGCGCGACTAGATAGAATAAAATTTAATTTTTAATCATAATTTATGGGTATTTTTGACGTGGTATTAATAATTATTATCGCCGGTTTTGTGTTTTATGGTTTTTTCTTCGGCTTAATTAGAACGATTGGCTCATTGGTTGGTATGGTTGGCGGCCTTTGGCTTACCATGATTTCTTATTTAGATGTTTTTGAATGGGTAAAAAATTTATTTTTCGGCCATGAATTAGCCGGCAAAATTATTACTTTTTTCATTGTCTTCACAATAGTTAATCGGTTAGTCGGTTTTGGTTTTTCTTTATTGGATAAGGCTTTTGATTTAGTGTCTATTATTCCATTTTTAAAGACTATTAATCGCTTAACCGGCGCAGCCTTAGGTTTTATAGAGGCTGGGTTAATTTTAGGTTTAGCACTATTATTTATTTCACAAACTTCGCTTAGTGGTTGGCTAGATGGATCGAGGGTTGCTCCATTTTTAATTAATTTTGCTAAAAGCGTCACACCATTTTTGCCCGGGTTATTAGATAAGATTAAGGAGATGATATAAGTTATATGAATAAAAAAATAAATAAACAAACTTGGTTTAAAATTGAAACTATTCATCGAACAAATTATTTTATAACAGTACCTCTATTCCGTAATTACGGGAAAATTATCAGCCGTTTAGGGGGCGGTAATTTTTTTTATTATGTAATGTGGATAATTGAAAAGGGTACAGCATATCCATGTTATCCGCGAGAAAATTTTAATAAAGGGGTGCAATATATATTTAAGAAGACGATTAATAATCCCGCTTGGGCCGAAAGTATAAATAAGCAAGTAGCAAAGTATGCTTATAAATATTATAAATTTTCTAAAAAATTAGAAAATAAAAATTTTGTAAAATATTCTAATAAACTTTTAGTTAAAACATTTGAGGATTTAATTAATACTCAGGACGATTCACATGTTATAGGGCAGATTACTACCTGGCTGATTGATGCTGACTATCAGCTTTTTACTAATTATCTTCTAAAGCTGCTTAAGAAAAAAATAGACCGAAACAAGAAAAAAATAAACTTGGCGGAAACTTTTAGCCTACTTACCACTCCGGATAAACAAAGTTTTGCAGAGCGAGAAGCATTAGAGTCATTAAACATTGCTTTTTTATTATCACAAGATAAAAAAGCTAAAAAGATATTTTTAGAGAATAGCTCAGAAAAAATTATTAATAAGTTGAATAAACTAGGCAAGGCTTTAAGAAAAAAGATTGAAAAGCATTATAAAAAATATCTTTGGTTGCACTATACATACGAGGGGCCAATTTTAGAATTAGATTATTTTATTAAAATTTGGCAAGGTTTAATAAGGGAAAATAAAATAAAATTATTAATTTTAGAAGCTAAAAATAGAATTAAAAAAAGCACAATAATAAGAAATAACATTATTAAAGAATTAAATTTTGATAAAAAAGAGAAACAATTATTTAATATTGCTAAAGATATTGTTTGGCTTAAAGGTTATCGCAAGGATTGCATGTATTATGGTATATATGTATTAGATAAAATAGCTATGGACATTGGTCGTCGATTAAATTTAAGCTTAAGACAAATGAGATATTTTTGTGATTGGGAAATTGAGCCAGCGCTTTTACAGAAAAAATTTAATATTGATGAATTAAATAGAAGAATTAATTTTAGCGTAATTTATAGTAAAAGCGATGGTCGACCCAAGATTTTTAGCGGGGAGAAGGGAAAAAAATTTTTAGCCGGTTTGAAATTTGAAAAAGAAAAAGTTTTAAAAGTTAGAGAGTTGAAGGGTGGCGTGGCTTATCCGGGCAAGGCCAAGGGACAAGTAAAAATAGTGGAAACCGTTAAAGATATGAAAAAAATGAACAAAGGAGATATTTTAGTAAGCGAGACAACTTATCCGGCTTTAGTTCCGGCCATGAAATTAGCTAGAGCAATTATAACTAATATCGGAGGTTTAACTTGTCATGCAGCTATTGTTGCTCGTGAATTAAAAATTCCTTGTGTAGTAGGCGCTAAAATTGCTACTAAAGTTTTAAAAGATGGTGATTTAGTTGAAGTGGATGCAAACAGGGGAGTAGTAAAAATTTTAAAATAATAATTTTTATTAATAAAATTAATTTTATGAAATCAAAAAATGAATCTCAACACGATAAAAATGTCGCCGCAGTTTATGCAGCCAGAGCAAAAGTATATCATAAAACAGGTTGGACTAGAGACAAAGAACAGATTAAGTCAATTTTTAAGTTTGTTGATTTAAAAAAGAGTGATTTAGCCCTTGAAATTGGCATTGGCACGGGTTTATTGGCCAGAGAAGTGATAAAAAAAGTTAAAATAGTTTATGGCATAGACGCTACTTTAGCTATGCTTGAGCAACTACCAAATTCAATTAATCGAGCTAATGTTATAAATATGAAAGCGGAAAAAATGCCGTATCTGGATAAGGTTTTTGATGTTACTTATTGGCGTTCAGTAATAATGCATATAGTTGACCCACAGAAAGTAATTGACGAAGCGTTTCGTGTAACAAAAAATAAAGGAAGAGTATTTCTGGTAGAACCAGTTGAGCTAAGTAATCATGCTAGGGATTTTATTTTCGCTGGGCTTAATCTAAAAGACGATACACATCATTATTGGTTTACGGTTAAAGACTTGTATAATAGATTAAAAAAAGCGGGTTATAAAAATTTAAAATATACTACATATTTAGAACCCATGATTTTTAGTGATTGGATGGCTGGCGGTGCCGTTGGTCAAGCGAAAAAAAATAAGGTTTGGAAATTTTTTTATAATGCACCCGAAAAATATAAAAAATATTTTAATATTAAATTTTCAAAAAATGATTTTACTTTTGATATTAAGATGATAATTATGAAAGGAGAAAAAATATGATAGAAAATATTAATGCAAATGACAGTAAGAGCAAATTTTTTTTGTCGGAAATCGCTTTAGCTGGTAAAAGAAATTTTTTTGATTCTAATAAATTATTAAATGAACAATTTGAAGTTATGATTAATGAAAAAGAAGGTGGCAAGGGCAGATTATCAAAAATTAATAATTTAGAAGAATTAAATATGGGCCAGGGGGAGAAAATAGTTGACGGTGCAGTATCATATACAATGATTAATAAAACGACAAAAATTCAAATTTTGTCAGATTTGCATGGTTGTAGCCAAGATTTAAAAAATCCGATTAGAGAGTTCGCTCAGCAAAGAGCATTAGGTGATGATAGATATTTTACTTTTTTAGGAGATATTGGTACAGGGCAATTTCATAAAGTAGATATTAATGAGGATTTTGCCAGCCTAAAGAAGACTTATCCTAAAGAGGTAAATATTAATACTGGCAATGGTGATCGGCGGTCAATTAGTTTATTTAATGGATTACAAATTGAAATTGTACAGAAATTTTGTCCGGAGTTATATGAAATTTTAGATAAAAAAACTAAAGAAGTGTTAACGCGGTATTATAAAGAAAAAAAGTTAGACGATGCTGTCATTGAAGAAAAACTTAAAATTCAGGGAATGGATTATTATACTTTTTTTGCCGCTCAATTTTTAAGAGCGGCCAGAGAATCTGGGGCCGATCCTTTAACAATTAAAGACATTGATATACTTTATCAAGTTATGCGCGGAGCCTCAGGTATAGACATAAAAAGCGGCAAAACAAAGGTCGGCGAAGATGGTAAAAGATATGGAGAAAAAAAGACCGAAACTCCAAATGTTTTTGTATTTAGTGTTTTAAAAAATTTAGTTGAAGCGCTGAAACCGGAACATAAAGCAAGATTAGATGATTTAATTAAAGATGAAAAATTAAAAGAAAAAACTTTAGAAGTTTTTAATTATTGGAAAAAACAAAACGATATAGCTAATGAGGAGCCAGTTATTACTATTTATGAAAGTGACGACACGGTCGTAGTTTGTTCTCATAGCGGTGTAGTCAAAGAAATTAGCGGTTTGGGCGATTTAGTGGATAATGAAGAATTCAAGACTAAAGCAACTTGGAATCAATTTATAAAAGACGAGGTTACTAAGCTTGGTGAATTTGATATTTACAACCATGAAGATTTGGGAAAATTTTTAGGGAAAATAGTGCCAAAAAATAAAAATGTTATTTATATAACTGGACATAATCATGGTAATAAAATTGATAAAATAAAAATTTTAGACCAAGCGGGCAAAGATTTGGGTAATAAAGCGATTAGAGTTGAGGTTTGTTCCGGTGAAATTAAAAATAAAGAGCCAAAATATGTAATTATTGACTTAGCTAAGCTAAAAGAAGAGATAGAATTAGAAGAGGCGATTGAATTTAAAGATACTAAATAATTAGTATGTCAACTAAAAAATCAATAAATAATATAAATTTATTTAATATTAAAGAAAATGTCTGGATGTTGGCCGAAGATATTCCTAATATTAACTTTAATTTTTGCCAAATTTGGCTAACTTCTTTTACTAATGAATTAAGCAAGACTTGCGGTAGAAATTATAAAAAAGTCCTTTCGGTTCATAAGGGGTTTGATATGAAATTTTATTATGATAAAGATGATTCAGCCGATTTTTCTAAATTTGTTTTAAATAAGATAATAAAAAATCCGCAATTTGGCAAAAAAATGAATAATGAAATTATAAAAGGTTCGGACAAGTTAAAAAAGTACTCAGTCAAATTAAAGCCGGAATTATTATCTAAATTATCTAATAAAGAATTGTTAAAAATTTATCAAGATTTAGATAAAATACATAGAGATTTATATTCTTGGGGCTGGCTGCCGAACGCGGTTGATATGTTCCAAAATGATTTTACTAATTTTTTAAAACAGCTCTTAAGAAAAAAGTTAGATGAAAATCAAATCAATCAGGCTCTAATAGTTTTGACTGTTAGCAATAAAAAAAGCATATTGCAAAAAGAGCATGAGTCATTTTTAAATCTCGTTGACATCGCGCAAACAAATTGTAATAAATTAAAAGCAGCTATAAATAACCATCTTAAAAAATATTTTTATTTAAAATTTTTATGGCTAGGCAAGGATGGCGTTTATAATTATAATTATTATATAAACGAAATTAATAAATTTATAAAATCCGGGGAGCGAGCAAGTAAGTTGTTAAAAAAAGAAGAAAAAATATTTAAAGAAGCTTTAAGACAAAGAAAGAATATTATTAAAAAAATAAAATTAAATAAAAGGGAAGTTGATTTATTTGATATATATACTAGTTTTGCCGTAACTAAAGCATATCGGCGCGATGCACAAATTTATTGGGCGTATAAATCAGATTTTTTATTATCAGAATTTGCTAAAAGATTTAATTTACCAAAGAAATTAATTTATTTTTTACTACCTTCGGAAATAGATACTCTACTAAAAAATAAAATTTCGGTAAAACATTTTAAAAAAGATTTGATTAAAAGATCTAAATTCATGGTATATTATACGGTGAAGGGTAAAGAGAAGATAATTACTGGAGCAAGCGCGCACCAAATTGCTAAAGTATTAGATAAAGAAGAAAAAAGTGATTTGAAAAAACTGTTAGGCCAGACCGCCTGCATGGGTAAAGCTAAAGGTAAAGTAAAAGTTATAAATTCTATTACTGATATGAAAAAAATGAACAACGGCGATATATTGGTAAGCATTGCGACTAATCCTGATATTGTTACGGCCATGAAGAAAGCCGCGGCTATAATAACTGAACAGGGTGGCATAACTTCACACGCCGCCATAGTTTCTAGAGAATTAAGAATACCTTGTATAATCGGAACAAAAATTGCTACTAAAGTTTTAAAAGATGGTGATTTAGTTGAAGTGGATGCAAATAAAGGTATTATAAAAACAATAAAATAATTTTCGCATTTTTATCCGTCTGCGAATAGACTTTTTAGTAAAAATAATATGTTTACCAAAACTTTTAAACAATTAAATAAAAAAGATGTGAATATCGCCGGCGGTAAAGGGGCGAGCTTGGGAGAGATGACGAACGCTAAAATGCCTGTGCCACCTGGATTTGTTGTTTTAGCGAGTGCGTTTGATAAATTTTTAGAAGAAACCGACTTAGCGGTTGAGATAACGACAAAATTAAAAAAAATTAATCCTAAAGATATAAATTCAGTTGATCGCGCATCCAACGAAATCAGGGATTTAATTCATGATGCGGAATTTCCTAAAGATATAGCTAAAGAAATAACGATGCAATTTAAGCAGTTAAAAGCGTCACTAGTAGCCGTACGTTCTTCGGCTACGGCTGAAGATTCATCGGTTGCTTCCTGGGCCGGAGAATTGGAAAGCTATTTAAATGTAACTAATAGAGATTTATTAGAGTCGGTTAAAAAATGCTGGTCGTCATTATTTACTCCGCGCGCTATTTTTTATCGTTTTGAAAAAAAGATGCATAAGAGCAAGGTATCCGTGGCCGTGGTGTTGCAAAAGATGGTGGCTTCGGAAATTTCTGGCATCGCTTTTACCGTACATCCGGTGACAAAAAATAAAATGCAGATGATTATTGAAGCCGGCTGGGGTTTAGGCGAAGCTATCGTTTCCGGGCAGATTACTCCGGACGCTTATGTAATTGATAAAAGGGATCTTTCTATTTTGGATATAAATATTTCCCAACAGGAAAAAATGATAATAAGAAATGGCGCACAGGGGACTAAACATGTAATAGTGCCAAAAACTAAGCAAGAGAAACAAAAATTGAGCGGGCAAAAAATTATTGAATTGGCGAAAATATGTGCTAATATAGAAAAGCATTATAAAAAACCTCAGGATATAGAATGGGCCATGGAGAAAAATAAAATATATATTGTACAATCAAGACCGATAACGACGTTATAAAATATGCAAACCATTAAAATAAACCCCAATAAAATAACGACCAAAGAAATTGATTTAATTGTCGGTTATTTAAAGCGCGGACAGGTGATTGCTTATCCGACCGATACGGTTTATGGTTTAGGTTGCGACGCCGGTAACGCCGAAGCTATAAAAAAAATTAATAAAATAAAAGAAGAAAAGACTAAAAAAGCGCTTTTAGTTTTAATTAGCGATTTTAAAATGCTAACTAAGTATTGTTTTTTTAATCAAGAACAAGAAAAATATCTACATGGCATTTGGAAAGAACCTCACCCCAACCTCTCCTTAGTAAGGAGAGGAGCAATAAGGCCTGTAACGGTTATTTTAAAACGCAAACCTATTTTACCCGAAGAATTAACCGGCGGACAAAATAGTTTAGCGGTCAGATTGCCGAAAAATGATTTTTTAATTAAAATAATTAGTGCGGCCGGTTTTCCAATCGTTTCTACTAGTTTGAATAAAAAAGGTGAGAAACCTCTTTTAGAAATAAAAAATTTAGAAAATAATTTTAAATATCTGCCGGATTTAGTTATAGACGCTGGCGCAGCTAAAAGAACCAAACCTTCGAAACTTATTGATTTAAGAGATATGAAAAATATAAAAGTGATTAGAAAATAAATTATGTTGATCGATACTCACGCGCACGTAAATTTTAAAGCTTTTAAAGATGATGCCGACGAAGTGATTCGTCGGTCTTTAGCTAATGATACCTGGATAATTTTAGTTGGTTCAGAAGTAAAGACTTCTAAGCGCGCTTTAGAATATGCCAATAAATATGAAAAAGGAGTTTATGCCGCCGTTGGTCTTCATCCAATTCATACTAGCGCTCAAAAAGTTGAGGGTGATGATTATGATTTTAATTCGCGCGGCGAGGAATTCAGCTATGATGTTTACGAAAAATTAGCGCAGTTTAAAAAAGTTATTGCCATAGGCGAAATCGGTTTAGATTATTATCATCTTAATACTGAGACTGATTTGGTTTCGGCTAAACGCAAACAAAAAGAAATTTTTCTGCAGCAACTTGAGTTAGCTAAAAATTTAAAACTACCGGCCATTATCCATTGCCGCCAGGCCCACGATGATATGTTAGAAATTTTGAAAAATTTTAAAAAAAATAATAAAGATAATTTGCCTAAAGATAAAGCCTGGGGAGTGATGCATTGTTTTTCTGGCGACGAAGAATTGGCTTGGCAATATTTTAATTTAGGCCTAAACATATCTTTCACCGGGTTAATAACTTTTTCTGCCAAATGGGACGATTTAATTCGTCGCATTCCTAATGATAAATTCATGATTGAGACGGATTGTCCTTATATGACGCCAGAACCTTTTAGGGGAAAAAGGAATGAACCGGCCCTAGTGAAGAAAGTAGCAGAGAGAATTGCTGAGATAAAAAATTTAAGTTTAGAAAAAATAGCTAATATTAGCACAGACAATGCTAGAAAATTATTCAATATTTAAAAATATTGGGGGATTGACTGTTTTTGCTTTTTGCGGTATAAAAGAAGTGGATAGGTGTGTATAACTAGCGATAATTCAAGGACTATTTAGCCCTTGGTTATTTTTTTAAAGAAATTTAAAAATATGGTCGATCAGGATCAGAAAAAGAATATAAAAATCGCTTGGTGGCAGCCAGCCTTAATGGTATTTTTAAAATTATCTGTTTGGATTGCAGCACCGATTATTGTCGCTTTATATTTAGGCGAGTGGTTGGATAAAAAGTATAATAGCGAACCTTGGATATTTTTAATCTGTATTGGCATCGCTTTTACTATTTCAATGATCGGTTTAGTTTCTAACACCATTAAAGAATTAAAGAAAATAGATAAAAAATAAGATGGCTTAAAAACTATTTTATTTATCTCTAAATTATTTTATTAACATGACAAACGGCACTAGTGAAATTACCAGCGAACATACTCTTTTCGCCGAACCTATTTTTCATTTCGGCGATTTTACTATAACCAATTCTTTACTTAATACTTGGTTGGTAGTGTTGGTAATTATTATTTTCGGTTTGTTTTTTAAATCTAAAATAAAATTAATACCTAAAGGCATTCAAAATATTTTAGAATCGGTTTTTGAAATGTTATTTGAAGTTTTTGATTCAGTAACCGGATCCAGAGAAAAAACTTTAAAATTTTTCCCTTTTATTTTTACTTTTTTTATTTTTATTTTGTTAAATAATTGGCTCGGCCTTTTACCCGGCATAGGTTCAGTAGGTCAGGTAGTTTCCGAGCACGGAGAAAAAATTTTTGTGCCATTTTTTCGCGGCGGTACGGCTGATCTAAACACTACTTTAGCTTTAGCTTTAATCGGCGTAGTGGCCAGCCATATTTTCGGCGTTATTTCTGTTGGTCTTTGGAATTATTTTAATAAGTTTATTAATTTAAAAACTTTAGCGGCTATTCCTAAAAAAGTTTTAAAAGATCCGTCGGTTTTAATAGTTAATCCGATTAAAGTTTTTGTTGGCTTATTAGAGATCGTTAGCGAGTTAGCTAAAATTATCAGCCTAGCCTTTCGTCTTTTCGGTAATATTTTTGCTGGCGAAGTTTTAATCGCTTCTATGGCCGCTATTTTAGCTTTTGGTTTGCCGCTACCTTTTATGTTTTTAGAAATTATGGTTGGCGTGATTCAGGCTTTAATTTTTGCTATGTTGATTTTGACTTATTTAACCATGATGTCAACCGAAGAAGAACACTAATTCGCACAACGCGTAACGCACAACGCGTAACGCATTTAAATAATAAATAATTTAAAGTAATATCGTTACGCGCTATGCGTTATGAGTTACGAAAATAAAACTATGGACACAGTAATGTTAGCTAAAGCTTTGGCCATCGGCTTAGGAGCCATCGGACCGGGCTTAGGTGTTGGTATGATCGGCGCTAAAGCCGTAGAAGCTGTTGGACGCAATCCTGAAGCTTCAGGCAAGGTTATGATTATCATGTTGATTGCTGCCGCTTTTGCCGAAGCTATCGCTATTTACGCTTTGGTTATAGCTTTCAGTATTAGCTAGAATGGTTGTTTGACTGTGGGGAGATTTAATATTAGTCTCTCTGCGTTAAATAATTATAAATTGTAATATATGGAAAATATAATAGAAACTTTTCATCTTGATGTTAAATTAATTATTGCTCAATTTGTAAATTTTGCCATCGTTTTTTCGGTTTTGTATTGGTTTGCTTTTAAACCTTTAGTAAAAGTTATGGCCGAAAGATCAAATAAGATAGCTAAAAGTTTGGATGATGCAAAAAAAGTTGAAGAGAAATTAGCCGAAACTCAGAAAAATTTTGATCAAGTTATAAGTGAAGCTAAAAAACAAGCCAATTCAATTTTAGAAAAAGCTGCTGTTGATGCTGATAATAGAAAACAGGCGGAAATTAAAAGAGCTAAAGAGGAAATAGGCCAGATTATTAATCAGGAAAAGCAAAAAATCCAAACGGAAAAAGCTGCGACTTTAAAAGAAATAAAAAAAGAAGTAGCCGATTTAGTTGTTGCTGCGGTAGAAAAAGTTTTAGCGGAAAAAATTGATAACAAGAAAGATGCGGAGATTATAAAAAAAATAATAAAATAACATGAAGATTACAGTAAAACAATATGCCTTAAGTTTATATGAAACGGTTGGCGGTAAGTCGGCGGCGGAAGTTAAAGATATTGTTAAAAAATTTGTAGAACTTTTAGCGGAGAAAAATCAGTTATCAAAAAGCGAAAAAATAATAGCTGAATTTTTAAAAATTTGGAATGATAAACACGGCATTGTAGAAGCGCAAGCAGTAAGCGCTAGCCACCTTGATAAAGAAACTGTTAAATTATTAAAAAGTTATGTTACAAAATTATCCGGCGCTAAAGAAGTAATAATGACCGAAAAAACAGATAAAGATATTTTAGGCGGAGTGATAATTAGATATGGAGATAAAGTTGTGGACGGCAGTTTAAAAACGCAATTAGAAGATTTAAAAAATAAATTAATAAAGTAATTTTCAATTTTCAATTCTCAATTTTCAAACAATGATTTAATGTTTTAATTTTCAATTAGATTATTTATAAATTGAGTCATTAGAAATTGTTTAGAAATTAGAAATTGGAAATTAGAAATTCTAAATAATATGTCTACTACAAAGGATTTTATTGTCGAACAAATAAAAGAACAAATCACCAATTTTAAGGCTGGCGTTAAACATAAAACCGTCGGTCGGGTTGCGGAAATCGGCGACGGCATCGCTAAAGTTGAAGGCATTTCCGAAGTTATGATGTCGGAAATGTTAGAATTTAAAACTGCCGCTGGCTCAGTTTATGGTATGGCTTTAAATTTAGAAGAAGACCGAGTCGGCGCGATTATTTTAGGCGATTACCTTAGCATTAAAGAAGGCGATGAGGTTCGCTGTCTTAATAAAATTTTAGAAGTGCCGGTCGGCGATAAAGTAATTGGACGCGTAGTTAATCCTTTAGGCATGCCGCTTGATGGTAAAGGCGAAATTCAGTCAGATAAATTTTATCCAGTAGAAAAAATCGCTCCAGGCGTTATTACTAGAGAAAAAGTAAGACAACCGGTGCAAACAGGCATTAAAGCGATTGATGCTATTATACCAATCGGACGCGGTCAGAGAGAATTAATTATTGGTGACCGCCAAATTGGTAAAAGCGCCATTGCTATTGATACTATTATCAACCAGAAAGGTCAGAATATGAAATGTATTTATGTGGCGATTGGACAAAAAGAATCTAAAGTTGCCAGTATTGTCGGCAAGTTAGAACAGTTCGGCGCGCTTGAATATACAACCGTTGTTTTGGCCGGCGCTTCTGATCCAGCTTCTTTACTTTATATCGCGCCTTATGCCGGTTGCGCTATGGCCGAATATTTTTTAGATAAAGGTGAAGATGTTTTAATAGTTTATGATGATTTATCAAAGCACGCGGTTGCTTATCGTGAAATTTCTTTATTGCTAAGACGACCTCCGGGACGTGAAGCTTATCCAGGCGATGTTTTTTATTTACATTCAAGATTATTAGAGAGAGCCTGCAAATTAAATAAAGATTACGGCGGCGGCTCAATAACGGCTTTACCGATTATTGAAACTCAAGCCGGCGATATGTCAGCTTATATTCCTACTAATGTTATTTCTATTACAGATGGACAAATTTATTTAATGCCAGAATTATTTTATCAAGGCAGTCGTCCGGCCGTGGATGCCGGTTTATCAGTTTCTCGCGTCGGTTCTGATGCTCAGATTAAAGCTATGAAAAAAGTGGCCGGCAAAATGAAATTAGAAGCCGCTCAATTCAGAGAATTAGCCGCTTTTGCTCAGTTTGGTTCAGATTTAGATAAAGATACAAAGGCTAAATTAGAGCGCGGTAAAAGATTGCAGGAAATATTTAAGCAAGGTCAATACAGCCCAATTTCGGTGGTTAATCAAATTTTAATATTTTTTGCTTTAATTAATGGTTTCGTAGACGATGTGCCTTTGGAAAAAGTTTCCGAATTTGAATCCGGCTTATATAAATATGCCGGCGCGTCTGGAGAAAAGATTTTAAAAGAAATTGAAGAGAAAAAAGAATTAAATGATGAATTGGAGAATAAAATGAAAGAATTAATTAATGATTATAAATCCAGCTTAGATTATTTAATAAAATAATTTTATTATTTCAAGTTAGATATGGCGTCAACACGGGATATAAAAAACAGAATAAAATCCATAACCAATACCAAAAAAATTACTAAAGCTATGGAAATGGTGGCAGCGTCAAAAATGCGCAAAGCTATTGAAGCTGTGCTTAAAACCAGAACTTACGCCAATTTAAGTTGGATGACGGTTTTAAATTTGGCTCAATCAATAAACGGCAACGGCAGCGAAGCTTCACATCAACTTTTAACTCCCAGAAAAGAAATAAAAAAAGTTGGTATTATTTTAATTACTTCTAACCGCGGATTATGCGGAGGCTTTAACACAGCGATTATTAATAAAGTTAATGAGTCAATTAAAAAATATCAAAAAATTGGCGAAGAAGTTTCGATAGAAGCGGAATTTGTGTTAATCGGTAAAAAAGGCGCGGCCGTGCATCATCATGGCCAGAGAGTAGTGGCGGATTTTCCTAAACTCGATTTGGCTAGCGAAGTAAATGAAATAGTGCCGATAGCTAATTTAATAATCGGCGAGTACTTAAATGGCAAATACGATAAAGTCATGGTGGCTTATACTGATTTTGTAAGTTCGACTAAGCAGATCCCTAGAGTTAAACAATTATTACCCATAGAAATTGATAAAACTGATGAGTATTTAGGTATTGTCGGTCAAAACGAAAAGATTGGTTTAGATAAAGAATTTATTAAAGAAAAAGAAGAAAAGCATTTACAAAGCGGCAAGTTTAATTATGAATATATTTTTGAACCAAGTCCAGAAGAAGTTTTAAGCGAAATGTTGCCGCGTTTAATTGAAATACAGCTTTATCAGGCCTTGCTAGAATCGAACGCTTCGGAACATTCTGCCCGCATGGCTGCTATGCATCAGGCCACAGAAGCGGCTGGTGATATGGTAGGGGAATTAACATTGTCATTCAATAAAGCCAGGCAGGCTAGTATTACTTCGGAAATTGCGGAAATCAGCGCGGGAGCAAATGCATTAGCTTAATTTATTTATAATTCAAATATAATAATATGAGTGAAAAATCAACAAAACAGGGAGTAGTTAAACAAATCATCGGCGCAGTCGTGGATGTAGAATTTTCTGGCGGATTGCCGGAAGTTTATACAGCTTTAGAAGTTGAAAATCAGGGCAACAAATTAGTTCTGGAAACCCAGCAACATTTAGGCGGGAATTTAGTCAGAACTGTGGCCATGGGATCAACTGATGGACTTAAGCGCGGTGACGAAGTAATAAATACCGGCGCTGGTATTACCGTACCCGTTGGCGATGAAACTTTAGGCAGAATTTTTAATGTTTTAGGCGAACCGGTTGATGGTGGCGCAGGCGTTAAGACTAAAGAAAGATACCCAATCCATCGTGAAGCGCCAAAATTCGTTGAACAGTCAACTAAAACGGAAGTTTTAGAAACAGGCATTAAAGTTATTGATTTAATTTGTCCGATTTTAAAAGGCGGTAAAGTCGGTTTATTCGGCGGAGCCGGAGTCGGTAAAACCGTAGTTATTCAGGAATTAATAAATAATATTGCTAAGGCGCACGGCGGCGTATCAGTCTTCGCTGGAGTAGGAGAAAGAACCCGCGAAGGCAATGACCTTTACCATGAAATGAAAGGCGCTAAAGTTTTAGATAAACTCGCTATGGTTTTCGGACAAATGAATGAACCGCCGGGATCACGCGCTCGCGTAGCTTTATCCGGTTTATCTATTGCCGAATATTTCCGTGATGAAAAAAATAAAGACGTATTATTATTTATTGATAACATTTTTAGATTTACTCAGGCTGGTTCAGAAGTGTCCGCTTTACTCGGACGCATGCCTTCGGCCGTGGGTTATCAGCCGACTTTGGCTACAGAAATGGGCGAATTGCAGGAACGCATTACTTCAACCGATAAAGGTTCGATTACTTCCATACAGGCCGTTTACGTGCCAGCCGACGATTTAACCGATCCGGCTCCGGCTACGACTTTCGGGCATTTAGATTCAACAGTCGTATTGTCTCGTGGTTTATCAGAGTTAGGAATTTATCCAGCCGTTGATCCTCTAGATTCTTCCTCAGTTATTTTAGATCCAAAAATAGTAGGTCAGGAACATTATGAAGTTGCTCGCGGCGTGCAAAAAGTTTTACAAAGATATAAAGATTTGCAGGATATCATAGCGATTTTAGGCATGGAAGAACTTTCTAATGAAGATAAAATAATTGTTGCTCGCGCTAGAAAAATTCAAAGATTCTTATCCCAGCCGTTTGCCGTGGCTGAAACTTTTACCGGCCATCCTGGCAAGTATGTTAAATTAGCTGATACTATTAGAGCTTTTAAAGAAATTTTAGCCGGTAACCATGATAATAAGAGCGAAGGCGATTTCTATATGAAAGGCGGAATTGAAGAGGTGGGTAAAAATCTTTAAAAACTTTTTTAGAAAAAGTTTTTAATATTTTCAAAAATATAATGTATCAATTTAAAATTTAATAGCGAGCAAAGCTCTACGGCCGTTAAATTTTAAATTGATTAATATAAATAAATGTCTGATAAATTTATAAAATTTGAAATCGTGACTCCTGAAAGAGTTGTACTTAAAGAAGAAATTAAGCAAATTACTTTACCGACTAGGTCTGGGGAAATTACGGTTTTACCAGACCATATTCCTTTAGTGTCTGCTTTAGTGCCAGGCGTTATTCATGTTAAAAGAAGAAACGGCGAAGACGAAATTATATCCGTCTCCGGAGGTTTTTTAGAAGTTTTAAAAGATAAAGTTGTAATTTTAGCCGATACTGCTGAACGAGCAGAAGAACTTGATATGAGTCGAGCCGAAGAAGCTCATAGAAGAGCAGCTGAAATTAAAGAAAAAGCTAGGCATGGCGAGAATATCAATTTTGCTGAAGTTAACGCGGCTATTGAACGTGAATTAGCTAGAACTAAAGCGGTAAAGAGATGGAGAAAAATAAAAAATATAACCTAACTTTTAAAAACTTTTTTAGAAAAAGTTTTTAATATTTTCAAAAAATATAAGGTATCAAATTAAAATTTAATAACGGGCAAAGCCCTATGGTCATTAAATTTTAATTTGATTATATTAGAATATGAAATTACCATTTAAATTTAAAAACATTCATTCGTGCGACGCTGTAGTTTTAACTTGCATTGATTTTAGATTTTGGCGCGAAACTTTAGAATATATAGAAAAAGAATTAAACATTAAATCTTTTGATTTTCCGTCTTTACCCGGAGCGGCTAAAGCTCTTAACCAATGCGCTGAAAATGATATTGCTATGCAATGCGTTAGCGTGCCTTGCGATCTGCATCATGTTAAAAAATT
The DNA here is from genome assembly GCA_964537265.1 of uncultured Gammaproteobacteria bacterium. Lineage (GTDB taxonomy): Bacteria > Patescibacteriota > Patescibacteriia > Patescibacteriales > GWC2-42-12 > JACPHD01. Next base: position 4,903 of record CAZHZE010000007.1, on the reverse strand, counting down.
AGTTATTGTTAATCATCAGGATTGCGGCGCTTATGGCGGCAGCAAAATTTTTAATGGCGACGAAGCGGCGGAAGAAAATTTTCATAAACAAGAATTAGAAAAGGCTAAAGCTAAAGTTTTAACTAAATATCCTGGTTTAGAAGTAATTTTAGTTTATGCTAAATTAGTAGACGGGGGAGAAAATATTGAATTTATAAAGCTTTAAAATTATTAAATTGCAATAAATTTTAAGGTAGGGAGGGGATCGGTCATGGAGCAAAATAATAAAAAAGGCATTGTTGCGGCAGAAGTATGTGGACATTGCGGAATTACGGTAATTTTACCGGAAGGCGAAAGAACTGTTGATCACCAATGCCATGTCGCGGAAAGTATTATTACCTATAAAGCAATCACAAAAAAGGGCAAAAAAGTGTTAGTTAAAATTTAAAAAAAGAAAAAAGGGGATTTCTACAGTAGGTAATTAGTTAACGATTTGAAGCTGTATCAACAGCTTCTTTTTTATTTAAAATAAGCTTAAATATTATAACTTGACAACCTTTACTGATGACGATAAAATATCATAATAGATTAGCACTCTCAATATGTAAGTGCTAAATTAATTTATTAAAACACAATAAATATGAAATTAAAACCAATTCACGATCATATCGTGGTCAAACCAATTGCCGAAGATGAAATTACTAAATCAGGTATAGTTCTCCCTGATACCATAGATAAAGAAAAACCGGAAAAAGGCGAAGCAATTGCCGTAGGCGATGGTCGATTATTAGATAATGGACAGAAAGCTTCTATGAGCGTTAAAGTCGGTGATAAAGTTATGTTTAAAAAATATTCTCCAGCTGAGATTAAAATTGATGGAGTAGAATATTTAATCATTAGCGAAAGCGATGTATTGGCAATTTTAGAATAATAATAATTATTAAGTATAAAAAATATGGCAAAACAAATTATTTATGATGAAAAAGCCCGAGCGGCTTTAAAAAGAGGCGTTGATCAATTAGCTAACGCAGTAAAAGTAACACTTGGGCCAAAAGGCAGAAACGTAGTTATTGAAAAAAGCTATAGTGGTCCGACTATTACTAAAGACGGAGTTACAGTAGCCAAAGAAATTGAACTAGAAGATAAATTTGAAAATATCGGCGCGGCTTTAATAAAAGAAGTGGCTTCAAAAACTAATGATGTGGCTGGCGACGGCACAACTACGGCGACCGTTTTAGCTCAAGCGATGATAGCTGAAGGCTTAAAAATGGTTTCTGGCGGCGTAAGTCCGATTGAATTAAGAAAAGATATGGAAAATAAAGTAGCTGAAATTGTGGCTAATTTAAAAAAGATGAGTAAAACTATTAAAACTAAAGAAGAAATCGCTCAAGTAGCGTCAATCAGCGCTAATGATTCTGAAATTGGTAATATTATTGCTGAAGCCATGGAAGCGGTCGGGAAAGATGGAGTCATAACGGTTGAAGAAGGCCAGTCTTTCGGCGTTGTTAAAGAAGTAGTTGAAGGCATGCAATTTGATAAAGGTTATGTTTCGCCTTATATGATTACTAATACTGAATCTATGAAAGCTGAATTTAATGAACCAAGTATTTTAATTACAGATAAAAAAGTTTCCTCAATTCAGGAAATTTTACCATTGCTTGAAAAAATGGCGCAGTCAGGCAAAAAGGATTTAGTTATTATTGCTGATGAAATTGAAGGTGAAGCTTTAGCAACTTTCGTAGTTAATAAGTTACGCGGCACTTTTAATGTTTTAGGCATTAAAGCTCCTGGTTTTGGCGATAGACGTAAAGCCATGCTAGAAGATATTGCTATTTTAACCGGCGGTAAATTTATTACCGAAGAAGTTGGACTAAAATTAGATAAAGCGGAAATTACTGATTTAGGTAGCGCGAGAAAAGTTGTGGCTTCTAAGGAAGACACGGTGATTGTTGAAGGCAAAGGTAACACTGAAACCATCAAAAATCGAGTAGAACAACTTAAAAAAGAAATGGCAATAACCGATTCTGATTATGATAAAGAAAAATTGCAGGAACGCTTGGCAAAATTGTCCGGCGGAGTTGCAGTTATAAAGGTTGGCGCAGCCACGGAAACTGAAATGAAAGAAAAGAAAGATAGAATTGAAGATGCTTTAAATGCTACTCGCGCGGCTGTGGCCGAGGGAGTAGTAGTCGGCGGTGGTTTGGCTTTGGCTCAGGCTGGCAATGCTTTTAATGAATTAACCGATAAAAAAGAAGATACGCCAGGCGCTAAATTAATTGATACAGCAATTTTAGAGCCAATGAAGCAAATTGCGGCTAACGCTGGTAAAGACGGTTCTTTAGTTTTATATAATTTAATCGAAGAATATAAAGCCGGAAATAAAAATTTAGGTTATAATGCCATGGAAGATAAATTTGAAGATATGTTTAAAGCCGGCATTGTTGATCCGACTAAAGTGGTGCGCAGCGCTTTAGAGCATGCGGCTAGCGCGGCTATTATGTTTTTAACTACTGAAGCAGTTATTTCCGATAAGCCGGAGAAGAAAGATCATAGTTGTGACCATGGCGGGGCGTCGGCCGGTTATGGCGGGATGGATCCGTCGATGATGGGGATGTAAAATATTATATAGAAAGCGGGGTGGTTTAATAAGCTACCCTGCTTTTATTTTTAGTAATTAAGCGTTTAGAGCAGTTAAAACATCTAAATATTTTTGTATGCTTTTTATCAGTTTTTCATTCGTGTCGCTCCGCTAGGGGTTACTTTCTTATAATTAAGAAAGTAACCAAAGAACTTTTGGGGTGCCTCAATGCGCTATTACATTAATTAAACTTCGTGCTGTAAGCAATGGCGCTTATTCGTCACCCCAAACCCCAGGGTGATTTTAAATTGCATTTCAGTATTTTAATGCGAGCCTAGAAAAATTTAGTATCAGATTTAGTATAAAATTTATTTACAAACATTTCGCTGTTTGAGCCGTTTAGGCGAGTTTGAAATTTTGTTATAAATTTTATACTAAATCCTTAAATTTTTCTCCAGCTCGCGATTTTTGCGCAGCTTTTTTAAAAAAGCTGCCCTAAGCGGAGCGGAAATTTATTTGCCCTAATTTCAGCAATGTTTTATAATAATTATATATGGTTTTAAGAAAAAATAAAATAATTTTGTTTTGTTTTATACTTTTTTGTGTTTTTTTAATATTAGGAGTATGGGCAGGATATAATAGTATGTGGCGCGCGAATAATAAAATAAAAACGGATATAGAAATAGACCCTTTTATTAGCCGAGATTATATTAAAGATCCCGAAAAAGTGTGTAAATATGAGGGCATTGAAGCGGCTTGTAATCAGCTGTTAGTTACTTTATATAGGAAAAATGATAGTATTATTCACCCGACCAAAGAGGATATATTGTATTTATCAGAGATTGTAAATATTATAAAACAAGGTGGCGGTCGCATAGTCGGACAGATTAGCGATCTTGCAGAGTTGCAAATAGAGGTTGAATTAAATGACAATTTGATTAAGCTTAAAAAACAGCTAGAGGATTCGGGCTATGTACAATCCGTCATGTTTAATATGACAGCCGAATTTTTATAAAATTTTTTAATTATATGGAATTTAATAAACGACCGATTAGTATAAATATTACCAGCGGAACAATAATTAAAACTATTGGTATTTTTGTTTTGTTTTATTTTTTATATTTAATTAGCGATATTTTAGTTTTATTTTTTGTTTCTTTAGTTTTTTCCAGCGCCTTAGATCCTTGGGTCGATAAACTTAAAAAAAGAAAAATACCTCGCTCGGTTAGCGTTTTAATGCTATATTTTGTGGTTTTTGCTATTTTAGGAACAACTTTATATTTAATAACTCCGCCGATTATCAACGAAGTTAACAGCATCTCAAGCGATTTGCCAAGCTATATTGAATCTATTTTCTCTAAATTTAGCTTGGTAAAAGATTATTCTTTGAAATATGGTTTGCTAGATAGCACTAAAAGTTCTTTTGATGTTGTTACTGGGTATTTGCAAAATACAGCCTCTGGAGTTTTTTTCACTTTATTTAATATTTTTGGCGGGATTTTTTCTTTTGTTTTAATATTGGTTTTGACTTTTTATATGGTGGTTGAAGAAAGCGCCATAAAAAAATTAGTTTGGTCGATAGCTCCGGAAAAAAATCAAACTTATATTATGCATTTAATTAATCGGATGCAGTTAAAAATGGGGCATTGGTTAAGGGGGCAGCTAATCGTATCATTATCTTTAGCAGTAATGTCTTATGTCGGTCTAGAAATATTAGGCGTTAACTATGCTTTAGTTTTAGCGCTCATAGTTGGATTTTTTTCTTTCATCCCTTATATGGGAGCAATTTTAGGAGCCATACCGGCTATCTTTATCGCTTTTACCCAATCTCCCTTATTAGCGGTTTTATCTATCGTGCTATTTTATATAGTCCATTTTATTGAAGGTAATTTTCTCCAGCCGAAAATTATGCAGAAAGTTATTGGCTTAAATCCGATTGTTAGCATTTTATCAATTTTAGCCGGTTTTAAGCTAGCCGGTCTTATTGGCGCGTTTTTTTCCATACCCGTGGCTACGGCTTTAGCTGTTTTTATTCAAGACGTTTTTAGCAATAAAGGAGAAAAAAGAGCAGCAACTAAAGAAATTTAATAAATTTTTAATAAAATAATATTTTGTCATTATAATAATATAATGACATTATTAAAATTTATGTTTGATAAAATAATTGAATGGTGCATAGGCACACAGAAAAAAAGAAAAATTATTCTTTGGATTTTTATTATTTTAGTAGTGGCTCTTTTAATTATTATTGTTTTTGGCGGTTTGTTCAGCGGCAGCACAAAAAATTTCGGCCGTTTATCAAATTGGGCGGATTTTTCAAAATATCAAGCTGTATTTCTATCTAAT
>CAZHZE010000006.1:1791-49667 GCA_964537265.1 uncultured Gammaproteobacteria bacterium | reverse complement strand
GCATTGAAGAAGGTAAGTTTGGTTTTAATTTTGAATCCGCTGATTTTAAAGAAGTGCTAAATATTTCTATCAGCAACATCGACAGTTTGACTGAAAAGAACCACCAAAATTTAATTGTTAAAGTTCCGGCTAAATTACCCAAGATTTATATGGACAAAGAAAGAATTATTATGGTTATACAGAATTTATTAAGCAACGCTATCAAATATACGCCCGAATATGGTAAAATTGAAGTAATAGTTGAATTTGACAAGCAGTACCTACATGTTAAAATTAAAGATCAAGGGGTAGGTATTCCAGCCGTTGATCAACCAAAGTTATTTTCTAAATTTTTCCGCGCCACTAACGCGCTCAAATTAGAAACCGAAGGCAGCGGTTTAGGCCTATTCATGGTTAAAAACATCATCGAAAAACATCACGGCAAAGTTAGCTTAAAAAGTGAAGAAGGCAAGGGTACGGAAGTGCAATTTGATTTGCCGATACAAAAAATTATAAAAACTATTTAGCTTCTGGCATATGTCCATGTCATTAATTTTAAGTTTTTTTACTTGCTTTATTTACGCGAGCTTTGGCTTAGCGGCTTGGCGTATAGTTTTAAAAAATTATAAAGACCAGCAACATAAATTTTTTGCCTGGAGCATGTTTTTTTCCAGTTTAGTCGTTGGTTTTATGGGTTTGCGAACTTTATTATTCGGTTTTGGTTTTATTATTTTAGATATTACCTTTGCTTTTATTGATCAACTATTTTTAATTTTTTTCTTCATTTTTTGCGGATTTTATGGTGTTACAAGTGTAGTTTATAGTTTAAAATTAGCTAAATTTATTAGAAATTTTATCATTATTCCTTTTTCAATTTTATTTTTTATTTTATTAGTTAATTTTGTTATGGGAATAGTTATTGAAGCTGGGCCGACAAATTTAGAAACAACCAGACAATTAATAATACAGAATAGAACAATTTCAGAATGGGGCTCAGAATATACTCCTCCGCAATATGTTATGAATATCGTTTTATTATTATTCAGCTTCGAAGCTTTGTTATTATTGGCAAGCATATTTAAAAATTTAAAAAAACGTCAATATCGCGAAGCGTTGTTTGCTTTATCGTTAATACTTTTTTTTGCTGCTTTAGGCTTTGATCAAACCGGCCATTATGTTGGCTGGAAATTACTTTTATTTCGTTCGTTGAATATTAGCGGAGCTATGTTAGCTTATTTAGTGGGCAGCAGCGAACAAGGTGAAATTTAATTAATAATATAAAAATATGCAGACAGGGATGTTTTTAAATTCCATGATTTGTTGCTTTATTTTTATTTTTTCTTATTTAACTTCTTTAACTATTTGGCGGCACAGAAAAAATCAAGCCGATAATGCTTTGGCAATTTTTTGGTTTTGGGTTTCCAGCACTTGGTTGCTTGTAGCTATTAGCTTGCTTTTATATAAATATGGTTATTACGGTTATGATATTTTTGTGAACCAATATCCCTTGCAAATTACTATTCATTTGCAAGTTATCGCAGGAATTTTTTATGTTATAAATCGCGCTACTAATAATAAGATTGTTGCTTGGTCGTCGGTGGTTATTTTTTCTTTAATATCAATAATAAGTTTAGCTTATAATTTTTTACCCGGCAGCGTTATTTATCAAGGCAGTTCTTTTTTTTCCGTGGAGTATAGTTTAAATCAAATTACTTGGAATTTATTTCAAGCCATGTTCGCTTGCATTATTGTTGGTTTAATTTTTGATATTTTAAGAAATTGCTATTTTTGGTTTAGAAAAAAGGAATTGTATCAATCTAAATATTTAATAGTTAATTTGGCTTCGTTAGCTTACGCAACTATAGGCTATTTTGATCAGCAGGGCGATTTATATGTTTGGGTCAGCTTGCTTTTGCGTTCGGCAATTATTTTTACTGCTGGAGTAGCCTATTTAGCTTATAATGAACAAGAAGTATAATTTATGAGAAGTGCTATTTTTAGAAAATTATTTTTTTTCATGGTAGTTATCGGCATTGTGCCGATGATGATTTTTTCTTTTTTAACAGTCACTAGTTATCAAGAGTTAATAAATAAAAGTATTGTCGGCGGCCAAATTAATACTCAAATATCAACCGATACCGAATTAAATTTTAAAAACATTACTGATCAAATAATTTTAATTTTTTTCTTAATCGCTATTTTTATAATATTTTTTAGCATAGTTTTTACAAGAAAATTTATTTATCCGATTAGAAAATTAATTCGTGGCACTAAAGAGTTAAAGCAAGGCAACTTAACAAATAAAATAATTATAAAAAGCGGAGACGAATTTGAAATTTTAGCTGATTCTTTTAACCAAATGTCTTCGAATTTAAATAAAAAAATAAAAGATTTAGAAAAATCAGAAAAAACAGCTCTTAAGGCTCTCTCTGATTTATCCCAGGCCGAAAAAACGCTCGAGGCAGAACATAAAAAAACCGCAGCTATTTTAAATAATTTTTTGGATCCGATTATAGTTATTGATGAAAAAAGTAAAATTAGTTTTATTAATCCGGCCGCTAAAGAAGTTTTAAATTTAGCTAATAATATTTTAGGCAAAAAGGTTGAAACAACGGATAATTATTCAATGGAAAATTTTAGAAAAATTATAAAGAAAGAATATGTGCTAAAAACGGCTAAAGAATTAAAGGATGAAATTAATAAATTTGAAGAGTTAATAATAAAAATTGGTGAAGAAGAGCAGATTTACAAAATCATCACTGCTAAAGTAATAGATGAATATCGGCATAATTTAGGAACTATGAAAATCTTTGTTAATCTCACCCGCGAAAAAGCCATCGACAAGATGAAATCTGAGTTTATCTCTATCGCCGCCCATCAGCTAAGAACCCCCTTATCAGCCATCAAATGGGTTATTAAGATGATTATGGACGGAGATGCCGGCAAATTATCTATCGAACAACAAGAATTATTAAACAAAGGCTATTTAAGCAATGAAAGAGTCATCAGATTAGTAAACGACCTCTTAAACGTTTCCCGCATTGAAGAAGGTAAGTTTGGTTTTAATTTTGAATCCGCTGATTTTAAAGAAGTGCTAAATATTTCTATCAGCAACATCGACAGTTTGACTGAAAAGAACCACCAAAATTTAATTGTTAAAGTTCCGGCTAAATTACCCAAGATTTATATGGACAAAGAAAGAATTATTATGGTTATACAGAATTTATTAAGCAACGCTATCAAATATACGCCCGAATATGGTAAAATTGAAGTAATAGTTGAATTTGACAAGCAGTACCTACATGTTAAAATTAAAGATCAAGGGGTAGGTATTCCAGCCGTTGATCAACCAAAGTTATTTTCTAAATTTTTCCGCGCCACTAACGCGCTCAAATTAGAAACCGAAGGCAGCGGTTTAGGCCTATTCATGGTTAAAAACATCATCGAAAAACATCACGGCAAAGTTAGCTTAAAAAGTGAAGAAGGCAAGGGTACGGAAGTGCAATTTGATTTGCCGATAAATAAAGAGAATATCCTAGGTTAATTTATTAAAAATTAAATTAAAATTATATGAAAAACAACAAAGATTTAAAAGGTGTGGCCTCTAAAGTTTTAATAATCGAAGACGAAGATGCTTTAGCTAGTGTTTTATTAGCTAAATTTAAATTAGAAAAATTTGATGTGCAAGTTGCCGGCAATGGTTTAGAAGGTTTAGAAAAAATTAAATCATGGCAACCAGATTTGATTTTATTAGATATTATTATGCCAAAAATGAATGGATATGAGGTTTTAGAGGAATTACAAAAAAATAATAATACAATCCCGATAATTATAATTTCTAACTCCGGTCAAGATGTTGAATTGGAAAAAATAAAAAAATTAGGAGCCAATGATTATATAATAAAAACGCAGATTAACCCCGAAGAAGTTGTGGCTAAGGTCAGAAATGTTTTAGGTGGAGAGAATAATGTTGAAATTGTTAAGACTGCCGCCAAAGAAGATAGCACTAACGGAGGTGTTAAGGTTTTGTTAGTAGAAGATGATTCATTTTTGCGTGATATCTGTTTTAAAAAATTAACTAAAGAAGGTTTTAATGTGGCTGTGGCGGTTAATGGTGAAGAAGCAGTAAAAAAGGTTGATGAATTTATGCCAGCTATTGTTTTGTTAGATATTATTTTGCCGGCCATAGATGGTTTTGAGGTTTTAAAGGCTATTCGCGCCAATAAAAATAATATGATAAAAAAAGTTCCGGTTATTATGCTTACTAATCTTGGGCAAGAAGAAGACAATAAAAAAGCTTTAGATTTAGGAGCTAGCGATTATTTAGTTAAAGCGCATTTCACTACCGAAGAGATTGTTACTAAAATAAAAAATAGATTAGGTTTAAAATAGCTTTTAAATTATTACGCAATTAATTATTTAGCTTTATTTATGCAAATAAAAGAGATAAAAAGCATTAATAAAATTTCCTTAGCTAAAATAACGGCTTTGATTTATGGTTTAGTTGGTTTTTTTATAGCTTTGGTTGTAGCTATTTCAACAATGGCTAATATTGTGATGCAAAAAGATTTTTCTGAATCAATTATTTTAGTTTCATTATTTAATATTGGCGCCGGGTTGCTTTTAGGAGTTTTAGTAGCTTTAGTTTTAGCTTTTTTTGGCTGGATTATCGGTTATATTTCCGCTAGTATATATAATTGGTTTAGCAAAAAAGTAGGAGGAATTAGAATTGAGATGATCGAAACAGCAGAAATTAAAAAAGAAGAAAAAGAAATGGATATGCAAAATAATTAATTAATTTTATAAATTTATGCCGTTAATTAATGATAGCCATGATTTATTGAATATAATAATAGCTTTATCGGTTTTATTGTTTACCATATTTTCTTGTTGGGCGATTTATTATTTTGCTAGAATTTTGCAGCAGATGTTTAAAGCTATTAAAGAAACTAGAGATCGACTTAATAAATTTGATGAATTAGTTAAGTTAATAAAAGAAAAAATAGAACATAGCGCGTCTTATCTGCCGTTAATTGTTGAAGGCGTAAAAAAATTAGTAGAGTTAATGAAAAGCCGGGCAGAAAAAAAGAAGAAGAGTAAAAAAGCAGAATAAAATATTTAAAAAATAAAAATAGAGGCCATTTAAATTGGCCTCTTTTTATTTTTTTAAAAAAAAGAAAAATTATTCGACTTAGATCGTATGGTTCTCCTTTTTGAACTTAAGTTCGCAACGCAAGCAAAAAATCGTAATACCAGCGAGCGTCGTCATTAAGGAGACAACAGATATTAAATAAAAAATATCATAATAATTCGCTGGCTGGCCGGAAAAAAATATTTTTTGGAATAAATCTTTTGCTATAGGTAATAGCAAAAATGAAATAGCCACAGTAGTTACAATAATCATAATAAATAAATACATTGTCCTATTTTTCATCCGCCCCTCCTTTTTAAGATTGTTAATGATGCGTTTATTTTATATAGCCACAATTTTTATTTGAACATTTAATTTCTCCTTTTTTCGCGTCTTCTATCAATAAGCTATTGCAATCTGGGCATTTTTCTCCGGTTGGTCGTCCCCAAAAGGCAGTTTTACATTTAGGATATTGGTTGCAAGCATAAAAAATGCCTCGGCGGCTACGTTTTTGCACTATTTCACCCTGATTACAAACCGGGCAGGTTATACCTGTACCATTATTTCCGCCGTTTATATTTTTTAAATTTTTACATTTAGGATAGCCGGTGCAAGCTAAAAAGGGGCCAAATTTTCCGACTTTAATCGCCATCGGCGAACCGCATTTTTCGCAAGTTTCATTTTTATATTTTTCTTCAAGGTCTTTAATTTCCTGGCTTTTTTCCCCGCCATTTTTATTATGGCCGTTGCCATTAATGGATTTTATATTTTTACAGTCAGGAAAAGCGCTACAGGCTAAAAATTTTCCATAGCGTCCGGTTTTAATAATCATTGGCGCGCCGCATTTATCGCAAATTTCATTGGATTTTTCTTCGGGCATAATATCTTTTTTATTTATAATTTCATATTTATTTTCTAAATTGTCATGGAAGGGGACATAAAATTCTTTTATAATCGGCTGCCATTTTGCTTCTCCTTCAGCAATTAGATCTAAATCATTTTCTAATTTAGCGGTAAATTGGTAATCTACAATTTTAGGAAAATGTTCGACTAATAAATCGTTAACTACGAAAGCGATATCAGTTGGGGCTAAACGTTTACTTTCGTCGCGTTGAACATAATTTCTCTCAACGATAGTGGCGATAGTAGGAGCGTAGGTTGATGGCCGGCCGATGCCATATTTTTCTAGTTCTTTAACTAAACCAGCGTCAGAATATCGGGCCGGGGGTTTAGTAAAATGTTGTTCTTTTTTGATTTCTTCTAGGTTGAGTTTTTCTTTTTTTTCTAATTCTGGCAACTCAATTTCCTGGCTTTTTTCCGGATAAATTTTTAAATAGCCGTCGAATTTTAAAGTTTGCCCATTAGATCTAAATTGATAAGGCGTATTTTTTGCTTCAATATCAACAACAGTAGCGTCAATTATGGCTTCGCTCATTTGTGAAGCCAAGGCTCTTTGCCAAATTAATTTGTATAATTTTTTTTGGTTTTTTTCTAAATTGCCGTCAACCGATTCTGGCGTGCGCGATACTTCTGTCGGCCTGATAGCTTCATGAGCTTCTTGCGCGCCTTTAGATTTAGTTTTAAATCGGCGCGGCGTTTTAAGCGCATAGTTAGCGCCTAAATTAGAAGTTAAATATTCGGCTGCTTCATTTAAAAATTTATCAGCTAAATTAAGCGAGTCGGTTCGCATATAAGTTATAAAACCCATTTCATAAAGCTGCTGGGCTATTACCATAGTTTGCTTAGCGGAAAATCCTAACCAACGATTAGCGGTTTGCTGCAGGCTGGAAGTTGTAAAAGGTTTAGGCGGCTGTTTTTTAGTTTGTTTTTTTTCTAAGTTAGCTACAAAATATTCAGCCTTTTCCAAATCATTTAAAATTTTTGCCGCTTGCTCTTCATTTTTGATTTCTAATTTATCAACGGTTTTGTTATTGATTTTATTTAATCTAGCTAAAAACGGCAGTTGTTTTTTATTTTTAAATAAGCCTAGTATTGACCAATATTCTTCAGCGATGAATTTTTTTATTTCCCGTTCGCGTTCAACAATTAAGCGCACCGCTACTGATTGTACGCGACCAGCCGATAAACCTTTAGCGACTTTTTTCCATAAGAAAGGCGATAGTTCATATCCGACTAAGCGATCAAGAATTCTTCTGGCTTGCTGTGCGTTTACTAATTTCATATCAATTTTTCTGGGTTTTTCCAAGGCTTTTTCAATGGCCGATTTGGTTATTTCATGAAATACAATACGGTCCGTATCTTTAGGATCAACTTTTAAAGCCTCGGTTAAATGCCAAGCAATAGCTTCGCCTTCGCGGTCTTCGTCGGTTGCGAGTACGATTTTATCGGATTTTTTAGCTAATTCCTGAAGTTTTTTTAAATTTTTTTTGGCTTTAGCCGGCACAATATATTTAGGCTCGAAATCTTTTTCAATATCAATACCCATTTTGCTGACCGGCAAATCTCGGACATGGCCAAAAGAAGATTCAATATTAAAATCAGAACCTAAAAATTTAGCTATGGTTTTTGCTTTAGTTGGGGATTCGACTATAACTAATTTTTTCATAAAAAATAAATGTCATCTTGATGACAATTAATATTTATCTGGCTATGACGTATTGCATACCGCCTAAATTTTTTACCATTCCTTTCATTTCCATGATAGTAAGTGTACTATTTATAATTGATGTGTCAAGTTTTGTCAACTGCTTAAGTTCGTCGACATGTATTGGTTCGTAAGATAATTTAGTTAAAATTAATTTTTCTTCATTTGTTTCCGGGATTATTTTTTTGTTTTCAATATAGGCGGCGGCTTCAGATAAATTAAGACTTTCTATAATGTCTTTAGCGCCGGTTACTAATTTAGCGCCCATGGTAATTAAGCGGTTAGTGCCTTCGGAAGAATTTGAATAGATATTGCCGGGTACGGAAAAAACTTCTCGATTTTGATCAAGAGCATGGAATGCCGTGATCAGCGCGCCGGATTTTTCCGCTGCTTCAATAACTAAAGTAGCTTTAGATAATCCGGAAATAATGCGGTTTCTTTGAGGAAAATGATGTTTTAAAGGCATGGTACCGATCGGATATTCGGATAAAATTAATCCGCCATGAGCTTGTATTTTATCAGCCAAGTAGCGATTTTGTGAAGGATAAATATTTTGTTGATCAAGGCCGGAACCTAAAACCGCTATGGTTTTACCGCCGGCTTCAATGGCGGCCGAATGAGCCAAGGTGTCTATACCCAAAGCCAAACCGCTGACAATGGTTAAATGGTTATAAGCTAATTCTTTGGTTAATTTTTCCGTTACTTGCGCGCCGTACGGACTATATTTTCTGGCTCCGACTACGGCCAAAGAAAAACCGTTTAAGGCTTCTAGGTCTCCGCGGTAATATAAGATAAAGGGCGGATCATAAATTTGTTTTAATAATTCTGGATAATTTTTATCTTCTATAGTTAAAGCTTTTAATTTTTCTTTTGCTAAATTTTCTAATAATTTTTCCGGCTTAATTTTATGCTTAAAGATTATAAATTCTTCGGCAATTTTTTCTTCGATGCCGGCGCGCAAATAATCTTTTAAAGAAGCTTTGTAAGCATTTTCAATAGTATGAAAATAATTTTTTATTTTTTTAAATTTAACCGGTCCGAATTTATAAAACTGGCTTAGAGCCAGCCAATATTTAAGATCGTTCATATTAAATTTGTTTTATTTTGGCTATTTTTTAAGTCTTGACAAGATACTTAACTTATGTTAATATATTATGATATTTATTTTTATAATTTATAACGTTCAGCATGTTACTTGCTTAAGGGCATAATTTAAAAATAATTTTCCTCCTTAATTATTTATAAATTTTGAATCCCTTCTAAAGCAAGTAGCATATTGGACGTTATTTTTTTGACAATTACCTTTTTTCATAATAACATATTTAGAAACGACCATAAATAGTATCTATAATTTTGTCTAGGAGTGGTGAAGACTAAACCTCCCTCCTGGTTTGGCCGGAGCCTTAAATCGGGGTTATCCCTATGCTTCTAGGCATAATTATGGATATTAAAAAAACGGCTTATTAAAATTATTGAGGAGGAATAATGATGGAGATGGCAGTGAAAGTTGTTGGCAGAGAGAATGAGGGGGATATTAATAAAGATAATTTTGTTTATGGCGCTTGGGAAAATGACGACGAAAAAAAAGAGTTTGTTCAATATTTAAGACTCGGTCGTTATTTCCATACTTACCATGATGCATTAAGAAGGTTGGAAGTATGCAAAAACGATAAAGAAATAGTGGGCGCAGTTATTATCGGGCAAACTGATAATGAAAATATTTTGCGCGATGCTCGCAATGAGTATATCTATTTCTTTAAAGCAAAACATGGAAGGCTGCCTAGCTTTCGTAAACAGTAAAATAAAAAATTAATAATTATAAAAACGGCCAATTTACATCGGCCGTCTTTTTTATTTAAGAAACTAAACTATTTTTAATATTTGAATAATAATATTTTTTATTATTTTTTTCTCTTCTGGTTTAAATTTTTGTAAGACAAATTTATCCGCAGGAATTTTTATTAATTCAGCCGTTTTTATACCTATTCTGATACGTTTAAAATTCTTAGTTTTAAGGCGGTCAATAATTGATTGCACGCCATTATGTCCGGCGCTTCTAGAGTCAACGGAAATTTTATATTTCCCAAGCTCTATATCTAAGTCGTCATGTATAATAGTTAATTTATCAGGAGTTATTTTATAATATGCCAATGCCGCAGATACAGCTGAACCAGAATCATTCATAAAAGTAAGTGGTTTTATTAAAATAATATTGTCGTCTTTAGCTACGTCGGCTTTAAATTTTTTACTATTTTTCCATCTAAGCCCTAATTCTTCAGCTAAAGCGTCAATCGCCATAAAACCTACGTTGTGGCGGGTTATTTTATATTTTTCACCTGGGTTACCCAGACCAGCGATGATTTGCATATGATTAAATTAATCTTTATGTAAGCCGTGGACTTTTTTATTTTTTGCCACAGTTACGGAAAGAGGAGTGCCTAAAAAACCGTATTTTTCTCTTAAACGATTTTCAATAAATCTTAGATAAGAAAAATGCAGATCTTCTTTGGCTCCTATTTTCATTTCAAATTTTGGCGGGTTGGCTTGTGTTTGAGTAAATTCTCGTATACGAGGATGCCTTACGCCTTTGCCTTTAGCCGGCCGGTGAATTTTTACGATGCGCGCTAAAAAATGCGCTAGTTGCGAGTCGCTAAGCTGTAATTTTCTTTGCTCGGCAATTTGTAAAGCTAGGTCAAGAATTTTTTTTATTTTTTCTCCAGTTTTAGCCGAAGTAAATTGAACGGGTGCATATTGGGCAAAAGGTAATTTTCCATAAATATAATCAGTGTATTTCTTTGTATCCCGTTCTTTTATTTTGTCCCACTTATTGGCGATAAAAATAAAACTTTTTTGCGCTTCTACAATTTCTTCAACCAATTTAGCGTCTTGATGGGTTATATCCTGGCTGATATCAAGCGTCATTAAGGCTACATCGCTTTTAGATAAAGCTCCGAGTGATTTGGCTATGCCGTATTTTTCTAAACCATTTGTTTTAGTACCTCTTTTGCTTATGCCGGCCGTATCGATTAAAAGGATGGATTGGTCTTTATAAATAATTTTTGTATGCTGAGGTTCGCGGGTAGTGTGCGGTTCAGGGCTAACGATTACACGCTCATAGCCTAAAATAGAATTTAGTAGGCTAGATTTTCCTACATTTGGCTTGCCGATAATGCAAATTTTAATTAAATTTTCTTCGTTTTTTTTCTGTTCGTCGATTTTAATTTTATTTTGGCTTTTGATCTTTAATTTTTTTACTATAATATCTAATAAGTCGCCAGTACCCGAACCGTTAGCCGCGGAGATAGCCTGGGGCTCGCCGAATGATAATTTATAAAATTCGGAAATTTTAAAGCGGTCATTAGGCGCGTCAACCTTGTTAACAACTAAAATAATTTTATCTGCTGAGACATTTTTTTTAATTAAAAGAGCCATTTCTTTATCCTGCGGCAATAAACCGGTTTTATTATCAACTAAAAATATTATTAAGTCGGCTTTTTTTAAATATTGTCTGGCTTGTTTTTGCACTTTATCGTCAATTTCGCTGATGGCGATTTTTTTGTTGGTTAAAAATTTTAAATTTATAATTCCGCCTGTGTCCACAATTTCAAAATTTTCTCCTCGCCAAAAAACCCGGCCTAAATTACTATCGCGGGTTGTGCCGGCAATATTGGAAACCAAAGCTTGTTTTTTTTCAGTTAAACAATTAAACAAAGTTGATTTACCAACATTGGTTCGGCCAAAGATTACTACTAAAGGAAGACTATTATTTTTTTCTGCTGTGTTTTCTGTCATAAAATTATTGTGTTGTTGTCCCGATGCCGGATCTTATCGCATCAGCATCTTTCCCTATAATTAAGATAAAATCTGGTTGAATCGGAGCTGTTTCTCCGGCAATTTCTTTAGACAATTCATCTATCAGCCATTGTGGCATGCCTAAAGCTACATTGGCGTTAGTTTTATTTTTAAGAATTGTAAGTGATTGGATTTTTTCTCCATAAGTTAAATCATAAATGACTGTTTTTTCAAAATCTTTTTGGCTGGTATTGCCTATTCGCACTATATTAAAACCATAATTTTTTAATTCCTCGGCCGCTTTATTGGCTAAGCCATTTTCCCAGGTGCCATTTCTTATTTCTATAGTGGTTTTCTCTAATTTAATTTTTTCTTTATCATCATCAGTCGCAGATGTTTGATTAAAAATATTTTTAACTAAATATTGTATCTCGGAAAAGTTTCCATTTTTTGGTTGCAATAAATAAGCTCCGTCTAATCCGACAGAATCAACTAAAAATCCATCAAGGCTATTATCTAAAACGCGGTTAATAATGTTTTCGCTTTTTATGTCTTTGCCTAAATTCCACAATTTTCCTATTTCCCAAATTTTTAAATTACTTTGGTAATTATCAGAAATATCAGAAATTATTCTAGAAATTGTTGTCGGTTTAAATAAAATATTTAGCGATAAAAGTTTTTCTTTTACAGCTTCTAAAACTTTTTGTTGCCTACGTGAGCGGGCGAAATCAGATCCTTCAACTCCTAAAGCGTGACGAGAGCGGACATATTTTAAAGCTAGTTCACCGTTCATATTTTGCAGCCCCTTATCAATATGCAGATGTTCCCATCTTTGGTCCCAGGGGGCATCCTCGTTTCCTAAGATAGGATATTTATAATCATCAAGAGTATTTTCCACATCAATTTTAATTCCGCCTAAATCGTCAATAATTTTTTCAAAACCGGTAAAATCTACGGTTACATAATAATGAATCGGAATTTGAAAAACTTCGCTGATAGTTTTACTAACTTCCGTTCCGCCAGAGTTGGGATTTTCCATTTCCGCGTAAGCGTTAATGCTATTAATTTTTCGCCAACCCATATTCCCAACCGGTACTGCTAAATCGCGTGGTATAGAAATTAAAGATAATTTTTTCTCGCTCGGTTTTAAACTGGCTAAAATTATGGTGTCAGTTAAAAGACCGCCGTCGTGATTTTTACCGCCGATGCCTAAAAGTAAAATATTTATTCGATCTTCTTTCTCGCCGTCTAATTTATTTTCAGCGCTTTCAACCAAATGTTTTATTTGGCTTACAATAGGAATTTTATCTATCCAAGAAGTTGGCTGTTCGTTTGTTGATTCGTTAAAAGCAAAAATAGAATAAACAGCCAATAGAAAAATTAAAATAAACCCTAAGGGTTTAATTTTTATAGAGCTGGATTTTTTTTTCAATTTTATTGGTGTTCTTCCGTTATTTTCTTGCTGGACCAGCTGCGAATTTAGTAAATTTATTTTTTTATCCATAGTTCATTTAGAATATATAATCATTATATATTTGTTTATTTGTTTTGACAACCACATTGATTTATTGTCCCGTTTATTATTCACTATTTATTGTAATTATGTCAATTTTGTCTTTTTATTAACAAGCTGTTATAATACTACATAGACAAAATATTGATGGGGGCAAAGGCTTATTTATCTTTATTAAATAAGATTTTTTTGTCTTATTAAACATTTTTTATGGTAAAAAATTTTTTTAGTTATGTTTTTGAGTTGATAAAGGTAGTTTTAATATCTTTGGCTATTATTATACCGATTAGATATTATTTAATACAGCCGTTTTATGTTAAGGGTGCTTCTATGGAGCCAAATTTTTACGATAAAGAATATTTAATTATTGATGAAATAAGTTATCGTTTCAACGCGCCGGAGAGAGGAGATATAATTGTTTTTCGTTATCCTAGAAACCCGCAAGAATATTTTATTAAAAGAATAATAGGTTTGCCCGGAGAAAAAGTGCAGATTAAAGACGGTTATGTTTATGTTTATAATAAAGAGCAGCCCTTAGGTTTTAAATTAGAGGAATCATATTTATCGACCGAAGATAAAACTTTTAGCCTGACCGAAGAAATGATAGCTTTAACTGACAATGAATATTATGTTTTAGGTGATAACCGCAACGCTTCTAAAGATTCAAGAAGTTTTGGTCCGGTTGATAAAAAATATATAACAGGCAAAGTTTTATTTAGGGGTTGGCCGTTTAATCGGGTTGGTTTATTTGAAACGCCAAGTTATAGCTATTAGTCAATTTTCAATTGTCAATTACGAATTAATTTGTAATTGACAATTTGTAATTTATAATTGTTTATTTTATGCCAAAAATTTTAAAGAAAAAAGATCATCATAAAGAAAACGAAGAAAAGGCTTTTAAAAATAGAAAAGCTCGGCTTATTTCTCGCTTAAGAGGCACAAAAGATGTTTTGCCTGATGAATATAAGTATTGGAGTTTAGTTGTCAAAAAAGCCACTGAACTTTCTAAGGCTTATAGTTTTAAGCGTTTAGATACGCCAATTTTAGAAAATTTAGAATTATATGAACGCTCTACTGGACGTGGTTCTGATATAGTTGGCAAAGAAATGTTTTCTTTTATAGATAAAAATGGAGAAAAAATCGCTTTGCGCCCGGAAGCCACTTCAGGAATTGTAAGATCATATATTGAACATGGTATGTTTAATATGCCACAACCGGTTAAATTATTTTGGTTGGGTCCTGTTTTTAGGCATGAAAAGCCGCAAGCCGGCCGCTTTAGACAATTTTCTCAGTTTAATTTAGAAAATATCGGTGAAGCCAGTCCGGTGGCTGATGCCGAGCTTATTGCTATAACTTATTATTTTTTCAGCGAATTGCAATTAGATGTTATAACCCAAATTAATAGTGTCGGCTGTCCAGTATGTCGAAAAGAATATTTAGTTAAATTAGAAAATTTTTATAAAGAGCGCGGTCGTAGAGCAAAATTATGCAATGATTGTAAAAAAAGATTGCAAAAAAATCCCTTACGACTTTTAGATTGTAAAGAAAAGCAATGTCAGCATATCGCTATTGAGGCTCCACAAATAGTAGATAGTTTATGCGATGATTGTAAAAATCATTTTATAAAAGTTTTAGAATATTTAGACGAGTTGAATATTCCTTATAATCTTAATTCCAATTTAGTTAGAGGGTTGGATTATTATACCAGAACAGTCTTTGAAGTTTGGCCTTCCTACGCCGAGGTTTCAGAAGGAAAACCGGTTGATGAAGTAGGACGTCAGAGCGCTTTAGGCGGTGGTGGGCGTTATGATGGGTTAGTAGAACATATGGGCGGACGACCGACTCCAGCCTGCGGTTTCGGCATCGGCATCGAAAGAGTAATTTTAAAAATAAAGGAAAAAAATATTCCATTGCGCGACGAAGATAAGGGCGATGTTTTTTTGGCCCATCTAGGTGATCAGGCCAGAAGAAAAATAATGGTGCTTTTTGAAGAATTTAGAAAAAATGGTTTTAGAGTAAGGCAAGCTTTTACTAAAGATAGTTTAAAAAGTCAGTTGGAAATGGCTAATCAAGCCGGCGTCAAATATGCTTTAATTTTGGGGCAAAAAGAAATTATGGACGGTACAATTTTAATCCGCGATATGGAATCTGGCATTCAAGAGATTGTTGACTATAAGAAAGTTATATCTGAAGTGCAAAAAAGATTGGGTCAATGAGTTTATGATAAAGGTTTACAAATTATCAATAATTGTTTAAGATAGTATTTACGCTTATTAAGCGATTTAGCAATATTGGATCGGAGGTGCATTTATGACAGAATTTAAAAGAAAAAAAGGCGAAAGTTTCGAAAGTTTTTTGAGAAGATTTAACAAAAAACTTCAGCAAAGCGGCAAATTATATTTGGCCCGCCAGGTTCAGCATGTCCAACCGAAAATAAATAAAACCCAGCAAAAAAAACGCGCTTTAGTCGGCATGAAATTAAAATCAAAAAGAGAATATTTAAAGAAAATTGGCAAGTTTGAAGAAGAAACTAGAAAAAGATGGTAAATAAAAAATATGTCAAAATTGTTAGAACAAATTAATCAAGATTTAAAACAGGCCATGCTTAACAAAGAGGCTGAATTAACGTCTGTTTTAAGAATGTTGATTTCCGCTATACGCAATAAAGAAATAACTTTAAGAAAAGACGGCAAAGCCGAATTATCCGACGAGCAAGTTTTAGAAGTAATAAGTTCGGAAGTTAAAAAACGCCGCGATTCAATTGAAGCCTATATATCCGGCGGACGCCAGGAATTAGCGGATAAAGAAAATGCGGAAATAAAAATTTTAGAAAAATATTTACCCGAGCAGATGTCGGATGAAGAATTGGAAAAAGTTGTTAAAGAAGTTATTGCCGGCGGAGACGAAAATTTTGGAAAAGTAATGGGGCAAGTCATGGCCAAAGTCAAAGGCAAGGCCGATGGCGGAAAAGTAGGGGAAATAGTAAAAAAATTATTAGTGGAATAAATATACAAAAAAACACCCTCGAATTTTCGAGGGTGTTTTTTTAATGTTTTTTATATTTTCGGTATGAATTTTCTTAAATTATCTATCATGCTGGATTTTAAATTCTGTTTAATTTTTCCTCGGGCAGTCGATGTTTTAACAAATTTTAACCAGTCGCGGTTTGGGCCTTTTCTATTTTTTTCCGTAATAATTTCTACTAAGTCCCCATTTTTTAATTCCTGATCTAGTGTACCGATTTTATCATTTATTCTTGCGCCAGTCGCTTTATTGCCGATATCTGAATGGACATAATAAGCAAAATCAATCGGCGTTGAACCTTCGGGCAAATCAAAGACGTCGCCTTTAGGCGTAAAAACGAAAATACGATCATGAAAGACGTCAAAAGTTATTTGTTTTATAAAATCAGAAGTATTTTCAGTTTCTTTTTGGATATTTAAAATTTCTTTTACCCAGGCCGGTTGTTTTTTAGGATCATGTTCACCCATTTTATAGGTCCAATGCGCGGCAATGCCATATTTAGCTCTTTCATCCATTTCTTTAGTTCTAATTTGAAATTCAGTTGATTTACCGTCTGGGCCGTAAACCGTAGTGTGCAAACCTTGATAGCCGTTGGGTTTTGGTACCGCAATATAATCTTTTAGCCGGCCAGGATTTGGTCGCCAAAGAGAATGTATAATGCCTAAAGTTTTATAGCATTCAGCAATATCAGCGACTATAACCCTCAAAGCAAAGACGTCATAAATTTCATCGAACCTTCTATCTTTTGTTTGAAGTTTTTGATAGATGCTATAAAGATGCTTAAAACGGCTGGTAATTTGAAAAGATATTTTTGCTTCGCGCAATTTAGCCCCTAGGATATTTTTAACTTTTTGAATATATTGATTATGTTCAAACTTTTTTTCCACCTCGTATTTATAAGCCAGTTTTTTATATTCTTCGGGGTAAAGATGTTTAAAACAAATATCTTCCATTTGCCATTTTAATCTGCCCATGCCTAAAAGTCCGGCGATCGGGGAATAAATTTCTAAGGTTTCGCGAGCGATGCGTTGGCGTTTTTCTAAAGGCAGCGATTCGAGCGTTCTTAAGTTATGCAAGCGGTCGGCGAACTTAATTAAAATAACTCTTAAGTCTTGGGCCATGGCTAAAAACATTTTTCTTAAGCTTTCTCTATATCGTTCAATGCCGCGGTATTTTATTTTGCTTAATTTAGTTATACCTTCAACTAGACCGGCAATTTCTTTGCCGAAATTTTTTTCAATATCGGTTAAAGTATATTCAGTATCCTCAGGAACATCATGCAATAGACCAGCGACAATAGTTTCTATATCAGCTTTTATTTGCGCCAACACGAAAGCCGTATGCAAACTATGTTGAATGTAAGGTTCGCCACTTTTTCTTTTTTGGCCCGAGTGTGCTTTAATCGCAAAATCATAAGCCAGCTTAATCATGGTATCATCAGCCCCGGGGTTATTATCTTTAAATACATTTATAATTTGATTTATGGTCATTGTTTGCTTTTATTATTTTATTTATGTTATAATATTATTATAAAATTGTGTAAAAGTCAAAGTAATAAATTTATTTTTTCCCATGCTAAAAAAAGGAAAATTTAAAAAGTTTTTAATGGCGGCCGGCGTTTTTTTTATAACGCTGTCGGCTGTTTTTTTGTTGTCAAATTTTGTTTTAGCTGCGGCCAGCCCGGACGTCGGCCTTAATTATGCTCAAGGCACAGGCCTAAGCAATAGCCAAGATATAAGAATAATTATTGCCAAAATTATTAGGGTGGTGCTTGGCCTTTTAGGCATTATTGCTGTTGGCATAATTATGTATGCAGGTTGGCTTTGGATGACAAGCGAGGGCAACGAAGAAAAAGTTACTCAAGCCAAAAAGACTTTAACTAACGCAGTAATTGGATTAATTATTATTTTAGCTTCTTTTGCAATAGCCAGTTTTATTCTAAATAAATTAACAGGCGCGGTTGGAGAGGGCGGAGCTAATAATGCTGGCGGCGGAACCGGCGGAGGGGTTGCGGCTTTAGGTTCGGGCATAATAGAAGCTCATTACCCAGAAAGAAATCAGAAAGATGTTCCTAGAAATACAAAAATTGCTATTACTTTTAAAGAGGCGATTGATCCGAACACTATTATAACGGACGGTAAGATAAATAAAGACAATATTAAAATTTATAAAACTAAAGACGGAGTGGCTGGCGCAGTTACTTTTGATGTCGTGGCCATGAAAACCGACGACAACAAAACTTTTGTGTTTAAACCGACTCAATATTTAGGTTCACCTACGGAGAAAATTTGGTATTCGGTGGCTTTGGGAAAAAATATTAAAAAAGCCACAGGCGATCCGGCCTTCGGAGCCGTTATGGGTGACATAGCTTATGATTGGATGTTTGAGGTTGGCACTTTTATTGATACTACGCCGCCGAAAGTGGAGAGTATAATTCCTCAGCCTAGTTCTACTGAGCCGAGAAATGTTGTAGTGCAAATTAATTTTTCCGAAGCAGTTGATCCGATTTCAGCTAGCGGAGTTTTTAAAGATAATAGTGGTTTTAAAAATATAAAAATTATTGATAATGCTACGCAAGCTTTAATTGAAGGCAGCTTTTTTGCTTCTAACCAATATCGAACTATAGAATTTTTAACTTTTGATGCTTGCGGAACAAATTCTTGCGGTCAGACGATTTATTGTTTGCCCGGCGATAAACAAATTAAAGCTTTTATAAATGCCGCTGCTTTTGATTCAAGCACTGCTGTCGCAACTTTCCCTTATAATGGAATAGTGGATATGGCTGATAATTCTTTTGACGGCAACTCTAATAACACGGCCCAAGGGCCAGAAGCCCAAAGCGGTTTGCCGCCTTTTAATGCCAACAGCCAAACTCATGAGGGTGAAGGCGATGATTATTATTGGTTGTTTAATACTAACAACACTATTGATACTACGCCGCCAAAAATAGATTTAGTCAGCCCAAATATCGGCGGTAGCGGAGTTGATTTATTAGCTGTGCCGCAGGCGACTTTTTCTAAATTGTTAATGAGCTCTTCTCTAAATAGTTCAAGCATAGGTTTTAAAAGCAGTGGTGGAAATTATAATTATTGGATCACTAAGAATGATAATTTCAGCGATAAAAAAACCACTGCCAATGTTAATCATGACCAATTTAATGAAAATACTAATTATTCCGTGCAAATGAATTCCGGGGTTAAAGATATTTATCAAAATTGTTATACGCCATGTTCCGGCTTAGGTATAGATGGTAAGCCTTCTTGCTGTAATGGACAATCCAGCGGACAATCAAGTTGCCAATAAATTTATTAAGCATTTTTCATGAGCAAAATAAGAATAAAAAAATTATTATTCGTTTTTTTCTTAATAGTTGCGATTTTTACCGTGGCTCATTTTGCTTTGGCTGAAACGCTTGATGTTGGTTTAGAACATGCAGCTGATACTGGGCTGGGGACAACAGATCCGAGAATTATGGCTGCTAAAATTATTAGAATAGTTTTAGGCTTTTTAGGGATTATTGCAGTTGGCATAATCATGTATGCCGGTTGGCTTTATATGACAGCTGAAGGAGATTCGGAAAAAGTCGATCGGGCTAAAAAAATATTAATTGGCGCGGTTATTGGTTTAATAATTTGTTTAGCTTCGTTCGCGATCGCCAGTTTTATTTTAAATAGTTTGTTGGATGCGAGTGGAGCAAACACTAATAATAATGGCGGCGGAGGCGGAGGTACGGTAACGCCAGGCGGAGGCATACCTAATTTGCCCGGCGAAGGCCAGCCATGCTTAACCAATCCTTTAGATACTCAATGCGCGGCTGGTCAATGCGCGGCTGGTTTAACTTGTTCTTCAAGTGATTGTTTATGCAAAAAAATTACTGCGCCCGGAGAAGGTGAGAGTTGTGATGGAGATATAAATGTAGACGGTTGCCAGGCGGTTGATTGCGCAAGTAATTTAGTCTGTTCATCTAGCGATAATTGCACCTGCGTTAAAAATCCTTTGATTGCCTGGGTAAGCCCGATTGATGCTTCTAGTACACCTAACGGAGCAGTAGGAAATTTTATTACTATCGGTGGCAGATATTTTGGCACAACTACCGGCCAGGTAATTTTTATGGGTGATCCTAATAATCCTAGCGACGATAAAGTGGCTTCTTTCCCTAATGAAGTTAACCCGTTGTGTTTAAGCTTTTGGCAGGATACGCAAATTATAGCTGTAGTTCCGCCAGGAGCTGTTAACGGACCAATAAAAGTGATTGATAGCAGAAAATATTATGACACAACAGACGATAATCGCGGTGCGCGCATTAATGATTTTGTTGTTAATGAAATTAAGCGACCCGGTCTTTGTCAGGTTGAACCGTCAATCGGCGGGCTAGACGATCAGTTTAATTTACAAGGCAATGCCTTTGATCTTTCCCCGCGTTTTGTTTATTTTGGCAATAGTAAAAGCGCCACAGAAGCTAAAAATATAAAAAATTGGATTAGTACTGCGGTTGATGCCAGCGTACCTAATATTAATGATGGAGAAAATTCTATTTTTGTGCGAACTGGTACGGTTGATTCCAACTCATTAGCTTTCACAATTTTTAATGATACAAATAAAAATCCGGTCATTGAATATATCGAGCCGCCGCAGGGTCCAGCAGGTCAATATATAACTATTTATGGACGAAATTTTAAAATTTATAACGCGCAAAAAAGTTCGGTTAAATTTTATTCTCCGAACGACCCTGATAATAAAATAAATGCTGATATTGATTTTCCTGAGGCTTGCCGAAATAATTGGTGGCATGATACTTATATAGTGGTGAAAGTGCCAAAAGTAAATGATTTAGGCGTTTATAAAGTTGAAGTTACAAACACCGAAAGCAGAATTAGTTTGCCGGTAGATTTTACTATTAATAATGATACGCCCACCCCAGGGCTTTGTTTATTAGATCCTAATAACGGTCCGATCGGTTGGCCGGTATCCGCTTATGGGGAGAGATTTGGTTCAACTCAAGGTAGCGGACGAGTTCAATATTATAACAATAAAGACGCTACGATTAGTAATTGGTCTGACGAAAGAATTAATTCAAATGTGCCTTTGCAATCAGTAAGCGGCCCGTTTAAGATAATTGATAAAAATAGCTCTATAAGCAATTCTTTGCCTTTTAGAGTTGGAAAATGTACGTCAAATTCCGAATGTGATCTTAGTGAAGAATGTTGTGGCGGCGGGACTTATTGGTCAGGCATTTGCCGACCTGGAGGAACTTGCAACCAAGGTGCGCCTTTAGGCTGCGCTTTCGGTTGGACATTCTCTACTAAATCAGGGGAATGCGCTCTTAATCAAGAAAAATGCGATATTCCAGACGTGCAAGTAGGCAGCCCAGTAAATTTTAATTGTTGTGCTAAAGGTCAATGCAATAAATTAACCGGACAATGCGATAGTTGTCCGCCTAACAAACCTGATCAATGCGACGGCGATTTAAAGTGTTGCTCTACAGGCGGCTGTAAAGATTTGGATAATGACGGAAAAACAGAATGTTCTGACGGAGAAGCTTGCTCGCAATATGGCTTAAGCCAATGTTCAAGCAGCTATTTCTGCCCGAATTCGCCGGGCAAATGTTCAACTTACGGCGGCGGTCAAGCGGTAGAAACTGGAGATTGTGATTTTAGCTGTAATAATTTTAGCGCTTGTAAAACAGATTTATGCGAATATAGATCAGCTTTAAATAAATGTGTTAAGAAAAATCAAACTTGCAGTTTATCAAAAACTATTGATTATAATTTAGGTCTTACTCCTTTTACCGCTATTGCAGAATGCGTTGTTAATGGTACGCAAAATCGTTGGGTTATGAAGGTTAGTACTTCTTGCCCGGATGGTTGGACAGCTATTAGCGGAGGCCGTTGCATGGAAAATAATACAACCTGTTCAATTTGCGATAGCGGTTTTAAATGTTTAAAAGAAACAGCATCTTCAGTTAATGGTAATTGTTTTATCGATCAGAATGTTTGCCCAATTGGTTCAATTTGTGGCAATAATAATAAATGTGCAAAAACTGATGATGCCAGTTGTGAATGTTGTTGCCGTATTGGGCATGATAATGAAGATTGCTGTTCGCCTTTAAAATGCGAAGGCAAATGCGGTAGCGATATAACTGCTAACACCAACACTTATGGTCATTGTTCAGGTTGTGCCAGCGTAGGCACAACTCAAGCTGAACATAATGAGGCTTGCAATTGTTTAGGAACTAGCGGTAAATTTTGTTTAATTGATTCAAAAAATCCACAAGGTATTTGCCAAGACTGCGCTCAGATAAGTAACGCGGCCACTTGCAGTGAACAAGGCGAAGGTACTTGCTGTGTTGATGCCAAAAGAAACAATGCTTGCGTGGGCGGAGCCGGTCCTTATGCGAGCGGTCTGCCAAACTATAATTATTGTGGCTATTACGAATGTAATTCCAGTGTTTGTTCCGGAACTCCGATAGCTACTTCAACTTTACCAAGTTATAGAACTCCTGTTGAATGTAGTATTAAATGTGCGGCAGCTCCGCAATTTGGCGCTACTTGCATGAACGAAAATCAAGATTGTGATAATAGTAAATGTATTGGTTTTAGTTGTTTGAATGAAAATAGCGGCGGATTTTCACCTGGCAATTGCGGAATTTGTTGTTGTGATCCTTATGCGTCGCAAGATAGTTGTAAAACTCTAAATACTAATTTAACTTGTGAACCTAATCGAGCGCCTTGCACAGGAGATAAAAGAGGGCTTTGTTGTGGTTGTACTAACGATGGAGATTGCGGTGGAACAATCGGTTGTGGCACGGATACTTGTTGCCATGCTCGACCAACAGTTGCTGAAACATGGCCTAATAACGGAGCAGAAAATATTTGCCGCAATACTTTAATAAAAGCTACTTTTGATCAAGCAATGCAAATAAATAGCTTTGTTGATAATATTGTTGTGGTAGGAGATTATGGCATTGATCAATGTCCGTCCGATACTAAATATTTAACTGCAGCTTATAAACCAAATTTATTAGAAAAAATATCTTATTGGTTATCTAAAATGCCTATATTGAGTAAGTTTTTTGCTTATCAAGCCAAAGCTCTAACCGGTAATTTTTGTGCAGTTTCAGGAAATATTAGCGGTTATGCTACTAGCGATAATAAAACAGTGCTAGAGTTTAAGCCTAAAACAGTTCTTGAAGCAAATAGAAAATATTATGTTATTATTAAGGGCGATTCTAATATAAATGATGCGGCGGCAGTTGGGGTTTTAAGCGAAACTGGTGTTGCTTTAGGGCAAGAAGATAGCGAAATTTTTAATAGCCTTGATTTTAAAGGAAAAATTTGGTCATTCACCACTAAACAAAACACAGCTTCAGATAATGGTGTTTGTTTGATGAATTTAGTGGTTATTAATCCTTATAGTTATTTATTTAATACTTCGATAAATGATTCGGCTGATGATAATATAGGTAATGATTATGATACCATAAGAGATAGCGATAAAGTTTTCCGCGCCGAAGTTTACTCTCCGGAAAAACAGCCAATTATACCGATTGAAAATATTTATAATTGGCGTTGGGATTGGAATATAGCAGATAAAAAGGTGGTTAAATTTAAAAATGGAGAAAATGCTCTTGATGATAGCCAAATTCAAACATTAGTTGCTCAGGATGTTAAAGAAGCTAAAACTGTAGTTCGCGCTAAGGCTACTATTACGCAAGATAAAATTAATAAAACTTCTACTGTTGGTAAATATAAAGAAAAAACAGCTCAGGTTTACGTTTTTTTATGCGCTAACCCATGGCCATCTTTTAATGCTGATGGCAGTTGGGAACCATGGCGTGATGCTTCGGGTAATTGCACAGCCACAACTGGAGATTGTTCGGCTACTAATTTTGAAGTATATTATTGTCGTGATGCCGGCAATGCTGGTACGGCTGATGATTTGCCGGCTATTTTAAGCGATAGGGCGGTAATTCGTGGTTACTCAGCTCAACAGAATATTTTAAAGGAATTTTATTTCTTTAGAGAAGGCACGCCTAATATTTCTGGCGTGAGTTTAACCGCGACCATGAACGATGAAATTCAGCAAGGTAAAAAAGCTGGATTGGTCTGGCAGGAAATAAACGTACCGGCTAATGAGCAATTAGATAAATACTTAATTTATTATGGCACTAAATCAGGAAATTATGAGCAGTCATTTTCAGTTTCTCAACCAGGTACGATTAGCAACCCGGTAATTATTAGTAATCTTATCAATGATGTTAAATACTATTTTGCCGTAACCGCTAAATATAAAAGCGGAGCTGAAAGCGGTTACTCTAATGAAATTGATTTTACGCCAACTGATGATTGGGCGCCGTTAACGCCCCAAGGAGTAGTCGGCGAGGCGCAAGAAGGCAAAGCGATAATTAGCTGGCAAGCTAATCAAGACGATACGGCAATTTATAAAATTTACTACGGTGCTACTAGCGGAACTTTAGGCGCTTCAGCCACTCTTGAAAAAAGCAAATGTCTTGCCGGTACAGGTAAATGCGAAATTACTATAGATGATTTAGCTAAAGGCACTATTTATTATTTTGCAGCCGCAGCCCTAGACCTTAAAGGCAATGAAAGCAATAAATCAGCAGAAATTAATTTAACTATATTATAAATTAAATAATTAATAATATTTTTATGTTTGACGAACTTGATAAAAATATGGCGCCAAATAGCGCCGCTCAACCAGCTGGACCGACTCCGGTCAAAGCTGAAGATATTTTTTCCGAAGTAGATAAAGTTAAACCCGAAGCGTTTAGACCTAAAGTTAATGATCCAAATATTCCGCCAGACACGGTTATACCGGCTGAAGATAGTTGGTTAAAAAACAAAGGAATAATTTTAGGTTTAGTCTTAGGCGGCTTCATTATTATTTTAGGCGGAGGATTTTTAGTTTTAAAATTAATGATAAAGGATTCGCCAACGATTAATACTCCTGCTCAAGTTAAAGAAGAGGTTAAAAATACTGAAGTAAAACAAATAGAAGAAGTCACGCCGATTGAAGAAACTAACAGTAATGAAGCTCAAATTGTTCAGCCGGTTGTAACTCAGCCGATTGACACTGATCAAGATGGTTTAACGGATGAAGAGGAGAATGATTTTAGAACCGATATTAATAACACTGACACTGATCAAGATGGTTTAACGGATCGTCAAGAAGTAAAAGTGTATAAAACAGATCCCCTTAATCCTGATTCTGATGGTGACGGTTATTTAGACGGTGAAGAATTAAAAAATGGTTTTGATCCTAACGGTCCGGGGAAACTTTTAGATATTAATGAGCAATAATTAAATATGTTTGGTTTTTTTGAAAAAAATAAAATAGAAAAATTAGAATCGATTGGGGAAAAAAATTCTAAACCCAAAGAACAAGTTAATATTGACGATATAGAAGTGCATGTTATGCCAGAACGTTTCCGTAACCAACCGATTAAACAGCATAGCGCTAAAACTACCGGTATAATTATAATAATTGGCGGGGCGGTTTTTTTAATATTGCTTTCAGCTATTTTGTATTATTTATTATTTAAAAAGTCCAACATAACTATTAATCAAGAGCCATCTTTAATTAATAAAGAAGAAAAACAGACAGAACAACAAAGCCAAACACAACAGCCAACAGCAAATCAAAATACAATCGCTACTAGCTCTCAAACTATGATTTTACCGACAGAAGAAACGGCGACTACTAGTGTTGCTACTACCACTTCCGAAAATGTAACAGAAGAAGATTTAATTTTACATATTGGCGATGATAAAGATAGCGATGGTTTAAATGATACTGAAGAAGATATTTTAGGCTCAAGCTCTTCTACTGAGGATACTGATGGCGACGGCTATCTTGATGGCGCGGAAGTTATAAATTTATACAATCCGACCGGAGTAGGTAAGCTAAGCGCTAACCCTAAAATTGCCATTTATGAGAATAAAACTTTTTCCTATGACTTGCTTTATCCTTTAATTTGGTCAACTAGCGTTAATGGTGGAGATGATTCTTTAATGTTTAAAACTAATGACAATCAATTTGTTCAAATTATAGTTCAGCCGAATGTTAACAAACAAACGCTTGATGATTGGTACATGGAGCAATTAGGTATTTTAATTATTAATGATAGCGATAGAATTAGCAGCGCGAATTGGCAGGGCATAAAGAGCCCGGACGGTTTAAATGTATATTTAATGAATAAGAAAGAAAATTATATATTCAGTTTAACTTACAACCCGGGCACGTCTAATATTTTAGAATATTTAAATATTTTTCAGGCCATGGTTAAATCTTTTAATTTAAAAGATTAGAAATAAAATCCAATTGAATTAATAATTATTGAAATGAAAAAACAAAAGGTAAATTATAGCGGAGTAAAAATTGAAATAAATAACAAAGCTAATTATAAAATTAATTTTAAGCTAGTAGAAAAAGTTATTAATATTTTCAGCAAGATTTATAAGATAAATAAAAATAAGGAAATTTCTTTAGCTTTTGTTAGCGACGCAGAAATTAAAAAATTAAATTTTAAATATCGAGGCTTTAATAAAATTACTGATGTTTTATCTTTCGTTGGCGAAGGCGATTTTTTGGGCGAGATTATAATTGATTATAACCAGATTAAACGCCAGGCGCCTGATTTTAAAAATAGCGCTGAAAAAGAATTAATTTTTATTTTAGTTCATGGCCTGTTGCATTTAGTTGGTTATAACGACGAAATCGAAGAAGAAAAAAATAAAATGATAAAACTAGGAGAAAAATTTATAAAAAATTATTTATGATAAGATTAGGCAGATTATTAAAAAGCTATAGTTATGCTTTTAGGGGACTATTTAAGACTTTTCGCGAAGAGCAAAATTTAAAAATTCAGACTTTTGCCGGCTTAGTAGTTTTAATTTTAGGAGTTTATTTTTCTATCGGCCGGATGGAATGGGCGATTTTAGTTTTAGTGGTAAGTTTAGTTTTGGTAGCTGAAATTGCTAATAGCGCGGTAGAAAGAATAACTGATGTTTTAAAGCCCAGAATTAACACTTATATAAAAGAGATAAAAGATATTACGGCGGCCGCAGTTTTATTATCTTCAATCGCGGCCATAATTATTGGATTGATTATTTTTTCGCCGTATGTGTACAAAACTTTTGGACATTAAGATAATTTTTTAGTATAATAAGAAATATATTATGAAAGACAATATTATTGCCGGACTTGATATCGGATCAACTTCCATCAGGCTCGTGGCTGGTCAAAAAACGCCTAGCGAATCAGGCGAACAATTGCAAATTTTAGGAGCGGTCACCGTGCCGGCTCAAGGCATAAACCGAGGCGTAGTTAATAGTATAGAAGACGCTACTTCGGCAATTTCAGCGTGTCTGGAAAAAGCTGAAAGATTAATCGGTGTGCCGGTAAGCAATGTTTGGGTTGGTATTAATGGCCCTAATTTAAAGTGCGAGAAAAGCCAGGGCGTAGTTGCGGTTGGTCGCAGTGATAATGAAATAACTGAAGATGATGTTAATCGAGCGGTAGAAGCGGCGCAAGCTTTATCAGTTCCACCAAATTATGAAATTCTTCATGTTATCCCAGTAAAATTTTCAGTTGATAATCAGGAAGACATAAAAGATCCAATTGGTATGACCGGAGTTAGATTAGAAGTGGAAACTTTAATTATTCAGGGTTTATCCAGCCAAATAAAAAATTTAACTAAAGCTATTTATCGCACTAGTTTAGAAATAGAGGATTTAGTTTTATCGCCTTTGGCAGCGGCTGAGGTGGTAATTGCGCCAAAACAAAAGGAATTAGGCGCAGCCTTAATCAATATCGGTTCCTCAACTACTAGTTTAGCGGTTTTTGAAGAAGGCGAACTTTTACATGCCGCGGTTATTCCGATTGGCTCAGAGCATATTACCGCCGACGTGGCTATTGGTTTAAGATGCCCGATTAATTTAGCTGAAAGAATTAAACTTGAATATGGTTCGGCTAATAGTAATAAATTTTCTAAGAAAGATGAAGTGGATGTAAGTGATTTAGCCAGAGAAGAAAATATTTCTGAAGATAGTATGGTAATTTCTAAAAAATATGTAGCCGAAATAATTGAAGCGCGCGTAGAAGAAATTTTTGAAAAAATTGATAATGAATTAAAAAAGATAGATCGCAGCGGAATGCTACCAGCCGGAATATTTTTAATTGGCGCCGGCGCTAAATTAAATGATTTAGTAGAAGTGGCGAAAAATAAATTACGTTTGCCGGCCTGTTTAGGCTCTAATCAAAATATTCCCTTAGCTATTGATAAAGTTAATGATTTGAATTATTTAACTGCATTGGGTTTAGTTGCTTGGGGTAATCAACTGACTAAAGGTAAAAAACATTCTAGAATAAATTGGCCGACCGGCGGGGCAGCTGCTAAAAGTTTAGAACAAATTAAAGAATGGTTTAAGTCTTTAATCCCGTAATATCCCCTGTATAAATCTTTTATACAGCTTAATATTTAAAGCCTTTTTTAAACTATTGATAAAAATATAATAATAGGTTAAGATAAAGTTAGATATTTACTCTTAATTTATTAATCATTTTATATGGCGGAAGTTAAACCAGTTGTAGAAACATTTGCCAAAATAAAAGTTATCGGAATTGGAGGATCCGGTGGCAGCGCAGTTAACCGCATGATTGATGCTGGTATTCGCGGCGTGGAATTTATCGCGGTTAATACTGACGTGCAGGCTTTGCATTATAATAAAGCTTCAAAAAAAATTCATATTGGTAAAACAATTACTCGTGGTTTAGGCGCGGGCATGAATCCGGAATTAGGAAAACGTTCAGCTGAAGAAGCGCAAAATGAAATAAGAGATATATTAAAAGATGCTGATATGGTTTTTGTTACTTGCGGCTTAGGCGGAGGCACGGGTACTGGCGCTTCACCGACTATAGCTGAAATTGCTCGCGACCTCGGAGCTTTAACTGTAGCCGTGGTTACCAAACCATTTGCTTTTGAAGGCGCGCAGAGAAAAAATATCGCTGATCGAGGTTTATCTGAATTGGCCGATAAGGTTGATACCATAATTACCATACCTAATGATAAATTATTGCAAGTTATTGATAAAAAAACTTCCTTATTAGATGCTTTTATGGTAGTGGACGAAGTTTTAAGGCAAGGTGTGCAAGGAATTTCTGAATTAATTACCATACCAGGTTTAATTAACGTAGATTTTGCTGATGTAAAAGCTGTTATGGCTAACGCTGGTTCGGCTTTAATGGGTATTGGGCAGGCTTCAGGAGAAAACAAAGCGATTGAGGCGGCTAAGATGGCTATTAGTTCTCCGCTTTTAGAAATGTCAATTGAAGGAGCGCGCGGTATACTATTTACCGTTGTCGGCGGACCGAGTTTAACTATGCATGAAGTTAATGAAGCAGCTAAAGTAATTACTTCTTCGGTTGATGAAGACGCGAAAATTATTTTCGGCGCAGTTATCGATGAAAAATATAAAGATGAAATTAAAATAACCGTAGTAGCGACGGGTTTTGATGGTCGCCGTATTGGTGTTAGCGAATCAATTTCCTCAGATAGAATTTATACCCCCAATCCTTATATAGTGGCCGAAGAAGATAAGGAAAATAAAGAGCAGATGACAAAAAAGAAAAGTAAAATTTCTCCTTTAAAGCAAGCGCAATCAGAACCGGCACAAAAGAAAACCGCCGAAGCTGAAGAAGATGATGAATTAGGCATACCGGCTTTTATTCGGAAGAAGATGATGTAATCCTCTCCTGTCATTCCGGCCTACGAGCCGGAATCCATTACCTTAGATTATATAAACACCTCGAAAGAGGTGTTTTTTTATTGACAGTTTTAATTAAGAATGTTATTGTGGCTTGAACTACTTTTAAAATAATTTAATAAAAATATAGGGGGTATCTAATGAAAAAGGAGGATATAAGAGTAGCAGTTCTTTGCACAAGCAGATGCGATACTGGTTGCCAGCATTGTTTTTGCAACTCCGGTAAAAATGGCGACGACTTATCTCTTGACGCTATTAGAGCTTTAAAAAGATCAATTAAAAAATTCAAGGGAATGGCAACGGTATGTTTTACCGGTGGCGGTGAACCGTTGATGTGGCAGCATTTGCCAAAAGCCATAAGCATTTTAAGGACATTGCCTAATGTACGTTTTGCCATGGTAACTTCCGGTTGCCTGGATAAAAAAGATGAGCGCTTAACTGTGCTAAAAGAAGTTTTTAAAGTAGAGAAAAAAATAATGTTTAACCACAGTTTTAATTCTTTTAGCCCAAGTTTTCATCAGCGTTTAGCTTTTACTCTGCCGTATATTTTAACTAAAGGCAGGTATGTAGAAACGCATGTTAAGTTGGTGGCGAATTTTGAGCAGGATTCGGAAGACAAAGATGAATATCGTTTGTATTTTTCCGAAACCTTCGATTTATTTGAGCGCGCGTTAAAAGAGGCTATAGGTTATTGCTCGCGCCAAGTATATTTAACGGACGACAATTTGTTCAATTTTGAAAAAGTTAAGGCTGTTTTAAAGCAAGAGAATCCGACTTATATAGACGCTTGGCTCAAATTTCAGGCCTTTACGGCACAAACAGTTTATCGCCCGTATAATCTATTTTTTAGGCAGAGAATAATTACTACCAGTCTTTCGACGCCGGCATTATTAGGTAGAGCGGCGAAATTTTCTTCTTTGAAAACAGCCAGTTATAACTACAGCTTAGGCCTTTGCTGTAGCGCGTCTACGAGCGGTCTTAATCTTTCTCCACAAGGAAAATTTTTGTTGTGCTGCCACCAGCCTAATTTTCCGCCGATCTTTTTAGGAAAACCCGGAGATGATTTAGGGAAGATGCTTAAGATTAAGCGGCACCTTTTTCTTAAAAATTTAAATCTGCCCGGACAATTAATTTCGGGAACGAAAAATATTTTCGATCCTTGCGCTAATTGCATTGATAAAGCCTGGGAATTTTATTCAAAATCAGGCTGAAAATAAAAAAAGTTTATTAAGGCGAGTTAATTATAACTCGCCTTTTTTTTATTTTTTAAAATTGAAAAATTAGCGGAAAAATGCTAAGATATGGTTATAAATAATAACTTTAATTTTATGATTTCAAACAAAACTATAATTTATTTGTTAACTTTTTTAGTAGCGGGGTCAATCCTCGCGGGCGTTTTTACTTGGGCTAATTTGCAGGTTAAAAAAACAACGGATAATATTCCGGGCGAAAACATTACGCCGATTGCTACAACTTCTAAGGAAGTTATAGATATAGCGACGACTACGCCAACGCAAGCGACCTCAACTACTGAAATTGAATGGCTAGCCGAACCTATAAAACTAAGCGATTTAAAATTAATTACTCGTACTTCATATAGTGAAGGCGAAGAAGGAATTGGCGCACAAAGTTATTATAAGGTGGCTAATACCATAGACGGCGGAGAAATAATTAATGCTTTTTTACCGCCCGAAGGCCCGAGCGTTAATTTATTGGTTCGTTTTAAAAAAACCGCTGACGGAAAATATTTTTTAATTAAAAATAATTCTGATTATGAAGACGATTCTAATTTAATTAGTAAAGCAACGGTTGATTCGGTAACTAATATAAAAGTATTGAACGCTCCGGCGAAGATATTAATTAATAATATAACATTTACCAAAAAACAATGGTCGGATAAAATGCCGGCCGATTGGAGTAAGTTAGAAAAAATAGGAACAACAGAAAACGGTGATTTATATAAAAAATTAACCGCGGATGATTATAATCTATACTACGCGCAATATGTCTTAAAACTGCCAGACTCTACCGCTATGTATTATGATATGCCGTATAATTTCTTAGCTGACGATAATTCTTTAATCGCTAATTTTAATAGTGACAATCAAGAATTTAAAACTAAAAGAATTAACACGAGCATAGTCCAGGGCTGTTCGACTTTAGGTAATCTTATATCAGAAGATGATTTATCTGGTCGTTTGCAGGTTATTGGCCAAACAACTTCTAGCGGCGCGTTGTATGCTCCGAAAAATTTTGACGATGAATTATTTAAAGCAGTCTATGATGTGTACAAAATCGGACGAGACGGCGCGACTGATTATGCCGGCAATAAAGTTTTATTTTATGAAGAGTTTGTGGCTAAAAAACCGGTAGTAGTCTGGCGAGATCTGCTCGGCGATTATCATGTTTTTTATGATAGCGACTATGGCGCTCTAGCCGAATGCGGCAAGCCAGTAATTTATCTATATCCGGAAAATAAAACAAATGTAAAAGTAAAAGTCGGCGCTAATGTCCGGATTAGTGAACCGAATTATGATAACGGTTGGAAGGTAACCGCAAATCCTGACGGAAAAATTATTAATTCGGACGGCGCTTTTTATGAAAATTTATATTGGGAAGGTAAAGGCCTAGGTTATTATCCGGCCATAACAAAAGGGCGAGTAGTTAAGCAAGCCAATATTGAAGCCGAACTAATAAGCGATTTAGCCAGCTTAGGATTAAATAAAAAAGAAGCGGCTGATTTTATGGAATTTTGGTTGCCGAAAATGCCTAAAACGCCTTATATTAGGTTAACTTGGTTAGATACGGCCGAAATGAATGCTTTAGCGCCATTAACTATTTCTCCTAGACCCGATACGGTTAAACGTATATTTTTAGATTTTGCCGGGCAGGCTACAGAAGCGACAGATTTAGCTCCGCAAAAGTTAAATGGTTTTAAAAGAATTGGTTTTACAGTAGTTGAATGGGGAGGTCTATTACTCGGCAATAAATAATTTTATGAAAAAAGGAAAGCTAATTTTAGTTATCGTTGCCATTATTGCGCTAGTTTTTATTGTTATATATTTTTTTACTCCAGCTAAAACAATAAAATATGAAAATAGTTTTTCTTTTTTTCATCAAGTAAAAACTAACTCCGAGCTCGCGGCCGTTATGCCGCACCATGATTTAGTTAAAGACGTTAGGCGGGAATTTTTTAAAAAACTAAAATCAGAAGCTAAGCCGCAAACGATTATTTTAGTTTCGGTTAATCATTTTAACGCCGGCTTAGGCGATATAATTTCTAGCGATCAAGATTGGTTGGTCGCTAACGGCAAAGAAAAAATTAAAGCTGATACAGAAGTAATTAATAAGCTAAAAGATAGCGGACTGGTTAAAATTGAACCAGCCGCTTTTTATAATGAGCATGGCATTAAAAACTTGCTGGCCGAATTTAAAGAATTTTTTCCTAAATCCGCCTTAGTGCCTTTAATGATTAAAGAGCCGGCTCAACCGGAAGATATAAAAAAATTAGCCGAAATTTTAAAATTAAATTGCTCTAATTGCGGTTTTATCGCTTCGGTTGATATGTCGCATTATCAGCCGGCGCACCTAGCCGAAATTCAAGACGAGAAAACTATTAGAGCGCTCTCGGCGTTAGACGAAGATAAGATTTGGCAAAGCCAAGCAGATTCAAATTCCGCTTTAGCCTTGCTTATTAACTTAGCTAAAAATAAAAATCTAACTAGTTTTAATCTTTTTGCCCATACTAATTCCGGACTGCTCGCGCAAAATTTAGAAGCCGAAACTACAACTCATATTTTTGGGAATTATAAAGCCGGTAATCCGGTTAAAATGGATGATGAATTAACTTTTGCGTTCGCCGGCGACGCAATGTTCGGGCGAAACGTCGGTTACGCTTTTCAGAAAAATAATTTTAGAGATTTACTTTCTGGTTTAGGTAGTAATACTTTATGGGGTACGGATATTTCTTATTTAAATTTAGAGGGCCCGATTAGCGATAAAGAAGTTAAGCAAAACCCGGAAGAGCATAGCTTAGTTTTTAATTTTTCGCGCCAAACCATCGAAGCTTTAAAATATTTAAAAATTACTACGGCCGGATTGGCTAATAATCATACCTATAATCAAGGCGCGGCTGGTTTAACTAAAACCAAAGAAATTTTAGAAAAAGCCGGGATTGATTGGGTCGGCGATCCTAATCAAGCGGGCGAAGTTAGTATAAAACGCTATACCCAAGGCAATTTAACGGTCGCGCTTTTAGCCGTTCACCTTCTTTACGGCGCTAACGGAATTGAAGAATTAATAAAGCAGGAAAAAAGCAAAAATAGTTTTATTATAGTCTTACCGCATTGGGGCAATGAATATGAAATAAAGCATAACGCTATTCAAGAAAACTTAGCTACAAGCTGGATCGTGGCCGGCGCGGATTTAATTATCGGCGGCCATCCGCATGTCGTACAAGACGCGCAGATTATAAATAACAAATTAGTAATTTATTCTTTAGGTAATTTTATTTTTGATCAGATGTTTTCCCTAGAAACGCAGCAAGGCTTAATTGTATCAGGCTTAATTAATGATAAAAAAATAAAAATAGTTTTAACGCCGGTAGTTAGTAAAAAAATGAAGCCGGAAATTATGCGCGGCGCCGAGAGAAAAAAAATAATAGATAGAATTTGTGCCGGGATAGAAAATTATTGTAAAGACGATCAAATAGAAATTAATATTAAATAAAAAAATCAGCGCTTAGAGCCGCGCTGATGTATTGTTAAATTGTTTTTGGTTTTTTAACCAAAGGTGTCTTGGCAAATTTTTGCCACATTTTCTTTGAGTTTTTCTTTATGAGCTTTTTTTCCTGCTTCGCGCAGTATAGCCATAAAGATAACAAAAATGGTTAGTCCTAAAATGTAATAAAATGAGTCGGCAAAAAATATTAAAGAAAAAAAACAGAAAAGAACGAATAATATTACAGTGGAAAAAAATTTTTCATCCGATCTTTTCAGCATAAATGAGTAATTGTAGGCAATATATCTAGCCTGCCTTACTCTTCCGTCTTTTTCCTCCTTACCGATTAGTAAATCGCCGTTAGGCATAGGAGCGACGATGGCAACTTCGCCATCTTCACAATATCGCCGAGTTTGCCTAACAATCTCCATACTATCCCTTATCGCCTGCGCTTCAATAGATATTATTTCTTCCATTGTATCCTTCCCTCCAAGGATTATTTATTTTATTTTTACTTCTTGTAAATATATAATTAAATTAGCAAAATGTCAAGATAGTTTCAAGTTGATTTATGCGAATAATAAGTATAAAATAAGAGTAAATAGTTAAGTTTAATTATTAACTAAAACTATATTTACCCCGTTAGAAATTTTGGGGTAAAATATACTATTAAATTTTATGACATTCGAAAATAATTCAGACATTTCTAACGGGGTGAAAATACTAGTCGCATATTATTCCCGAACTGGAGTAACTAAAAAGTTAGCGGATTTTTTAGCCGAAAAACTAGGAGCGGAAACCGAGGAAATAAAAGACACGGTAAATCGCGCGGGCGCGGTTGGCTATATGCTCGCCGGGCGCGACGCCATGCAGCGCAAATTAACTAAATTAGAACCGCTAAAATTAAATCCAGCGGATTTTGACTTAGTAATTATTGGCACGCCGGTTTGGGCCTGGAATATGTCCGCGCCGATTAGAACTTATATAACCGAGCATAAAGACAAATTTAAACAAGTCGCATTTTTTTGCACCATGGGCAGTAATGGCGACGAGGGAACGTTTAAAGAAATGAGGGAGATAACGGGTAAAAAACCGGTAGCGGTTTTAGCTTTAAAGACCAAGGAAGTAGTAGATAATAGTTTAGAAAAAGCAGAAAAATTTTTAAGGGAGATAAGGGGGTTATAAATATATCGATTTGTATTTTTTAATACATCTGCTATAATATAATCACAATTAAATAATAAGTTATCAAGAGTGCAGCGAGGGATCTAGCCCGACGACCTGCCAGCAACCCTGGAGTAATCCATCCGGTTAGGTGCTAATTCTAGCCCGAAAGGGAAAGATAAAGGTCGATTTTTTATTTCCAAAAAATAAAAACTCTTTCCTTTTCGGGAAGGAGTTTTTTTATTAATTATTAAACTTTAAATTTATGTTTATGGAAAATAAAAAAGAGAGTTTACCTCCGAAGCTAAGGGGGTTCGTTGGTTATATCCCCAAGACATTAAGACTGGAAGATAAACCGGAGTTAGCCATCTTTCCATTTAACGTGCTAATAGCGCGATATACAGTAAGAGACGGAAAGAATGTTTTGGGATCCGCTTTATATGAACCAGACTTATCGAGTTTAATAATAGACGGAGAAGACAATTTAATTATGAATTATTATAATCGCTATGATCGTCGTTATTATTTGAAAATGATAATTGAGAAAGGTCATAAATCAAGGCGATGCGAAAAATATCGTGAGATAGAAAATATTGGTACAACTGATGGTGTAATAGATTGGGAGAATCAAGATAAAAGTTGGAGTCTATTCTTCCAGCATGTTGCCTTGCTGGGGCTGGATAACGGTGAGACTTGCCGGTTTGAAGAGATAGGTAGTAAAGCCTAACCCCTGATATAACAGCTTATTTTACAGCAAGTATTAGCTATTTTAAGTTTGACTTTAGAGGGTAAAAAGTGGTAGATTAAAGGTATATAAATAAAAAATTTTTCAATAAAATTTAAACAATGGTTAACCCCAATATTACTAAATCTAAACAAAGAATTAAGGATCATGGAGAAGTATTTACTCCGGATTTTATCGTAAATGATATGCTCGATTTAGTTAAAAACGAAACCGAAAGAATTGAATCGCGTTTTTTGGAGCCGGCTTGCGGAGATGGCAATTTTTTAACTCCGATACTTGAGAGAAAACTTGAAGTGGTGAAGAACAAATATAAATCAAGCCAAGTTGAATTTGAGCGAAATACATTTTTGGCAGTAAGTAGTATTTATGGCGTTGAATTGTTGCACGACAATGTTGCAGCATGTATTGAGCGACTTTATAAAATTGTTGATGAAATGTACTCAAAATTATACAAAGAAAAGTGTAATACTGATTTTAGAAAAAGCATTCGATTTGTATTAAATCGAAACATTTTACAAGGAAACGCGCTTGATCTCAAAACTTCTGATGGCAAAGAGCATATAGTCTTCTCCGAATGGTCACCTGCGAACGGAAGTTTAATAAAAAGGAGAGACTTTGAATATCGGGAATTGGCGGATTTTAATCCTAAAAAACCAACGCTTTTTTCCATTCGTGAAATGTCAGACACCGGCGAAACAGTTTTTTCACCAATGCCGTTAAAAGAATTTCCATTAAAACATTATTTGAAACTAGATTATGAGGATGAAAAATAATTATAATCCAGATGTGCTTTCTTGTCTTGCTAATTTAAGTAGTGATGAGGTTTTCACGCCGCCAAAATTAGCCAACGAAATTTT
This sequence comes from uncultured Gammaproteobacteria bacterium, assembly GCA_964537265.1. Lineage (GTDB taxonomy): Bacteria > Patescibacteriota > Patescibacteriia > Patescibacteriales > GWC2-42-12 > JACPHD01. The sequence goes on along the minus strand of CAZHZE010000006.1, from coordinate 12,354 downwards.
GGATTTATTGCCAAAAGAACTTTGGAAAGATAAAAATGCAACTTTTCTTGACCCTGTTTCCAAGTCCGGTGTATTCTTGCGTGAAATTGCCAAAAGATTATTAGAAGGACTACAAGATGAAATTCCCAATTTGCAAAAAAGGATTGACCATATTTATACAAAACAAATTTTTGGGATTGGAATTACCGAGATGACGTCACTTCTTTCTCGAAGAAGCGTATATTGTTCAAAAGAAGCAAATGGAAAATATTCTGTTTCAAAATCTCTTAATGACAGTCAAGGAAATATTTTTTTTAATAATACAGAACATGATTGGAAAAACGGCAGATGTTTGTTTTGTGGAGCCAGCCAGTCAGAATATAAACGCGAGGAAGGTCTTGAAACTCACGCTTATCAATTTATTCATAATAATTTACCAAATAAAATTAAAAATATGAAATTCGATGTAATTATAGGCAATCCACCTTATCAATTAAATGATGCTGGCGGAGATGGAAGTAGTGCGACGCCGCTGTATCATTATTTTGTAGAACAAGCAATTAAACTTTCTCCTCGTTATTTATCAATGATTATTCCAGCCAGATGGTATTCTGGGGGGAAAGGGCTAGATAACTTTAGAAAAAAGATACTTAGCGATAAAAGAATTGCTGTCATTCATGACTTTCCAGAAACCTCAGATTGCTTTCCTGGATTGAATATTCGAGGAGGTGTCTGTTATTTTCTATGGGATAAAGAACACAAAGGAGATTCTAGGATTTTCAATCATATTAAAGATAATATTTCTATTACGACACGACCTCTATTAGAGAAAGGGGTAGCAACATTTGTAAGATATAACCAAGCTATTGAAATTTTGAGAAAGGTTTTGAAATCAGATCCACCAACAATGGATAGGCTAGTTAGTTCAAGAAATGTGTTTGGTATACCATCAAATTTTGATAAATATAGTAAAAATCAATCTAAAGACAAAACGATTAAACTTTATAGAGGTGACCGTTCAAGCAGAACTATTGAGGAGAGAACTGGTTATATTAATGATAGCGATATAATCAAAGGAAAAGAGCTAATTGATGAAATAAAGGTTATTGTTTCCAAGGCAAGTCCTGGTGGCGATGAATATCCACATTCGATTTTAAGTAAGCCAATGATTGCGGGTAAAAATAGTGTTTGCACCGAAACATATTTGATTATATCTACTACAAAAAATCTAAAAGAAGCAGAAAATCTCATTTCCTATGTTTCGACAAGATTTTTTCGTTTTATGTTGGCATTGATAAAAAATACTCAAAATATATCAAAAGGTGTATTTGCATTTGTGCCAATTCAAGATTTTTCACAATCATGGACTGATGAAAAACTTTATAAAAAATATAAACTCACCAAAGAAGAAGTTGAGTTTATTGAATCTATGATTCGCCCAATGAATTAATTTTATGAGCAAAGATTTTTTTCCACTAAAACCTAATGTAAAACCAGCAATATACGCCTATGAATTAGTAGGTGTTGATTCGCATAAGGGATTGCTCAAAGTTGGTTATACGATTCGAAGTGCAGAAGAACGAGTCAAAGAACAACTCGGAACCGCACAAATTCAATACCAAATTGTGCTTATTGAAGATGCCATTAGAAGCGACGGAACAACTTTTACTGATCACGAAGTGCATCATCATTTGAAAAAGAAAAGTATTATAAGAAAAGATGGTGAATGGTTTAAATGTAGCTTGAAAGATGTTAGATCTGCGATAAATGATATTAGAGAGCGGAAAATCAGCATTGAGTCCCGCAGTTTTAATTTCAAAATGCGTCCGGAACAAAAAGCGGCGGTGAAAAAAACATCTGATTATTTTCAAAACTCTAAAAAAGAAAATCCAAACAAGAGGCCCCACTTTCTTTGGAATGCCAAAATGCGGTTTGGTAAAACTTTTGCTACATATCAGCTGGCCAAGAAAATGGGCTGGACCAAAATTTTGGTAATGACTTTCAAGCCGGCTGTAGAAAGCGCCTGGGATGAAGATCTGAAAGAACATGTTGATTTTGAAGGGTGGCAGTTTGTTTCTGCATCAGAAAACACACTTTGGCATAAAGACATAAATGAGAAAAAACCTTTTGTTTGTTTTGGATCGTTTCAGGATTATTTGGGAAAAAATAAAAGCACGGGTGGAATTAAAACAAAAAACAAATGGGTGCACGATACTAAATGGGATTGTATTGTTTTTGATGAATATCATTACGGAGCATGGCGAGAAAATGCCAAAGAACTTTTTGAAGCGGAAGAAAAAAAAGAGAAAGAATTTGCTGAAGGTGAGGGTTTGGCAGATTTTGACGAAAAAATATTGCCAATCAAAACGCAAGCGTACTTGTATCTTTCTGGCACGCCCTTTAGAGCAATTGCATCAGGTGAATTTATTGAAGAACAAATTTATAACTGGACATATTCGGATGAACAACGGGCAAAGGAATCATGGAAAGAGGGGAAAGTCATTAATCCTTATGCCGCCTTGCCAAGAATGGTAATGATGACTTATCAATTGCCGGATTCTATTATCGATATTGCCCAGCAAGGCGAATTTAATGAGTTTGATTTGAACGAATTTTTCTATGCGGAAGGAAAAGATAAAAAAGCGCAATTTAAATATGAAGATGAAGTCCAAAAATGGCTTGATTTGATTCGCGGTGCATTTTTAGAAACAGCAATTGATAATTTAAAGCTTGGCGCTAAAAAACCGCCAATGCCTTATTCCCATGCTGAACTTTTGAGCGTACTTAATCACACGCTTTGGTTTTTGCCGTCGGTGGCGTCGTGTTTTGCGATGCGTAATTTGTTAAAAAAGAAGCAAAATGTTTTTTATAAAGATTATAAGGTGGTTGTAGCAGCAGGAAGCGGCGCTGGTATAGGAATGAAAGCGTTACCTCCAGTCTTAGAAGCAATGGATGATCCGCTAGAATCTAAAACAATCACTTTGACTTGTGGCAAGCTTTTGACTGGTGTGACAGTTAAGCCGTGGACGGGAATTTTTATGCTCCGTAGTTGTTCAACACCGGAAACTTATTTTCAGGCCGCTTTTCGTGTGCAATCGCCTTGGACTGTAAAAAATCCGGATAATAAATCACCAAATAAAGAAGAAGTTGTAAAAAACGAATGTTATGTTTTTGACTTCGCACCCAATCGAGCTTTGCGACAAATTGCGGAATATAGTTGTCGATTAAATGTTAATGAATCTAATCCAGAAACCAAGGTTGCCGAGTTTATCAGCTTTTTGCCTGTTTTGGCATATGACGGAAGTGCGATGAAGCAAATTGATGCCGCCGGAATTTTGGATATGGCAATGAGCGGAACAACCGCAACACTTTTGGCTCGTCGTTGGGAGAGTGCTTTGCTTGTGAATGTTGATAATAATACACTCCAACGATTAATGAATAATCAGGATGCTATGAATGCTCTTATGAACATCGAAGGTTTTAGAAATTTAAATCAAGATATAAAAACGATCATAAATAAATCTGAAGCTGTTGAAAAAATTAAAAAAGAAGCAAACGACAAGGAGTTAACAAAAAAGGAAAAGAAAGAACTTACAGAAGAAGAAAAAGAATATAAAAGTTTACGCAAACAAGTACAGGAAAAACTTATTAAATTTGCTACTCGCATTCCAGTTTTTATGTATCTTACCGATTATCGAGAAAGAACTCTGAAAGATATAATTACAAGACTGGAACCGGGATTATTCAAGAAGGTTACTGGACTGACACAAAAAGATTTTGAAATGCTTGTTGGTCTTGGAGTTTTTAATAGTGCGTTAATGAATGACGCAGTTTATAAATTTAAAAGATATGAAGATGCTAGTCTTGTTTATACTGGAATAAATAAACATGAAGGTGAACAAATCGGTCTCTATGATACTGTTATATCTTCAAAGGAATATAAGAATGAGAATGAAAAGATATTTGTGAATCATCCAGTTGTATAAAACAAAAATTTTGTTGGCGGAATATTTGTTTATAAAAAAATAAATTTATGGGTTTAAAAGAAAAAAGTCAGCAAGCGCTAATAGATATGGCCGGCCAGATAAAAAAGCCAGAATGGAAAACATCTAGTTTTTGGATAGGTATCGCCGCTAATTTAATTGCCTTGGGTGCTCTAGTGGTCGCAATTATCGCATTACGAAAATAGAAAAAAATGATTTCTTCTTTACAACACTACGGAAAGATTAAGTTAAATAATTATGTCTCAATATTACAATTCAAAAAGAACTAGAAATATTTTTGACCCAGAGTCAAACGAACCGTTTAAACTATCCCGTTCAAAGATTGATCTGTTTTTGAATTGCCCTAGATGTTTTTATTTAGATCGCCGGCTTGGTGTTGGCCAACCGCCAGGGTATCCGTTTAATTTAAATTCAGCCGTTGATACATTATTAAAAAAAGAGTTTGATATTCACCGCGCTAAAAGCACAGCCCATCCGCTTATGGAAGCGTATAAGTTAGATCTAGTGCCGCTTCAACACGAGATGATGGACGAATGGAGAGAAAATTTTAAGGGCGTACAATTTTTACATGAACCGACTAATTTTATAATTACCGGAGCGGTCGATGATTTATGGGTTGATAAAAAGGGCGTTATTTATATTGTTGATTATAAGGCTACCAGTAAGACCAGCGAGGTTAATTTGGATGCTGATTGGCAGATTGGTTATAAAAGGCAAATGGAAGTTTATCAGTGGTTGATGAGGCAAAATGGTTTTAAGGTTTCCGATACCGGCTACTTTGTTTATTGTAACGGTCAGACAGACAGAGAAGCTTTTGACGGTAAGCTGGAGTTTGATATAAAAATTATACCTTATACCGGCGATGATTCTTGGGTTGAGAAAGAAATCATTAAAGCGCATAAATGTTTAATGAGTGATAAGATTCCTAATGCTGGCGATAATTGTGATTATTGCAGTTATGTTGAGGCGGTAAATAGTAAAAATTAATTATAATTTAAAATGTTAATTAATTATATTTATTAATTTTATGAATAAATATAATAAAGGGCGGATTTCTCGCGAAGTGAGTAAGATATTCAGAGGACTTGCGGGAAAGCCTTTGGGTAATAATTCAAAGGATATTTATGGTTATAAAGGTGATATTCATGAAATTGGTACAGAAAAGAAAGAAAGTGCTTGGGAAGTAAAAAGGGGCTGGTTGGTTGATCATGATTGTATTGATCCTAATATTAATTATTTGGATAAATATAAGGAAGAAATGGCTAAAGATGCTGCTGACTTTGATATTTACTGCGATGATGAAGAAATTTCAGGAATAAGATGCTGGTTTTGTGAATCAAATAAACAGAAATCAGAGAGAAATTTTTGCCCTGAATGTAAAAGTTATAAGTGTTGCAATTGCGGATCATGTGATTGTATATTTTAAAAATGTTATTATTTATAAATTTATGTATGCTTTAAAATTATTAAATATATAAATATGATAAATTTTAAAAAAAAATTTGTAGAAAGATATGGAGATCCTAAACGTAAATTAAAACTTCCTGATTATTTAGAAAAAATGATTAATGAAACCAATAAATTTTTTGGAGTTGATACCGATTGTTTTTCGCGTGAATTTAGCCAAGACGAATTAAATCAATGTCGTGATAAATATAAAAGATTAAAAGGAACGCTTAATGCGTCGTGTTTATTAAACTATTCCCGACAAGATTGTATTGATTATAATACATTTTATTTACAAGCTAATTTTTTGAAAATTCATTTATTATTTTATTTTCTTTTTGAAAAAAATTATTTGAATAAGAATTGGTTTGAATCGAAGGAAAAAATTGAAATATTAGATGTGGGCACAGGTCCCGGGACAAATATTTTAGCATTTTTAGATTTTATGGTGTTTCTAAAAGATGAAATGAATTATAAAATACCCAAATTAAAATTTGTTGTAATTGAGAAAAATGAAGAGTTTATTAATATTTTTCGAAAGAATGTAGATAATGTAAAACAAAAATTTGAGTTGAAAAATGATTCAATTATTATTGAGAAGGAAGATGCAATAAATTATAAAAACAATAAAAATTTTCATTTTATATTTTTTGGAAATATTATTAATGAAATCGTTGATGGTTTAAAAATATTTAATAGATATGTCGACATGCTTAAGGAGGGAGGGTTAATTACTGTTATAGAAACAGACTCAAAAGATTTATTTATTAAAGAATTGAGAAAAAAATTTAAAAATGACAATCTTGCGTATTTATTTGGTGGGTGTGGAAGTTGTGATGTTTGCCAAACGAACCCAGAACTTGCACCTTGTGTTTGTTATGAGAGATATTTTTTTCAGCCCACCAAATTGGTCGAAAAATCATTAGAAGTTTCCAATAAGATGCTTTGTTATATTGATTGTTTCAAGAAGAAATAAAATATGAAAAATTTTTTAAATATAAAATTTAGCAAACAATCCAAGGAGTACGAGATAATATCTGACCCTGTACTGCATATTTTAATCGACAGCAAAAAAGAGCTGCATGGCTGGTGGCCAGGAAAGCGAGAATGCACTGGAGAACGCATGTTGATTAACCCTTATAACGGTTGCTCTCACAATTGTTTTTTTTGTTATGCTCATGCTCTATGGGGATATTTTTATACTTTTGAATCAGAAGGCGTGATTACTGTTTTTAAAGATTTTGATAAAGTTGTAGCTAAACAATTGGATAGTATAGATTACGCCTCATGTGGCTATCTAAGTCCGGTAACCGATCCGTTTCAGCCGTTAAATAATAAATATAAATTAACTGAAAAAATTATTACCGAGTTTGTAAGTAGGAATATCCCTGTTGAATTTATTACCAAAGGAAAAGTTTCGGATGAGGCTTTAGAGTTAATATCAAAACAAAAACATTCTTTCGGCCAGGTTTCAATCTTAACCCTTAACGAAGAGTTGCGTAAGAAAATGGTGCCGGGAGGGGCTTCAACTGAAGTGCTTTTGGGTAATATAAAAAGAATGAAAGACAGGGATATATTTACGGTCGTTAGAATTGATCCGATACTCCCATATATTAATGATAATACAGAAGATTTAGAAAAATTAGTTAAAACCGTTAGTGAGTTGGGCGCTAAGCATATTATTGCCAGTTCCGTGGATATACCCAGCAAATTAGGTAAGAAGTTTCATGACTGGATACAAAAAAGTTTTGGAGAGGGTATGATTAAAAAATATAGAGCATTATATTCTGAAAGAATTGACGGAGATTCAAACGCAAACATTAAATATCGCCGTGAGCTTTTCGGAAAAATACGTAAAATTTGCGATAAGTATAATGTTACTATGGCCTTATGTATGGAATATGAAAAAACTAAAGAGGTATTGCCCAAAGGGTTAAATTCTGAATTTATGTCTTCAAAAAATTGTGAAGGCTTAAATGTTCCAATTTACAAATTTACCGGCAAGATTAAAGGCGGTTATAGGCAATATGCGCCGGTAGATTGCAGTAATGACGGTGATTGTTTAACTTGCACCGATCCGATTTGCGGAATTAAAGACTTAGCTATGGGAAGTTGTTATAAATGTGATAGTAATTGTAAAGTAGATTTTAAACTAGCGGATTATAAAAAATGGAGTAAAAAAAACAAAGGACAAAATACTTTATTTAATTAATTGTATTATTGAATAAAAAATGGATTCAGTTATAAATAATATACAAAAAATAGAAAAATTAAAATACTGCGATGAAAAAGATAGAGCAAAAATGATTTTAGTTTATTTAGGGTTAAAGCCGGCTTGTGAAGTATATGTATACAAGAAAGAGTTGATAATTAAATTAAAACAAGCTTTATCGGAGGTGGGCTTGCATTGCATAAAATTAAATTTTGATAAAAAACCTTTTGATGAAATACAAAAAGCTATTCCGCAGAAACTTATTTTGCCGACGGGACAATGCGCGATAGCTAGAGATGAAAAGACTGCAATTGGGCTATCAAAAATCATCCCGAGTAAGCACCACCAACGCTTTGGCAGAATAATGGGCTATCCACAAACCGCTATTGATAACTTTGTAAAACGAGAGCCAAAATTAGATGGATCTAAATACATAGAGTTGTATAAAAAACATGGCATTATATTTAGTTTTAGAATACCGGCAAAAAATTATAGTGAATCAATAAAATTACTAAAACGATGGAGTATGGCGATTAAGCGGTATGCGCCCGATTTATATAAAAAATTACTAAAACATTCTGAGGCTAGTTTAAGAATGTTTCATTAAATATTAATAGCTAAATTAAAATATATGCAATTAAAACTCAAAGAATTTTTTTCTCGACCAGTTTTCAGTTTTAAAATTAATTATTCTAAGTTTAACCCCAAAAATTATAATTGGGGAAAAGTTAAAAATTTTCTAAAAATGTTTATTATCGTGGTAGTAGCCATTTTTATGGTTTTATTAACAATTAGTTTAATTAAAAGTGATTTTATTGTTGATGAAGAAGTAGACGAACAATTCGTTTCGGACATTAGCGGTAATATTATTAGTTATTTGGATGAGAATTATTTTACCCCAGAAGAAAAAATAAGCGGTTGCAATGTCACCGGCATTGAACTGCATGGCGAACTTACAACTTATATTCCTCCGGAAAGTATAGACGAAAATGGTAATCTAATAAGTGACCAATCCGCTTCTGAAGAAATAGTTTACAGCATAAATGAGGCAGAAAAAAATGATAGCATTAAAGCTATAATTTTAGAAGTTGATTCTTATGGTGGGTCGCCGATAGCAGCCGAAGAAATCGCCAACGCCTTAAAAAATTCTAAAAAACCTACAGTCGCTCTTATTAGAAATGGTGGTGTTTCAGCCGGGTATTGGTCAGCCACCGGAGCTAGTAGAATTTTCGCTTCTAAAAATTCAGATGTCGGCAGTATCGGCGCCACTATGTCTTATCTTGATTATTCTCAACAAAATCAAAAAGAAGGTTTAATTTATAATCAACTAAGCTCCGGAAAATTTAAAGATACTGGCGATCCCGACAAGACATTAACAGCGGAAGAAAAGGAATTATTAATGCGTGACATTAATATAATCAACCAGAATTTTATAAAAGCAGTGGCGGAGAATAGAAACTTAGATATAAAAAAAGTTGAGAGCTTAGCCGATGGCTCAACCCTGCTCGGTGAAATGGCTCTTGCAAACGGCTTAATCGACCAAGTCGGCGGAATGCCAGAGGTTAAAACATATTTAAAAGAAAAAATAGGGGAAGAAGTGAAAATTTGTTGGCAATAAAATATATGGAAAATAAAGTAATTATGAAACTATTAAACATAGTAGATGAAAACGACAATATAATAGGAACTGAAGAAAGAAAAGTAATTCATGAGAAAGGTTTGTTGCATAGAGAGGTGCGAGTTTGGCTTGTTACGCCTAATAATGAAATTATTTTTCAACATCGTTCTAAAACTAAAGATACGCTACCTGATTTATTAGATATATCAGTCGCTGGGCACGTAGAGATAGGAGATAGTTATGAAGAAGCGGCCGTTAGAGAAGTTGAAGAAGAAACCGGAGTAAAAATTAAAGAGTCAGACTTAAGGCTAATCGATAAGATCAGGAGAGACTCAGAAGATAAAAAAACAGAAACAAATAATAACATTTTTGAAAAAATGTTTATATTTACTTATAAAGGTGATATTAAAGATTTAAAAATTGAAAAAGACGAAGGTATTGGTTTTGAAGTTTTTACGATTGAACAATTACTTAATATGAACGAGGCGGAAAAAGCTATATTTATCCCTTATATTTATAATTTTGCCACTACTAAATTAGCCGATTTTTTAAATAAATAAGCATGCCCAACCTTAATCTTCTAAAACCTAAAGTCAAAGCGTTGGCGTTGGAATTGCAAAAGAAATGTAAGGAGGCTGAAATCGATATTGTCTTTACTTGTACGCTACGCTCTGTAGCCGAGCAAAATAAATTATACGCAAAAGGCAGAACTTTACCTGGTAAAATAGTAACTAATGCTCGAGGCGGCGAATCTTTTCATAACTATGGCGTGGCGTTTGATATTTGCCCGGTTATTAACGGTAAAGCAATCTTTAACGACATTTCGCTTTTTAATAGGGTCGGGAAAATCGGCATTAATCTTGGTTTGGAATGGGGCGGTGAATGGAAAAAATTTATTGATAAACCGCATTTTCAGTATACGGCCGGCTATAGCCTAAACGCTTTTAAAAATGGTAAAATAGATTGGAGAAAGTTTTCGTAATTAATTTAAAATATATGACTACGACAAAGAAAATTTTAGTCGCAGGTGTTAGCATTTTAATCGTGGCCGTTATCGCGGGCGCGTTTTTTTATTTTTCTAAAAACAAAAGCGAAAAAGTTAGCTCAGGCGAGCCCACGGTCGCTAAAGACGTCGAAGAATTTAGAAAAATTTTAGACAATGAAGACGACGATAGTTTAGCTTTAATAGATAAAGCGCTGAATGACAAAAAAATAGATTATGAGACGGCTTTAATTTATAAGGTTTACGCGATTTTCGGCGATGAAAAATTACCGGCCGAATATAAAAGTAAAGCGCCGATTTT
>CAZHZE010000006.1:0-1691 GCA_964537265.1 uncultured Gammaproteobacteria bacterium | reverse complement strand
GATAATAAAGTTAAAATTTGGTATCCGAACGATACGGTTGAAGCTTTTGCTTCTATCTGGGAAGATGGTGGCGGCGCGGTTATTACTTCAACCGCGGTTTCTAAAGCTATGGCCGAAAGCATAAAGAAGCATTTAGATGATGATAAAATAATGCAAAGGTATATTGATTTATTAGGTAAACAGATTAAAACCGACGGCAGCCGCGGCGGCGATGATAAATTAGATATTTATGTAGCTCCGGCCGGGACAGATTTAGGCGTTTCTTATGGCGAAAGCTCTACGCCCTGCTCGTCATATATACTTATAAACATTTCTATCGGTAATAAACGCGATACGCTTTTAAAAACCGTTTTAGCCCATGAAATTTTTCATTCTTACCAATACGCTTATAAATATGACGTAGTAAAAGATAATTGGTGGGGTGAAGCCACGGCGGTTTGGGCTGAAGATTTTATTTATCCAGGCGATAATACTGAGCAAACACGCTTACCGCGCTTTTTTAAATATCCGACGACCGGACTTAATAAAGAAACTCCGCCTTCAACTCATCATTACAGCGCCTATATTTTTCCATTTTTCATAACTAAAAAATATAGCAATGAATTTATGAAAAAATCCTGGAATGGTTGCGACGGTAAAGATTGCTTAAAAAGCATGGACGAAATTATAGAAGGCGGTTTTAAACAGCAATGGAAAGAATTTACGCTTTGGAATTATAATAAAGAGCCGGCTAAATTTTATACGGATAAAAACGGTTTTTCAACCGTCTCGGGCGATGCAGCCAAAGGCAAAGAAACCTTTTTTATCAATGGCAATGAGATTGACGTTAATATCGCCGAGGTTCAACCTTTAGCCGCGCGCATTACCGACGTCACGGATATGCAAGAAGACAAAAGCATTAAACGAGTTGTTTTTAAAGATTTAAAACAATTTACTAATCAACTAGATAAAAAAACCAGCATTAAAGCGCTTATTTATTACAAGAACGGTAAAAAAGAAGTAGAAGACTGGAGCGAAAAAAGTGAACGTTCATTTTGCATTGAAAATAAAGATGAAGATTTTGAAAAGGTGGTTTTAATTACCAGTAATGCCGACATGAAAAAACCGACTGCTAAAGCCAAATTTAAAGTTGAAGGCAAAACCAGCTGTTATCATATTGACCAAAATGATAAAGCCAGCGCGGTTTTATATTTTCCTTACGCTAATGGCGGCGGTAGACAGACCGCCAAGATAAATACGTCAGTAGAAGTAAATTCTTTAGGCGATACGGTAGCTAACGCCGCGCCGGAGCAGAAATACGGCTATTTAACCAAATGGAAATTATTTTATGAATTTGAGCAGATACGCGACTCTTTTACCGTGGCTTGCGATACTAGCAATGTAATTTTTGATAAAGGTTGGACTTCGCGTAGCGCCGGTTATTTAGAATTTGATTTAAAATTAAAAGATCCTAACGCTAGCGAAGGTACTTTTAGTATTGATATGACTTATGGTTTACCGCATCCGCACGGAAATTATGAAGATATTCCTGTCGTTAGAGCTAATTGCATTTCCGCTTATGTTGACGCTATGAGAATGAATTTATCCGCGGTTAAAGGCACGATGAAAAATGTTTATCAGGGCCGTATTTATGATATTACGGAAAAGGGCGCTAAAATAGAAATTCCTAATAGTTGTCTTTATAGCGGTTG
>CAZHZE010000005.1:0-55920 GCA_964537265.1 uncultured Gammaproteobacteria bacterium | reverse complement strand
GATAGAGATAAACTCAGATTTCATCTTGTCGATGGCTTTTTCGCGGGTGAGATTATAGAAAATTTTCATTAGGCCTAAATAATTTGTTTGATCATCAAAAACTCTAACCGTTGTAATTTTATAAATTAATTCTTGGTTATTAACTAAAACAGACATTTCTTCGCTATAATGATCAAAGTCTTTTGAATTTACAATAGCCCTAACTTGAAATTCTTTTTTGATAATATTTTTAAAATTATTTATTGGACAGTTATTGCTAATATCAATTTTTGTACCCATAACCTTTTCAGTCAAACCTAAAATATTTTTAGCCGCCGAGTTGATTAAATTAATTTGATCATAACGGTCAATAAAAATAATTGGGTCAATAAAATTGGTAATAATAGCTGAGATCTTATTTTTTTCTTCTTTTAGTTGGGTATTAAATTTGACTGACTCTTCATATAAAAGAGCGTTTTCTATGGCAAAAGCGATTTGCGTGCCTAAAATTTCTAAAACTTTTAAATCTTCTTCGTTAAAAGGGTCTTTAGATTCTTTAGGCCCGAAGACCAGCATGCCTACTGTCTTATCTTTTATATTAAGAGGAGATAATAAAGCAACATTTAGTTTATTAAGTAAGCTCATAGCAGACTTATCTATTTTAAAACTGCTAGATTTTATTTCTTCAATAATTATTGGTTTATTCTTTTTTATAAAAAACTTGTATAAATCATCGCTGCTGGGAAAACTTTTTTGCTCTATGTTAAAACCTTGGCTATATTGATAAATATAATTTCTTTTTTTCTCATCAAAAGACATCACGCCAAAAGCCGTAACTCTAAAAGCATTAACTAAAATTTCAGAAACATATTCATAAATTTTGTTTATTTCAATGGTAGAACGAAGCTTATCGCTTAAGCTGGAAATAAGCTGACGGCTGTCATATAAAGAAGAAAAAAAGTATTTATTGGCTAAGCGATAATAATAATGCTTGATGGGAGAAAAAATATAAACAGAAATAACTAATAATAATAAATCAATCCAAATTGGAGGATTAATAAATAATTTGATAGAAGTAAGCTTTACTACGGCCATAAAAACTAGCACTGTGGCCATAGAAAAAAGGTAGACGGAGGATTGCCGCAAAACAAATTTTATATCCATTAAACGATGCTTAATAATTGCATAAGAAAAAAGGACTGGGTATAAAACTACCAACACATTTCCTACTGGCAATATAGGAATATCATACCAGAGAGGAAAGTTAGTTTCTCCGCCGCCGAAAGCTATAATAGTAGAAATAATTACATACTTAATTTGATTTCTTTTTTGGCCAGATAATTTTTTATAATTACTAACTAAAAGAAAAAATCCATAAGGAGCTAAGCCAAAATAAAATAAAATTATGTAAAGAGAATATAAAAAACCCGCTTTAGGCCAAAAAGCAAAATAATTAGCTACTGGCTCAACCGTTTTTACAAATAGTGGTGAAAAAGAAAAAAATAGAAAAAATATAGCTAAACAATAAGAAAAAATAACTAACTTTTTTTTCTTTTTATTCAAACCTAATAAAGAAACAACCCAATGGAAATAAAAAACAGGGATAAAATTAGAGCCTATAGATAAAACGCGGCACCAAAACAAGGCTAAATCCTGGCTGTCATAAATTGTCATCCATCTCCAATAGCTAAGTTGCCAAAAAGCCGTTGCTGTTGTTAAAGCAAAAAGAGTTTGATTAATAATATTCTTTCTGTCTCTAAAAATAACAATCAATCCAAAAACAGCGGCTACTATCCCGGTAAAAAAAGCGTCAATTGATAAAAAATGTTGTAAACTCATAAAACAGCCTGGTTAAAATTAAGATTAAACTTTTTCTTTAATCGGCAAAGAAATATTTATTTCTGTCCCCTTGCCTTCTTCACTAATTAATTTAATTTTTCCATTATGTTTTTCAATAATATTTTTAACTATAAATAATCCCAAGCCGCTGCCTTCGGTTTCTAATTTTAACGCGTTAGTGGCGCGGAAAAATTTAGAAAATAACTTAGCTTGATCCGTCTTGCTAATTCCTATTCCTTGATCCTTAATTTTTACATATAAAAATTCTTTATCAACACTAACTATTATTTCTATTTTCCCATATTCTGGCGTGTATTTTACCGCATTATCCAATAAATTTTGCATAACCATAATCATTCTTTCTTTATCTAAATATATTAAAGGCATTTTCTCTGGCTTCTGCACAATTAAATTTTGATGATTCTTAGCTATTAGGCCCTGTAAATTATTTTTTACCGCAGCTAAAACTTCTTGAAAATCAATTTTTTCAAAATTAAAACCAAACTTGCCTTCTTCAATGCGGGATACATTAAGTAAATCGTTAACTAACCTAATAATTCTTTCATTACTTACATAACCCTTTCTTAACAAATCTTTTTGCTCAACATTTAATTCTCCGGCGTCTCCATCTATAATCATCTTAATAACCCATTTGATGGCTGATAAGGGGGTTCTTAGCTGATGGGCGGCGATAGAGATAAACTCAGATTTCATCTTGTCGATGGCTTTTTCGCGGGTGAGGTTATAGAAGATTTTCATTAGGCCTAGCAGTTCTTTATTGTTATCTAATACTTTAGCGGTGATGACTTTGTAGGTCTGCTCTTGGCTATTAACCATAATAGTAATTTCTTCAGAGATAAATTCATGGTCATGATTAGCTTTATCTATTTCTTTAACTTGAAATTCCTTTTTTATAACTGGGCGGAAGTTGGACATTGAATAATTATTAGTTGTTTCAATTTTTGTTCCTAAGTCATTATTAGTCAAACCTAAAATATTATTAGAGGCTGGGTTGATTAGATTAATTTTATTATAACGGTCAATAAAAATAATTGGATCAATAAAATTGGTAATAATAGCTGAGATCTTATTTTTTTCTTCTTTTAGTTGGGTATTAAATTTGACTGACTCTTCATATAAAAGAGCGTTTTCTATGGCAAAAGCGATTTGCGTGCCTAAAATTTCTAAAACTTTTAAATCTTCTTCGTTAAAAGGGTCACCGGATTCTTTCGGACCAAAAACCAATAAACCAATAGTTTTGTCTTTAATATTAAGAGGAGATAATAAAGCAACTTTAGTTTTAATAAGTAAATTCTGGATTAAATCTCCTCCGGTAAAATCGTCAATTTTTAAAGCTTCGGTAATTATCGGCTGACTTTTTTGAGTGAAAGCTTTATATAATTCTTTGCTGACCGAGAAAATCTTCTTTTTTCCAATATTAAAACCTCGGTTATATTGAGCTACATAATTTCCTTTTTTTTCATCGTATGTCATCACGCCAAAAGCCGTAACTCTAAAAGCATTAACTAAAATTTCAGAAACATATTCATAAATTTTGTTTATTTCAATGGTAGAACGAAGCTTATCGCTTAAGCTGGAAATAAGCTGACGGCTGTCATATAAAGAAGAAAAAAAGTATTTATTGGCTAAGCGATAATAATAATGCTTGATGGGAGAAAAAATATAAACAGAAATAACTAATAATAATAAATCAATCCAAATTGGAGGATTAATAAATAATTTGATAGAAGTAAGCTTTACTACGGCCATAAAAACTAGCACTGTGGCCATAGAAAAGAGATAGACGGAGGATTTTCTAATAACTAACTTTATATCCATAACACGATAAATTGCAATACAGTAAGCCATCATAACAGTAAAGATCAAGCCAGAAAAATATGTTATAGGAAAAATACTAATATTATAAGCGGCTAAAAATCCTAAAGGAGCAATCAAATAAAAAACGCCAAAAGAAATAAAAACATATTTAGTCTGCTCTTTTAATAGCGACGGTTTAAGACTTCTATAAAATTTTAAAGTGGCAAAAAACCATAATAATATATATACTGCAAAATAAACTAAAAATATATGATGAATAATTCTAGCCTGAGTATGTACACCCCAACTATAAATATAAATACTATCAATAAAATATTTTGAAGGCGTCAAAAAAATAAAAATAGCAGACAAGGAATAACCAAGCCAAAGAATTTTATCAGTTTTTTTCCCTATTAAAGCTAAATAAAATTTATAAGTAAAAACTGGCATAAAGGCCACACAAACATAAACTAACCGATCCCAAAAAATAATAGCCTCTGTATTATTTTTATTTATGAACATCATAAAAGTACAAAAAAACCAGCCGGTTATACCGATAGTAAAAAGAAAAAAAGTTTGGTTTATCAAACTTTTTTTGTTTTGTTGAAAAACAAAAATACCTATGCTGATAGCTAAAATTGAGCTTATTAAAGGTAAAATAGTAAAAAAATTCATAAAACAATTTATCTTTTTAATTAAATAAAAATTCTATTGAATCAATTATCTGTTGGAATTTAATTTTTTTTAATTGGCAAATCAAACATCACTTCTGTCCCGCGGCCCTCCTCACTTTCCAATTTAATTGAACCCTTATGTTTTTCAATAATATTTTTAACTATAAATAATCCTAAGCCGCTGCCTTCGGTTTCTAATTTTAGCGCGTTAGTGGCGCGGAAAAATTTAGAAAATAACTTTATTTGATCTATTTTACTGATGCCAACGCCTTGATCCTTAATTTTTACATGCAAAAATTGTTTATCGTTATTAATTGTTATTTCGATTTTACCATAGTTGGGTGTGTATTTAATGGCGTTGTCTAACAAATTTTGCAAAACCATAACCATTCTTTCTTTGTCTAAATAAATTTTAGGCAATTTAGCCGGAATATTTAAAATTAATTCCTGGCTATTTTTAGAGGCTAAACTCTCAACATTGCTTATGGCTATATCCAATACTTCTTTAAAATCAGCGGATTCAAAATTAAAACCAAACTTACCTTCTTCAATGCGGGAAACGTTTAAGAGGTCGTTTACTAATCTGATGACTCTTTCATTGCTTAAATAGCCTTTGTTTAATAATTCTTGTTGTTCGATAGATAATTTGCCGGCATCTCCGTCCATAATCATCTTAATAACCCATTTGATGGCTGATAAGGGGGTTCTTAGCTGATGGGCGGCGATAGAGATAAACTCAGATTTCATCTTGTCGATGGCTTTTTCGCGGGTGAGGTTATAGAAGATTTTCATTAGGCCTAGCAGTTCTTTATTGTTATCTAATACTTTAGCGGTGATGACTTTGTAGGTCTGCTCTTGGCTATTAACCATAATAGTAATTTCTTCAGAGATAAATTCATGGTCATGATTAGCTTTATCTATTTCTTTAACTTGAAATTCCTTTTTTATAACTGGGCGGAAGTTGGACATGCTAAATCTATTATCAACTAAAACCTTAGAACCTAAATTTCTATAACTCAAATTAAAAACTTTCTTTGCTGCCGGATTTATCATGTTTATTTTATAATTTTTACCTAAAACAATAATCGGATCAGTAAAATTTGCAATAATAGCCAAAGTTTTATTTTGTTCTTCCTGTATCTCTTTTCTGGCTTCTGTATTATCTTCTAAAATATTTAATAAAGCCTTTTTTGATTCACTAAGTTCTCTAACTTTAATTTGCAATTCTGCCGTTTTTTCATTAACTTTTTTTTCTAAATTTAAATTTAATTCTTCTAATTTTATAGCTAAACTATTAGCTTGTTTTTCTCTGTCAATTTCTTGATATGTTGATTTTATTAACAAATATCCGGTTACGAAATAAAGTAAAAATATAATAAAATTAACTATTTGTACTTGCAAACTCTGCGCAAAAAATATTTGAATAAACAAAATTAAACCAATTAAAAATACTAATAATTCAGTAGCAACAACTTTAATTTTAAATAATTTTTTATTAATAATCGCATAAGCTGACAAACCGACCCAAACAACAGAAAAATAAACTGGCGCGTCTAAATAGGAATAAAATTTTTCATAAAATAAAAAGGCAGTATTCCATTAAAAAGAAACCCGCCGATAAGATAAATTATATTCCCAGCGATAAAATATTTTATCTGTATTTTCTTATAGCCTGTACTTTGGCGATAAAAATTAAAAAGATAATAAAGCGGCACCAAAATAAAAAACATGGCAAAAAATCTAGCTAACTGGTTTAACGGCCCAGCCGTTTTAAAAGTAATAAAGGGGTATTGATTAGAAACTTCACCTATAATATAAGGGGTTATTAAAGAAGTCAAACATAAAATAGCGGCAAAACTATACCAAATAATAATTTTTAATTTAAAAAATTTAGTTCTACCTGTAAAATAATAAGTAAAAATTATATTGGCCGTAGCAACAAGAACAAAAAGCCAAGTTGATTTAACCCAAAACAACTTATTTTCTTGAAAAAAGAATACTCCTGCCCAAGCGAAGCTGGCAATAGCTGAAAAAAGAGCCATCCAACCTAAATAATAAGAATCTTTATTTTTACTTCTGAACCAAATTAAATAAGCAAAAATACAATGCAAAAAAGCGGCAATAAATAATGCAACTGGTCTAATTTGCGCAAAATCCATAAAAATTTATTAATTGTTTAATTTATTTTCTAAATCCTTTATTTTGTTTTTTAATTCAATCATTTTAAGTTCCCGCCCGACTGTCTGTTTTTGGAATCTTTCTAACTCAGCAACCTTTTCATCTAACGCCTTATTTATTACGACCAAATCTTTTTCTCTTTTAATTAATTTTTTTGCCTGCTCGTCAAGCTGAATTGTTTTTTCTTCAAAAGCTTTTTCACGATTAAAAAGCATGTTGGCTGCATACCCGGAAAAAGCTCCAATAATCAAATAAAAAATAGAGGTGGTAATAGTTTTAGTTAAAGCAATAGGTAAATTTTGAAATTCTATAGTCGGCACGCCGTAGCGAAGAACGTGTTTAATAACTCCATAATATTCCATAACCACTAAACCATTGATTAAAATACTTGAAACAACGGCAATTAAAATAGCGCCGCGCGAGCCTAAAAGCAAAGAGGCGGAAACTACTGGCATAAAAAAGAAAACCGTGGAAATACTTTCGATCCCACCGGCCGAATGCATAATAATAACCAAGAAAAATAATTCTAAAAAAATTTGTGCATAACTTATAAAAGACAATAGAGGTTGAGAAAAATTTTTTTCTAATTTCTTCTGGCCAAAATATAAAGCTGAGTTTAAAAAAGCAAACGGTATAATTAAAGTAATCATAGCCGTGAAAGAAAACTCAACATTAGTTCGACTGATAACTTTAGTTAAAAGGCCTATTACTAAAACGCCGACCATATAAATCCAACGGGCTTTAATTATCCAGGCGCTAGTGGCTATTTTTCTTTCTAAATTTACGCTTATATTTTTAGACATAAAATTATTTTTTCACTCATTATATAGTAAAATATATAGATAGAATAAACCTAATAAAAATTAACAAATAATTTAAGCCATTCATCAACTGACAATTCTTGCGCTCTTATTTTAGGGCTAAGCTCGGCTTTTATTATCTTATTCTCCGCTTCATTATGGCTTATTCTAAAACCAGCCGCTAAATTATTTTTTAGCATCTTTCTTTTAGAGCTAAAACCAAATTTAACTAATTGAAAAAAATCTTTTTCTTCCTTCTCCTTACTAAGCAGAAAATTAGGATGAGGTGTAATTTTAATAATAGCGCTTTCAACTTCCGGTTTAGGCCAAAAATTTTCTTTAGGCACAATTTGTATAATTTCCGCATCAGCATAAAATTGCACTGATACAGCCAATAAACTCATTGAGCCTTTTACGGCGCAAATTCTTTCTGCAACTTCTTTTTGCAACATCAGCACCATTAGTTTGGGTTTCTGATCTATTTCCAAAAACCTACGCAAAAAAATAGAAGTTATATTATATGGCAAATTGGCAACAATTTTACAATTTTTTAATTTGTAGTTTGTAATTTGTAATTTTAGTATATCTTCATTAACTACTTCAACATTTTTAACATTTTTAGCGGCTAACCCGGTCTTTAAAACTCCGGCTAATTTATCATCTAATTCAACTGCGATAACTCTTTTAGCTACTTTAGCTAACTTAAAAGTTAAAAAACCTAAGCCCGGACCAATTTCTAAAACAACATCATCGGGCTTTAAATTAGCAGATAATAATATGTCGTCATAAATTTTTTCCTCAATTAAAAAATTCTGCCCTTTTGAACGAGCAGGTTTAATATCATAGAGACGACAGAGTTCTTTGGTTTGTTCAAATAAATTCATCTCTTATTTAATTTTATCTTTAAAACCTGCTATAATATAATTATTAATCAAGCCAATCAATCTCTCAA
The DNA here is from genome assembly GCA_964537265.1 of uncultured Gammaproteobacteria bacterium. Classification (GTDB taxonomy): domain Bacteria; phylum Patescibacteriota; class Patescibacteriia; order Patescibacteriales; family GWC2-42-12; genus JACPHD01. Next base: position 47,680 of record CAZHZE010000005.1, on the reverse strand, counting down.
AATTGGTTGCGGCCAAAGAAGGAGTTGCCATTACAGCATTACCAGTTAAACATTGGCCTGCTAAACTGCCGGCCATAAATTGCTTGCCAGAAGCAGAAACTATCGGTGTGCCTTTAACTTGCACTGCCGCATTCACGCAAAGATATTGTGCACCTTTATTTACTTCTTGGCCCATAGTAATTAAAGCTTGATTATATCCGCCGCAACCACAAGTATTACAAAAACTACAAGTACAACCAGATGAACTGGGGGTACAGCCTAAAGTAATCACCCCTAAAGTACCGGCATAAAGATTGGTAAAGCCTCCGCCGGCAATAACTTCTTTAGTTTTTAGCCAACCATAATAATCGTAAGCTCCCTTCGTAAAATAACTGCAAATAACTAGTAAAAAAACTGATAAAACAATAATAAATATTTTTTTCTTGTTCATATTTGTTAATATATTCATTATACTAATTATTATACCATGAAATATGCTTTTTTAAAAATAATAATTGCTGTTTTTTTTGCTTTAATACTACTCTCATTTTCAAAAGTAGAAGCAGAAGAATTAAACAATTTAGCAAAAATTTTAAGCGGTAAAATTCTTTTAGCTGTAGAATCGCACGGCGAAGCTTGGTATGTAAATCCCAATGATTTAAAAAGATATTTTTTAAACCGCCCAATCGATGGTTTAACTTTAATGAAAAAATTGGGGGTCGGAATAACTAACCAAGATTTAACGAAAATACCCATTAGCTTAATTACTAATAATAACGTTGATAGTGATGATGATGGTTTATATGATGATCTGGAGATAGCTATTGGCACAAATCCAAATAAAGCCGATAGTGACGACGATGGTTTTAATGATTATACGGAAATATTAAATGGATACAATCCCAACGGTAAAGATAAAATTAATTTTGATATAAATTTTGCTAAACAATGTGCGGGAAAAATTTTCCTGCAAACGCAATTAAACGGTGAGGCTTGGTATATAAACCCTCAAAATAACAAAAGATATTTTTTAGGTAGGCCGATAGATTTTTTTAACTTCATGAAAAAAATGGGCTTAGGAATAACGAATGAAAATTTAAATAAAATAGAAGCCGGAATCTTCGTAGAAACTCCGCCGACTCAACCTCCAATACAAATAGAAAATAAAAATGTTATTTATGCTGCTGCTGATGCTATCAGATCAAACAATACTGAAAAACTTAAATCATATTTTACTGAAAATAATAAAATATTAATTGAATATATAATGAGTACTTTTGATGATGATCAACGTTTAACTCTAGGAAACATATTGTCTGGATCAAAATTAACCAGCTCAACAGATAATGAAAAGGTTTATTCTAATGAAATTTATTTTTCCTTAGGTGGTTATAACGTGCCAGTAAAATTCTATGTAGAAAAACAATCCGACGGAACCTGGCTAATGACTAATTTATAATATTATAAATAAAAAACACGCCTAAAATTAAAGCGTGTTTTTTAATATTTTATAATTTTACTGTCAATAAAATTATACTAATCGCTCCTAAAATCATGCCGGCTAAAACCATGGGGCTTAAAGTCTCATTAAACAAAAAAACTCCGGCTAACGCGCCTGCTAAAATCAAACCGATACCCTCAACGGGCATGGCCACAGACAATGGCGCGCCATATTTAAAAGCATAAAAGAAAAAAATTGTCCCCGAACCCAATAAGATACCAATCAACGCAGAAATTCCATAACCTCTAGCTGAATGATTTAAGCTGCCGGTAGACATAGCATAAACCACAAATGGAATAACTATAATAATTTGGCTTACGGCCGCGACGAACAACGCTAAAAAATAATTAATTTGGTTGCCTATAAGTTTAAAGAAAATATCATTAGCCGCCCAGACTAAAGTCGCTAACCCCAAAAATAATACCCAAAGCATAATTTTATATTACAATATTAATTAATTTACCCTTAACAAATATAACTTTTTTTGTTTCTTTGCCTTCTAACCATTTCTTAATTTTTTCGCTTTCTAAAGAGATTTTTTTAGCTTCTTCTTCGCTAATATCAGAGGAAACTTCAATTGTATCACGAATCTTACCATTTATTTGAATAACTAAATTTATAGTTTCATCTTTTACTAAGGCTGGATTATATTTTGGCCATTTTTCTTTAAAAATAGATTCTTCATTGCCAATCTCGGCCCACAATTCTTCGGCTAAGTGCGGCGCGAATGGAGCAAGTAGTATTAAGTATAATGTATAATGTATTAAGTATATTTTTTCTTCTTTTTCTAAGGCATTAGCCAATATCATTAACGTGCTGATAGCCGTATTATACCTAAAATTTTCAACATCTTCAGTTACTTTCTTGATAGTTTTATGAACAATTGATTCTAACTTATTATCATCTCCTTGATACTTAATACTTGATACTTTATACTGTATTTTCCAAACTTTTTCTAAAAATCTCCTAGCGCCAATTAGTCCGTTAGTGCTCCAAGCGCAAGGCTGGGAAAATGGTCCCATAAACATTTCATAAACGCGCATCGCATCAGCCCCATATTTTTCTACAATTTCATCCGGATTAATTACATTATGCCAGCGCTTACTCATCTTTCTGCCGTCTTCAGCCAAAATCAAACCAACATGCTGCAAACGAGTAAACGGTTCATCGTAATTTACTACGCCGATATCAAATAAAAATTTATGCCAAAAACGAGCATAAATTAAATGACGCGTGGCATGCTCAGCGCCACCAACATAAAAATCTACCGGCGACCAATATTTATCTTTATTTTTATCAATTAAAGCCTTATCATTTTTCGGATCAATATACCTTAAATAATACCAACTTGAACCGGCCCATTGCGGCATAGTATTAGTTTCGCGTTTAGCCGGCCCGCCGCACTTCGGACATTTTGTATTTACCCACTCTTTTATATTAGCTAGTGGCGACTCGCCCGTCCCGGTCGGCTCATAATTTTTTACCTCCGGAAGTTTTAAAGGTAATTCATTTTCTGGCACGGCGACGTTACCGCATTTTTCGCAATGCACAATTGGAATTGGTTCGCCCCAATATCTTTGGCGCGAAAATACCCAATCTTTAATTTTATAATTTATTGCTCGCTTACCTAAATTTTTTTCTTCTAACCATTTAATCATTTTTTCTTTAGCGTCAACTACTTTTAACCCGTTTAAAAATTCTGAATTAACGGCAACCCCATCTCCGATAAAAGCTTCTTTTTGAACATCAATTTCACTTTTTACTACTTCAATAATTTTAATTTTATACTTCTTTGCAAATTCCCAATCCCGTTCGTCGTGAGCCGGCACTGCCATAATCGCACCTGTGCCATATCCCATCATAACGTAATCAGCAATATAAACCGGTATCTTCTCTTGATTAACTGGATTAATCGCATAAGCTCCGGTAAATACGCCGGTTTTTTCTTTGGCTAATTCCGTTCTCTCCATATCTGATTTACTGGCCGCTTGTTTAATATATTTTTCAACTTCTTTTTTTTGTTCTTCGGTAGTTATTTTTTTAACCAGCGAATGCTCCGGCGCCATAACAAAAAAAGTTGCTCCGAATAAAGTATCAGGCCTAGTAGTAAATACCGTTACTTTTTCGCCGTTAATTTCAAAATCAACTTCCGCGCCTTCCGATCGGCCGATCCAATTTTTCTGCATCTCTTTAATTGATTCTTCCCAATGCGGTAATTTTTCTAAATCATTTAGCATTCTTTCAGTGTAATCGGTAATTTTTAAAACCCATTGTCGCATCGGCTTTCTTTCAATCTCTGAGCCACAGCGTTCGCACTTGCCATTTTCTAAATCTTCATTAGATAAAACGGTTTTACATGAAGGGCACCAATTAACCGGCTCGTTTGATTCATAAGCTAACCCGCACTCAAACATTTTTATAAATGTCCATTGCGTCCATTTATAAAATTCTGGATCAGTCGTATTTATTTCCCGATCCCAGTCATAAGTAAAGCCTAATTTTTCTAGCTGACTTTTAAAAGTAGCGACATTTTTTTCCGTAGCCTCCCGGGGATGAATTTTATTTTGAATAGCATAATTTTCCGCTGGTAAACCAAAAGCATCCCAACCCATAGGATGTAAAACATTATAACCTTGCATCATTTTAGCGCGAGCAAAAATATCCGTAGCGATATAACCTTTAGGATGCCCAACATGCAGCCCGGCTCCCGAAGGATAGGGAAACATGTCTAAAATATAAAATTTCGGCTTCGCTTTATCCTCGCCGGTCGTATATAATTTTTCTTTTTCCCATTTTTCCCGCCATTTATCTTCTATTTTTTTGTGATCGTATTTTTCCATAATTAATTATTAATTACCCGCAATAAATTAATTACTGTGTTGGTGAATATTTTTCTATCTCCTCTTTTATTATCCTGGTCACTTCTTCGGGCGAGGCATTTTTATCGTAGAAAATATTATGATAGTTAGTCGGCCTAATACCTAATGTTTTTAAAATTTCCCAAACTTTATCTTGTTGCTCTTTAAAATCATTTGACAGCACTACTAAATGAGTTATTTTTAAATTTGCTTTGTCTAAATACGAAGAAGCATCCAGCGCTTCGCAAAGCCAACGACCATTTTTTGCTCTTAAAATTATTTCTTTATAATCTGGATTTTCTGATTCATCATTCAAAAAATAAATTGCCTGACCATCTTTTTTTATTTTTCCTTTAGCTTCAAGTTCTCCTACTAATCTTTCCGCCGCTGTTATCTTAGAACTTTCTGAAACAAAAAGATAATTTTCTTTTTCTTTATCGTTTTCTCTAATAACACCTTTTTGTTTTAAAAATTTTTCTAAACTTTGTTTAAATTTTTCTTTTATTTTATCTGAGAAAGATAATTGTGACGCATTTGCCGTGGGAGCGCCATAGTAATCGGAAGAATCTGGCATTCCACTATTATATTCGTCATAAAGAGAAATTAATCTAGCTTTAGAAAATTTTTCTCTTAACATTTTGGATATCGCTAAACCAATTGCATCCTCATTCATTAATTTATCAGGCCAAATTTCACCAGTAGCTGTATTATAATCAGCTAGATAGGGACTAAACGCTTCAAATTCAACTTCTTTGCCGTTGTTATAAGCTTCAATAATTTTGTCCATTTGGCATTTGGTAAAATTAACTTCCAAATGTTTTTCCTCAATTTCTTTTTTGTTTAACATTTCTTTCATAAACCTATTTTACCCTAAAATTGGCCAAAAGGCAAGCTAAATTAAAATTTTATTTCAATACCAACCGGACAATGGTCTGACCCGATTATTTCATCCAAAATAAAAGCACTTTTAACCTGCTTTTTTATTTTTTCAGGAACACAAAAATAATCAATCCGCCAACCGATGTTTCTAGCCCGTAGATTAAACCGATAGCCCCACCAGGAATATTGAACTTTATTTTTATTTAAATATCTATAACTATCAATATAACCTGAGTTTAAAAATTTTGTCATCCAAGCGCGTTCTTGATTAGTAAATCCAGGATTGCCAACATTGTCCTTCGGCCGCGCCAAATCAATTTCTTCGTGTGCCACATTAAAATCACCGCCCATAACCAGTGGTTTTTTCTTAGCCAACTTATCCACGTATTTATAAAATGCCTGATTAAACTGTAATTTAAAATCAAGCCGAGTTAATTCATGATTACTATGAGGAAAATAGGCATTAATTAAATAAAAATTTTTAAACTCCAAAGTTTGCACCCTGCCTTCGCGGTCAAATTCTTTTTTGCCAATGCCGTTTTTTACACTAATAACAGTTAAACTATTTTTAACAAGCACCGCTGTACCGCTATAACCAGGCCTCTCGGCCGGATGCCAATATTCTTGATAGTCTTTAAAATTAAACTGCTCCTTAGCTCTGGATACTTCATCAATTTTAATCTCTTGCAAACATAAAATATCCGGCTTTTGTTTTTTTAGAAAATTAATAAAGCCCTTTTTGATTACAGCTCGTATACCATTTACATTCCAAGATATTATTTTCATATATAAAAAATTAAAACTATATATTTAAAATCACCCCGGGGTTTGGGGTGACGAATAAGCGCCAATGCTTACAGCAATTATATAAATCAAAGTGATAGCGCATTGAGGCACCCCAAAAGTTCTTTGGTTACTTTCTTAATTATAAGAAAGTAACCCCTAGCGGAGCGACACGAATAATTATATTAATAAAAGGTATAATAAAATCATTAAACTGTCTACTTAGGAAATAGATAATACCAAGTTCATTCCACCGAATCCTGGATTCCGGCTCATAGGCCGGAATGACAGAACAACCATTTACCACCCAAACAACTTTCCTACTTCATCCGCCGATTCACGGCGCCTAGCTAATGTTAAAATGCCGTTTTGAGCGATTACTTTAGCCGGTGAAGATAAAAGACAATGATGCGAAGCTAAAGCATCCTGGTAAGCCCCGGAATCAAATAAAGCTATATATTGATAATCTCCATTAGTATCTTCTAAACGCGGTAAAAGTATTTGTCCGCCGCCTGCAGTATAACAATCATCCGAATCGCAGGAAGCGCCCGCCAGCCAAACTCTAGCTAATTTTTCCGCCGTCATATTATTAACCGGAACAATATGCCACTTTTGGTTAATCGCCCAGGTATCAATTAAATCATTCATAAAACTGCCATCAATAACATACCATTTTTTAGCCGTAGCCTGAGAAATTGGTTTTTGGCATAAAACTTTAAAAATTGTTATCTGAGCTGGAGCCATAATATATCTGCCCCATTCAGCAATAATGTTTGGGTGTGGAATTTCATTATCAGAACAAACTTTTTTAATGGTAGTAATTATTCTGTTGACTACGCTGCCTGTGCTGTAATGTTTTCTTTTTTCATAAGGGATGGCCATACCGCCGCCAATATTTAACGTATCCAGCGAAGGATTAACTTTTTTCACTTTAGCATAAACTTTTGCTGCCGTTTTAACGGCTTCAATAATGCCGTCCTGGCTCATACTTTGCGAACCCATATGATAATGTAAAATTTTCAAATTGCGCACTCGACCTAATTCATAAATTTCTTCCGGCGCTAAACCATAGCGGTCATTTTTCTTATTCCAATGGGATTTAGTTTTTATTTCCATTTTCATTCTGATGCCTACATCGCCTTTATACTTTTTTAAAGCTTCATATTCACTAATATCTTCTATAATCGGAATAATCATTAAACCTTTTTCCTTCATTTCCTGAATCAATGATAAATATTTTTCAGTTTTAGGGCCGTTGCAAATAACTCTGATGCGCGAATTAAACTGATCTTGTTCCCAGAGTTTTCTAATTAGCCATAATTCATTATAAGAAGCAGTCTCTAGATTAGCGCCTTCGGAAATCAATGGCAAAATAAATTCTTTATTCTGGTTAACCTTCATCGGATAATGATAAAAAAATCTTCCTTTATAATTATTTTTTTTAATGTAAAAATTAAAAGTCTGCACTAAATCTAAATAACGCTTTTCAACTATGAAAGGAAAAGCGATTTCTAAGGGCGCGCCAAATTTTTTTACCAAATCAAAAATATTATATTGGTAATTACCTTCGCGCACCACTAATTCGCCGTCATTGGAAATGCCGAAAAATTCTGTGTTAAAGTCTTCTTCGCCTAATTTCCAAAAATTGGCAAACTTCTTATGTTTTGTCATATGGCTTCTTAAAATTTTGCTGGTTTTAAGTCCTTGAAATTTCTTTATTATTAAAAATTAAGAGCCGCCAAAGCGGCGTGATTTAATTATACATCAGCCAAATTATTTTGCAATAATTAATCTGGCTAATTTTTTAACCGAGGATCCGCTTACTCGCATAGGCTTTCTTTTTCTTTTTTCCTTTATTTTCTGCCGTCTTTCCAGTTCGCTCTCTAATCTGTCAAAATTTTGTTTATTCATAAATAAATGTTATAATATTTATAACTTTATAATAAAACAGCTAAGTAAAAATATCAATGGAATATACTCATAAACCTTGGTTTAAAACTTGGTGGGGCATACTAATTATAATACTTTTAACTATAACCTTAATTTTTATAGTGGCTATTGGTTTTTATGTTTACAACAGTGTACAAAATGCTAAAAAAAGTTCTGGCATAAAATTAAGCGGCCAGCAATATAATGCGGCTGATGATGACCATTATTGGTTAGGTTCAGCCAAAGCTAACATAACTATCGTTGAATTTGGCGATTTTGCTTGCCCTAATTGTCAGCAAGCCTTTCCTACAATTCGGGAATTAAGTTTAAAATACAAAAATGATATAAAATATATTTGGCGTGATTACCCTTTAACTACTGAATATTCGGCTTTACTGGCTCTAGGCGCCCGTTGCGCCGGCGAACAAGGATTATTTTGGCCCATGTACGACAAATTATTTCAAAATCAGGGCATAAGCTCAGTTGATCAACTTTCAGCTTTAGCTAATCAAATTGGAGTAGATATAGTTAGATTTAATGGTTGCATAAATCAACAAAAATATTTATCTAAAATTCAAAAAGATTTAACTGACGGACAAGAATTTGGCATTTCCGGCACGCCAACTTATTTTATTAATGGTTATAAAGTTGAGGGTAATATACCTCTCGGCACTTTTATTAAAATAATCGAGGAGTTAAAAAAATAATATGATACAAATCAGAATTCATGGACGCGGCGGTCAAGGCGTAGTTACAGCCGCTGAAATAATTGCTATTGCGGCTTTTAAAAGTGGAAAACAAGCTCAAGCCTTTCCTTCTTTCGGCGTAGAAAGAACCGGAGCGCCGGTAGAAGCTTATGTCAGAATAGATAATAAGCCGATTATAATTAGAGAACAAATTTATCGGCCAAATATTTTAATCATTCAAGATGCCAGCTTGCTTGATAATATTGATATGTCTAAAGGCGCGGATAAAAAAACTGTTGCCATTATTAATACCGGTAAAAATAAAAATGACTTAAAAATTAATCTGCCCCCAGCCAATATTTATACTATTGATGCTACTAAAATCGCCTTAGAAATAATCGGCAAAAATATCGTTAACACAGTTATTTTAGGCGCCTTCGCTAAAGCAACCGGCTTAATAAGTTTAGATGCTTTAAAACAAGCCATTGAAGAAAAATTCGCCGGACATAATGATTTAATAGAAAAAAATATAAAAGCAATTGAACAGGCATACAAATATGAAAAATAATATCTCAGTTTTACCAAACACAACATTAATAAATAAAACTGGTTCCTGGCGCACTAACCGGCCAAAATTTTTACATGATAAATGTACAGCTTGCGGTATCTGCCAACGAATCTGCCCTGAAGGCATAATTAACCAAACTGAAAAAACTAACGCTAGCGGTAAAAAATATTTTGAATGTGATTTATTATATTGCAAAGGTTGCGGCCTATGCGCTAAAGAATGCCCGTTTAAAGCCATAGAAATGGAAAGAGATCAAAAATAAAAATCTTTGAAAACTTTTTTAAAAGTATAAAGTATTATGAATAAAAATAATAAACAACAAATTTTAGAAGGTTCTCGCGCTATCGCATTAACTATTAAAAACATACGCCCAGCCGTAATTTCCGCTTACCCGATTACTCCCCAGACTCATATCGTGGAAGATTTGGCTAAATTTAAAGCCGACGGTCAAGCCGATTATGAATACGTGCGCGCTGAATCAGAATTCGCAGCCGCTTCTATCGTTTTAGGAGCTAGCGCTACCGGCGTGCGGGCTTATAGCGCTACTAGTTCGCAAGGTTTACTTTTAATGGCTGAAGTAATTTATAATATTGCTGGCATGAGATTGCCAATAGTTATGACCTGCGCTAATCGAGCGGTAAGCGCGCCGATTAATATTTGGAACGATCAGCAAGATGTAATGGCGGTTAGAGATGCCGGCTGGATTTTACTGTTCGCAGAAAATCATCAAGAAGCGGTTAATCAGCATATTATGGCTTTTAAAATCGCCGAGCAGTTAAAATTGCCTGTTATGATAAATGTTGACGGCTTTGTTATGACCCATACTTATGAACCAGTCATTATCCCAACCGAGCAACAAATAAAAAAATATTTACCTGATTATAAACCTGCATCAGGGCAATTTCTAGATCCAGCTAATCCGGCGACTTTAGGCGCTTTAGCCACGCCAGCCTATTACATGGAAATCAGACAGGAATTGCACGAAGATTTAACCGCCAGTTTAAAAACTATAGACCAAGAATATAAAAAATTTAACAAAGCTTTTTCTAATTTAAAAAATCAAAAATCTATAAATAATGGCTTAATAGAATATTCTGGCCCGAAAAAGCCTAATACCATAGTTGTAGCTATGGGTTCGGTTATCGGCACTATTAAAGAAACCATTGGTAAATCAAATAAAATTGGTATTTTAAAAATTAAATGTTTTAGGCCATTTCCAACTGATGAAATTTTAAAAATCATTAAACCGGCTAAAAATATCGCGATTATAGATAAATCTATTTCGCTCGGAGCTGCGGGCATATTAGCTTCGGAAATTAAAGCTATCGCCCAGGAAAAAACTAACGCCAACATTTCTAGTTTTGTTGTTGGTTTAGGCGGACGCGATATTACTAAAGAAATTATTAAAAAAATAATTAAACAAGCCAATAAAAAATCCGACAAAGCGCAATTTATTGGAAAATAATAATATGCTAAAATCTTTACCTAAAATTATAACAACATTTTTTCTGACAATTTTTATTTTACAAATGGTTTGTTTAATTTTTTTATTTGCTTTACCGCAGACCGGACAAGCGGCAGATGTAAAATTTACTCCGCAAGTCGGCATAGGCACGGATTTTCAAGTCGGAACACCTAAAACTTTTTCCGACAACTCAACTAAGATGATAGGAGAATATGTTAGAGCAATTTATAAATACGCTATCGGCATTGTCGGCATTTTAGCGGCCGTAGTTTTAATGATTGGTGGCGTAATGTGGATTGTGGCTGGCGGTAATGCTACAGCTATCGGCGAAGCCAAGTCATGGATTGGCGCTTCTTTAACCGGTTTACTTTTAGCTTTATGTTCTTACTTTATTTTAGCTACAGTTAACCCAGCGTTGGTGAATTTTAAAACTACAGCGATAACAAAAGTTGAGGATGCTAAAAAAGAAATAACCGATGATACCACGGGATGTTGTATTATAGGTGTGGAAGATACAAGTATCCATTCTAGTAATACTAAAAAAAGTGATTGCGACCAACAAAGTCTTGTAAAAAGAGGTGCTGGGGTGAATCCTAATTTTATGTATTTTTGTCCCAATGAAACATGTAAAAAAGATGAGAACACCTCTCTTTGGTCTTGCAGTAGCCAAACAAAACTAGATCAGAATAATTGTAAAAATGCTGCTAGAGGTACAAAATGCGGAGGAACTTATGAATCAAAATGGTGTGACGGTTCAAACAATTGTGTTGGCGCAGGCACTGTAGGTCAATGGTGTGGCACAACCGAAGGAACATGTATGCAAGGTGTTTGCATTGCACAAGGTAAATTACAAATTACTGGAGGAAGAGATTGCACGCCGACAAATGTATTTTGCTGTTCAAATTAATTACTTTATTGTTTTTATTATCTAGAATATAAATGTAAATAATGTATGAACTTAAAAAAAATAAAAATTATATTATATTTACCATTAGCGCTATTATTTATAGCTAATCTTTTTATTTTGCCTTTTATGGTTTCGCCAGCTCAAGCCGTGAACGATACCATGCCTAAACTGCAAATACCAATACCAAACATAACTCCTTTTACCGGCCCTCTTTGTACTGGCGAAGGTGACCAAAAAATCTGTGAATTTAACTGGATCGGTCAATATATCTCCAGTATTTACAAATACGCTATTGGCATAGTAGGAATTTTAGCTGCCGTAGTTTTGATGATTGGTGGAGTGATGTGGATTGTGGCTGGTGGGAATGCAACTATGATCGGCGAAGCCAAATTATGGATTGGTGCCTCTTTAACTGGATTAATTATTGCTTTATGTTCTTATGTCATACTTTATCAAGTTAATCCAGAATTAGTAAACTTTAAAAGTCTCAAGCTTGGTATAGTTAAACCATTAGAAGACTTAACAAATAAATACGCAAGCGCTAGTTGCCCTAATAGTGATGAAAAAAGTAGCGGCTTCGAAGCTTTAGTTACTGGCTATTGCAAACCAAGTTTAGAAACTTATAATAGTAATAAAACAAATTTTTTATGTTCTGTAGGTTTAAATTGTAGCTGCCCTTCTTCAACAGGAAGATCGACAGAAGCTTCGTGTTGTAATAGTCAAAACTATTGTTGGAAACCTTGTAATGATTTTGACCCTAACAATGCTCAATACTGCGATGCCACTGCCTCTGGTGGTACGCCAGAAGTTGGTCAAGTTGCCGCTGACTGGTCATGTTTTGCTAAAGGCTCGACTGTTAATATAAAAGGTTTAGGATTATTTACTGTAACAGACAAAGGCTCGGCTATAAAAGGTAGAAGATTTGATGTATGGGTTAATGATTGTAGCCAAGCTCAAACAATAACTAAAACATATTCCATAACAAGCAACTAATTTATGCTTTATTTTACTAAATACGCCGAATCTAAATTTGATATTTTAAATAAGCATAAAGTTTTTTTTACCCGCGAGCAGATTGAAGATACGGTTAGTATGCCCGATAAAATTAGCAAAAAAAAAGGATATTTAAGCGCAAAAAAAGAAAATATAAAAGTAATTTACAAAAAAGAAGCTGGAACAATAAAAATAATAACTTTTTTCCCCGTTAAATAATATGCAATACGATATTGAAGCTAATATAATAAGTTGGGAATTAACTAAGGGTCCTATTAATAATACTATTGAAATTGGTAATTTCATTGTCCATCTATCAAAAGCAAAAAAACCGATCTTAATTGAAATACTTAATGCGTCTAAATTTATCGGGCAGATGGATAAAGCTAAAGAAATTAAAAATTTAAAAAAACAAATTGCTGAAGCCAATTAATTTAAAAACATGAAAAATAACGCAAAAAAAACTTTATTTTCTCCCGGCCATCGAGGTTGTGCTGGTTGCGGACAAATGATCTCCGCTAGATTAGTATCTGATGCCTTGGGCCCAGACACTATTATCGCTAACGCTACTGGTTGTTTAGAAGTAGTAACAACTCCCTACCCGGAATCAAGCTGGGGTATGCCCTGGATTCATTCTTTATTTGAAAATGCTGCCGCCGTTGCTTCGGGCATTCAAGCTGCCCTAAAAACTCAAGGTAAAGATAAAAAAATTTACCCTGTCAAATCCGGCGAAGCCGGTGCGAAGCAATTTGACGGGGTGAAAGTCGTTGCCCAAGGTGGCGACGGCGGAACTTTTGATATTGGCTTTGGATTAATAAGCGGTATGTGGGAAAGAGGAGAAAATATTTTATATGTCTGCTATGACAACGAAGGCTATATGAATACAGGAGCTCAAGCCAGCGCTTCTACTCCTTGGGCCGCTAACACTACAACCACGCCGGCGGGAACTTCGTCTGATATTGACGGCATAGGCTCTCATTTTATAAAAAAAGATATGTTGGCCATCGCTTTGGCGCACGGTTTAAAATATGTAGCGCAAACTACGGTCGCTTATCCTTTAGATATAGTAAAAAAAGTTAAAAAAGCCGTGGCCACTCCTGGGCCTTCTTATTTGCAAATTTTAGTTCCTTGCATACCAGGTTGGAAAATTGAACCTAACCAAACAATAAATTTAGCTAAATTAGCGGCTTCAACCGGAATATACCCGGTAGTGGAATATATAAACGGTCAACTTAACGAAGTTATAAAAGCACCGACTAATCGTCCGGATGTTGAAGAATATTTAAAACCTCAAGGCAGATTTAAACATCTATTTAAAAACGAACTCGGTAAAAAACAAATCGCTTATATCCAAAAACTGGCGGATGAAAATGTAAAAAAATATAATTTACAATAATTATTCAAATAAAAAAGCATTATAACTTACGCTATAATGCTTTTTTATTTTTTATATCTAAAAGAACAAATAAACCCAAACACAAAATCTTTCTTATCTTACTTATTTAACTATATTAATTTCTACCTAATAAAATTAGTTTGCCCACACTTTTTTATATTTGTGTGCGGGTAAACAATTTAATCTGCTTTCGCTCGATAGCCTGTACCTGCCGGAATCGGACGGCCAATAATAACATTCTCTTTTAAACCTTCAAGATTATCAATTTTTCCAGTGACAGCCGCATCAATTAAAACTCTGGCGGTTTCTTGAAATGAAGCCGCTGATAAGAAACTATCGGTAGTCAAAGATGATTTAGTTATACCTAATAATAGCTGCTCACCTTTGGCTGGTTTTTTATCTTGCGCTTTAACCTGCTCATTAGTCTTATCAAAAATTGCCTTCTCTACTATTTCACCAGGCAATAAATCAGTATCGCCGGCATCATTAACATAAACGCGCGCAAACATCTGGCGAGCAATTATTTCTATATGTTTATCATTTAAAGGCTGACCCTGGGATGAATAAACGTATTGAATTTCTTTAATAATATATTTTTGCGCTTCTAATTTTCCACGCAATTGATATAACTGGTGCAAATCAAATGAACCTTCTGTTAATTGATCACCGATTTTTATTTCGTCCCCGTCTTTAACCCAAATACTAAAGCCTTTAGGCACAATATATTCTTTTACTTTTTCTACTTCACTTATAATTTTAACTAATTTTTCCTCAACCTTAATTATACCGCCTTTTCTGGCTTTAAAAACTTTTTTGCCTACAGCAAATAATTCGCTATTTTTAACAACTTCGACTCCATCTTTAACTAACAATTTTACTTCTTTAACTTTATTATCTTTATCTTCGGCTTTAGCTTCTTTGATCGCTTCGGCGAAGTAATATTTTTCAGTTTCCGAGCCCTGATAATATATTTTTAAAATTTTAGACTGCGGGTTAGAAATAATCATTTCTCCTTCTTCGTTAGAAATTGTTCTTTGAGCTGTTTCAATTTTAACTTTCCCGGCTACATCAGCGATAAAAGCTTTCTTTTTGGGCGGACGGGATTCAAAAATTTCTTCAACCCTAGGCAAACCTTGGGTAATATCTTCTTGACCAGCCACACCTCCAGTATGAAAAGTTCTCATAGTAAGCTGAGTGCCTGGCTCACCGATTGACTGAGCAGCAATAATACCTACGGCTGTACCCATCTTTACAGTTTTATTATAAGCTAAATCATAACCATAACATTTAGTGCAAACCCCGCGATGAATTTTACAAGTTAAAACCGATCTAATTTTAGCTTCCTCAATATTTTCCTTAACAATTTTTTCCGCCAATTCTTCAGTAACTAATTCTCCGCTCTTTATTAAAACTTTTCCATTTTTATTCTTTAAATCATCTGCTAAAAATCTGCCGGTTATGCGCTTAATTAAACTTTCACCCATTTCTTCGCTTTCCTTTTTAGTTATTAATAAACCTTCTTTATCTCCGCAATCTTCTTCTACCACTACGATATCTTGAGAAACATCAACTAAACGTCTGGTTAAATAACCAGCGTTAGAAGTACGCAAAGCTGTGTCGGATAAACCTTTGCGCACGCCATGCGTAGCGATAAAATATTCGAGAACCGAAAATCCTTTTTTGAAATTTCCTTTAACCGGCAATTCGATAATATCACCCGAAGGAGAAGTTACTAAACCTTTCATGCCTAAAATTTGAGTAAGCTGAGCCCATGAACCGCGAGCACCTGATTCAATCATGGAATATACCGGACCTTCTTTTGGTAAATGCTGACGACAAATTTCCGTTACTTTTTCTTTAACCGTTGTCCAAAGCTCAATAATTTTACCATATCTCTCGCTGTCAGTTAAAAGACCATCTCGATATTGCTCACTAATTTCTTCTGCTTGGTGCGAAGCCTGAATCAATAATTCATCTTTTTCATATAAATGAGGTATATCATCCATGCCCCAAGACAAACCGCTCTTTGTTATATATTTAAAACTGTTCTTCTTTAAATTATCTAATAAATCTATGGTTGGCTGCTCGCCATAAAATCTTAAACACTCTTTCACTAAGTTTTTTAGTTTACCCTTACCCACTGTTTCATTAACAAAACGCAACTTCTGAGGCAAAACTTCATTAAAAATAATTCTACCTATGGTAGTGGTAATTAATTTACCATCTATCATCACCCTTATTTTTTGCTGCAATTTTATATTTTTTGTGCTATAAGCTAATTTTGCATCTTCAGTTGAATAAAAACTTTTTAATTTATTTTCTTCTATATTAGCATAAGCCTGGTCAATATTTGTAATATAAAAAGCTCCCCAAACTATATCTTGGTTTGGCGCAACAACCGGATCGCCGGTAGCCGGTTTTAATAAATTATGACTAGAAAGCATAATGTCTCTGGCCTCGGCAATCGCTTCCTCGGTTAAAGGCACATGTACTGCCATTTGGTCACCGTCGAAATCCGCGTTAAAAGCCGTACAAACTAAAGGATTTACTTGGATGGCTAAGCCTTCAATTAAGATTGGTTTAAAGGCCTGGATACCAAGGCGGTGCAAAGTTGGAGCGCGGTTTAACATGACATAAGATTTATTAACAATATTTTCCAAAATGTCCCAAACCTCATCTTTGCCTGATTCAATATAACGAGAAGCGCTTCTAACATTATGAACAATTTCTTTATTAATCAATTGGCTGATAATAAAAGGTTTAAATAATTCTAAAGCCATGCGTTTTGGCAAACCACATTGATCCAAATTCAAGTTAGGATTAACCACAATAACGCTTCTGCCAGAATAGTCAATTCTTTTACCAAGTAAATTTTGCCTGAATCTTCCTTGTTTTCCTTTTAAAGAATCGGCTAAAGATTTTAACATTCTTTTTTGCCCGGTAGAAGCGACAACGGTCTTGCCGTGCCTAATTGAATTATCAATTAAAGCGTCAACAGCTTCCTGCAACATTCTTTTTTCGTTACGACAAATAACTTCAGGCGCATTAAGTTCAATTAATTGTTTTAAACGGTTATTACGATTAATAATGCGGCGATATAAATCATTTAAATCAGAAGTGGCAAAACGACCGCCATCGAGCGGAACCATTGGTCTTAAGTCTGGCGGTATAACCGGAACTACATTTAAAATCATCCATTCGGGACGTAAATTATTAGCTCTTAAACTTTTTAATAATTTTAAACGTCTAATCATTTTATCTTTTTTGGAATCAATCGCCGTTAAAAGATCTTTTTCTATTTCAGCGATGGTTTTATCTAAATCAATTCTTTCTAAAAGTTTTCTAATCGCGCTAGCTCCAATATCGGCTGTAAAAATATGCCCGTATTTCAAACTTAAATTCTGATAAACATTTTCGGAAATTATAGTTAAGGGCTTTAATTCTTTTAATTCTTTTTGCGCCTGATCAAAGGCTTGCTCTAGATTATTTAATTTATCATTTTTAATTTTTTCCAAAGCTTCAATTTCTTCGTTAAGCATGCTTTCAATTTCAAACTCGCTTTTACCCTGATTTAATAATTTTCCTTTTTTATTTTTTATTTCATTTACCTGCTTTTGCCAATCATTCTCAATAGATTTTCTTTTATTTTTATATTCTTGCTTAATCTGCTCAATAGTAGCAACATGCAACTCTTCATTAACATCTGAGATTATAAAACTAGCAAAATAAACAACTTTTTCCAAAGCTTGCATAGGCAAATCTAAAATCAAACCAATTTTTGATGAGGTGCCGCGCAAAAACCAAATATGCGAAACCGGCGCTTCAAGTTTTATATGGCCCATGCGTTCGCGCCTGACTAAACTTCTGGTCACTTCCACACCACATTTGTCGCAAATTATCCCTTTATAGCGAATCTTTTTATATTTACCGCAATAACATTCCCAATCTTTTGAGGGACCAAAAATACGCTCGCAAAACAAACCGTCTTTCTCCGGCTTTTGCGTACGATAATTAATAGTTTCCGGTCGGGTTACTTCGCCATGAGACCAATTTAAAATCTCATCTGGTGAAGCCAATTTTAATTTAATAGCGTCAAAATCGGTCGTTTTTATTGGATTAAGCATATATAGTATGTTAAATTTTATTTAATTTATATAATTTCCGCTTTTTCTTCAATAATGCCTTTCTTGCCAACTTCTTCAACCTGTTTTTCTTCTGCGCGATTTTCTAAATTTACAACCTGACCATCTTGCATAAGTTCAACATCCAAACACAAGCCTTTTAATTCTCTTACTAAAACATTAAAAGATTCTGGGACATTTAATTTTCTAATTGGTTCACCTTTAATAATTGATTCATAGGCTTTACTTCTGCCTGGCACATCATCAGATTTAATTGTCAATATTTCCTGCAAGCAATGAGCCGCACCATAAGCTTCAAGCGCCCAGACTTCCATTTCTCCAAAACGTTGTCCGCCGAATTGAGCTTTACCGCCTAAAGGCTGTTGAGTAATTAAAGAATATGGGCCGATAGAACGCTGGTGCATTTTATCTTCAACCATATGGTTTAATTTCAACATGTATTTATAACCAATCACAACTTGATTGTCATAAGATTCTCCGGTTTTACCATCATAAAGAGTCACTTTGCCGTTAGTTGGTAAATCAGCTTTCTTTAATTCTTCTTTTATTTGTTCTTCACTAACACCATTTAAAGGAGGAACGGCTATTTTATAACCCAATTTTTTAGCCGCATAACCTAAATGGGTTTCTAACAATTGGCCGAGGTTCATTCTTGAAACAACGCCTAAGGGGGATAAAATTATATCAATTGGCGTACCATCAGCTAAATAAGGCATATCTTCAACCGGCACAACTTTAGAAATAACCCCTTTGTTACCATGGCGGCCGGCCATTTTATCACCAATCTGAATTTTTCTTAAGTTAGCTACTGTTACTTGAATTGATTGGATTACGCCAGCGGCTAACTTATCACCTTCTTCTCGGGAAAATATTTTTACATCAACTACTTTACCATGTTCGCCATGCTCTAAATATAATGAAGAGTCTCTAACATCTTTAGCTTTCTCACCGAAAATAGCCCTTAATAACTTTTCTTCAGCTGATAATTCTGTTTCGCCTTTAGGCGTAATTTTTCCAACTAAAATATCGCCGGAAGAAACTTCAGCGCTGATGCGTACTATGCCACGTTCATCTAAATCTTTTAATTTTTCCTCGCTGATATTAGGTATATCATTAGTAATTAATTCCGGACCAAGCTTAGTATCGCGCACATCAATAGTATAATTTTCTATATGGATAGAAGAATAAACATCTTCTTTTATTAAACGTTCGGAAATAATAACCGCGTCTTCATAGTTAAAACCTTCCCAACTCATAAAAGCGACGAAAACATTGCGCCCTAAAGATAGCTCCCCATTATCAACGGCTGAACTATTGGTTAAAACATCACCTTTTTTTACTTTATCGCCACGATTAACAATTGGTCGCTGATTAATGCAGGTTGAAGCGTTAGAACGCAAAAATTTATTTAAAACATATTTTATAACTTTGCCTTTTTTGTCTTTAAATTCAATAACACCACCATCAACTTTAACAACCTCGCCGTCATCAGGAGCTAAAATAACATGCCCGCAATCAGTAGCCGCCCTGGCTTCCATGCCTGTGCCCACGACCGGTGCTTCGGAAGTTATTAAAGGTACGGCCTGACGTTGCATGTTTGTTCCCATTAAAGCTCTAATACCATCGTTATGTTCCAAAAATGGAATTAACGAAGTGGCAACAGAAACAATCTGATTTGGCGCTACGCCGACTAAATCTATTTTTTCTACTGGTTCAAGAGATGGTTGACCATATCTTCTGGCTTCGGCTTTATCAACTAAAAATTTTCCATTAGCGTCAACCGGAGTTGTGGCCGGAGTGGAAATATATTTTTCTTCTTCAAAAGCGTCAAGATAAATGATTTCATCACTAACAACCGGAACGATCGGTATGGTGACATGCCCCATTTTTTCTTTTAATTCAGAAGCGATTTTTTTATCGATTGTCTGCCCGGCTTTTATGATTAATTTTCCCTGTTTATCGCCCTTGATTTCATAAATATCTTCGCGAACAATTTTATTAACGGTTTTGGCTGGATCATTTTCTATATCATGCAAAACCACGCGATAAGGCGCTTCAATAAAACCATAACTATTAAGTCTGGCATAGCTGGCCAAGTGTCCAACTAAACCGATATTTGGACCTTCTGGA
Organism: uncultured Gammaproteobacteria bacterium; assembly: GCA_964537265.1. GTDB lineage: Bacteria > Patescibacteriota > Patescibacteriia > Patescibacteriales > GWC2-42-12 > JACPHD01. The sequence goes on along the minus strand of CAZHZE010000005.1, from coordinate 27,464 downwards.
GTGGCAATCGGGCAAATACGGCTATAATGAGTTGTATGCACATCGCGGACTTCAAAGCCGGCGCGTTCGCGAGTTAAACCGCCCGGACCCATGGCTGATAATCTGCGTTTATGTTCAAGCTCGGCCAAAGGATTAGTCTGGTCCATAAATTGCGACAACTGCGAAGACATAAAAAATTCTTTAACCACACTAATTACCGGACGAGCGTTAATTAATTTATTCGGAGTTAAACTATCTATATCCATAATACTCATTCTATCTCTAACAATTCTTTCCATTCTAGCGAGCCCTACTCTAAATTTATTTTGGATTAATTCGCCAATAGCTCTAACGCGACGATTACCCAAATGGTCTATATCATCTTCTTTTTCCTGAGTAATATTTAATCTAACCACTTCTTTAACAATAGCAACTAAATCTTCTCTTCTTAAAACTCTATTTTCTTTATTATTGGGGATATCTAAACCAAATCTTTTATTCATTTTGTAGCGGCCAACTCGGTCAAAGTCGTAACGATCAAAACGGAAAAACATAGAATGAATTAATTGTCTGGCATTATCAGTTGTAGCTAAATCTCCCGGCCTAATTCTTTTATATACTTCCTTTAAACCTTCGGCTTCATTTTTAGCCGCATCTTTTGCTATAGTGGCATCAATATAAGTTAATAAATTCTTTTCACCATTAACCCCGGCCATCTCATCACCGGCAAACAACTTTTTTATTTCCTCATCAGTTGAATAGCCAAAAGCTCTAAATAAAGAAGTGATAGCTACTTTTCTTTTTCTATCTATTCTAACCCAGATTACATCATTCATATCAGTTTCAATTTCAAGCCAAGCACCTCGGTTAGGTATGACCTTGGCGCCATAATATTTTTTACCTTTAACAAACTCTGAAGTAAAAATCACCCCGGCGCTTCTTATCAATTGAGAAACCACAACTCTCTCAATGCCGTTAATTATGAAAGTTCCATTTTTTGTCATTAAAGGAAAATCACCTAAAAATACTTCTTGAGTAACGCTTTGCTCGGTTTTTTTATTAGATAGTTTGGCTTTAACCCTCAGCGAAGCTTCATAAGTAATATTTTTAGCCTTGCTTTCGCTTTCATCAAATTTAGGTTCATCTAAATAATAATCCTCTAAAGACAATTCGAGATTGCGACCTATAAAATCGGTAATCGGAGAAATTTCTTCAAACAAATCCTTAAGGCCTTCGCGCAAAAACCAATTATAAGAATCTTTTTGAATTTCAATTAAATCGGGCAATTCGATGGCCGCCTTAGTTTCGGTAAAAAATTTTCGACTGCCCTGTTTTATTTTCATGGTCATATTATTCAATTTATTTTATCTAATTAAAATTTTTGAAAATATTAAAAACCTTTTTCTAAACTTGCCTGCCGGTAGACAGGAAATTTTTTAAAGTCATAAAACACAAAAAACTCCAACTAGTTATTTTAAGTTGTGAGTTATTGCGAATATTTAATTAATTGAGATAAGTCTTCACTTATTTAAGATTTAAAAATATGCAAGGGGATTTTTAAAATAAATAACAAAGATAACAAAAAAACGGCCTATAATTATTTCATTTCCGTTAGATCTCTTTCGTTACGGAGCCGTTTGTTTTTATTCTGTTTTCTCCGTTAAAACGGAGTTTCAGAAAGAATTAAATTTTTATATTAAAATTTTACCTGTTGAAAACTTCTTAAATATTAACAACAATCTTTATGATTGTCAAGGTTTTTCGCCCTAAATTTTTTAAAAATATGCAAGTATAATTAATTTTACCTAATTTTAGCAAAATTCTTTATTTTTATAATAGTTTTATATGGTTTACTAAAAAATTATCCACAGGGCAATTAATTTTTAAATCTTTTTTAATTCTTCCTCAACCACTTTTCTATCATCCCACGGAATTTTTATTCCGCCAGCCATGCAAATCGCCTGTTCGCAACCTTTACCGGTTATCAAAACAATATCGCCTTCGCCCGCCAAACTTAAAGCTTTATTTATAGCCTCTCGCCTATCTTCAATTTTAAATAAATCTTTTCCTAAAATTTTACTGGCATTCTCCGCGCCCATAGCCACTTGATCAATAATTAAACCTGGATCATCATCGTAGGGATCTTCGTTAGTAACAATTACTATATTAGCACTCATGCCGGCCAGCGCTCCTAGTTTAGGTCGTCGCGCTATATCTCTGCCGCCGCCAGCCGATCCTAAAACATGTATTATTTTATTATACTTAAATTTTAAAATAGTATTATATATTTTTCTTAACGCTTCTGGTTCAAAAGCGTAGTCTATTATAGCAGCAAAGGCCGGATTGGCATTTTTTATTATTTCCATTCTACCAGGCACGCCTTTTATTTTTTCTAAACCGATTTTTATTTTTTCTAAAGCAATTTCCTGACTTAAGCCTAAGCAAACTGCATTCATAGCATTAACCGCATTATATTCGCCTAACTGATTTAAATGAATTTTTGTTTTATTATCAACGCTAAAATCCACTCCATCTTTATCAGATTTAATATCCCCAAATTTAATAACCAGTAATTTTTCTTTATCATTATTAAATTTATAATCGCTTTTCTTCGTATATCTAATTTTTTCTTCAGCCCAAAAATTCATAAAATAATCGGCATGTTCATCATCGCCATTAACGATAATAACTTTTTTAATCCTATTAGCTTCAATTTTTTTCAAACCGCTTTCGGCTTTAATCACCTGCTTTTTATCATTCGCGTATTTGGTTTTACATTTCTTTAAATGAACAAACAATTTGCTTTTAGATTCTTTATATTTTTCAAAACTGCCATGCGCTTCAATATGTTCCGGATAAAGACCGGTAAAAATTAAAATGTCATAATTTATAAATCTATGGCGATACTGCTCTATGCCTTGTGAAGTCGTTTCAACTATAGCGTATTGGCATTTATTTTTTACCATTTTTTTTAACATTTTCTGAGTAAAAAATCTGCCGGCCATGGTCATTTTTTTATCATTAAGCCATTCCTTTTCCCCATCGTTAAAAATAGCCGTGGAAGTAAAACCGGTTTTATAACCTGCCGAATTTAACATTTTAGCGATTAAATAAACGCTAGTAGTTTTGCCTGTGGTGCCGGTTACGCCGATGACAATAAGCTTATTTGACGGGCAACCGTATCTAACAGCCGCTACCAAAGCAAGTAACCAATGATAAATTGGCTGCAAAGCGTTGAATAATTTAACGGGAATAAAACCTTTAATAATATGTAAAAATTTTTCCATAAATTATTTACCAAAATTTTTTAAAACGTTCTTCTGATTTGCCTAACCATTTTATAAATATTATACCAAGCATCATCATAAACTAAATCAAAAGTTCCCGGATATTTTATAATTTGACCGCCGAAGCCGATTTTAAAACGAGTCACTCCTGGCCATTTATTTTCATCAATGCCATGAAAATCATAATATTTAAATCCGGCTTTTTTTGCTAATTTAATAGTCTGCCACTGTAAAGCGTACGGCGCCATAACTTCCCGATTTTTATTAGAAGAACCGCCATGAATATAAGTAACTGTGTCGCCAAAAAAAACTACTAAATTTCCAGCCAACAACTTCCCTTTATACTCAGCAAATAATAATTTTACAAAACTATTTTCCATTTTTAACATGGCCTGATAATAACTGCGGCCGTGTAAATTAAAATCATCTCGATCGCCGGTAGAAACTAAAAGTTGCCAAAATTCTTCAAAACGATCAGCGCCAGCTTCGACAATTTTTACTCCTTTTTTTTCAGCCAAACGAATATTATAACGGGTTTTTTGATGCATGCTTTTTAAAATTTCGTCTTCGGATTTTGTTAAGTCTAAAACTATCGTTTGGCTTGGTTGAACATCAATGGTTTTAGAAATTGAAAAATTAAAATCAGAAATTTTAAATTCATTAACCGGTTCAAACCTTAAAAACATAGCGCCTTCATCCGTGGCTAAATCTTTTATAGTCTTAAATAATTCATTCATAATCACCGCGCTTCTTTTTATATCTCCTATAACCGGACCGCGTCCGCAATAAAAATAACTTCGCCCCATAGGTAATTGCTTTTTAACTAATTTGGCTGAAGCCAATAGACGACCATCGTCTTCTATGACGCCAATGCGCCAAATTTTTCCGCTAACTTCTTTCTGAAATTCTCCCCATTGCCATGATTGCAAAAATTGGCTCTGAACCTGAGAGCCAACGAAATTATTTAATTGTTCTTTATCTGCTATAGTAATTATCTGCATATATAATTATTGACAAAATAAATAAAACCACTTAAATTACCACTAACAGGATTAGGTGCAATAAGGCATTAAAGAAACTGACAGACTCAAACCCATTGTTATTAAATGGGTATGTCTTGCCAAGAGTATGCCGAATGACCACTTAATCCTGTTTTATTTTTTATTTCCCCAATATTTTTAAAGCTTGTCTAATTCTTTCACCACTATCTTTTATTTTCGCGTCAATACCATTTAATGCATCTCGCGCTTGCGAAAGCGAATAGCCAAGTGCCATTAGCGCATCAATCTCGTCGCTTGAACCAAGACTGCTTTTACTTATTCCGCCATCGTCAACAACTAGTTTACCGATTTTTTCTTTTAATTCTAAAACTACTCTTTCGGCTGTTTTTCTACCTATGCCGGAAACTTTTGTTAAAAGCCCTGGATCACCACGAAAAATTGATTCTTTTATATCAGCGACACTAGCGATCGACATAACGCCTAAAGCCGACTTAGGACCGATGCCAGAAATAGATAATAATAGTTCAAACATTTCTAGCTCTTCCATATTTCTAAAACCATATAAATTTAAAGCGTCTTCACGAACTTGCTGATAAATATATAGTTCATTTTCTTGATTAATATTTAAATCAGCAAAAAGCAAGGGCGCGACAAAAACCTGATAGCCAATATTATTTACCTCTAATATTACAAAACCATTGCCTTTATTGATAATTTTTCCTTTTAAATATGAAATCATAACACTTTTATTTTTACATAAATTACATAAATGTGCAATCGATAAAAAAACAAAAAGAGCATAACATGCATTATGCTCTTTTATTTAAAAATATAATTTTTTACGACTTAATCATGTTGCCGACCATTCTAACTATCTTGCTAGTACCGCCTTTTTTATCAAGCTCCAAAAATAATCCTGTCCAAGAAGAAATTTGAAAAACTGATAAAGCCGCTCCGGCCGAAACAATAATAAACAAAAAGGTGGCAAAAGCTAAAACAGCAATCAACCAAGAGCCAACCGCAGAAAAAGCATAGAAAAATATTAAACCCAAAAATAAAAATGGTACGGCTAAAATTAAAATTGCCAAAACTATACTTAAACCAATTAGTAAATTTATAAAAAATAAAATAACCGCCATTTCAAAACTAATAAGCCAATTTTTTTTGAATAAACGGAAGCTGTGTCTAATCGCTGACAAGATTCTTTTTTTATAAATAACTACATAAGCAATCGCATACTTCATGATAAAGGATAAAATAATAGCAACTGGCAAGATAATTATTAAAGCAAAAATATAAAATATTTTAACGGAAAAATTTCCCTGCCAGAAAATAACCGGTAAACTTATAGCTACTAATAATATATAAATAATCGCTTTGATAATAACATTTAAACCTAGAACTGGCCAAAAATTTAAAATACCGGCGTCTAGACCATCTCTAATATTATGTTTTTTTTGCTTAATAATTGCAGCCGAATTATTAACTATAGAGGCTTGCGAAACTATAACCAGCCAAATAAAAAATATACCAACAAGCAAAACTATTAATAAAGTAATTAAAACAAGAAACATATTCAAAGTGTCTTGTTTAAATAAAATTTCTATATTAGCTAAAGTATGGCCGCTGAATAAACCGGTAGAAACAATTTTTTGCCAGGCGGGAAATAAAGCTTGGCTAGGATCACCTCCGGTATTATTAAATAAAATCTCCAATTCTCCGCCGTTACCTAAAAGAGCGGCGAAAATACCAAACCACCAAAGATATTTATTGCGCCAAGTTAAATCCCAAGCTTGTTTTAAAATAATTCTATAAAATGGCATAAACTCCCCCTTTATTCGCTTTTTAAAGCGAGGTTTAATTATTAATATTTATATTATACCACAAAATTCATTTATCTTGCAAAGTTTTAATTTTATTATTATTTCTTTATTTTGGGACCGACAATGCTCTCAAATTCTTCCTTCTCTAAAGTTTCTTTTTTCGTTAATTCAGCTACAACTTTTTTTAATAATTCATGTTTTGATTTAATTAAACCCTTGGCTTGATGTACGGCCTTATCAATAAAATTAGATATCTCTTTGTCTATTTGCTCAGCTATTTTTTCACTATAGTCTCGCTGTTCGTGAATTTCTCTGCCTAAAAATATCATTTCTTCTTTCTCGCCAAAAGTGCGCGGGCCTAAATTTTCGCTCATGCCGAAATCAGTAACTAACTTTCTAGCTAAACTAGTGGCGCGTCTTAAATCAGAAGTGGCTCCGGTCGTCACTTCGCCAAAAATTTCTTGTTCGGTTATATATCCGGATAGCAAAACCGCAATCTCCTCAACATATTCTGATTTAGAATACATATGTTTATCTTCCAGGGGAGTTTTTAGTGTATAGCCGCCGGCTTGGCCGCGAGCAATAATCGAAACTTTTTGCACTGGATCACTGTTGGGTAAAAAGTGCGCTACAATTGCATGACCGGCTTCATGATAAGCGGTAATCTTTTTTTCTTTCTCAGATAAAATTCTTGATTTTCTTTCCGGGCCGAGCATTACTTTTTCAATTGAAGAAAATATTTCTTCCATGTCAATTATTTTTTTATTTTTCATGGCCGCTAAAATTGCCGCTTCATTTAAAAGATTAGCTAAATCCGCGCCGGTAAATCCCGGGGTTCTTTCAGCCACTCTTCTTAAACTAACTTCTTTACCTAAAGGTTTTTTTCTGGCATGAACTTTTAAAATAGCCTCTCGATCGGACAAATCCGGCTCATCTAAAATAACTCGTCGATCAAAACGGCCTGGTCGTAAAAGCGCTGGATCTAAAACATCAGGACGATTAGTTGCCGCTATAACTATAATATTAGTGTTAGGATCAAAACCATCCATTTCCACTAAAATTTGATTTAAAGTTTGTTCGCGTTCATCATGCGAACCGCCCAACCCTGCTCCACGACGACGGCCAACCGCATCAATTTCATCTATAAAAATTATGCATGGCGCGCTCTTTTTAGCTTTACGAAATAAATCTCTAACACGCGAGGCGCCAACTCCTACAAACATTTCAACGAATTCTGATCCGGAAATGGAAAAAAACGGCACACTGGCTTCACCGGCCACAGCGCGAGCTAATAAAGTTTTACCAGTACCAGGGCTGCCTAAAAGTAAAACTCCCCGCGGAGTACGCGCGCCTAAATCAGAAAATTTTTGAGGATTTTTTAAAAATTCGACCACTTCTGATAATTCTTCTTTAGCTTCTTTGGCGCCGGCCACATCTTTAAAAGTAACTTTACCTTTAAATTCTCGGCCAGTTTCTCTGGCTTGAGATTGTCCAAACATCATAGCTTTTGAGTTAGCGCCTTGCACTGATCGCATCATAAAATAAATAAAAACACCAATTAAAAGAAAAGGAATTAAAAACGGCAAAATTACCGTAAGCCAATAATCTACACCGCTATTATCCTGAACTTCAATATTTAAACCGCTTAATTTGCTCGGATCAACATTATAATTTTTTACAATTTGAGAAAAAGTATCACCAGCTTCTTTTTTAACTATTTCACTCTTGCCATCTTTTAAAGTAACTTTTATTTCATTACCTACCACAATAATTTTACTGACCGCCTGATTATTAATTTGATTAATTAAAGTTTCTACGCCTACTTTTTCCGAATTTTGGCTACCGCCGCTAAAAAAACTAAAAATCGCGGCAATCAATAAAAATACCGTAAAAAATATTAAAAAATTTTTAATTAAATTTTTCATTTATTTAGCTAACTTATTAATAAATTATTGTAAAATTATATTATATTTTTAACAATTTTGCAATCATTTAGAAAATTTATCTTGAAAAAATTTTTCTAAATCTTTTACTTTAACTCTTATTTGTTCCATAGTGTCGCGATCTCTGACTGTGACTTGCCCGTCTTCAAGCGTATCAAAATCAATAGTTACGCAAAAGGGCGTGCCTATTTCATCTTGTCGGCGATAACGCTTGCCAATATTTCCATTATCATCAAATTCGCACATATAACTTTTAGCTAATTGCAAATATATTTCTTTGGCTTTTTTTACTAAATCCGGCTTATTTCTTAGTAAGGGAAAAACCGCAATTTTTATCGGCGCTAAGTGTTTGGGAAATTTCATTACTATTCTTGCCTCACCCTTTACCTCTTCTTCCGAGTAGGCAAAATCTAAAAACATCAATAATAAACGGTTAAGCCCGACTGATGTTTCCATAATGTGTGGGGTAAATTTTTCGCCGGTCTTTTCATCGGTATAATTTAATTCTATGCCTGAATATTTAGAATGCTGGCTTAAGTCCCAATTACCGCGGGCATGAATGCCTTCGACTTCATCAAAGCCACCTAAAATTTTAAAATCATATAAAATATCATAAGCTTCGGAAGCATAATGAGCCAACTTATCATGTTTATACCATTTTATTTTATTGGCCGGGATGCCGTTATCTAAATACCAATTCCATCTTATCTCTTTCCACATCTCATATTTTTCTTTCATCATGCTCGGATGAAGAAAATATTGCATTTCCATCTGTTCAAACTCCCTAGTTCTAAAAATAAATTGCCGCGCCACAATTTCATTTCTAAAAGCTTTGCCAACTTGAGCGATGCCGAAAGGAAGTTTTTTATGTAAAGAATCAACTGTATTTTTATACTCCAAATAAATTCCGCCGCAAGTTTCCGGCCTTAAATAAACTACGTTTTCCTCTTTTAATTCATCGGTCGGCGAACCAATATTGGACTTTACCATTAAAGAAAAAACCTTGGCATCAGTTAAATTAGCCGAACCGCAACTCGGACATTTTAATTTCTTTTTAGCGCGTAAATCATCTAAATATTTATTAATTTCTTTAAGAGTTGCCTTGTCAGCTTCTATGCCGTAATTTTTTAATAAATGATCGGCGCGAAATCTATTTTTACAAACTTTGCAATCGATTTGCGGATCATTAAAACCGCCAACATGCCCAGAGGCGACCCAAGTTGTCGGATGCATAAAAATCGCGCTATCTAAACCAACAACATCATCACGCATTTGCACCATGCTTTTCCACCAGGAATCGCGGATGTTATTTTTTAAAAGCGTGCCATAATGGCCATAATCATAAATAGCGGCAAACCCGCCATAAATTTCCGAGGAAGGAAAAACAAAACCACGCCTTTTACATAAAGAAACGATTTTTTCCAATATTTTATCATCCTTTTTATTGCTCATATTAAAAATTTATTAATGAATTATAACTTAATCCATTATAACATTTTTTTCTATTTTTTACATCTAATATAAAAGCGCCCCTGAATTTTAGGGGCGCTTTATAAAATTATTTTTCTTTTTTCTTTTTACTGGCTTTTTCTTTTTTATCTACGGCTTTTTCTTCGCCCTTGCTAGTCTTAATTTTTTTCTTATCTACTATAGCTTTCTTATCTGCCTTAACTTCTTTTTTCTTTTCTTTAACTTCTTTTTTTTCTGCTTCAGCAGATACGGATAAGCCTAAACGATGCTCTTTTGGTTCAATAGAGACAATGGTAAAATCTTTTTTATCTCCAACATGGAAAGCTTCATTTATTTTCTGACCTTGGGCCAAACCAATCTGGCTGACATGGGCTAAACCGTGAATATCCGCGTCCAATTCAATAAACAAACCAAAAGGGTTAACTTTAAGAATTGTGCCGGCAACAACCTGTCCGATTTTATATTTTTTTTCTACATCATGCCAAGGATCGGTTAAAAGCTTTTTGGCTGATAAAAATATTTTTGAACCTTCAATAGAAATTATTTCGGCCTTAATTTTATCTCCTACTTTAAATAAGTCGGACGGATCATCAATTCTTTGCCAAGCTAATTCGGAAATGTGTATTAAGCCTTCTAAATTTTCTCCGAAGCTGACGAAAACTCCAAAATCGGTTAAAGCCGTAATTTCGCCTTCAACTACGCTACCGACTTTATATTTTGAAATAATGTCTTTTTGTTTTTCCTGCCAAGCTTCTTTTTCGCTAATAACTAATTTTTCATCTTTTTGGTCTAAAGTCATAATTTTGGCTTCGAAGTCAGTGCCTACAAAAGATTTAAGCTTGTCTAAAATTCTGCCTTTATCGCCGCCGTTAACACGCGGATAATTTTCCGGAGCTAGTTGGGAAACTGGTAAAAAACCTTGGATCTGCCCATAACTAACAAGCAGCCCGCCTTTATTAGCGTCATTAACTCTGAATTTTAACATTTTTCTGTTTTCAAAAGCGTCAATTAAAGCGCTCCAAGCTTTTTGCTGTCCGGCGCTTCTAAATGACAATTCTAAATCTCCGTTTTCATTTTCTTCTTCTATAATAGTAGCTTCAACTTCATCACCGGGCTTTAAATTAGCGTACTCTTCGGCTTCAAAATAAAGTTCTCGCCCGCGCACAACGCCGGTAGCAATACCGTCAATATCTAATTTAACTTCGGCCTTGGAAGCTGATAAAACAGTACCTTTAATAATATCTCCAACTTGAGGAATTTTAGCATTTTCTGCATCTAATAATTTTTGAAATTCTTGATCGCTGGTTTTATCAAGCTGATTATTAGCTCCATTATTTTTAGTTTCTTCTGTCATAAAATAAAAAAACACTTCTAACCTCTCTTTTCAGAAAAGCCTCCCGGCCACCTAAACCAGGAGATTAATAATAGGTGATTATTTGATTCTTTAATATATTATACATTAATTAGTAAAAATTGCAAGCTCAAGCCCTAATTAGCTATAAAACTTTTATTTATTTGGCTTAAATATTTTTTGCAAGTGTTTTGTTCGTTAGCATTAACTAACTCAAAAACTAATTTTTTATCTTGTGCAGTAATAATTAAATTTATTTCCGAATTCACTAAATTTTTAGCTTTATCATTATTAAAATAAAAATGTTTTATTTCGCATTTCTTTTGATCTCCGTCCTCTATAAATAAAGTTAAATTTTTTGCGCCGTTAGTCTTAAAACCTTCTGGCAAATTAAAGCCGTAATTTAATAAAGTGTTTTCAACAAAAAAACCATTTTCATCTTCAGTTATAATATAAGGTGAAACTTGGTGAGAAATTTGCGAGCTTAGCCAATCAACGCTTTCTTGGCGTATTAAAGCATACCAAATAATAAAAATGCTAAAACAAGTGGTTGCAATTAAAACAAAAATTTTTGCAGTATATTTTTTTTCTATTTCCGACATACTTATATTATAACTTATTTTTTGCCATATAAAAAGGACGCTTTAAGCGCCCTTTTTATATAAAATATTTTTAATTGCAGCTGGCCGATGAATCTGACGAAGAAGTGCCTTCGCCAAAACCTGCCGAAGGAGACGCGCTTGATAATTGTGTTGAGCATTCTGATGGTGCAGTATTAAAAGCTACGCAAATACCGGCGAGGTAGCTGGCCGCATCTCTGCCAGCATTAGATTGGGCTCCATTAATTATTAAAGTCGGGCTACCCTCAACTCCATATTTAGTGCTTAAGGCCGATTCTGTTTTATAAATTCCTTTGGCTTTTGAAGCAACGCAGCTATCCATTTTAACTTTATCAACTCCGACGCTGGCAACGCATTTGGCGTTATCCCCTTCAATCACAAAACAATTTAAATAACTATCATATTTTGAAGCTTGTTCGTCTCTAATACAAATTTGATTATAAGTTTCCTGTTCTTCTTTATCGCCATGCATAAAATAATTTACAAACCTTATTTTTGCCTCAATTTTATTGCCTAAAGCCGCGAAAGCCGGCAGAATTCCTTTTTCCGCCTGTAATCCATAGGGGCAATGAGTCATAACAAATAATTCTACAACCGGTTTATCGCTTTTGGGTACGGCCGTGGGCTGAGGATTAGCGGCAGAAGTTTGCTGAGCCTTTACTTCTTCAGCAAATTTAGCCATATCAATGCCTGTCTCAAAAAATTTATCTCCATATTTAGTCATGTAAGAATTATAATCCTTTCCGCCTACGGTTAAAGTTATATTATAAACATCGCCTTCTAAAACCGCACTTTTAATCGTAGCCTTATTACTAGCTGATACTAAATTTTCATTAATAAATTTTTCCGCCACAACCATAGCCTCTGCCGGTTTTAAAACTCTTTTAATATGGCCGAACTTTAAATAACCAACTATGCCGCCGCCAATTAAAATAAGAAGAATTATCGCTGAAATAATTATTATCACGAACTTTTTCCCTTTCATTTCTGCAATATTTTTCTTTTTGTCAAAAATTTTTTTAAAACACATAAGTAGATTTTTTAATTAATTATTATTTAATAATAGCAAAATATATTTTTCGAGTCAAAACTATAAAAAGCGCATTTATTTCTTAAATTTTTTAATTGCCATATTAATTAACCAGCCTATTATTCCGCCGGCTATGGTGAAAATTGCAAACCAAAATAAATGTTTGCTACCGCCGATCAAAACCATTGTAAAAGGTATAAAAATTAAAATTAGCCATGCTAGCCATTGTTTTTTAGGAACAACTAACATTATATATAATGGCAAGAAAAAAAGATAAGCGAATATTGAATTTTGAATAAACCCCAGGATATTGTTACAACCAAAACCCGATAATCCACAAGTTTTTAATGGCTTAAAAATATAATCATTTAATTTACCAAATATCGGCGAAAAAATAAACGAACTTATAACTGATAATATAAAAGAATAAACAACTAATAAAAACATTGATTTTTTTTCTAACATATTTTTATTTATAAATTAATCTTTAAGTAATTAATATCACTTAATATTATATCATATCCTTGCTGATTTATCTTGTTCTGTTTTTTAATTTGATTTAATAACCTTTCTATTAAATTAAGACTATGATTAATGGCTTTAATCCGATCACTTTTTAAATCAGCCAATTTTCTATTATATTTATCAATTAATTTTTGTTTTTGCTTGTCTGTTAATTTTATATCATCTTGCGTTTGTTTAATTAATTTTTCGGTTAATTCTTGTTCGTGATCAAAATATTTAACTTCTATTTTTAATAGCTTAAATGCATTTTCTAATAATGCATAATAAATTTTACTTGTTAACCATCCGCGGTTATATATTTCTTTAATATCGCTAATAATACTATCAATATTAGTAATAATTTTAAAATTTATTTGCGTCTGCGCTTGATTGCCGGTTTTATCAACGACTTGAATAATTAGATTATGATTGCCTAAAGAATAACCAAATAAATTAACTGTAGTTGTAGCTACTGACTGACCATCAATAGTTATAGTTGTAGTAGCAATGCCGGAAAAATCATCCATAACCCTATAATCTATAATTAAATTATCGCTACGAAAATATTTTTCTCCTTCAATCGGTTTATTAATTGTTATCACTGGTGGCACGACATCTATTGGCTCTAAGTCGCTTAACAAATTTTCATCTACAGCCGAATATGTTATATTAAAATCTCTTTGTTGATCCGGCTCTATACTGCCGCTAAATTCTCTGCTAATTTCTTCATTATTATTAACTATACTGCTAATTAGAGTATACTCACCGCCATTATCTACTCCTTGCAATTCTACTTTATATTCTCCGTCTTGCGGATTAGGAATTAAAACAAATTCCGCATGATCGTTAAACCCGCTGTAAAATGCATCCGGTATTTCATTAATTTCTGTGTTATTTATAAAATCTTTACCAATCTTTTTCCCGTCCGGCGCAATAACAGCGAAATCTACCGGCGAATAAACCCGGAAAAAATACCAACGTTTAAAAGTTGAGGTAAGTTTACTATTAAAATAACCCGTTGGCTCTATGCCGGTTAAAGTTTTAATAATTTCTTTTTGCATAACCGTGGGTAAATTTTCGTGATCCGAACTATTAGTTTCTATAACTTCCGCATCATTTAAACTATTAGCGCTATAAAAAGGTACAGTTCCGTCGCCATCACCCATCTCAAAACCTTCTAAATTTTCATTTAAATTTTCCGGATAACCTGATTGCCATTTGTTGTCGCTTAAATCAGGATCGGATATAACTCTTATATTATTTAAAGTGCTATCACCGCCTAAACTACTAACAATATTAGTAATTTTAACTCGCTGTCTTAATAAATCTAAATTTACTTGGCTGTTCAAGCTTTCTAAATAATTATTTTGCGGGTAATTTAAAGGGTATGATCTTAATTGCCAGGAATTATCTGCTTGTTTATCTTTTAAATAATCATAAATCGGTAATAATTGTTCAACCGCAGGAACTTTAACTCTAATATAATCAATTAAATCTAAATAACCTTGAGTTGCGGCTTCAATTTGAAATAAATATTTTTGCAAAGGAACAAAATTACTCTTAAAATAGGCCCCCTCATATTTCAAATAACTTTCCGGCGACCCCAAATGCGGCGTACCTAAAAATATTACTTGATCAATATCATTTTGATAATCACTGCTCTCAACATATGAACGAGTAACCAAACCACCCATACTATGGGCAACAATATCCACCTTGTCGCTACCGGTTATCTGTTTAACTGAATTAATTTTTTGTTTTAATAAACTAGCGGTTATATTATTATCTTGCCGCCAATCATAAGGAAAAGTAAATAAATTTGGATTACTCTCACCTAAACTATCTTCCTTATATCCCACCGCTATTAATGCTTCCATTAAATTATCATAAGTATGAAATATCGGATCAATCTGCCAGCGGCCAGAAATATTCCAACTCCCTAATATCCCCGGCACTAAAATTACCGGTTCAGGTGTAGCCGGTTTTTCCAATTCATAAATTTGCGCCGTTAAATTATACCAAGCTACATCAACAGATCCATAATCACCGCTCCAGCCAGAAAATCCAATCGTGCCGAATTTAGGATAATCATCCGTTGTTTCCTGCCAATCAATTATTAAACTTCCATTATAATAAACTTTGATTTTATTATCTAATGCCTCAATACTAAAATGCGCTGTTTCATTATTAAGAGCGCTTGAACTAGAAAAATGATAAGCAATAGCATATTTTCTATACTCATCGCTCGTACATTGCCCTTGACAACATCTTTGCAAATAAATAACCGGGGTATCGTCTGGGGCATAACGCCAAAAACCTCTTAAGCCTAAGAGGTAATAATTTTGCTCATCCTGCATCCTAAAAATAACATTGCGATCAATCCCATTATTTAAATCTACATCAAAAGAAAAAATATAATTTTTCCAATTAAAACCATTGTGATATATGCTTTTAGCTCTAACTCTACTCTCCGCTATATTTAAATGATATTTACCGTTTTCTACTTGCCAGATCGCGCCTGATGCAATTTTCTCTTGCCAACCCGTGGCTTGACCCGTGCTGAAATCGTCATAATAAAAAATATTATTAGACGCTTGTGCCATCTGCCCAAAAATAAAAAAACATGCCCAAAATAAAATTGGCACGCTAAATAAAAAAGTCCTCCTCCTCATAAAATAATTATTTTAAAAAATTAATTCTATTTATAGTATAAAGTATAAAGTAGCGAGTATCAAGTATTATGATTTTTAGAGTATTTTATTAACCCATTAATTAATTTATGAACATTTACTGTTTGTTCTGCTACTTTTTGAAATTTCTCATTATTTATATATCCAACGTCTCTAGCAATTAATAATTGATTTTGTATTTCCGTAACTGAACCTTGCGCGATACAATAAAATTGTAATTTTTCTTTATATGATTTTCTACTAAATCCTTCAGCAATATTGGAGGTTATAGAAATTGCCGCTCTCTTTATTTGATTAACTAAACTAAATAATTCTTCTTTTGGAAAATCTCTAGTTATTTTATAAATCTCTAAAACCAATTTATGACCATCTCTCCAAGCAATTAAATCAGTAAATGATTTTATTTTTATACCCTCCATATACTTAATACTTTATACTAAATACTTGATACTAAGCATTATTTCACCGGCAATTCAAAGCAAAACTTACTGCCTTTGCCTTCTCCGTCCGACTCGGCCCAAATTTTTCCTTTGTGAGATTCTATCATCATATGAGCAACATATAAACCTAAACCTGTTCCTTCGGTATGTATTAATGAAGTGCCTGTGCCGCGAGAAAATTTCTTAAATAAATTAACCATATCTCCTGACCTTATGCCCATGCCCGAATCAGCTACGCAAAATTTAACCTTTTTGTCCGCTTGCTCAAGCTTAACTGTTACACTGCCTTGCTTAGTATATTTTATGGCGTTATCAATTAAATTCATTACTACCTGCCTAATTTTTTCTTCATCCATCTTTATTTTTGGCAATGGTTTTTCCGGAGCTTTATATTGTAAAATTAATCCTTTCTTTTTAGCATTGCCGGATAATTCTTCAACAACGCTTTCAACCATTTGATTTAAATCCGCATTCTTAAAATCAAACTGCAGTCTGCCAGATTCAATGCGGGAAATATTTAATAAATTTTCTACTAATTGAATTAATCTTTCGTTAGATTGAAAAACTTTATCTAAGGATTCTTCTTCTAATTTTGTTAAGGTGCCGAAATTTCCTTCAAGCATCATAGAAATATACCCTTTAATTACGGTTAACGGCGTGCGTAATTGATGCGAAGCTATAGAAATAAATTCCGATTTAGCCGCATCCAATTTTTTTAACTGCGTATTGGCGCGGCGCAAATCGCGCGTGGCTTTCTCAACTTCTTTTTCAAGTTTAATATTAAAATTTTTGGTTTCCTTATATAATAAAGCGTTTTCTAGAGAAATAGCGGCTTGCGCACCCACTACTTCTAAAATTTTTAAATCCTCTCCGTTATATATATCACCAGACTCTTTAGGGCCTAAAGCGATTAAACCTATGGTTTTATTTTTAACATTTAAAGGCGCTAAAACTGCTACTTTTAATTTTGATAATAACTCAACGGTCTGATTATTGCCAAATGAATCTAAGCGACTTATTTCTTCTGTTACTATCGCTTTATTTTGTTTAATAAATATTTTATCTAGCTGGTCGTCTTTTAAAAAAATGGTTTGGGAATCCACTTTAAAACCTTTATTATATTGCGGAATAAAAATTTTTTCTTTCTCATTATGAGTTAATAAGCCAAAAGATTTAACATGAAAAGCATTAGTTAAAGTTTGATAAATGTATTCATAAATTTTTTCCGCCTCAAGGGTGGATCGTAATTTTTCTGAAAGAGTGGCAATAACTTCACTTGAATCGTAAAGCGAAGAGAAAAAATATTTATTAGCAACTCGATAAAAATAATTTCTTACATTAGGATAAACTGAAATAGAAACTAGTAAAATAATTAAATCGAACCATGCAGAATAGTTGGTATAATATATTTCAATAATATATTTCACGGCTATTGCTATTGACACTATAGCTCCCAAGGAAGCTAAATGAACAGAATAACGACGCATCACAAATTTTATATCCATTAGCCGATGTGTAATAATGGCGTAGAGTGTAAAAGCCACCATAAATACAGAAAAAATTTGACCAGCCCAATTTAATCTAAAATCACCCCACCAAACCATAAGAAGATTTGTACACATTGCCAAATTTGACCCAATAAAAAATCCCCAAAAAACAAATTGCAATTGTTTTTTTATTGTTCCTTTTTCTGCCTTTAAATATTTTAAAAATAAATGAAATAAACTAGCGGAAAATAATGAACTTATATAAAGAAAATAAATAAAATAATAAAAACCCCACAATATAATTTTTTCTTGCCCAACAACTGTTATAACATTTTTTATTATTATATTAGGAATTAATACCAAATAAATAATAAAAATATTACTTAAAAGAGTAAGAAAAAAAACTTTTTTACTGGGCACTTCGCCATTTGGAAAAATAAAAGAAAAAATAAATATGCTACTTGCCGTAAAAGTCGCTGATATATAAAGAATTTTACACCAAAACAAAGAATAATAGGGAGAAGAACCTCTATATAAAACCATTGATATAGTCCATATTATTATACTAAATATTACAACTAAATAAGAATAGGTAACCTTACGATTACTTCCTTTAGAAAATAATAGATAAGCAAAAAGAAAATAGACTATTACAACCGCTATTAATGTTATATTAATAGTATCAAAAAAATTATTTATAAACATTTAATTATAATTAAACTTATTTTACAATTATTATGTATTTATATTATAACATAAAAAACATTTTTTAAAAAAGAAAAAGGAGAGCCTATAAAGCACTCTCCTTGAAAATAAACAAGTTTAGATTTTACCAACTCCATTAAAGTTCCAGATAGGCGCAACAAAATCCTTGTTGGCCCGAACCTTTGTTAATTCGGGTTCTTTATCGAACTTTTCATGAAACCTCCACATTAAAGTTGATAATACGACGCTCAGGACATTTACGTTATCTCCCGACATACCATCATAATGTAAACCAGGCAGTTCTATCGGATTTTCTATTATGTTTCTTTCCAGTCCATTTTTCAATCCGCTGGTAACATCAATAACGCCGTCCAAAAAAGGCACGTTTTCCCGGGTGAAGCTCACATCGCCAAGTATCCCAGGATTAGGTTTTAATGTCTCGACATTGCGCGAAATAACTTCGCCTTTGTATAGAAGATGCTTATCGTCACCCTCTTTTATGTCTACTACATTAGGTGAAATATACCGAGGTGAATCCTCAATCACCTGGCTCCGAAGCACTGCTGCTCCTGCTAGCCGGTAAAGGTGGAAGTACTTCGGAATGGCGTCGAAGATCCAAATCGAAGTTTCCTCTAGTCCCCTAATCCTGCGATCGAGAATAAGCAGATGGTACAGGCCGACATAAATTCCCAGGCGGGAGATTTGTTCTCCCGGGTCACCATTAACCCGGAGGTGGCGATACAACTCGGCCATCTGCCAGGGTCTGACCGGCCCATTCTCTCCTCGATTTAGTTCAAGATACTTCTCTCTGAACTTATCAAGGTCGTCGCCCTTAGAATAACCGTTTTGTTTCCATCTGTTTTCCAAAGGTAAACCGATGAGTTCATCACCATCTTTTTCTCCCGTGTCTACAGCCGCGCTGAGAATGCAAGACAGTTTACCAGTCCTCTCGTCGATGGCCGCAATATGAACCGTACCGGGACGGTCATCATGCGGATTCTGTTCAACTTCTTTTTCGATGTCAACATTAACCGCTGTACAGTATATTGCCCGGCCAGCCTTCAGTGACTTGAATCTTTCTTTAATCATTTTCTGATACAGCTCATGATCACCTATTTCCGAAGCATCATATGGGCCAAAAGATTTATCATTGGTAAACGCGACAATTTTATAGCTGTTCTTCAACGTTCCGATCGTTCCAAGATATTTACACATACTAACACCTCCCCAAATATTTTCATTTTATTTATATTATTTTATATTATTTTCACCCAATAAATGGATGTTTGAACGAGCTAATGTTATTTTCAATAGCTTTTTAAGCTATATAATTTTTAATAACAATTTTTTTCTTGATTTTACTAGTATCAAGTAATATTAAATAAAAAAGTGTTATTCTAAATAACACTTTTATGATAGTACTTTTTAGGAAAACAGTCAATAACCAGCGAATCTTGTTTTTTTATTAAATTTTTATTATACTATAAAGTCATGTCAAGACATAAAAAAATGACAGAAGAACATTAACAATTTAACCAAAAAAGGGGGTATTCTAAAATGGATAAATATCTTTTAGCTGTTCATCGGGGGCATAACGCTTCTTGCGCGGTTATGCAAAATAACAAGATTATTATGGCCTGCGAAGAAGAAAAATTCTCACGAGTAAAGAATGACATCGGTTATCCGTTTCATTCGTTGTCGTATGCAGCACGTGTATTTGAATTGTCCAACAGCAACGTGGAGCGAGTTGCATATACAACGAAAGGATTTCCGAGCATCTTCACCAAAAGTAGACACAGGGTCTCATTCACTAATGCGGACTATATCAAACATTACCGCATGAATAGTGGATCATTTGGTGAGATGTCTGATATGCGCCTTAAGTATTATCGCTGGTTGCGCGACAGCGCCCAGTTTAATACTCGGGAAAATTACTTCGACTTCAGCTGGCTTACAGATGAAGTATTAAAAGATGTCGCTCTGGACAAGCAATTATTCCAGCGCGAGCAAGTACGTATGCTCTCTGAACATTTACATATCGATCCAGACAAGATTGAATTCCTAGACCACCACACTTGTCATGCATACTACGCCTACTACTCCAGTCCATTCCGTCAGCAAGACTGTCTTGTTGTAACGATGGACGGCGGCGGCGATGGGCGCAAAATGACGGTTTGGAAAGTCGTGAATGATGTCTTGACACTCATCTCTGATTCAAAGGAAAATGTCCTTTGCGAGATATATAAGCTCGTGACGCTATTGCTTGGTATGCGTCCCGACCAGGACGAGTACAAAGTGATGGGTCTTGCGGCTTATGCAAAGGATGCACACGTGAAAGATTTGCTCGCCCAATTCCACAATATTTTAAAGATTGACGGCATCAAAATTGTATACAGGAATAAGCCTGCAAATCTTTTTAATCATCTCTCCGAACTGGTCAAGTACCAACGTTTCGATAACGTTGCTGGTGCTGTTCAGCAATTCACGGAAGAGATACTGTCAATGTTCATTGACACGCTGTGCGCCGAGACTGGCATATCGCGTCTGGTGATTAGCGGTGGTATTGCGCTTAACGTGAAGGCAAATAAAGCAATTCAGGAGCTCCCCTGCGTCACAGATCTGTTTATTAGCCCGGGGTCCGGCGATGAGTCGTTGTCCCTCGGCGGGTGTTACTACATGAATGCAGGAAAAAACGAGCCGCTGGATAATGCGTATCTGGGCTTCGACGTTGCTCAAGAGCATATTAATGAATCGTCATTATTTACCAAATACAATGTCAAGTATCAAATCACAAATAAAGAAGTGGCTACATTACTAAGCAAAGGTATTATCATAGCTCGTGTGTATGGTAAAGCGGAGTTCGGACCTCGCGCACTCGGGCACCGAAGCATTCTCGCACATCCACGTCACCTGTCTTCGGTTAAAGTGATTAATAAAGCAATCAAAAATCGAGATTTCTGGATGCCCTTCGCCTTATCCATATTGGATAAAGGCGTTCAAGATTATATCTTGATGCCGGACGGTACATCGGCTCCGTTTATGACTGTTGCGTTTATGACAAAAGCGATGCTTAGAAATGACATCGCCGCCGGAATACACGCATATGATTCAACAGTAAGACCACAGATCGTGACTCGCCTTGCTGCACCTGACTACTACGACCTCATTGAATCATTCGCTGGTATCACAGGTATCCCCGCACTTTTAAACACCAGTTTTAATCTGCACGGAGAGCCAATGGTAAATGGTTTAACAGATGCTTTGCATACGCTTGATAACTCTGGTCTAACACACCTAATATATCAAGACATGCTAATCACGAAGAAAGATGGAGGTGCCAGGTGAAAAATATAGTACTCTATGGCGGTAGTTTTAATCCGCCATGCTTGCATCATAGAGAACTTGTACGGGCTATGGCGAAAAATCCTTTCTTTCACGAAATCGTGGTTATTCCTTGTGGACTAAGGGGTGATAAGAGTTACGTTGATAACAATCTTCGTATGCGCATGACAGAGTACGCTTTTGCCGAAATCCCTCGTGCCGCACTTGATCTTCGAAATCTCAAGAAAGATATCTTCACATCAAACTATCACCTTGAGGCTCTATATCAAGCAAATCACACAATACTATGGCATGCTATCGGATCAGATCTACTTACTAAAAACGATAAGGGACTTAATTTGATCCAGCGGCGATGGACTAAAGGGTCTTTCATATGGGAGAACTTTAGTTTTCTTGTCATTCCGAGAAGTGGGTATCCTATTGTTTCTAAACTCTTGCCGAAACAGCAAATTATTCTGCGGGGTAATTTCTGCGGCAGTTCAACAGATGTGCGTAACGCAATTCGAAAAGGAGCACCCTTTAAACATTTTGTTGATCCAAAAACGTACGACCTTATTGTAAAAGAGAATCTTTATCGATGAGGTCATATGAACTAGCGCTATTATTTTTATTATAGATATTAGCGCTTTTCTTTTACTTATTTTTATGATAATATTTATGCATGAGTATCCAAATACTACAAAAAAAAATCATTCATAAGGGAAAATTTACAACATTATGGGGGACTAAATTTGTTGCTCGCGGACGAACCCGTATATGGGAATGGTTGGAAAAATTTGATATCGTATATGTCTTGCCGATTACACCGAATGGTAAATATGTATTTATAAAACAATTTCGTTTTCCTGTTAACATGTATGTGTTGGAAACACCGGCAGGTATAGTGGAAAATGAAAAAAATATTGAGGAACTGGCCTTAAAAGAACTTCAGGAGGAAACTGGTTACACAACCAACAAACCTTTGGAAATATTACCAAAATATCCTATTAGTCCTGCGCTTACAAACGGTTTTGCATATGGATTCTGTGCACGAGATGTTGTTCAAACAAACAATCAAAAATTAGAAGACGCTGAGGATGTAGAGATTGTAGAGTTATCGAAAGATGAACTTTTAAATATTGTATCTTATGGCAGTACGGAGTACTATATTGATCCAAGATTATTAGGACTAATTATGTTAATAGAATTTAAAAGCAATATACTATAGTATATTGCCTAAAAGTCCTATTATAATAATTGTAAATTTTTTTATAAATACTAAAAAAACATAACACATTTTATTATTCTGTCATAAAAATAGCCTGATTTTACTCAGGCTATTTTTATTAAAGATTTTTGATAAGCGCTATTTCGGGGCATTTTACTGATCCCGGCTCAGCAATATTGCGCGGGCAATGAATACAATCTGTCCAAATTTTCTTTGATAACATTCCTATATCAATTTTTTGAAAACCATGTTTCTCAAAAACGTTGGGACGCAAGGTTAACGTATAAACTGTCTTAATACCTAAATCCTCTATTTTATCTATAATATACGAAATCAACATTGAACCTATCCCATGGTTAAGATATTCTCTATTAACCACCCAGGAAACTATTTCCGCTTTTTCATCTTCACAAACTTTGAAAGCCACGCTGCCGGCAAACTGGCCATCACATTCGGCCACAATAAAATTCGGCAACATGACTACTATCTCAGCTCTGGATTTAAGTAAGAGCAATTCTTCTTGAGCATAACTTTTAATTAAATTCTGAATATTAGATATGTCACTAATTACGGCTCGACGGATTACTATATTCATAAAGTTTTACTATCTTCAACGATTAGATTAATTTTTTAATGTTGACTATATGATAAGATGCAAAAAATTTAATGTCAAATTTACAAAACTTTTGAATATAAATAACAATCTTTCATCTTCCCCTCTTTATCCCTAAACGCTTTGCGCATTTTTCCTTCTTTTATATAATCATTTTTTATGGCGACTCTCTCGCTACCGATATTCTTCGGCTGCATTAAAATTTCAATGCGCGATAATTTTAATTTTTTAAAACCAATTTTTTCAATTAATTTCACCGCTTGACTAGCGATACCTTTATTCCAATATTTTTCATCTATAAAATAACCGATTTCCCCAATATATTTTCTATGAAAATTTATTTTTATGCCAATACTGCCGACAATCTCTTTACCATAAATAATCGTATAACCCCAATCAGTATTATCTTTTTTTCTTTTTGCATTTCCCCTTAGCCATTTTTTTTCGTCAGCAATTGATTTTGGTCGCGCCCCGAAATAAATAAAATTATCATTATTTAAAATTTCATAAAATCTCTTAGCGTCACTAACTTTTTGTAATCTTAATTTTATTTTTGGCATAAAATTATATTAGTCATTTATTCTATAATTCTATCATGTTTATTGATAGTTCTCAATAAATCCCCAGCCTATATATAGATGCGGGGATAAAAAAACCGAGGGCAAGATAGTTTTAAAACTTCTTGCGCCTCGGGTGATAGTTTAGTTCAGATTTACAATATAATATTAATATCCTGAACAATTATACTGCCTTTTCTGGCTCCGGCTAACCTGAGTTTCGGCATAAGATCAGATACCAAATTTTTATACACTACGGTTTCAATGGCATAATTACCATTGCTTAAGCGGTTCACCGTGGGCGCGTCAACTGCCGGCAAAAATTTTAAAATAGCATCTTTGGCTTTTTTAGTGCAATCAAATTTTATCAAACTGCGTTTTTCTCCTTCAAGAGTGCCATTTAAAATTTCGCCGAACAATTTTAATTCTGGTGTACTTTTTTTAGCAATTAACACGACGGGTGATTCCATTATAACCTTTAAAATTTTTAACCCATTATCGCGCAAACTTTGCCCGCTTTCACAAACGCCTACGCCGTAGTCATAAACTCCGGTTGAAACATCGACTTCCGTGCTGCCCTCGGAAAAATCAATTTTAGCTTTCTTAAAAACTGTCTTGGCTAAATTTACATATTCAGCCGAAACAGTAATTGATTTTTTGTCTACGATTTTATTCGCTTTTCCGAAAACGACAATTTTTACCGGCTCCTTAGAAATTTTACCGAAATTTAATTCCTGGATTACCGCCAATATTTTCCTTAAATTTTTTTCAGTAAACCAATCTAGCCCGGTAATGCCGACGTCGGCCACTCCCCTGGCAATCGCTTCAGGAATTTTTTGCGGCCGCATTAGAATAGCGCGATCAAAAAGACTGCTGTTATAAATTTTCGCCTCAAAGCTACGACCACTAAAATTAATATTAACACCCGCTTTTCTTAACATTTCCATGGTTGGCGCGTAAAGACTGCCGTTCGGTATGGCTAATACTGATCTTTTCATAATTCATTTCCTCCTGTTTAGTTAAATTGTTAAAGATCTAAAAAACCCTTCTTGGCTTTCAAGAAGGGTGAAGATTTAATTATATTAAAATAAAGCTCAACTCTTCTTAAAAGTACTAGAAGAGTTATGATGAGAATTTAATTTGTTTAAAGCTAACCGATAACCACCCGCGCCATTATTTAACCATAAAGCCACACGCGCTACGGTAGTAGTACTAACATTAAGTTTTTTTGCTATTTCACGATAAGGTAATTTTTTATCAACCATTTTAGCTATTTGCCAACGTTCACTCATTTCTTTAATTTCATCAATCGTACATAAATCACGAAAAAATCTTTCAGCTTCATTAATATTTTTTAAACTAATAATAGCCTTAAATAATTCATTTGTTTTTTTATCAAATTTAAATTTCTCCATATATTTTATATATTATTTGTATCACTATGTTAATACATTAACACGGGTAAAAAATAATGTCAAGAGGAAAATAAAAAAAGGGGCAATTTTACTTGCCCCAGCGCCTGCTTAGCTAGGCTGTTTATTTTTTAAAAATTAAAACTTCTCCATCTTTAACAGCCTTAAACAACATCTTATTATCAACCATATAATTAATTGCGTCATCAACAGCGTTAGACTCAGCATGAACGGATGAATAATGGGGAATAAAAGAATAATTAAGAATGCCAAGCCCATCCCAAATCGTCTCAGTCTGACCTGGGTAAGGATGAATATTAGGATCGTCTACTAGATCTAGCCCTTTCAAAGTCGGCGCCAATACACAAGCACCAGCGCTATAAGCACCATAGACAAAATCCTTTCGCCCCAGCATTTCCTTCAGTGTTTTGCTAAAACCGCTTAATTCCATTGCTTGTCTTAAAACAAAAACATTTCCGCCCCGCACCCAAACAATATTATATTCGGATAATTTTTTATTTAATGCTTCCTGACGGCCGAAAAAATCCCGCAGATCTAAATTTTCAACCTTAAGTCCGACTGATTCCAAATTAGCCAAATCAGCATCTTCGCTTTTTTTTCTTCTTTCTAAATCACTGGAAAAGTCTAACGCGTTAGAAATATATGCTACCCTTTTATCTAAATTAAAAACCATATTTTTTAACTTGGCGATTTCATCACCTATTTTATAAGACGATAAATAAAATTTCATAAAATTAATTTAATTAATAAATAAAGCCCCATCTCAATACAACAAATAATATTGCTATACTGGGACGGGGCTATTATAAACCTCGCGGTTCCACCCAGTTTTCCCATAGAGGCTACAGGACAACTTAAAATAATTTAGGCTTAGTTCCAACCAGGAAAACTAAAAGTTATACGCTTGGTAAACGTATCAATCGCCTGTTATTCTTTTTTTATAACTATTTTTAATGTACAATATTTAAAAACAAAAGTCAATAAGTACCCACTTGATTTTATTAAAGCTATATATTAAAATAAACTATTAATTTAGTTAAAATCTAAATTAGATAATACGGTCATTAAAAATTAAATATATAATAGTTTACAATAAGGTCTTTACCAAAGGAGGTGTTATTATGAAAACGGCAAAAAAAGAAAAATTTGCCAAGCGTTATTTATTGCTAAACCCCGATGGTACTGAGACTGAAACCAATATTGGGGAAATCAAAATTGATAAAAGCTTGTCAAAGCTGATATCTATTAATTTGGACGGTCACGCCAATTATGGCTTTGCAAATCATATGAATGTAATGCAAAAGCTAGAGCTGGTCGATTACGAAAATGCCAGCGACAAAGGTCATTATCGCTATTACCCTAAAGGGGCTCTAATTTTTGATCTGATTCGCATGTGGCTTAAACATGTAACCAATGAATATTTTGAAGCTTTCGAGATTAGAACGCCATTTATTTACGACTGGAACCGTCTTGATATTCAAGGACAAGCGGGTTTGTTTTCCGAACAAATTTACCGAGTAAAAAATACTCATCCAGAGCAAGAGTTCGCGCTTAGGTATGGAGGTGATGTTGGAGTATTTTCAATTGTTAAAGATGCTAAAATTACTTACCGGCATCTACCTTTACGCTTGTTTGAAGATTGTCAGGGATTCCGTCTTACTAAAACAGGGGAAATATCTGGTATTAGGCGTGGCCGAACTTTTTCTTTCCCGGACGTACATAGTTTTTGCGCCGACTTTAATAGTAGCTTAAATGAATATAAAATAATCTATGAGCTGCAACATAAATTGGCTAAAGATTTAGATTTGCGAACTGCAACTATTTTCAAGGTTACTGAAGAACTTTATCCTAAGGTCAAGAATGTTATCACTTCAATGTCGTCGGTGCAAAAGCAGATATCTCTGATAGAGCTAATGAACCAACAACGCCAATACTGGGCAATGAAACACATAAGCTACACAGAACATCCGCAAAAACTTTTT
>CAZHZE010000004.1:0-62590 GCA_964537265.1 uncultured Gammaproteobacteria bacterium | reverse complement strand
ACTTCAACCAGCTCGGCATCGAGCCCAACCACCGCGGCAGAAAGAATTTTTGAAGACATAATAATAAAAAATAACTAAATAATAAATTTATTATATCATTAAAATAAAAAACCGCCTAAAGCGGTTATTTATTTTTTTATTATTTTTAATTTTTTATTACTGCGTTAGCTTCGTCCAGTTTTATGCTTAAGAGTTTTGACACGCCACTTTCTTCCATAGTGACTCCATAAAGAACATTGGCGCGGCGCATAGAAGCGCGATTATGAGTAATAACTATAAATTGAGTTTTATGAGATAAGTCGTCTAAAATTTTTGCTAATCTTTCAGAGTTGGCTTCATCTAATGAAGCGTCAACTTCATCTAAAACAACAAATGGCGCCGGGTTACAGCTAATAATAGCGCAAATTAGACCAATAGCTGTTAAAGCTCTCTCGCCGCCAGATAGCATAGTAATGGCTTTTATTTTTTTTCCTGGAGGTGTGGCCATAATTTCAATGCCAGCTAAACCGGTGGCATTATATTTTTGCAGATATTTTATTCTTTTTAAATTGGCCGCGAATTTATCCTCGATTGTTTCGTTCTCAATTGTTTGACCATCTTCTGCTTTTTCTTTCTTTTCTTCACTTTTATTTTCTGGCAATTCTTCGGTCAAAACTTTTACAATTTTAGCCGAACCGCCGTTAAAAAGAATTTTAAAATATTCTTCAAATTTAGCAGAAATGTTTTTAAATTCTTTATCAAAACGTTCTTTAATTATAATATCAAGCTCTTTAATTATTTTTTCGAGAGACGAAACCGCTTCATTTAAATCACGGGTTTGATTTTCTAGATAATCAAAGCGCTCTTTAGTTTCAATGTATTCTTTTTCAATTTCCGGGTCAATTCCGCCTATTTGATCTATTTGTCTCTTCAAAAAATTTATTTTTTCTAAAGCCATTTCAATATCAATCGGCCCTTCGACTTTTGTGTCCATAATTTCTTTAAGATTTCCGTAACTATTTCTTATTTCAATTTCTAAATCTTCCAATTTAGTTTCATACCGTGTAGAATTTATTTTTAATTCGTTTAGCTGGCTATTTAAACCATTAATTTCGTTTTGTATATTCTGCAGATTTTTTTGCAGAGAGAAAAGTTTAACTCTTTGTTCATTCTCTTTGGCGTTAAATGAGTTTAATTTTTCTTTAATAATACTAACATTTAAATCCAACTCTTCAATCTGACTCTTTATATTATCTTGTTCTTTTTTATTTTCGTTTAAATTAATTGCCCCTTTATTATTTTTAAGTTTGTTGGTGATATCATTAAGTTCTGCTTCTAGCTGGTCTTTTCTTTCTCTAATCAATTTTACTCTTTCTGATCTAGCAGAAATTCGGAAACTGCTCTCGCTTATTTTAGCCATAATGGCTTCTTTTTCATAAGTTAAAGACATTAAATTTTTTTGTGCCTGTTCTAAATTCTCTTTTTCTAAAATATCCCCGGAAATATTTAAAATTAATTTTATTTTTTCCCGAGTTTTAGCTATTATTGCTTTAATATTAGCTATATTTTCGCTTTGTTCAATTTCTTCCATTAAAGCTTTTAAAGCTTTTAGTTCTTGATTAATTTTACCCATTCCTTGGCCGCTTATATTTGAGCCGTGTTTTAAAAGTTCTTCGTTTAATTTGTTAATTTTAGTATTAATATTTTCTTTATCTTTTTCCAGGCCAATAAGTATTTGTTTTTCTTGCTCAATATTTTTTTCCAAACCTAACGCTTCTTCGTTTAATTTTTTTATCTCTTTTTCAATTTCCGAATTTTTATTAATTAGCCATGATAAATCAAACTGACCGCTTTTTTCTAGCTTTACCTCTAGCTCAGCCTCTAATTTAGATAGTTGTTTAGTTAAAATTTCTTTTTGGCTCTGCAATTGGCTTAATTCTTTTTGCCAATTATTAAATTCATCATTATTTTGATTTTGTTTTTCTAATTGTTCTAATTCCCGATTTAAAAGAGAATTCTTTTTTTCTTTGTCTAATTTTATTTTTTCTAAATTTAAAAATTGTTTATTGTAATCGCTAAATTTATTATTTATTTCATGCCAGATTTTACCATAGTAATTTTTTTGCAGTTCTTTTAGTTCGGCTTCAATCTCGTCGCGTTTTTTTAATTTATTAACTTGCCTAGTTAAGCTTTTTAGGCGCGGCTCAATTTCGGATAAAAGCATCGAAGCTTGATTTAAGTTTTCGTAGCTATGTATTAATTTATTAAGCGAGTCGTCGCGTTTAATTTGAAATTGTTTAACACCAGTAGCTTCGTCAAAAAATTCTTTTCTTTCAGAAAGGGTAGTATTTAAAAAACCCTCTACCATGCCTTGGCCGATGACGCTATAAGTTTTTTGTCCAAAATTTGATTTGGCTAAAAGTATTTGTACATCAGTTAAGCGGACGCGATTTTGATTAATTAAGTATTCGCTTTCACCATTGCGATAAATACGGCGGGTTAAAATAACTTGGGAATAATCTATAGAGGCTTTATGGTCTTCATTATTTAAGAAAAGTGAAACTTCCGCCATGCTTAATTGGCCTTTTTTATCAGTGCCGGAAAAAATTATATCTTCACTTTTTTTGCCGCGTAAAGTTTTCATGCTTTGCTCGCCTAGGGCCCAGCGCACGGCATCGGCAATATTAGATTTGCCAGAGCCGTTAGGACCGACGATGGAAGTAATGCCGCGCTGGTCTTTACCTAACATGCCGGGAAAAATTAAAACATTTTTATTAGCAAAAGATTTAAATCCCTGAATTTCTAGTTTTTCTAAATACATAAATCAAAATTTATTATGTAAAGACGCATAATAATGCGTCTCTATAATTTTATTATACAATAATTAAAACAAATAAAAAAGAGGAATATAATTCCTCTATGGTTGCTGCCTTAAAATTTTATTATTGTAAATAAGAATATAATTGCTAAAACAATCATTATAGATAGCCCTGTCAAATAGCTGAGTAGTACAGTTTTTTCTGCCTTAAGAGCCTCCTGGCAGTCTATAATAGATTGCTGTATTTCTGTTATCTGCTGCGAATTCATATATTGTATTAATTCCTCGCCACCTTTTATCAGACCTTTTTTAAATCTACGTCTTTTTTCTTTTAAAAGTCTCCTTATTTTTACTATTAAAAAGGTCAAAATAATTATAAATGTAATAAACATTTTTATAACCTCCTGTTTTTATTTTATATTATTATAATTTTTAATTAAAATCAATAGATAAAAAAAGAGGAGTCGGAAATTTGTTCCCGGCTCCTGTTGTTTATTTAATTAATCCTTAGTGCACAAAGCTTCATTTCTAGCTGCCCAACGGTTAAGAATTTCTTGAACCAAAGGCGAGCGTATAGCTTGATCAAGGTGCACAGTGGCGAACATTTGGCTGCCTCGCATAACTTCGGTCAAGATTGATAAGCCATTAGATTTTTCGTCCAAATAAGGCACATCAATCTGGCTTGAAGTAAAATCGCCGGTGAAAATTATTTTGCTGCCTTCAGCCGCTCGAGTAGCGATGGCTAAAACTTGGTCTGGCGGCAAGTTCTGGGTTTCGTCAATAATAATAAAACAGTTTTGGATGCTACGTCCGCGAATTTTATCTAAATCCAGTATTTCCACAACTCTTTTTTTAATCATTTCATCTATTTTATCTTTCATTGACGGCAATATGTCTTTTATTACTTCGATGTTGTCGTAAATTGGCAATAACCATGGCTTCATTTTATCTTCAATGTCACCAGGGCTAAAACCCAATCTGTCGCGGTAACCAAGTTGAATTGTTGCTCGGCTGATAAGAATTTTTTTGTACTCCTTTGTTTGGCTGATTCCTGCCAAAATAGCTAAAAAAGTCTTGGCTGTGCCGGCCTTGCCCGTTAAAGTAATCAAAGGGATTCTTTGATCTTTAAGAACAGCCATGGCATGAAATTGCCCCCAATTAATATCGCCATTGTTTGCTTTTGGTGTGATGCCGAAAATATTTATGTTGTGGTTTATTATTCGAAATTCATCACCTTGCCTAATGGCAATAAATTGATTTA
Organism: uncultured Gammaproteobacteria bacterium; assembly: GCA_964537265.1. GTDB lineage: Bacteria > Patescibacteriota > Patescibacteriia > Patescibacteriales > GWC2-42-12 > JACPHD01. The sequence goes on along the minus strand of CAZHZE010000004.1, from coordinate 58,532 downwards.
CCCAGCCCTTTTTTACCCCTCCGCAATCTGTTTTGCATATAATAATTCCGTTTTGCGGGATTTCGCCGTACTTTTTTCTGTAAGGAAAAACGCCGTTTTCTTTTATTTCTCTGGCCAACACTCGAGGGTTGCTTTTTTTCTTGCTCAAATCGTAATTTTTGGTAATTATTTGTTTGCTGACATTATCTTTTACTAATTCCGTGGTTAATCCTAAATGCAGAGCCAAGGCCCTCATGTTGTTGTCTTGGGTGACTAAAACGACTGTTTTGCCTCTATATTTATTTTTTTGCGCAAAGTAGGCGGTGGCGATAATCAGGTGGTCATTTTTGTCCCTTCTTAATTTGCCAGATTTGGCCGGAGGCATTTCATAACCCAAAAATGTTACTGATTTATCTTTTTTGTCTAGCAATTCGCTAAATTGCCTAATAACCGTTCTGGCAATTCGTCCTTTAAAGTCACTGCCGGATTTATGTCCGTCTAATTCCTCCCAAACGACAAAAGGCATAACGATTAAATTTTTACCACCTTCCCGAAGATTTTCAAATACGTCGATAGAATGTTCGATGGCACTAGTATCAACTACATAAACTTTTTCCGGAAAATTATTTTGCTCACTCCAACCATCTTCGCCTTTATTTTTTTCTGCCATTTTCAACTACCTCCATAATTATAATTTAAAAGATCGTTTATTAAATGTAATAAAAACAGTTCCTCCCTGGAACTGTTTAAAGAGCTTTTACGCTTAAAGTTATTATATCATATTTATTAAAAATAAAAAAACACCGCCCCTAGAGTCCCGGCGGTGTTTTTCCCCATGCTCGCTCTACCAGGTGATGATAAAGCAGGAAGGGGAGCTGTGTTAATTTGGCAGATTTTCTGATTTTTTTATTTCTATTTTTTTTGGTTTTTTCTAATTTTCTAAGCTGTTAAATTAACACAGCTTCTTCATATGTTTTAGTTTTTAATCCTCCTGTTTGTTTTTTTAAATGATCGATAGTTGCAGCTTTTTTTGTTTTAGCCGCAGATTATATTAAAAAATAATATATCAAATTATTTTAAATATTTTTTTCTAGATAATAAATTTGATTAGAAAAATTATTGTTTTGATTCCCGTCTAAGTAATTAAAAATAAAATTAAGCATCATAGCGCTAACCATAATAATAAAAAAAGCAATGGACAAGCTTATAAAGAGTCCAGACCAACTGAACTCCTGCTCCACTGCTTTCTTTTTTATTGTGTTGTAATATTTCCAGCCAATATGACCTAAATTAAAGTAATTGGCATGATTTTTTGCTAATGACATTTTTTTGTTTTTGTTTTTTATAGATAATATGATTTTGTATTATCTAATATAATTTTAGCAAAAATTTTTGATTTTGTCAACCCGATAAAAATATTTTGGCTTTTATAGATAAAATTTTATTTTTTATATAAACGCAAATATTCTTGAGCAGATTTATCCCATGAGAAATCTTTTTTCATACCATTAACTTGTAGCTTATGCCAGAGCTTAGAATTTTTATTATAAATAGATAAAGCCTTTTCTAAAGTTTTGTAAAATTCATCGGAAGAAAAATTTTTAAAAGTTAAACCGACTTTATTATTAACCGTATCTTTTAGCCCGCCAGTTTCCCTCACTACCGGCACAGCACCGTAGCGCATAGCGATCATTTGTGTTAAGCCGCATGGTTCAAAAAGCGATGGCACTAAAAATATGTCTGAAGCGGCGTAAATTAAATGAGCTAATTTTTCGTCAAATTTAATTTGTGCGCTGAATTGTTTAGGAAATTTTTTTGCTAAATTTAATAAATAATCTTCATATTTTTTTTCACCAGTTCCGAGCAAAACAAATTGACAATTTAATTTAGAAAAATTTTCTGTTATTAATTCAACTCCTTTTTGCCCAACAAATCTAGTAACTAAGCCGACTAAAGCTTTATTTTTATTCTCAGGCAAGCCCATCTGTCTTTGTAAAAATGTTTTATTATTAATTTTTTTATTTAAACTATTCAGTGAATATTTTTGGTTGATAAAATTATCATTTACCGGGTTAAAAAAGTCTATATCAATGCCATTTAAAATTCCATAAAGATTATTTTTCCTTTTTGTTAAAATTTTATCTAGGCCAGCGCCATATTCTTTAGTCAAAATTTCTTTAGCATAAGTTGGGCTGACAGTCGTTATAACATCAGAATTTAAAATGCCTTCAGCCATATAGTTTTTATTTTCTGTTATGCCCTGGTTAGCTAAATTATGGATAGTAAAAACGGTTTTTGTATTTTTAAAATGTTGTTCGTCTTTATAGGTAGTTTTTAATAGCCTCGCCACTTTTGCAACATGCCAGTCATTTAAATGTATTATGTCCGGGGAAAAATTTATAGCTTTTATATTGTCTAAAATAGCTTTTGCAAAAAAAGCAAATTTATCAGTATCCTTTTTGCTACCGGCTAAAGTGTTGGAATAAATTGTTTTATCTTTAAAAAAATTATGTTTAATAAGATAAACCGAAACATTAGCGTTTGGCAAATTTGTTTGCCAAAGATTTGTAGATTCGCTGCCGACTTTTATATTTTGTTTTATTAATTTTATTTTGTATTTGTTTTTATCTATTATGCCATAAAATGGCATAATTATTCGCACATCTAAATTAAGTTTATTTAAAGCTTTAGGTAAAGCGCCAATAACATCGCCTAAGCCGCCGACTTTAGCTAAAGGCGCGACTTCGGCCGCAGCGATTAAAATTTTAAGTTTATTATTTTTCATTTTTTTGAAATATCATTAAATTTTTAGTAATCCACCAAACTACTTTTTTATTAATCATTTCTTGCCTTATTTTTTCGGTTAATTTTTTATTTAATTTAAAATTTTTTTCTGCAAATAATTTTTGCCAATATTTATGGGGCTGTTCATTTATGTGCCCTATACTCTTTGGACCTTGACCCGGAGTAGCGGCGGTAAAAATTATAACTGAAGATAAATTTATTAAATTTTTAATTAGTGTCTTTGTATATTTTTTTTCCAAATGTTCAGCAACTTCCAAGCATAAGCATAAATCAAATTTTCGTTTTATTTTTAGCGGGCGGCATAAATCATAAAATTTTATTTTTTTGCCGACAAGTGATCCGGCAATAGCTGCCGGCGAACCGTCATAACCTAATATTTTTATATTGTTTTTTTCCATTTCAGCCAGATAAATACCGATGCCGCAGCCAATATCAATAACTGATTTTGGTTGGAAATATTTTATTATAATAGAAACGAAAGCTTTGGCTGACGGGCTTTCTAATTTTAACGTGTTATTAAAAAAAATTTGGTCGTAGATTTTTGTATCAACTGCCATATTAGTTTAGCTTTAAATCTTGGCGTACTTTATTTAAAAGTTCATGGGCGCGTTCTGGTTCCGGCTGTTCTTTAAGAAAAAACATAGTAGCAGTTCTTAAAGCTGTCCAGCAGTAATAAATATTTATTCTTTCACGAAGCGAATTATCCATTTTTATTTTAGTAAGTTCTAAATAGTTATTTATAAATAAGTCCTGCATTCTTTTTACATAGCTTTGGTCTTCAATTTTTCTAATCGACATGTATTCAAATTGCTGCATGAATGCGCCTAAATCGCGAGCAAAATCAGCCAGGCAGATGTCGGTAAAATCTATTACAGCGATAGTTTCGGCGCTCATTTTAATAATATTTTCCGGATGGGCGTCGCCGTGAATTAACCAATGTTTTTTTAGCCCATTTAAAAATTCAGTTTCTTTTTTATTAATTAATTCAAAAGCTTCTTTGTAAGTTGGATAATAATCAGAATAGCTATGTTTAAGTTTATTATAAATAAAGTCATAGCCGGGGATAACTGTTTTGACACGGCTATTTTGCTCGTTAAAATTTTTAGCTTCTTCGGTTGGCAATTGATGTAATTTAGCAAACCAGGCAGCGGCTTTTGGTATAATATTTTTTATTTCTTCAAAATTTTTATTGCGGATATAATAATAAAGGTTATTGCCTTGAACGCCGCGATAAAAATAGCCGTTAAAATAGTCGGAAAAAAATAATGGACGAGGCATGGTTAGATTACCGTGGGCAAAGCCTTGATGCCAGAGAAAACTTAAAGCTTTATATGAATTTTTTCTTGGTTCGTTAGAATGAGCCGAACAATAAATAGGCAATTCCAAAATTTCCCCGTCGTCTTTTATGAGTTTAGTCGTGTATTCTATAACAACATGATAAGTAGTTTCCCAAATATTTTTTTTAATTGGTTTAATTTCAATTTGTTCAATTTTTTTAAATTCCGGATAAAGCGGTAAGACTTCTTTAGTAAATAAGTCTAAAACAAACTGCTGATCTAAAAGATGTAAAATTTTATTCATATTATTTTTCCCAATAATAACGCCAATGTTTATGCCAAATTAATTGTTTTATTTTTATGTATAATTTTTCTGCCTTGATTTTAGTTTGTCTGGTTCTCGGGTTAGCTAACGAGCGGATGCTTCTAATTAATTCATTAGCGCCTTTTTCTATTTCATCAGGATTCCAGGAAATCGGGCCATAAAGTTTAAAATCATGAGCGCTAGCCCACCAGAAAGTGCAACTGGCCAATCCTCTATCTAGATGCCGGCGAGACCAAAAATGATTTTGATCTTTAGCATATTTATTTATGTTAGTAATAGCGATATTAGTTAATTGCCAAAGTAAATTTTGGATTTTATTTTTTTTATTATGCCAAAGAAAATAGGGTAAATTATTTTTTAATTGTTGCTCGGTTGATTCCCAAGATGAAGCGCGTAAAGTAATTTTTTTAATTTTTTTTAAGCCAGACAGATATTGGTTAACTGTTAAAGTTTTAATTTCCGGCCGTTTTAATAATTTTTCAAAGGTAGAACTAAAATCATTATGCCTTAAGCCATAAAGTTCGGCGTCGGTGGCCGTGATGACAGTTTGATTTTTAAACTCTTCTATTAGTTTAAAAATTACTTTTGGCGCGTATTTTTTTGAATTTTCTCTTTGGCGAAAAAGAATTTTTAATCCAGAATTTTTATCAATATATAAATTAGAAAAATCAAGATTATTTTGTTTAATATTAGCGCTTATTTCATCAAGCATAATCCAGCGGTAATTTAATTTTTTGATTATTTTAGCTACTTTAACTCCGTACGCCGCTTCAGGAATAAAAAAGCCTTTCGGTTTAAATTTTTTACCGAAATATTTTTTTAAAATTTCTTCATTTATTTTAATTTGTCTAATAATTTCTTTTTCTGGCAGTAAGGCGAGTAGGGGGTGAAAAGCAGCCGAACCGGTTAATTCAACTTGGCCGTTTGAAATTAATTTTTTTAAATCATTAATTAACTCCGCGTAACCTAAATTTTCCCACCTTTCTAAAAGGCAGCCGGTTATATTAAGAGTAAATTTAATTCGCCCATTTCGCTTTAAAGCGTTAATAATTCTTTTATAGCTTTTTTCAGTTGCTTCAACAATGGTTTCATTATCTGCAGTTGGCGGTTGGTAAAAATGAAGTAAATTAATCCAAATAATTTTATTTTTTTGTTCTATCATATTATTTACCGTTTTTCATGGCTTTTTTATATAGCGCCACATATTTTTTAGCTGGTATTTCCCAACTATTTGATTCTTTCATCGCCCTTATTATTAATTCACGCCAAGTATTTTCATACTGATAATTTTCTAAGGCTCTAATAACGGTAGCGAATAAAGAATATTTGTCAAAGTTAGTAAAATTAAAACCGGTGCCGCGGTTAGTCTTTGGATTAAAATTTGTGACAGTATCATATAAACCGCCAACTCTTCTAACTACTGGAATGCAACCATAGCGCATGGCGATTAATTGGTTAATACCGCAAGGTTCATGATGCGATGGCAGAAGAAAGATATCAGCGCCGGCATAAATTAGAGTTTCTAGATTTGGGTTTTCTTTAAAAGATAGCCAGACTATTTTTTTAGGATATTTTTTATTATATTTTTTAAGTTCGGCGATATAATTTTTATCTCCATCGCCCATAATTATAATTTGCACATCAAATTTAACTAACGGTTCTATTATTTCTAAAATTAAATCCATGCCTTTTTGAAAAGTAACTCTTGAGGTTAGGGCGATGATTGGCGTTTCTGGATCAACCGGTAATCCAACTTTTTTTTGCAGATATTCTTTATTTAATTTTTTTCGGTGAATTTTTTCGTAATTATAATTTTTAAATAAATTTTTATCATTATCCGGGTTGTAGGTTTTATAATCAATACCGTTAATTATGCCGTAAAGCTTGTCTTGGCGGTTGCCCAAAATACGATGCAAATCCTGACCGAATTTTTTTGTTAAAATTTCTTCGCGGTATTGTTCGCTAACAGTATTAATTATGTCGGCCGATAAAATAGCTCGTTTAGCAAAATTAACATTTTCGATTTTAGGATCATCAAGATGAGGTAGGCGGCTACGACCATAATCTTTATTTTCATTAGGTATTTCCCACCAACCATGGCCGAGTTGAAAAGCTAAATTATGAATAGTATAAATCGTTTTAGCCTTTCTTAAAGTTTTTGAGTATTGAAAGTCAGTTTTTAAATAATAGGGAATAAGGCCGGTATGCCAGTCATTACAATGCACGATGTCAGCTTCAAATTTAAGAAAAGAAATTAATTTTAGCGCGGCGACATCAAAAGCTAAAAAGCGTGCGTTTTCATGCGATGAACCGTAAATATTTTTTCTAGCAGAAAAATATTTTTTATTTTCAATAAAATATACCGGTAAATCCGCCATTAAATTTCCGCGCCAAAAATTAACTTGGATTTTATCCGCCGAATTTAAATAAACACTGACATTTTCTTTTATCAGTTTTAAACCATGTTTTTTAGGATCAATAATTTGACCATAAAAAGGCGTTATAATTATTATTTTATGGCCGAGTCTTTTTAAAGCCTTAGGTAAACTTCTACCCACGTCAGCTAAGCCGCCGGTTTTTGAAAATGGATCTACTTCGGCGCAAATAAAAACTATTTTTAGTTGTTTAGACATAAAATTAATTGCAGTTCATGGCGCAAATAGCTAAAGCTAAAGCATCGGCTGCATCATCAGGTTTAGGTAATTCTTTCAGGTTTAAAATTAACTTAACCATTTTTTGCACCTGATCTTTTTTGGCATGGCCGTAAGTTGAAACAGCCTTTTTTATTTGGTAGGGGGTGAACTCTACACTTTTAATTTTATTGAGTTTGGCTGTTAATACAACCACGCCTCGGGCTTGTCCGACAACCAGAGCGGTTTTGGCGTTGTTGCAAAAAAATAATTCTTCAATAGCAATTAAATCCGGTTTATATTTTTTTATTAACTTAGTTAGTTCTAAATTTATTATTTCTAATCGATCGGCTAATGAAAGTTTGGAAGAAGTTTTTATTGAGCCATAATCAAGGCAGGTTAATTTATGAGCATTAACATTAATAATGCCGAAACCCGTGTCGGCTATACCTGGATCAATGCCTAAAATTATTTTTTGAGACATTTATTTTTATAGATTAGCGTTTGTATAGTAATCGGCAACATCTTCGTTGTTATCCAGTTCTTCGATAAATTTTTCTACATGAGTTTTTTCATCATCAGTTAAATTAGCCTGTTCTTTTGCGACATATTCAACTTCGGCCGATTCAGTTTTAATATTTTTACTTTCTAAAAATTGTTTGGTTTTTTGTAAATCAATCGGCGCGGTATAAATAGTCATACCCTCATCTTCTTTTTTAATATCTTCGGCGCCGGCATCAATTAATTCTAATTCAAAATTTTCGTCAGTTAATTTTTTATCATTTATTTCCGCCTGTTCAATCATGATCGTGCCCCGTTGAACAAAATTCCACATAACCGTGCCTAAGGAACCGCCATGCTTAGAAAATAAATGGCGGATTTCCGCCGCCGTGCGGTTTTTACTATCGGTTAAACATTTCACAATAAATTGTGTTTTAGCCGGGCCAATGCCTTCATAAATTAATTCTTCAATTTGCGCGCCATCCGATTCGCCGGTGCCGCGCTTAATCGCGCGTTCAATATTATCTTTCGGCATATTAATTGATTTAGCTTTATCAATCGCTATGCGCAAACTAAAATTAGCGGTCGGATCGCCGCCCTTACGCGCGGCAATAGTAATTAATTTAGCGATTTTCGTAAAAATTGCTCCTTTTTTAGCGTCTACAATTGCTTTGGCTCGTTTAGTTGTCGCCCATTTTGAGTGTCCGGACATATAAACAAAAATTAAAAAATTATTTAAAATCAGCTTTAAGCTGATGTGTTGAATTTAACATAAAATAAAGTAAAAATCAAGTTAAATTTTTATAAAAATAATTAGATTTAGCTTATCTGTAAAGTCTAATATAAAGTATGCTATAATTAAATTATAAATATTATTTTAATATAAAAATCATGAATAATTTAGACAATCAAAAAGTTTATAAAAAATTAGACACAAACAGAGTAGCTAAGTCTATTGAGTTGCTACCAGCGCAAATGAAGCAGGTTCTAGAAGATGTTAGTTTAATTAAAGTGCCACTTGAGTATAAAAACATAAAACAAGTTGTTGTTAATGGTATGGGCGGTTCAATTATTAATTTTCGTTTAGTTAAAGCAGCTTTAAGTGATCAGATAAAATTGCCGATTACTCTTACGTCTGGCTATCAAGTACCAGCATCAGTTGATAAGAGTACTTTATATTTACTTTCATCATATTCTGGCAATACCGAGGAAGTTTTAAGCGTTTATAAAGAAATTAAAAAACGCGGTGCAAAAATTTTAGCAATTTGTGAGCAGGGTAATAATAAATTAGCTAGCTTAATGAAAAAAGAAAATATACCAGGGTATATGTTTAAAGCTGAATTTAACCCATCAAACCAGCCAAGACTTGGTTTAGGTTACGCAATTTTAGGTGCAATTATGTTATTTTCTAAAGTTGGTTTAATTAGTTTAAAAGAGAAAGAGTTAAAAAATATTATTAACAAATTAGAATTAACTGATCAAGCATTAAGATCGGACAAATCAGTAAAAATAAATAAAGCCAAACAAATAGCTATAAAATTATATGGCCATATGCCAATAATTGTTGCCGCCGAATTTTTGTCTGGCAATTTAAATATTTTGCGTAATCAATTTAATGAAACTAGTAAAAATTTTTCTAGTTTTTTAGAGCTACCAGATTTAAACCATTATGCTTTGGAAAGTTTGGTTAATCCAAAAAGTAATAAAAATAATTTAATATTTTTATTTTTTGACTCTTTATTATATCACCCCCGCATTCAAAAGAGAGGATTTTTAACTAAGCAGGTAGTCAAAAAAAATAAGATAAAGTTTTTAGAATATAAAGTATCCGGCGTCACTAAATTAGAACAAGCTCTTAAAATGATGCAATTCGGTTGTTGGTTAACTTATTATTTAGCTATGCTAAATAATATTAATCCGGTTAAAATACCTTGGGTTGATTGGTTTAAGAAAGAATTAAAATAAATTAATTATTAAATAATAAATTTATGTTTTTACCATGGTTATTGATTGTTTTGGGCGTGATTTTTCTTTTAGAAAATCTTAATCTTTTGCCTTGGCTTAACTGGTCGGTTGTCTGGCCGGTAATTCTAATTTTAGCTGGGTTCTATATGATGAAAAAAAGAGGCGGAACTGATTGTTGTAATTGGTTTAAAAATGATCAGCAAGATAAAAAATAATTGTAATTTTAAAAACAGAGTTAAACAACTCTGTTTTTATTTTTTATGTTTGTTATTGACTAAATAAGAATTGTAGATTATAATTTTTTTAGTCCTTCAAAGGACTATTTATTTTTCTATTTGGCCCCTTCGTCTAGTGGTTAGGACACCAGGTTTTCATCCTGGTAACAGGAGTTCGATTCTCCTAGGGGCTACAAATTTAAAACACCGTTTTACCCGGTGTTTTTATAATTGATTTTTATTTTATTAGGCGTTATTATAAGAGTAGATAATTATTAATAAAAATATATGAAAAAATTATTTTTAATTTTAGGCGCGATTTTATTTTTATTTGTTTTATCTGGTTGCCAAAAACAAAACGCGTTTATAAAAACAAGCGAAGTAAATAATTCTGAAGTTAAGCAAAACGAAACCATTTCTAATAAGCCAGTTGGCATGGCTAATCCAGCTTCTACGAATTGTGCTGAAAAAGGAGGCAAGATTGAAATGCGAAAAAATAAAAATGGAGAATATGGTGTTTGTCTTTTTGATGATAATCGTCAATGTGAAGAGTGGGCGCTTTTACTCGGTAAATGTCCAGTTGGCGGCCTAAAAATCACGGGTTATGAAAACGACGCGGAAATTTATTGTGCAATTACCGGTGGGCAAGTTGAAAGTGTAGGAACAGCAACGCCAATGTGTAAAAGAGTTGACGGAACATATTGCAGCGCGCAAGCAAATTTTGACGGCGAATGTCCAAATCCAAATGATCCTAATCCTAACGCAGGAAACGTTGAGGCAGAATAAAAATCCCCCGCAATAAATAAAATGCGGGGGCGGTTAAAGTGATTTAGATTTCAAAATTTAATCTTTCCTTTCTCCTTTAAAAGGTCCAAGTAATCCGTGTCCTACTTCATGGGAGTGGCTTTTGCCATTGGCATCATGATCTGTAATGGCTACGCACTCTCCTTTGACATAGTCTTTGTCAGTGCTTGAACCATTGCTATGATGTTCAGTCACTCTCGTGCCCCCTCCACCGATACTAGATTTCTCCGTCATAATTTAATACCTCCTTTTTAAGATGTAATTAATTTACAATTATTTAATTAGGAAGTCAATATATTTAAAACTCGGTCCAGATGGCCGAGTTTTAAAATTTATTTTTATAAATATTTTTATTCAATACAGCAATCAATCGCTTTTTTTACCAGTTCGCCGAGTTTTCCCATTAAACTTTTTTTTCCAGTATCATGTTTATTTATTGCCCCGTCATCAATTTTTTTTATATCGCCAACATTTAAAAGTTTCATGTTAAGCCCCCAGAATAAAGAATAAAGATTATAAGCTTTATCAAAAAGATTGTAAGCTTCATCTTTTTTGCCTATGCCGAGTTGTTTAGTGCCGACTTCCATTAAGCGCATAGAAGCGGCGAGTAAATGTTTTGAAATACACCAGACTTCGCCTTCCGGCTCTTTAACTATTTTTAACATCAGTTCTTTTCTCATCTCTCGGACATCTTTTATCATATCGTAATAACTTGTTTTTTCTAATTTTCCGCCAGTAAAAAAGAAATGTTCTTCAATACTAACTAAATTCATAATGGCGATAGATAAATCTTGATCAGAAGATAGATCTAATTTATTTTCTTTTTTCATTGTGTCGACTTTCTGGATGAATTCATTGATGTTTTTTATTGGATTTTGGTTGTTCATATAATTATTTTGTTAGGAAATAATAAATTATGCTTAAAATAATAATTGGCGTAATCGGCATAACAACTTTTTGAAAGGGAAAATAGGCATGTCCGTTATTTTTTTCTTTAAGAAATAAATACCAACTAGCGCCAAACCAGAAACTTATACTACCAGCAACTATACCGAAAAGAAGTTTATCTATACCGCAAGCGCATAAAGTATTTAAAGGATTACCAATAATACCGGAGTAATAAAGTGGTAAAATAGTTAGAGTATAATAAGCTAAAATGTTGATAAAAACTCGACCCTTAAAACGGATATTTTTTTTATCTAGCCAGCTTTCAGCCCAAACAATCATAGAAACTATAAGCCCGCCAATCCATAAACCAGTTATAGTGTCATTAATCCCTAGCCAACGGGAAAGTCCAAGGCCAGCGCCGACAGCAATAGTACAAATTGGGCAAACCGCTAAAGTTTTTTTAGCAAATAAAAAACTAATCGCTAAAAAAGAAAGAATATAAATTAATAATTTTTTATTATTCATTAGTTTTTTGTTTGAAAAAATTTATAATATCCTGATCGCCAATATAACATTTTTTCCCGTCAAAAAGAAAAGGCACGCCGATTGAATTGGTTGGTAAACCGCAAATTTTCGCCTTTTCTACAAGTTCGTTAGAGTTAATCTTATTATAATAAATTTCTTTTTGTGTTATAGAAATTTTTTCTTTGATGTTATTTTTTTCAATATATTCTTCTACGATTTTACAATGCGGGCAGCCGTCACCATAAAAAAGAATAATCTGGATAGCGGTTTGATTTTGCTGCTCGGCTGGCTGTGCGGTCGCCGGTTTATTTTTATCGCCTTCACCGGAAAGCGCAAAAAATGAAAAAGCAAAAATAGCAATAAATAAAATTGTAGGAATAATGATTTTTTTATACATAATTACATTATAGCCGGTTATTAATTATTTTGTAAGTCCCTTATATTTTGCACTTTTAAGGGGATTTTGTAAAGTCATCTTGTCTTTTTGAGTGTTATTAGATAAGATAAATTTTATGATTATATTAGGCATTGAAACTTCATGCGATGAAACCGCAGCAGCCGTTATTAGCTGTAGCGGAGAAAAAGTTAAAGTTTTATCAAATGTAGTTTCTTCACAAATTGAAATACATAAAAAATATGGCGGCGTGGTGCCTGAGGTGGCGGCGCGTGAGCATGTTTTAAATATTTTACCGGTGGTAAATGAAGCAGTTAAAGGAATAAAAAAAATAGATGCTATTGCAGTAACAACTGGGCCCGGGCTAGTAACTTCTCTTTTGGTTGGAGTGGAAACCGCTAAAACTTTAGCTTATACCTGGAAAATGCCAGCCGTGGCGATTAATCATATTGAAGGGCATATCTACGCTAATTTCATAGATAACAAGCCGAAATTTCCCGCGTTAATTTTAACTGTATCCGGCGGTCATACTATGTTAATTTTAATAACCGGGCATGGAAAATATAAATTATTAGGGGAAACGCGAGATGATGCAGCCGGTGAAGCTTTTGATAAAGCGGCGCAACTTTTAAATATTGGTTATCCGGGTGGACCAGCAATCGCCGCTAGCGCGGCTAAGTTAAAAGATAAAAGTGAAAAGTTAAAAATTAAATTGCCGCGGCCAATGCGTGATTCCGGTGATTTTGATTTTTCTTTTTCCGGATTAAAAACGGCGCTATTATATGAAATACAAAAAGATAAAAATTGGAAAAAGAAAGTTCCAGATTATGCTTACGAATTTCAAAAAGCCGTAGCCGAAGTTTTGGTTCTTAAAACTATTAAAGCGGCCTTAAAATATGATTGTAAAAATATAATGCTCTCCGGTGGCGTGGCAGCAAATATTGAATTAAGAAGCCAGTTAGGAGAAGCAGTAAAAAATAAATTAAATGACGCTAAATTAATAATTCCAGAATTTAAATATTGTACAGATAATGCAGCCATGATCGCTACGGCTGGTTATTTTAGAGTTAAGAGGAAAAAATTTACTCAATGGCAGAAATTAAAAACTGATAGTAATTTAGAGTTAAAATAAATTTGACAAATTTTTTGTTTTTGCTATACTAGTTTTAGAACTTAAAAATCGTAAAACTCGTTCAGATCCCGGTAATTATATCGGGGTTGGGTCTGAACTTAAAGAGTGGTTAATGCGTTAGTGTTAACTCGGCTTCCTCCGTAATCATAGGATAATCGATGTCGCCATTAAGGTGGAGTCGATGAGCGAAAATAAAACGCTCGAAAGCGTTTTTTTATTTTCGGAATAAGGGTGGCAACACGGAATAACCTTCTGTCCCTTAAGCATAGTTTGGCTATGCCTAAGAGATGGGAGGTTTTTTTGTTTGTTAAAATGATCTTTATAAAAAAATATGGAGGGAAAAAATTATGGAATGTAGTAAACATTCAGGAGTAAAAATGATAGTTAAGGAAATGGCATTGGGTTGGGGCAACGAAAGTAAATTAGTTTGTCCGGAATGTGAAAAAGAAAAAGATAAAAAAAGCAGCAATAAAGTTAATAAGGGTATGAGTAAACCTGGCTGGCAATAAGCCATGCCAATCTATGCGCGGAAAACGAAATTATATTTTATTTCGTTTTCCGCCAATTCTGAAATTAATTAATTTAAATATATTTATATGAAAAAATTTTATTTTAAAAATAAAAGTAGAGAATTTTGGCGAAGCTAGCTAGGGTTAGTTTTATTTAATTATTAAATTTTATTTTATGCCAATGATATTTTTAGATCAAAAAGACATGCCAACACATTATTATAATATTGTTTCGGATTTACCGCGACCGTTAGACCCGCCGCTTCATCCGGGCACAAAAGAGCCTTTAAAGCCAGAAGATTTAGCGCCGCTGTTTCCGATGGAATTAATTAAGCAGGAAATGTCGAGTGAAAGCATGATAGAAATTCCGGAAGAAGTTAGAAAAGCTTATACAATATATCGACCAAGTCCGTTAATTCGAGCGACTAGATTAGAAAAAGAATTAAAGACGCCAGCCAAAATATATTATAAATATGAAGGCGTTAGTCCTGTCGGCAGCCATAAATTAAATACGGCTTTACCGCAAGCTTACTATAATAAACAAGCCGGTGTAAAAAGATTAACTACTGAAACCGGCGCTGGTCAATGGGGCTCGGCTTTAGGTTTTGCTTGTAATTATTTTGGTTTAGGTTTAACGGTTTATATGGTTAAATCTAGCTATGAACAAAAACCATATCGTAAAATAATGATGAGAACTTATGGAGCTGAATGTATTGCAAGTCCGTCTAACCTTACTGAAGCCGGCAAGAAAATTTTAGCCGAGCAGCCAGAGACTTCCGGGAGTTTAGGTATGGCGATTGCCGAAGCAGTTGAAGACGCGGCTAAACATGATGATACTAAATACGCCTTAGGTTCGGTCTTAAATCATGTTTTGCATCATCAAACTATTATCGGGCAAGAAGCTATAAAACAAATGGAAATCGCCGGCGATTATCCGGATATAATTATTGGTTGCCATGGCGGCGGCAGTAATTTAGCTGGTATTGCTTTTCCATTTTTGCGTGACAAGTTAAAAGGCAAAAAGAAAAATTTGCGGGTTTTAGCGGCTGAACCAACATCATGTCCATCATTAACAAAAGGTGAGTATAAATATGACTTCGGGGATATCGCTGGTTTAACTCCTCTCATAAGAATGTATACTATGGGTTATGAATTTGTCCCGCCGTCTATTCATGCAGGTGGTTTAAGATATCATGGCGCTGCGCCATTAGTAAGTTTACTAAAAGACGAAGGTTTAGTTGAAGCTGTAGCTTATGGTCAAAAAGAAATTTTTGAAGCGGCGGTGAAATTTGCGAGAAGCCAAGGAATTATTCCAGCGCCAGAATCAGCCCATGCCATTAAAGCGGTTTTTGATGAAGCAGAAAAATGCCGTTTATCCGGAGAAAGTAAGGTAATATTATTTAATTTATCTGGGCATGGACATTTTGACATGGCGGCGTACGAAAATTATTTAGACGGAAAAATGTAAAAAATAGCGGGGCAAATTCATTTGCCCCGCTTCTTTACAATTATTTTGATTAAATATACAATTAAAGTATGAAATCACAAACAAAAGATAACAAAAAAATCATTTTTTCCGGAGTTCAACCTTCGGGAGTTTTGCATTTAGGAAATTATTTAGGCGCTTTGTCGCAATGGGTGGAAATGCAAAAGCAATTTAATTGCATTTTTTGTGTGGTTGATTATCACGCCATTACGGTTAAGCAAGATCCTAAAGAATTATCCCGCCGCATTTTAGACGTGGTAAAAACTTATATGGCTGCTGGTATAAATCCGGAGCTGTCGGTTATTTTTCAGCAGTCAGATATTACGGAGCATACGGAATTAGCTTGGATATTAAATTGCGCGACTGCTCGTATGGCAGATTTAAATAAAATGACCCAGTTTAAAGATAAAGCTGGTAAAAATCAAGAATCGGTTGGAGTAGGTCTTTATGATTATCCGGTTTTAATGGCGGCTGATATTTTATTATATAATACTGATGCTGTGCCGGTTGGTGATGATCAAGTGCAACATGTAGAATTAACTCGCACTTTAGCTCAAAGATTTAATCGCGATTATGGAAAAATTTTTAAAGTACCAGAAGCGGCGGTTAGAAAACAAGGCGCGCGAATTATGGGTTTAGACGACCCGACGAAAAAAATGAGTAAAAGCGCTAGTTCATCGGCTAATTATATTGCTTTAACCGACGCACCGGAAGTCGCGGCTAAAAAGATTATGCGAGCGGTAACCGATTCTGATTCGGAAATTAAATTTGATCAAAAGAAAAAACCGGCTATTTCTAATCTGATGACAATTTATTCGCTTTTATCTGATGTAAGTATGAAAGAGTTAGAAAAAAAATATCAAGGCAAAGGCTACGGTGATTTTAAAAAAGATTTAGCCGAAGTAGTAAAAAAGTTTTTAACTGAATTTCAAATTAAATATAATAGTTTTAAGGATGATGAGGTTAAGCAAATTTTAAAAGATGGCGCGGAAAAAATTAAGCCGATTGCTGAAGAGACTATAAAAAAAGTTAAGAAAAATTTAGGCATTTAAATTTATAATATGGATATTCAAGAACTTTTAGCTTCGGCTAAAACTCAAGATTTTGATCGGTTTGAACAAAAATTAAATAGTTTAGTTAGAGAGAATTATAATTTTAGAAATTTAGATGAAGGTAATAGAAAAATAATTTTAGAGATAATTAAAAAGCATATTGGTGAGATTCATCGCGGCATGGGAATTTCTTCTGTTACTATAGAAAATGAAAGATATAGGCTTCATCGTGACAGAGTAAAATTAAATTTAACTAAAGAAGATTTAGCAGATATTAAAAAGATATTAAATTTGTTTAAAAAATAGAAAAAATTTAAATAAAAAAACCACTGGCTATAATCGGTGGTTTTTATAAATTTTATTTTTTGTCAATTTAAACTTTCAACATTAACTCCATAACTCCAATCAACTTCTTCGGAACTATGTAAAAGATTATTAATATATTTTTTTAATTCATTATATTTTTTTTTGGTTTGTGCTTCAAATTTTATAGTTAAATACGGACCATTTTGCGAATAACGAATAACCAACATTGACTCAGGTGAATCTAAACGTACGCCATCGCCAGCGCGCTCATCATCTATAATTTCAGCGTTTACAAAATCAGCGCGTAGTATTTTTGCAAATTTTTCCGTTAAGCTAACTTTGATTTCATCAGCGCAACCAACTTTTATTTCTGGGCTGGAAATATATTTTGGCAAGTCGGAAACAGCTTGGGCTAAAGTTTGATTAGTGCGCGATAAATAAGAAAGTAGTCTCATCGTAGTATATAAACCGTCATCATGGTTATAAAAATCAGCTGAGAAAAAGAAATGACCGGATAATTCACCTATAAAAGCGGCTTTGATTTCCTGATTTTTCTTTTTTAAAAATGAATGGCCAGTGCGCCACATAAAAGGTTGTCCGTTATATTTTTTTATTGTGTCCTCTACTACTTTAGAGCATAAAGTATTAAACATAATTTTAGCGCCCGGATGATCGTTTAAAACATCAACCGCAAAAAGCGCAACTAAAACATCATTCCAAATTATGCCGCCTTTATTATCTGCTATGCCGATGCGGTCGCCGTCAGCGTCATAAGAGAATCCTAAATCGGCCCCAGTTTCTAATATTTTTTGGCTTAATCTTTTTGCGACTGCATTTTCCGTTGGATCAGGCGTGCCCAAAGGAAAAGATGAATCAAGCTCACAGTTAGTTTCTATAACTTCGCAACCGGCCCGCCTAAGTAAGTCTGGCGCGATTACTCCGGCCGTAGCGCAACTAGCGTCAATAACAATTTTAAATTTTTTTTGTAGTGGCAAGCGTTTTAAAATATCGTTAAAATAATCTTGTCTAATATCTTTAGCTTCGTTTTTGCCTAGCGTTTTGCCAGGTTCGTAATCTTCTTGCTCAACCATCTCCCGTAATTTTTGAATACCATCAGAAACCATAGTCTCAGAAAAATCTATGGCAAATTTAAAACCGTTATATTCGGCTGGGTTATGGGAGGCAGTCACAAAAGCCCCGCCTTTTATATTTAAAAAATATTGCGCCCAATAAAAAGTGCCGACCAAATTTAGGCCAATATCAATTGTATCTATACCCGCCCAATTGTAACCTTTAATTAGGCTAGCTGAATATTCTTCACTAGTAGCGCGTGAATCACGACTTACCAAAGCTTTAGTAATGCCATTACGTTTTAAATAAGTACCATGAGCCTTGCCTAAGTGTTCAACTATTTTCGGAGTTAAATCTTTACCGGCTATGCCTCTCAAATCATAGCCGCGGAACATGTGCGGATTCATTTGCATAAAACTTTTTAATTATTTTATTTTTTAAAAGCCAATACAATTCCGCCCAAACCCCAAAGCGTAGCTAAAAGCGATAAAGTCCAGCCGATAAATGGTATGGCCAAAATTATATAGGTTATTATAATGCCGACTATCATGGCTAAAATCAACGAATCTTTTTGTTTAATCCAATAACTATTTAAGAAGCTGCGTCCGATTAAAATGCCAACTAAAATTTTACTAACATACATTGCAATTAACCAAAGAGCTATTGAGATAAATGACAATGGTATGCCAATAATAGTAATTAATAAAATAATAGCTATAATCGGAGTTAATAGTAATATCAATATTCCCCAACCTAGCGATGCGCCCATTTCTTCTTTCATTAAATCAGTAATTCTAATAATTTGTTCGCGCCAAAAACTAATTAAAACTAAGCCGATAACTAAAGCGGAAAAAATGGAAATTAATTTTCCCCACCACCAATTCAAATTTTCTAATTTGGATTTTTTATCTTTTACGTCAGGTAAATTATGAATTGTTTCCCCGGTTATAACTGCGTTAGAATCAATTGCCGCGTCTTTTTCTGATTTATATTTTAATTGGCCATTAATTTTCGCCGTGTTAGTTATTGTCAAAGGTTTATCGTTAGTATTACTTACGCCAAAATCAAGATTAACATTTTTACCAATTTGCCCAGCTAAATTTATTTTTCCGCCGCTGCCATATAAATCGCGTCCAACATTGCCGTTTAATTCAAAAATATTGCCGAGTATTAATAAGTCCCAGCCGATAGTAGAACTAGCCGAAGTTATGCCCGTAGCGCCTATAATAATACCATTTCGTTCTACTTGTCCATTAAAATTGATAGTATTGCCGGCAATACGTAAATTGCCACCAATCTTGCCATTTATATTAATAGATTGTCCAGCACAAATTACATCACCAGCCACGTCGCCATTTATATTAATAGATTGTCCAGCGCAGATAACATCGCCAGTGATTTTGCCATCGATAACTAAGCTTGAACCAGCAGCGTAAAGGTTGCCTTCAATAGTTTGGTCTTTAGAAATGTAAACAGAATCGCCATTTTTAACGCTATAGGCCGAAGCGGCAAAAGGAACTAGCATTACAAAGCAGGCGATTAATATTGTTTTTTTTACCCCATTAAATTTTATGTTTTTCATATTTTTTTAGCCCTATAAATTTATTATGAAGTTTGACATTTTAACAAATGAAATTCATAATTAATATTTAACGGGGTGAATATGTTTATGGTTAAATTAACTATGTTTATTTTAACATTTAAAACCAAGGTAGGCAATTTAAAATTTAACAAAAAAAGCGGCTTGTATGAAACAAGCCGTTGGCGCGAAGCGCGTTTTTTAGGAAAGGTTTAATAAGCGAAAGAATTTTGCCGAGAAAGATGTTTTTTGTCCGTCAATTAGCAGCCAAATTTTTTGGTTTGAACCCATACTTTTAAGCACGCAAGTATGTTGATCACCGTTTTTTTTCTGGCAACCACATTGGTAATTTTTTACATCAATAATTTTGCAGCCCGTATTTCCTATAGCGCCCAACATTTTTTTAGCGGTGTTGCCAAACTGGAAGGTCTCGCGAAATTCTTCTTCGATAGGCACAACCATATCACCTATCTTTAAATCACTTTCTTTATAATAGTTGTCATTCATGGCAGGCTCTCCTCTCCCTAAATGTTTTTTGTTTCAAAGTTCATTTATACAAAAAACCCGCAACTTGCGTAAGTTGCCGGTTATGACAAGCAGCCGATAATTTTTTTAGCCGCTTTTTTTAAGACTATCAAATAAAATATAACATGTCAAACCAAAAGCAGAATAAAATAAAATTAATAAGCGAATTATTAAATAGCAGCATTAAATCGCGCGCCGATTTAATGTCAATTCAACGTAAGCTGGCCAAAAAATATGGTTCGGCAATTTTATTGCACTCGGAAATTTTAAAAGAATATAGAAAGAGATTAGAGAGTGGAAAAATAAAAAAGAGATCAGAACTGGAAGGAATTTTAAAAAAAAGATCAGTGCGCACTATGTCGGGTATTGCGCCGGTAGCGGTTTTAACTAAACCATATCCTTGTCCTGGAAAATGTGCTTATTGCCCGACGGAAAAAGACGTGCCGCAAAGTTATTTATCTAATGAACCAGCGGTTATGCGCGCTATTCGCTGTAATTATGATCCTTACAAACAAGTGCAATTGCGTTTGCGCGCTCTAGAAGCTAATGGCCATGAGCCAACAAAAATTGAGTTAATTGTAATAGGCGGAACATGGTCAGTTTTACCAGTAAATTATAAGTTTTGGTATATAACACAATGTTTTAAAGCGGCTAATGAGTATGAAAAAAAGTTAAAAATTAAGAATCGAAAGTTAAAAGTTAATTTTAGAATTGAAAAATTAAAAGAAATATTACTAAAAGAGCAGAAAAAAAATGAAAATGCAAAATATAAAATTATCGGTATAACTTTAGAAACTCGTCCAGATTATATTAATGATAAAGAATTATTAGAAATGCGCGAATTAGGTTGCACTCGTGTAGAACTTGGCGTGCAAGCGATTGATGATAAAATTTTAAAATTAAATAAGCGCGGACACGGCGTTAAGGAAATTGCTGAAGCAACCGAAATGCTAAAAAATTATGGTTTTAAAGTAACTTACCATATTATGCCAGGCCTCCCTGGAGCTACAGCAAAAAAAGATTTGGCCATGTTTAAAAAATTATTTTCAGATGAGCGTTTTCAACCAGATCAGCTAAAATTTTATCCAACCGTAGTAACGCGCGGCAGTTTATTATATAAATGGTGGCGAGTCGGAAAGTATAAACCATATTCAGATAAAGTCTTACAAAATTTAATTGTGGGATGCAAAAAAATTGTGCCGCCGTATGTTAGAATTATAAGGTTAATCCGCGACATTCCGGGTGAGTCAATTATCGCCGGCAATATGATAACTAATTTACGGCAGGTTATGAAAGATCGCGGAGTAAAATGTCGCTGCATAAGATGCCGCGAAGCAGGTGAAAAAAAAATTAAAGTTGAAAATTCAAAATCGAAAGTTATAAAATATAAAGCTTCTGATGGTGTAGAATATTTTATTTCCGCTGAATCTAAAGATGGGAAAATTTTATATGGGTTTTGTCGGTTAAGATTAGGAGAAAAAAGCAAGCCAGCCATGATTCGTGAGTTGCATGTTTACGGAGAATTAGTGCCGGTTGGAAAAAATAAAAAAATTCAGCATGCTGGTTTAGGAAAAATGTTAATGCAGGAAGCGGAAAGAATTGCCGAGGAAATTGGCTATAAAAAAATAGCCGTTATTGCTGGCGTTGGTGTGCGCGGCTATTACAGAAAGTTAGGCTATAAATTAGAAAATAGTTACATGGTAAAAAGTTTGGTATAATAAAAAAAGCCTTTGAAAACTTTTTTAATATTTTAAAAATTGATAATTAAAAAATATATGAATCCAAAAAATGCGGCAAATTTTATTTTTGAATTAAATCAATTAAAGCGTATAAAGCATAATGGTTTTAAATTATGCGGCATAAAAGATCCGGATAGTGTTGCCGAGCATGTAATGCGGGCGGCGCAAATCGGTTATATTTTAGCCGTGATGGAAGGAGATGCTAATCCGGAAAAAGTAGCAGCTATGATTTTAGTCCATGATAATGGCGAAATTAGAATCGGTGATCATCATAAAGTTGCAGCTAGATATTTTAATAGCGAAGAAGCGGAATCCCATGCTTTTAATGACCAGGCGGAAAAATTAGCTAAAGTTGGAGAAAAATGGAAGAAATATTTTGATGAATTTGAAAACAGAAATACTAAGGAAGGCATAATTGCTAAAGACGCTGATTGGCTAGAGCAGGCTTTTCAAGCTAAAGAATATGTTGACTTAGGATATAAATCTGCACAAGGCTGGATTGATAATCTTGGTAAAGCCATAGAAACAAAATCAGCCAAATTAATTTTTAAAGAGATGACAAAACTTGAATTTACAGATTGGTGGAAAGGTTTAAAGAAGATGACTTATAAAAAATTATATAGTTAAACTAATTAAAATTATTGACTAGGATTAATTTTTATAATAATATTAAAATATCTTAATCTCTATATTTAATAGAGGAAAGGAGGAAAAATTTTAGCAAGAAGGAGCTGAGTTGAATCTTCGCTCATAATTTTCAACCCCAGCCAAAACGAAAGGAGAATAATTTAACAAATAAATTTTATTTATTGCCATGGAAGATAAACGCGTTAACTAACTAAACAATCGTTGGAAAAATAACTAAACTAAACTTCAAAGGCGTTAACAAAAAAACCAATCTTTAATTACGGCAGGGTCCAAAAACCCTGCCTTTTTCTTTTTGACAAAATACCATATTTAAATTACGATTAAAGCACGAAATTATCAACTAAGAATCAAAAAACATGTTATAAAAAGCAACCAAATTTTAATAATTTCATTAATTAATTTTAACTTTTAAAAATATGTTAAGCTATAAAAATTTAAATGAACAAGATAAAGAAGTTATGGCCGCGGTTAAAAGAGAAATGACTAGGCAAACAGAAGAAATGGAATTAATTGCTTCCGAAAATTATGCGTCAAAAGCCGTATTAGAAACTATGGCCACTGTTTTAACTAATAAATATTCTGAAGGCACGCCCGGCCATCGTTATTATGGCGGTAATCAGTATATTGATGAAGTGGAAAATATTGCTAGAGAAAGAGCAAAAAGATTATTTTCCGCCGAACATGTTAATGTTCAGCCTTTGTCCGGTTCGCCGGCTAACGCAGCCGTGTATATGGCGTTTTTAAAACCGGGCGATAAAGTTTTAGGATTAAAGCTTGATCATGGCGGACATTTATCACACGGCCATCCGGTAAATTTTTCCGGCATGCTATATAATTTTACGCAATATGAAGTTGATTCAGTTACCGGTAAGATTAATATGGATAAAGTCAGAGAAATTGCACTTCGCGAGAAACCAAAAATGATTGTGGCTGGTTATAGCGCTTATTCGCGAGAAATTGAATGGCAAAAATTTAAAGACATCGCGGATGAAGTCGGCGCTTTTACTTTCGCCGACATTGCTCATACGGCCGGGTTAATCGCGGCTGGTGAATTAAATAATCCAGTGCCGATTTTTGATGTTGTTTCGACTACGACCCATAAAACTTTGCGCGGTCCCAGGGGCGCCATGATAATGTGTAAAGAACAATTCGCCAAGCAAATCGATCGAGCAGTTTTTCCGGGCATGCAAGGCGGGCCGCACGACCACATAAATGCGGCCAAAGCCGTTGCTTTCGGCGAAGCTTTAAAACCGGAATTTAAACAATATGCCAAGCAGGTGATCATTAACGCTAAAACCATGGCTGAAGAATTTATGAAATTAGGTTATAAAGTAATTTCTGATGGCACCGATAATCATTTAATGGTAGTTGATATGACAGCTAAAGATCTTTCCGGAAAAGAAGTTGAAGTTATTTTAGAGCGATGCGGCATTTCAGTTTCCCGCTCAACTATTCCGAATGATCCAAATCCGCCGATGAATCCGTCTGGCGTTCGTTTCGGAACGGCGGCCATAACCACGCGCGGTATGAAGCAAGCGGAAGTTAAAAAAATAGTAGAATGGATAAATGATGCGATTGAACAAAGAGAAGAAATAGAGCTTTTAGAAAAAATAAAAGAAGAAGTTAAACAAATGTGTTTGGAATTTCCTATACCCAGCATTTAATTATGCAAATTATCGACGGCAAACAATTAGCTGAAAAAATAAAAGATGATATTGCTAAACAAATTTTTAAATTAAAAGGCAAGCGCCCTAATTTAGCTATTATTTTAATTGGTGAACGACCTGATTCAAAATTATATGTAAATTTAAAAGAACGAGAAGCAAAAAAAGTCGGTATTGATACCCATCTTTATAAATGTCCGAGCAATATTAGCGAGCAAGAAGTTTTAGAAATGATAAAATGTTTTAATAATGATAAAACGATTGACGCAATTTTAGTGCAATTGCCTTTGCCGGAAAATATTGATACTGATACGATTATTATGGCGCTTGATCCGGCTAAAGATATCGACGGTTTTCATCCAGATAATTTAAAAAAATTATTAAGCGGCTGCGAATTTGATGGCTTTATGCCGCCGGTTTTTGCTACGGTTTTAGAAATGTTAAAAAGTATAACTTGCGATTTAAAAGATAAACAAGTTTGCATTATCTCTAACTCAGATATTTTTGGAAAAAGTTTGGCCTATATTTTAAAATGCCGAGGCGCTAAAACTGAAATGATCAAAGCCGATGAAAAAGATTTAGTCGATAAAACTAATCAAACCGATATTTTAATTACGGCCGTGGGAAAACCTAAATTTATAAAAAAAGATATGATTAAACAAGACGCGGTAATTATAGATATTGGCATTAATGATATTAATGGTAAAGTTGTTGGCGATGTTGATTTTGAAGATGTTAAAGATAAAGTCGGTTATATTACGCCGGTACCTGGCGGCGTTGGGCCAATGACGATTGCTATGGCTTTTAAAAATACGCTTCAGGCTTACAAAAAATAAATATTTTTTTAAAAAAGAACCCGAGATTTACTTCTCGGGTTTTTATAATACCTTAATTTTAACTATAAAATTCAATGATTTTTTCTGCTTCTTTTGGATTTAGACGCGCCAGAGTGCAGATACTAATCATGTCGGCGCCAGCTTCTTCAAAATATCTTCTAGCGTCGTCAAGGCAAGTAATGCCGCAACCCATAATCATATAAGCGCCGGGAATTTTTTTTCTCAACATGCAGTTATGTTTAAATGCCATGCGGCTTACTGGTGCGCCCGACACTCCGCCTCCTCCAACATGGGCCAAGGGTGATTTTGGGCTATTTGGATAAACCACATTATACGGGATTGTATTAATTGCATGTATTACATCCGCTCCAACCTTAATTAGCTCTTTCGCTAATTCAACCGGATGAACATAACTGATTTTAGCGATTTTGATTAATTCCGGAAATGCTCGTTTTACTTCAAGAGTACAAGCCAAAGCATCGTTTGCATTTTCCTTAATTTTTTCTTTGGTGTTGGGGCAAGAATAATTCAATTCTATTGCCTCAAAATAATTACCCATCAAGCTTTGATATCTTCTTATTGCTTTAAGTGTTTCCTGAATTGCAATTTCAAGTCCGGCTTCGGGTGATTTTTTTTGTTTGGCTGCAAGTTCACGGCCTTTGGCAAATTGCGGATAAAAATTAGGTATTACCTTGAAGCCTGATTTGCAGGCAAAAGCAATATGTTCTGAGTTTATCCTTACACCATAATTAGTTAACCCGTAAGCGTTAAGCAAGCCGTCTTCTCCTATCCTTTGAATATAGCTCCAAGTCCAAGGATTGGCTAAAATAAAATTACCGATATTTTTTTCATAAGTTGACGACTTAGTTAAACTGTAAATTCCAGCCTCTTTTACGACTCTTAATAATCTTTTGTAAGAGGGAAATAAAGTTAATGGAAACATTTCACCGCCCGAGTGCCCCGTAATTGATGAAATTACTACCTTGGAAATTTCGTTGCCTAAAATTATAGTTTTCATTATTTCTCCTTTCAAAATGTCAAAAGATCAATTTATTTTATTTTTTTGTCTTAATTTTTGTCTTGTGTTAATCTTAAATTAGTTTATAAAATAATAATTGTCAAATGCCCGAAAATAATAAAAAACAACAACTTTTAGAATTGCTTAAACTTCATTATGGTTTTAAGGCTTTTCGGCCTGGCCAAGAAAAAGTTATTGATAATATTTTAGCTGATCAGTCAACCGTGGTAATTATGCCTACGGGCGGCGGCAAGTCTTTATGCTATCAATTGCCAGCTTTGGTTTTAGAAGGAGTGACTTTAGTAATTTCGCCTTTAATCGCTTTAATGAAAGATCAAGTTGATGGTTTACAAAAAATTGGTATTCCGGCGACATTTATAAATTCTTCCATCAGTGTCTCCGAAACTACTAATAGATTAGAAGCGGTTAAGGCCGGCAAATTCAAATTATTATATATTGCGCCAGAAAGATTTTATAGCGCCGAATTTATTACCGCATTAAAAGAAATTAAAGTAAGTTTATTCGCGGTTGATGAAGCGCATTGTATTAGCCAATGGGGCCATGATTTTAGGCCGAGCTATATAAAATTGAAACATGCTATTGAAATATTAGGTAATCCCACGGTTGTTGCCCTAACCGCCACGGCAACATTAGAAGTAAGAGAAGATATTATCAAACAATTAGCTTTAAATAATCCTAGCTTGGTAGTCACTGGTTTTGCCCGGCCGAACTTGCAGTTCGGCGTAATTAATACTCAAGATTCCCGTAAACCACAATTTGTTTTAGACGCTATTAATAGCGTGCCAGACGGCACCGGCATAATTTATGTTGGTACCCGTTCGCGCGCCGACGAACTTTTGCAGGTTTTATTAGGTAATAATATTGAAGCGGTAAGTTATCATGCCGGCATGGAAGCGGAAGATAGAAAATGGGTGCAGGAAAATTTTATGAAAGGCAAAGCTAAAGTTATTGTCGCTACTAATGCTTTTGGTTTAGGCATTGATAAGCGGGATATCAGATTTGTTATTCATTATGATATGCCCGGTACGATTGAAGCTTATTACCAGGAAGCCGGCCGCGCCGGCCGCGACGGCAAACAAAGTTTTTGTCTTTTACTTTATAGCCCGCGCGATCGCTATTTACAAGAATTTTTTATCAAAGGCGATAACCCGCCGCCAGAAATGATTTTAGAAATGTATGAAATTTTAAAAAATTATGAAACTGATACAATTTTAATAACTTATTCTGAAATTGCTGAAATACTATCAGATAAAGTTCCGGAAATGGCCGTAGGCACGGCTTTAAAAGTTTTAGAGCGCGAAGGTTATATTGCTCGTTCGCATGATCGCGTCGGTCAAGCGTATATAAAAGTTAAAAGTGAAAAGTTGAAAGCTGAGAATCAAAAATTTAAAAGCAAAAGCCAGCGTAATAATTTAGAACAATTAATAAATCGATATGGCGGTGAATTGGAAAAAGGTATGTATGCTAATTTAGAAGAAATGGCTGAAATTTTAAAAATTAAAAAAGATACTTTAGCCCGTTTAATTAAAAAATTAAAAGAATTGGAATTAGCTGAATATGTCCCGCCGTTTCGCGGTACGGAAATAAAAATTTTAAAACGGGTAGAGGGAGATGAAGTTAAATTAGATTTTACTGCGCTTAAATATAAATTAAAACATGCTTATAAAAAATTGGATTTAATGGAAAATTATATTTATCATTTTGACTGCCGCCAAAAATATATTTTAGATTATTTCGGCGAGTTAGAAGCTGATAAATGCGCTAAATGCGATAATTGTTTAGTAAAAAATATGGGTGAAGTAGAAAAAGTACAAGTTAATGAAAAACAAAAAAAGAAAACTTCAAACCTATCTACTAAACTTACGCAGTTAGAAACTTTAGAGTTATGGAATAAAGGGTTGAGTTTGGAAAAAATTGCCGAAGCGCGCGAATTAACGATTGACACGATTGTAAGCCATTTATGTTTCTTAATTGAAAAAGGTTTGGGCGTTAATATTGATAAATTAGTAAAGCCGGAGCGGCAGAAAAAAATTATGGCCGCGATAAAGACTGTTGGTAAGGATAAATTAACGCCTATTAAAGATATATTAGGCGAAAATTATGATTGGCATGAAATAAAGCTAGTTTTAGCTAAAACAAAAAGCAAAAAATAGTTTTATGGGTTTATTTAAAAATGTTCAAGCAATTTATTAAATAACGGGTATTGATTTTTTTATTTTTATGCGCTAAAATATGGTTGTTAAATAATTGATTTAGCAATAAAATAAATTGCTAAAAGCAATTATTTACAAAAATTAAATAAAGGAGGATAGATAATGGAAAAATGTGAACATGAATTTAAGGATAGTGGCTGTGTCGCCAGAATTTGCTCTAGTTCGAATGTTTGCCCGGCCGCAATAGGCAAAGTAAAATGCGATGATTTTGATGAGTTTTCGCGCAAAAATCCTGGATCAGCGGCATTAATAGTGTCTCACGCCGAAACAGTCAATCAATTTGGCGGATAATTGCCGTCCCCTTTCCATAAATGGAAGCGTTTTGAAGCTTCCATTTTTTTATTTTTAAAAATACTTATTAAGTTTTTAAAATCGTGAATTTTTAATCGCCCTTTTCTTTTTGTTTAATAAATGTTAAAAATTAAGTATGGACAAGCAAACTCAACAATATTTATTAACTCTAGTTGGGCGCAATTATGAAGAAATTGCCGCTGATTTTGATAATACCCGAAAAAAATTTTTATGGCCCGAATTAATAAAACTAACTGAATCGGTTAAGAATGGAGAGAAAATTTTGGATGTTGGTTGCGGTAATGGACGACTTGCCGGAGCGTTTAAAAATAAAAAAATAAATTATTTTGGCATAGATATAAGCCAGGGCTTAATTGATGCAGCTAAAAGAAATTTTCAATCGCTAAATAAAAATTATCAATTTTTAAAAATGGATGCTTTAGAATTAGATAAATTATTAGAAAATAATTTTGATTATATTTTTTGTGTGGCGGTTTTACATCATTTGCCCGGAGAAGATTTAAGAATACAAGCTCTAAGACAGATAAAAAATAAAATTAATGATCAAGGTAAAATTATAATTACGGTTTGGAATTTTTGGAGCAAGGAAAAATACAGAAGAATAATTTTAAAACACGCTTTACTAAAAATATTAGGCTTAATTCAATTTGATTTTCGCGACATTTTATTTGATTGGAAAAATAATAAAGGCGAAAAAATAAGCCAGCGCTATTATCATGCTTTTACTGAAAAAGAATTAAAAAAAATTGTAGCTTTCGCTGGTTTAAAAATAGAAAAATTTTATAAAGACAAACATAATTATTATTTAGTTTTAACCCCACACTTAAAATAAGTGTAGGGTTTTAGCAAAGTAATAATTAAAAACAGTTAAATATTTTTTAAGCTGTTTTTATTTTGGATATAATTTTTACATAAATAGCTAATTTTGGTATAATATAAACATATTTTTAATTCATAATGTATGTTTTCAAAAAATCTCAAAATCTCTTTACTATTAATCGGAGCTGTTATTTTAACTTTAAGCCTATCTATTTCATTTCAATCTCTTCTAGCCGCCTGGACCGCGCCTTTAGCCGATCCAGTGACCTGTAACACCGGTGATCCTGGTTGCGACGAACCATTAAACAAAGGCAGTTTTTCTCAAACCAAAGGCGGACCGCTTATTATTAACATGGATAATTTAGCTTCTACTGGTTTAGTTACTTTTGGCAAGGTTGGAATTGGAACGACGACGCCGGATTATAAATTATCAATCCATAGTATAAATAGTTCCGATGATTTATTAAAAGTTTCTACTACGACTAATCAATCCATTTTTGTTATTAAAAATAACGGTAATGTAGGCGTTGGCACAAAAGACCCCTTATCTCAACTTACTGTAGGAGGACCGGGGACTTCCGGAGCCGCTATTTATAGCTTAGGTTCTTCTTATGGTATTTATAGTATTGTTGGCACTGGTGGTACTGCTGTTTATGGCGCCGGTGGAGCCTATGGTTTTAGAGGTGTTGGCACTTCTTATGGTGTCTATGGTAATGGTGGTAATTATGGTGTTTATGGTATAGGTACTAATTATGATTTTTATGGTGCTGGACCAAAAAGTTATTTTTCCGGTAATGTTGGCATCGGAATAGCAAACCCTACTTATAAACTTGATGTTCAAGGAAATACTGCTGGAGCAAATATAATAACAACATCTGCATCAGCGACAGGTCTTAGGGTTCATACTAATGGGGCTTCTTCTGTGGCGTTGGTTGTTGAAAATGGCGGCGCATCATCATATGCTGCTACATTTACTGGTGGTAACGTCGGCGTTGGTACAACCACGCCAACGGCTAAATTAACTATTGGCGGTACACCAGGCGTAGATGGTATTATGTTTCCCGACGGTACTTTACAGACAACGGCGTATATTAACGACATTAATGATAATCCACGATGGATTGTATGGATGGATGAAACAAATGATAAACGAACAGATCCATCTATATTTACAAAATCTTCACAAAGCGTATGGTCAAGCTATGGAGAATTATATTTTTTTATTAATGATTTCGCTCAATATTCAACTCTTTTTGAAATGAAAGTATACGCTCCTGTTGCAACTAGCATTACTCAAAAATTATATTTTTTAGATGATGCAATTTATTGTTGGTTAAATGGAGCCATGGTTTATTCTAATACAAATAATGGAAGACGTAATGATCTGATTACTTGGCAGTTGGTACCGGGAATTAATACCTTACAGATAGTTATTAATAATAGCGGTGGCGATCGTTATGCGGCGTTTGTTAGTGGGGATTTTTTCTATAGATATCCAACTCTTAGATATGTTGCCCCGTAAATAAATAACATAGATTTATAAATTTAAAAAATTTTCCGTTGTTGATTTTTATTTTTACTTATGTTAGCATAGCAATAGAACTCCTGATTTAGGAGTTTTTTGCTATAATATCATTAAGGGTTTTTACCACGTTTTTTGCCCCGGTAGCTCAACTGGATAGAGTGTGTGGCTTCGGACCACAAGGTTAGGGGTTCAAATCCTCTCCGGGGCACAAATAAAAATTTGGCTGGGTAGCTCAGTTGGTTAGAGCGTGGCACTCATAACGCCAAGGTCGAGAGTTCAAGCCTCTCCCCAGCCACTAAAATAATTAATTTTGCGCTGTTAGCTCAGCTGGTAGAGCAGATCCCTCTTAAGGATAAGGTCACAGGTTCGAATCCTGTACAGCGCACAAAAAAAGAAGGCTTCTTTAGCCTTCTTTTTATTTTTTTTTATATTATTTTTATTTACTCTTCAAAGCGTCTTTTAAAGTTTTTCCAGTTTTGAATTTCGCTACTGTAACTTGAGGAATTTGAATTCTTTCCGATGGTTTTTGCGGATTAACACCGCCGCGAGCATGGCGCGATTTAGCCATAAAAGTTCCAAATCCGGTGATAGTAACTTCATTGCCGGCTTTTAATTCGGAAATAATTGTGTTAACCAAAGCTTCAATCATATCTTCAGCCTGTTTTTTTGTTACCGCTACTTCAGCGGCAATTTTTTCTATTAAGCCTGCTTTGTTCATAAATTTAAAATTATTTATTATTTTATATTAATATACTTTGTAATAGGTTTAATGCTTTTAGCTTTTTTCGTTTCAGAATCAATTTCCATTATTACGGCGTTAAAACAGGCTCGTCCGTTTTCCGGAATAATATGTGGAGTTTTAATCTGATTTAAAAAAGTTTTGATAATGCCTTCTTTTTCTACACCCAAAACTCCATCAGCAAAACCCGTCATACCCACGTCAGTAATTAAAGCCGTGCCTGATTTAGAAATTTGCGCGTCAGCCGTCATAATATGCGTATGTGTTCCTAAAATTGCGCTTACTCGCCCGTCTAAATAATGCCCTAAAGCAATTTTTTCTGAAGTGGCTTCCGCATGTATATCAACTATTATAGCAGATAGATTATTATTGACAAGATTAGATAAAATTCGATCAATTTCATGAAAAGGATTGTCATGGTCCATAGACATAAAAACTTGCCCGACCAAGCTTATTACCAAAACTTTTTTATCATTTTTAAGCTCAACAATTTTAAAGCCCTTGCCCGGAGAATTTTTAGAATAATTGGCAGGGCGAAGCAACGGCAAGTCGCTTTCATATACATTAAGACCGCCGATATTACCGAAACAATGATCGCCGCCGGTAAAAATATCAACTCCAGCGCTAATCATTTCTTTAATAGTATTTTCAGAAACTCCGTTGCCATGAGCTAAATTGTCGGCGTTTAAAATAACTAAATCGGGATTATATTCTTTTTTTATTTTAGGCAAAATTTCCTGGACTGTCTTTCGTCCGATTTTGCCATTAACTTCGCCGATGAAGAGAATGTTTAGCATAGATGTTAGTTAAAAGTTGAAGGTTATAAAGTTATAAAGTTAAATAAATTATGAATTGATTGGCATTTTATTTTAAAACTTTTAACTTTTAAACTTTAAACTTACCGTGCGTATTCGGTCACTCTCATTTCTCTAATTACATTAACTTTTATTTCGCCAGGATATTTTAATTCTTGCTCAATTTTTTTGGCGATATCTTTAGCTAAATTAATTGCGGCCAAATCATCAATTTTATCCGGAGTGACAAAAACTCTGACTTCTCGTCCGGCCTGAATAGCATAAGCTTTTTCAATGCCCTCAAAAGAAGTGGCGATTTTTTCTAATTCTTCTAATCGTTGTATATATTGATCAAAAGTATCACGGCGTGCTCCCGGCCTAGCGGCGGAGATAGCGTCGGCGACTTTAACAATTACGGAAATTAAACCGTCGGGGCGATCTTCATGATGGGTTAAAATTGGTGCGATAATTTCCGGAGCCAAATTAAATTTCTTTCCGATATTGGCGCCGATTTCCGGATGAGTTCCCTGTACTTCATGATCTACGGCCTTACCGATATCATGAAGCAGTCCGCCTTTTTTAGCCAGCGTAACGTCCGCGCCTAATTCCTCGGCGATTAAAGCCGATAAATGTGCAACTTCAACAGAATGTTTTAAAGCGTTTTGTCCGTAGCTAGAACGATATTTTAAGCGTCCGACAATTTGCACTAATTTAGGATCAAAGCCAGCAACGCCTACTTCGTACATAGCTTCTTCGCCGGCCTTTTTAATATCAATAGCTAATTCTTCTTTAGCTAATTTAATAGCATCTTCAATTTTAGTCGGATGAATGCGCCCGTCTTTTATTAAATGGTCTAAAGTTTTTTTTGCGATATGGCGCCTAATCGGAGAAAAACCAGAAATAGTGATGGCGTTAGGAGTGTCGTCAACAATAATTTCTACGCCGGTCATTTGTTCAATAACCTTTATATTTCTGCCTTCGCGACCGATAATGCGTCCTTTCATTTCGTCATTGGGCAAGTCAACCGTAGTAGTAGTAATTTCCGTGGCGTAAGTTGAAGCTAGACGCTGCATGGAGCTGGCCATTAGATCGCGAGCTTTTTCATCTAAAGCATCAGAAGATTCTTTTTCTAATTTATTAATTCTAATAACTAAGTCGTCTTTAATATCGTTTTCAACGTTTTTAAATAAAACTTGTTTCGCCTCTTCTTTAGAAAGATTGGCGATTTTTTCCAGTTTAGCCAGCTGTTCCTCATGAATTTTTTTAATTTTTTCTTTAACTTCTTCAACTTTGTTTACTTTGTCGTAGAGAAGTTGCTGTTTATCCTGCAATTCCAATAATTTTTGCGAGAACACGGTTTCGCGTTTTTCCAACCTTGATTGCAGGCTATTTATTTCCTGGCGGCGTTTTTCTTCTTCATGCTTAGATTCCTCAATGATTTTTAAAGCTTTGTCTTGAGCTTCAAGAAGAAGTTCTTTTTGTTTGGCTTTTGTTTCAGCTAAGATTTTTTCCGCACGAGCCTCAGCGCTTGATACCTGAGCCAGGGCGCGGCTTTTTCTTACTAAATAGCCAACAAAAAAACCACCGATTAAAGCTAGAATTCCAATAATTGCGTAATACATAAAATGATATTCCAGCGTCGGAGGCGAATTTTTTATAATAAAACAGGACCAAATTTAATTTAGTTTGGACAAAATATTTTTAGGGAAAGATTTAGTTTTAGAAGAAATACTAAATGTCACAAAAAAGTAAATTAATCTAATCTGCTTTATCTGTAGGCCCGGTTGAATATTCGTTAAATAATTACAGGGCTAGCTATCCGACTGCTGTTGATTATTAATAATTATATTCGTACACGGTCAAATAACCTTATTTGACCTAGTGAACATTTTTTAGCTTAACACAAGCTAGATAGTTTTGCAAGTAGTAAACATTGTCCACCTACTTATTAATAAGAGAGTAGTGTGATGTTTATTTTTGCTTTATTATTAGCCAAAAATAAATAATAATTATAAAAAGACTTGACAATATTTAAAATATGTGCTATATTTATTTATTAAGCTTAAAAAGCTTAATAAAGTCAAATTTAATAAATCTTTAAAAACAATAGAAGCGAGAGTAATGCTGAGATCGGAGGCTCACCTCTTATTATAGAATTAGGCATTTAAAACTTATAGGCCTTTAAATTCTATAAAGATCCCCAGCATTATCCTCGCTTCTATTTAATAAAAAACACGTCTCATTCAGAGGCGTGTTTTTTATTATTTAATTTATTTTACAATCACTTTATCAACTATCCCATATTTAACTGCTTCGTCCGCGCTCATAAAATGATCGCGGTCAGTATCTTTTTCAATTGTGCCGATCGGCTGGCCTGTGCTTTTAGCTAAAATTTTATTTAGCTTTTCTCTGATTTTCAAAATATGTTCAGAGTGAATTTTAATGTCTGAAGCCTGGCCTTCAAATCCGCCCATAACCTGATGGATTAAAATTTCCGAATTCGGCAGAACAAATCTTTTACCTTTGGCTCCGGCCGCGAGTAAAACCGCGCCCATAGAAGCGGCTAGTCCGACGCAAATAGTAGAAACATCGGATTTAATATATTGCATGGTGTCGTAAATCGCCATGCCGGCCGTTACCGATCCGCCCGGAGTATTAATGTAAAATTTAATGTCTTTGCCTTTGCTTTCAGCGTCCAAAAATAAAAATTGGGCGATAATAATGTTGGCTGTGTGATCAGTGATCGGCTCGCCTAAGAAAATAATGCGGTCTTTTAAGAGCCGGGAATAAATATCGTAAGCCCGTTCAATTTGACCGGATTTTTCAATGACTGTTGGTATTAAAGGCATATAATTTCAATTAAGAATTAAATATAAAAAATAAAATATAATTAATAATAGTTCTAATTTATTTTAAAGTCAATGTTATTAATTTTCAATTTTCAATTTTCAAACAATTTCCAATGATTTAATTTTTAATTAATTATTACATTAAAATATTAATTCATTGTTTAGAAATTAGAAATTGAAAGTTAGAAATTTTTAAACAATTTTCCACCCTTCTTTTGTTTTTTCTAATTTTCCTTCAACCGAGAAGCCGGCGGCTTTAGCATGTCCGCCGCCGCCTAAAATTCGCGCTAATTTAGAAACATCAACTTTAGGATTGGAGGTGCGCAAACTGCCTTTTATTTTTCCATCAGGCATTTGGCGAAGTAGCATTACTCCGTTAACCGAACTTAAGTTACTTAAAAATCCAGACATGCCCTCTAGTTCTTCTTCGGTTACTTCGGCCGGTACATCCTCGCTTTTTAAAACCGTAAAACCAAAATTATATTTTTTATTTATTTTTAATTCGGACATGGCTTTGCCCCAAGTTTTCATAGAAGCGATTGATTTATTGCGCCAGGTATTTTCCATAATTTGCGGAAGTTTTGCTCCTCTAATTAACATTTCAGAAGCGATGTTAACCGTTTCCGGAGAGGTTGAAGGATAAAGAAAATTACCCGTGTCGGTTAAAATACCGGTTAAAATACAACTAGCTAAATCTTTATTGATTTTTATTTTATTGGCTTTAAGAAAATAATATAATATTTCCGTAGTGGCGGCCGCGGCCGAATCGCGTATTTCCAGATCGGCATAATCTTTTATTTTTGGATGATGATCAATTTCGATTACTAATTGATTTTTATTGCGTTTTAAAATTTCTTTTTCTAATTTCGTGCGCGCAATACTGCCGCAGTCTAGAGCAACAATTAAATCAAAATCAAATTTTTCATAAGAGTTTTTTAATTCGTCTAAATGTGGTAAAAAAGCGTATTGATGGTTGACTTGATTATGACAATAGAGTTTATATTTTTTTTCTGCCAGCTTTAGAACCTCGGCCATTAAGCATACTGAAGCTAAAGCGTCGCCGTCTGGCTGTTCATGGGTAACGACCAGTATATTATTAGCTTGTGTAATTAAGTTGTAGGCTTTAGTAAAAAGGGAATTATTCATAAAATTAGAAATTAGGATCCTTAATCACTTCTTCTATTTCCGTCGCTTTACTTTCGGTTGTATCTAATACCCAATGAAATCTAGGAATTTGCCTGATTTTTAATTTATGCCTTAAGGCATTGCTAAAAACGCTGGAAAAT
The DNA here is from genome assembly GCA_964537265.1 of uncultured Gammaproteobacteria bacterium. Taxonomy (GTDB): domain Bacteria; phylum Patescibacteriota; class Patescibacteriia; order Patescibacteriales; family GWC2-42-12; genus JACPHD01. Next base: position 22,101 of record CAZHZE010000004.1, on the reverse strand, counting down.
TTTTGCAGTTTTTTTAAAGTTGACGGTCCAAATTTATCCGGTAAAACCGAGATAGCGATTTTAGCATATTTTAAGTCCGGCGAGCAATTAACAAAACAAACGGTTATTAAGCCGTTGTTTAAAGGTACTTCTTTTACTATTAGATTAGCTATCTCTTCTTTTAATTGTTCATTTAGTTGTTCTATTCGGCGAGGCATAAAATTAGTCAAAAGTTGAAAGTTTTAAAGTTAATATTTTTATTTTTTATTCTTTATGACTTTCGACTTTATAAACTTTTTACTATTTAATTCTTTTTTTCTTTTTCCATTTTATAAAATTGCAATATATCGTCAACTTGAATAACCGGCTTACCTTCAAAATTAATGCCGCATTCCTGGTTGGCTTCGACTACGCTTACGTCTTGTTTGGCCATTTGCAGTTTTGCCAATTTGCCTTCGGCTAAAATTTGTTTATCGCGGATAATTTCAATTAAAGAATTAGCTTCAGCTTTTCCGTCTATTATTCTGCCCCCGACAATTTGGCTAGATTTTTCAGTTCTAAAAATTGCTAATACTTTCATGCGTCCTAAATCTACTCTAACCATTTTTGCTTCTATTAAACTATCAACTTCGGTTTTTAGGTCGTTAATTAATTCGTAAATTACTTTATAACTTTTAACTTCAACGTTTTTTTCTCTGGCTAATTTTTGAGCTTGTGGAGTTATTTGTACATTAAAGCCTAAAATTTTTGCTTGGCTGCCTTCGGCTCGTGCAATATCTCCTTCGGTGATATTGCCTAAGCCTTTAGCGATAATATTTATTTTAACTTCTTCCTGGTCGATTTTCGCGAGCGATCCTTCGATAGCTTCGCCAGAACCTAAAACATCACTTTTAATAATTAAATTAATATTTTTTACATCAACCGCGGCTTTCTTTTCCTCTTGCTGTTTTGCTGGTTCGGCCGCACGCGAGAAAATTTTACTGGCTTTTATTTTTTCGCCTTGCCCGATTTGCATGATATCGCCAATGACTGGCGCCATTTTTAAACCGATAATTTTTGCCGGAGTAGAAGGCAGAGCTAATTTAATATCTTTACCATTATGATCTTTTAAGGCTCTTACTTTACCGTAGAATAATCCGTTAAAAATCATGGGATCGCCAACTTTTAAAGTTCCATTTTGGATTAGAACTGTTGCTACCGGACCTTGTCCGCGATCAATATGCGATTCAATAATTGTACCTGAGGCGCTGGCGTTCGGATTGGCTATAATATTTTTTGCTTCCATATCAGCAGTTAAAAGTAGCATGTCTAAAAGTTCGTCAATACCCAATTTATTTTTAGCGGAAATCGGCAGACAGAGAGTTTTTCCGCCCCAATCTTCAGGGATAATATTTAATTGTTCGCCCAACTCTCTTTTAGCCATATCAATATTAGCTTCTGGTTTATCAATTTTATTAATGGCAACGATAAAAGGAATTTTGGCCGCTTCAATAATGCGGAAAGCTTCAACGGTTTGAGGCTTTACGCCATCATCAGCCGCTACAACTAAAATAGCAATATCGGCAATGCGCGCGCCGCGATTTCTCATGGCCGTAAAAGCTTCATGGCCTGGAGTATCTATAAAAGTGATAGGTTTATTTTTATGCACGATCTGGTAAGCGCCGATATGCTGAGTAATGCCGCCGGCCTCACCAGCCACGACATCGGTTTGTCTGATAGCGTCTAATAGTTTTGTTTTGCCATGGTCAACATGGCCCATGACTACAATAATAGGAGGGCGGGAAGTTAAGTTATCTTGTTTTTCTTGTCCTAAAACTTGTTTTAAAACATTAGCTTCGTTTTCAATTTGATTTTCTAGTTCTTCGGCTGGAATTATATTTAATCCTAAATCAGCGCCGATAATAGCCGCGGTGTCAAAATCAATTTTTTCATTAAGCGAACTAAAGATGCTATTTTTCATTAATTCAGCCAAAATTTTATTAACCGGAACGTTAGTGACTGCAGAAAAATCGCGCACAGTTATAAACGGAGGAATTTTTATTTCTTTTTTTTCTTGGTTGATTATAGATTCTGAAGTTGCAGATTTTTTTTCAGCTTGCATTTTTGCTTCCAGTTGTCTATTTAAAATCGCCCATTCCTTAAGAATGCGCTGAGCAATTTTATTATCAACTTTAATGGCTTTTTGTCCAATATCAAAACCCATGAGCGGCAATTTATCGCGCAGCTCTTGGGTAGGAACTTTTAAAATTCTGGCCAACTCGGTTATATTCATGATTTTTATTTATTTTGATTTTTTAACTTTATAATAATTTTAGCGAAAAGTCAATTAAATTACAGCAGTTTTCGCCTAAAAGATAAAAATGTTATAATAAACTATATGCCAAATAAAATTTTAAAATTTCCAGTTGGTTTTTTTTGGGGCGTGGCCACTTCTGCTCATCAAGTTGAAGGCGGTCTTAATAATGATTGGAGTCAGTGGGAAAAATCCGAAGCAAGAATTAAGCAATTAAAAGTTAGCGAAAAAAATCCAGATGATTATATTTCAGGTAAAGCCTGCAACTCTTTTGAAATATTTGACGAAGATTTAAAATGTTTAAAAGAATTAGGCGTAACATCTTATCGATTTTCTATTGACTGGTCGCGAGTTGAGCCGGCTAACGGAAAATTTAATGATCAAGCGATTGATTATTATAGAAATATTATTAGAAAGTTAAAAGCTAATAATATTGAACCTTTCGTTACTCTTTGGCATTATCCCGTGCCGATTTGGGTAAGAGATTTTGGCGGCTGGAATTCTCGGAAAGTCGAAAAATATTTTTTTCGTTATGTTGAAAAAATTGTTAATGAGTTTAAAAGTGAGGTAATTTTTTGGACGACTTTAAACGAGCCGGATATTTATAGCGGCTATTCTTATTTAACCGGAAAGTTTCCACCTAATAGAAAAAGCCCGTTAATTTATTTAAGAGTGCTTAAGCGTTTAATTAAAGTACATAAATTAGCTTATAAAAAAATTAAAGCCATTTCGCCGCGCGCGCAAGTAGGAATATCTAAACATAATATTTATTTTGAAGCTTACGAAGAAAAATTTATAAATGTTATTTTAAAAAAGTTGGCTGATTGGTGGTGGAATTTTTATTTTTTAAATCAAATAAAAAATTATCAGGATTTTATCGGTTTGAATCATTATCGCAGGAATGTTATAAATTATGGGTTTAATAAAAATGAAAATAAAATCGTATCCGATTTTGGCTGGGAGATTTATCCTAAAAGTATTTATCATGTTTTATTAGATTTAAAAAAATATTATAAGCCGATTTACATAACCGAGCATGGCGTCTCCGATGGTCAGGATAAATATCGCGCTTGGTTTATTAAAGAGTCTTTAAAAAATGTTTATATAGCAATTTCCGAAGGCGTTGATGTTAGAGGTTATTCTCACTGGTCGCTACTTGATAATTTTGAATGGGCGGATGGCTTTACGCAAAAGTTTGGATTATATAAAGTAGATCGTCAGACTTTCAAACGCACACCGCAATCAAGCGTTAAAATTTATAGTGAAATTTGCAAAAATAATCAGGTTGAGGTAGATTAAAAAAGCTTGTCATTCCGGCCTTCGAGCCGGAATCTAAAATTAAAATCACTAGACATATTTTTATAAAATAGTTATTAAATGATTTATAATTGTTGTGTGTCATACGCCACAGTAACGCTGCCGCGGGCCTTACTTTTTATGACTAAAAAGTAAGCAAAAAGTCTTGGGGTGCCTCAATGCGCTATCATATTGATTTACCTTATTACTGTAAGCAATGGCGCTTATTCGTCACCCCAAACCCCCGGGTTATTTAAAAATATTTAGTTAATTCAAGATATATAAATATGTATAAAACAAATTTTTGTGACTTGCCGAAACAATATTCAACTTTAAAAACCGCCAAGGCGGTTATTTTGCCCGTGCCTTATGATGGTACTTCGACCTGGGGTAAAGGCGCGGACAAGGGCCCGGGAGCAATACTGGAAGCTTCGGCCAATATGGAATTATATGATATTGAAACCGCTTCGGAAGTTTATAAAAAAAATATTTTTACAGCCAAGCCGGTAACGGAAAAAGGCGCGCCGGAAAAAATGGTTAAAAAAGTTGAAACTGCCGCTGCTGAATTTTTAAAAAAGGGAAAATTTGTCGTGACGTTAGGCGGCGAACATTCGGTGTCCGCCGGCGTTATTAATGCTTATGCTAAAAAATTTAAAAATTTATCAGTTTTGCAATTAGACGCGCATTCTGATTTACGTCCCGAGTACCATGGTTCAAAATATAATCATGCCTGCGTGATGTCGCGCGTCCGCGAATTATGCCCGATTGTGCAGGTTGGTATAAGAAGCATGGATATTATTGAAAAGCCATTTATAAAAAAAGACCGAGTATTTTTTGCCGAAAATATTTACAATAAAACCGATTGGATGGATAAAGCCATTTCTAAGTTAACCGATCAAGTTTATATTACTATTGATTTAGACGTTTTTGACCCATCGATTTTACCTTCGACCGGCACGCCTGAGCCAGGCGGGTTAGGTTGGTATCAGGTTTTAGATTTTTTAAAAAAGGTAATTAAGAAAAAAAATGTTGTAGGTTTTGATGTTGTTGAATTAGCGCCAAATAAAAATGAAAAATCATCGGATTTTTTGGTCGCTAAATTAGTTTATAAGTTGTTAAGTTATAAATTTATAAAATAATAATATGAAAAAAACTACTATTAATAAACTCTCCCCTGGATTAAAAAAATTAATTATACCCGAAGGCAATAAATCTAAAATGGGCGAATTAAGCGCTTATGTAAAAAAATCCAAAGCTCCGGTTTCAGCTTTCGCGTCCGCGACTTTAAACCATTGTAATGGCGGCTCAACCGAGCAGGCGGCTTTATGGTTAAAAAATCATTTAAAACACGGCGGTAAATTAGTAGTTACCTTAGCCGGAGCTTTAAGCTCTTTTCAGGTCGGAGTGATGCTCGCTGAATTAATTAGAAAAAATAAAGTGCATTTGATTTCTGCTACTGGTGCTAATCATGAAGAATCATATTACCGCTATGTTGCGCATTCGCATTATGCTTATATTCCGCGCTATACCGAGTTAACTCCGGAGCAGGAAGCTGAATTACGCGATGCCGGGTTGCGCCGCATTACCGATACCTTTTTGCCGGAAGATGAGAGTGTGCGTATTATGGAGCCGCATTTGGTAAAAATGTGGAAAGACGCTGAGAAAAAAGGCGAAAGTTATTTTCCGCATGAATATTTTCGCCGATTATTTTCTAAAAATTTAATTTCACCAGACAAGCAATCTAATCCGGCCGACTGCTGGACTTACGCGGCTTATAAAAAAAATATTCCGATTGTTATTCCTGGCTTTGAAGATTCTACTATGGGAAATATTTTTTCCAGTTATACTTATAAAGGCGCTCATAAGAAAAAAGGCGATATGGTCATTGATGCTAAAGTTATGAAAACCGGTTTAGAATATTTTCATTTTATGTATGATTGGTATATGAAAGAATCTAAAAACGCGCCGATTGCCTTTTTGCAATTAGGCGGCGGCATCTCGGCTGATTTTCCGATTTGCGTCGTGCCTTCGCTAAAACATGATTTAAGATTCCATAACAAAATTAGAGATTGGGCCGGTTTTGTTGAAATTGGTTCATCGCCAATGTCTTACGGTTCATATTCCGGCGCTGGCGGTAAAGAAAAAATAACTTGGGATAAATTATCTACTAATAGCTATTACCAAATAATTCAAAGCGACGTTACCGTAGCTTTTCCCTGGATTGCGGCCGTATTGTTAGATTTATAAAAATAAAAAAATTAAATATAAAAAAGGAGGAATAAGGAGTGAAAAAACCTAAAGCCGAGATAAGTTCAAGGGTTATTAATAAAGATGCCTCGCCATGTGCAAACTGTTGGAAGGTAGATAAATTTGCATTTAAAGGTTGCGCGAAAGACTGTCAAAAAATGTTTGTGCATCTTAAAAAAGTTTTTGCTGTAAACTCTTCGCCTTGTTTAGATTTAAGGTGCGGAATTCCGGGTGCGAATAAGACGCGTATAGGAATATGTGAAAAATATCCATTGCCCGAAGTGTATGTTAAACGTATAGGTTGCGGTGCAAAGTCGGCCTTCGCAAGAGAAGTAATACCTCCGCCGGAGGGGTTTTATAAGCATCAATATAGCTATAAAAAGTAGCGCCCGTTCATATTCTGAATGGGTTTTTTTATAAAAAATGGCCAATTCATAAAAATGAATTGGCCTGTGGTAATTTGAAAATTTTAAGGTATTATTACCGACCCTTTAATGCCGAGTTCTTCAAAAGACATAGAAAAATATCCGTATCTTTGAAATAAATTTTTTGTTTGCTCGGCCAGCGCGTCCGGGGCGTAGTCTGCTAACGCGCTAAATAAGATTTGATGCGCCTTGTCGAAGTCGGGCATACTATGCATAGTATGAACCCGAGGAAAAGTTGTGACTATGCTGGCGCCGCTGTTGATATTAAAATGAACGCCCATGTTTATGAAGGGCTTCTTTTGAGCTTGGCATAAACCCCACCCATGTTTTTTTATCAGCTCTGATTGGTCATTTAGTTTTACGTCCGCCAGGAAGATGACGGGTTTGCCATCGATGTTCAGAATTTGTTTTTTATACCCCTGTTGTCGTAAAAAAGATAGAAGTTTATTGTCTAAATCCAATCTTTTTATGGAAAAAAGATTGATATAATCTCCTGTCGGCGGTAATAAATTAAATCCTGCCGCACCCGCTAATTTTTTTATAACCTCGTAAACCGCTATTTTTTTTGCCATACTATACCCCCTTATAAGTTTTTAATTTGCATTTATCTTTAAAATGATGTTACAACAAAAAACATAAAAAATCAAGGGTAAAAATTATTAAATTTGTTCTTATAAAGCCGGCTCGCAAGAATGGGCAAAAGATGTTAAAATATTATTAGAAAATAAGATATTATGTATATTTTGGTTTCTATCGTGGCTTACTTCATAAATGCCGGCGTTTATGTCGCCGACAAGTTTTTATTATCTAAAAAAATTCACTCTTCAATCGCTTATGCTTTTTATGTTGGCATTTGGAGTATTTTTAATATTTCTTTATTATTTTTCTGGCCCTGGATGCCAAATATGCGGGAGATGACTTTGGATTTATTGGCCGGTTTTTTATTTTTAATTACCTTAGTTTTTTGGTATAAAGCTTTACATCAAAGCGAGGCTTCGCGCGTAGTGCCGATCGTGGGCGCGCTTGTGCCTATTTTTAGTTTTATTTTATCTTTTGTTTTTTTAGGCGAAACTTTAACTCGCCAACAAATGCTGGCTTTTTTTATTTTATTGTGCGGCGGCGTTTTAATTTCTATTAAACATACAAAAGTTTATGTTTATCAAAAACTTATAGCCAGAATAAGAGAGGTTATTGGCGACATTGTTGGTAATGTGCCGGCCGGCGCTCAGCCGACTAGCCGCTTGTTGGTTAATTCGATAGCCTCTGCGGTTTTTTTCGCCGTTTATTATGTTTTAATGAAATTTATTTATATGTATCAGCCTTTTGTTGGCAGCTTTGTTTGGTCGCGTCTAGGTTCGTTCATTGGTGTAATATTGATGCTATTTGTGCCTGACTGGCGGCGTTTAATTTTTGAACAGCAAAAAGGTTCAGCCACTCCGAAAAATATGTTTTATTTTTTAAGCATCAGGCTTTTAGCCGCCGGCGCTTTTATTATGATTAACTATGCTATTAGCATCGGTAACGTAGCTATTGTTAACGCTTTACAAGGTGTGCAATATTTATTTTTATTTGTCATAATTTTATTAATCTCAACTAAATTTCCTAAAATGCTAAATGAACAGCTGGGCGGCGGAGTATTATTACAAAAATTAATTGGCACGATTATGGTTTGCTTGGGGTTATATTTGTTTATTGTGTAAATTAAAAAGATGATTTATTTAATTTTAATTTTTACTATTTTATTTTTTATTTTTTCCTGGCGTCGCTTGGATTGGGCGGTTATGTTTTTAATTGCAGCTTTACCGTCTTATCTGATTAGATTTAATATTTTTGGGGTGCCAGCAACTTTATTAGAAATAATGATTTGGATTGTATTTTTAGTTTGGTTAATTAAAAATTTTAGCCTGATTAAAAATAATTTTTTAGAAAATTTTAAAAAAGAAAACAAAAAAGTTAAAATTCGTTATCCGTTTGATTGGGAACTTATTTTTTTGTTATTAGTGGCTTTTGTTGCTGTTGGCGTTTCTAGTTTTAGCTCAAGCTCGTTGGGAATTTTTAAAGCTTATTTTTTTGAATCAGTTATGTTTTTTATAGTGGTAGTTAATGTTATGAAGGGGGATAAAGGCCGCGAGAAAATTTTATGGTCATTGGCTTTAAGCGCTTTAGCCGTTTCATTTTTAGCGATTTATCAAAAAATAACCGGCCAATTGATTTATAATCCAATTTGGGCGGCGCCGGAAACGCGGCGAGTAGTTTCTTTTTTTGGTTATCCTAACGCGGTCGGATTATATTTAGGGCCGATTGTTTTAGTTTTAACAGGATGGTTAGTCGGTTCAATAAAAAATTTTCAATTTTCAATTTCTAATTTTCAAACAATTTTTAATGCCAAAACTTTTAAAAAAATATTTATCGTTTTAGTTATTGTAACGTCCGTTTTATCAATTTATTTTGCTAAATCAAAAGGCGCTTTATTAGGTTTAGCGGTTGGCTTAGTGGTTTTCGGTTTATTAGTTAATAAAAAAATAAGATGGGTAACGATTATTTTTTGCATATTAATTGGTGTTGGCATAGTAACTTATCAACCGTCTAAAAAATTAGTTTATGATACAATAACTTTTAAAACTTTTTCCGGCCAGATAAGAATGGTAGGTTGGGAAGAGAGCTGGGGAATGCTAAAAGATAATCGTTTAATAACTGGCGCTGGTTTGGCTAATTTTAAAACCGCGGTTGCGCCTTATCATGCCGAAGGATTTTTTATAAAAAATGATGACCCAGATTGGCTAAAAAATTTACGCAATAGCGCGGAATATAGAAAAAAAATGTGGCAGCCTTTAGAAATATATTTATACCCCCATAATATAATTTTAAATTTTTGGAGCGAATTAGGTTTAGCCGGTTTATTGCTTTTTATCTGGATAATTTTAAAATATTTTTATATTGGGTTTAAAAATTGCCGGCAGCTAATTGTTAATTATAAATATATAAATATCGGTCTAATTTGCGCTATGGTCGCAATAGTAATTCACGGCATTGTTGATGTGCCATATTTTAAAAATGATTTATCCATTATGTTTTGGTTGTTCGTTGCTATGATAAGTATGATAAATTTAGAAAAAAATTATGGCGAAAATAATATATAATAAATTAGTGCGCGATAATATTCCGGAAATTATAAAAGCGGAGAATAAAGAGCCAATAATAAAAATTTTAAATGATGAAGATTTTATCGTTGAGCTATTTAAAAAATTAGAAGAAGAATCTGAAGAATTAATACAAGCTAAAGGCAATAATTCGGAGATGGAAAAAGAAATCGGGGATATTTACGAAGTGATTGACGCTATTATTGATTATTATAATTTAGATAAAGAAGCGATTAATAAATTAAAACAAGAAAGAAAAATTAAGCGCGGCGGTTTTAATAAAAAAATTTTTTTGGAAAGCGCCGACGAATAAATATATGAAGATTTTTTTCAACAAAAACAACAACGAAGAAAAAGACTTAGTTTTGTTTGCCATTCTCCACTCGGCGCTAGTTTTTATTTATGTGGCGTTAGTGGTTTGGTTTATGAACAGCGCGGGAAAATTTATTGGTCAAACCAATGAAATGTTAGCTGGCATGACTATGCTAATGATTTTCATTTTGTCAGCCCTAATTACTAGTTCGTTAGTTTTAGGCCGGCCGATTTTGTATTATTTAGACGGCAAGAAGAAACAAGCCTTAAAACTTTTATTTTACACTACGGCCGGATTATTTTTTTGGTTACTACTTGCCATCGGTGAGTTAATGCTGTTAAAGTAAAATAGTTGCAAGATTGGAGAGGTGACTGAGTGGTTGAAGGTACCGCTCTCGAAAAGCGGCAAGGGTTAACGCCCTTCGCGAGTTCAAATCTCGCCCTCTCCGCCAAGTTTTACATTCAGCGAAATTAATAAATATTATAAAATAATAATAAGCATATAATATCGCTTTAAAAATTAACCTAAAAATATGGGTAAAATAATTTATGGTTTGGACACCTCCCAAAAATTAACTCCAATTATGGTAAGAGATGCTATATTAAGATGTTTTATTTTAGCGCATTCGGAAACATTAGAAATGATGAAGCAATATAATCAGGAAATAAATGATCAGGAGTTTGAGCAGATTAGAAAAATGAATATGGAAAGTTTTGTAAAAAATAAATTTGAAGAAGTTGGAGCCGATTTTAATAATCCAGCTAAAGAGGATTTAATTAAAGTGGTTGAAAAGCTTGCGGAATTTTCTTCTAATTTTCGGCCCCAGGATATCATAAAAAATCATCAAGAAGAAATAATGGAATTAATAAATTGCTGCGAATAAGATATGGCCAAAAAAATTAAAATTTTTTTGTTATTGCTCTTAATAATTTTAATTTTTATTATTTTTTTAACTTCACTAATTATTTTTAATTATAAAACAAACCCTGATTATGGGTTTATTTTATCTCAGAAATTAAGAAGTCATGCTTATGCTTTGCAAGAAAAAGAATATAATCAAGAGTTTAATCAAAATAAAAATTTTGGAGAATTTTGTTATCGTTTTTTTGGTGATGAATTAAATACGAAAAAAATAAGGCTTTCTCTGGATGAACAAATGATTAGGGGCTCGGTTTACGCTTACGGCAATCTTTATTCTGGCAATATAGATCCTAAAACTTTAGATATGCAATTAAGCGATAAACCGGCAATTTGGCATTGGCGATGGTATAATTGGCTGGGTATAGGCTTAGATAAAATTTCTAGGCAGACTTTAGAGGAAATGGTTAATGCGCCTTTGCCGAATAAAAAATAAATAACATGCAATTTAAACCTCCTAAAAACACGGATAAATATTATTGGACCAGCCATGCCATTGGTAAAATGAAATATTATGGCTTAACGGCGCAGAGAGTTTTACGCGTGATTAATCGGCCAGCGAGAGTTGAAGAAGGTGTGGCAGAAAATACAACTGCAGTTATGCAGCCATCTTCGGTTAATAATAAGAAAAAAACTTGGAGTTCGGAAATTTGGGCCATGTATCAAAATATAAAAGGCCGCTATAAAATTATTAGCGCCTGGCGTTATCCCGGAGTTAGTCCAAAGAGAAATCCAGTGCCAGAAGAGGTTATTAATGAAGTAAAAGAGTTTTTAACTTGACATTTTAGCTAATATAGGCTATACTTCTTTTGTAAGAGTTATTTTTCTTTTCTTATGCTTTAGCGTAATTAAAAGGTAAAATAAGAAAGTCGACTTACATTTAATTATTATGGGATTTAGAATATCCCTAAAAGCGTAAGAAAGTTATGAACAAAAAATTATACATCGGTGGTTTACCATACTCCACCAATGAAAACGGCTTAAAAGAAGCTTTTTCTCAGGCCGGTACCGTTGCTTCAGCCATTGTTATCATGGATAAAATGACTGGAAGATCAAAAGGTTTCGGTTTTGTTGAAATGTCAACCGAAGAAGAAGCTCAAGCCGCTATTGATATGTTTAACGGCAAAGAGATTGAAGGCCGCCAGGTTACTGTTAATGAGGCTAGACCTCAGGAAGACAGACCTAAAAGAAGTTTCGGCGGAAATCGCGGTGGCAACCGTGGCGGAAATAATTGGTAAAAAGATTATTTCAGATAAAAAACACTCCTGAGAAATCGGGGGTGTTTTTATTTATAAAAAATTGTTGTAGAATAAAAGATATGGCAAAAACAAAAAAAATAAATGAACTGCTTTCTTTAGACAAACCGTTAGTGGTTTTTGATTTAGAAACTACTGGTTTATCTATTAATTTAGATAGAATCGTGGAAATCGCTTATATGAAAATTATGCCAGACGGGGAAATTTTAAAAGGCGATTTATTTTTAAATCCGGAAATGAAAATTCCGGCCGAAGCTTTCGCTATTCACGGCATTTCAGACGAGGATGTAAAAAATCAGCCGACTTTTAAAGATATGGCTGAAGAATTTTGGGATATTTTTAACGGTTGCTATTATAGCGGTTTTAATGTTTTAACTTTTGATTTGCCTATTCTAAAACGCGAATTTTTAAGGGCCGGCAAAGATTTTGATTATACTAATTCAAAAATTATTGACGCTAAAATTATTTATCATTGCATGGAACCGCGCACGCTTTCCGCGGCTTATAAATTTTATTGCAAAAAGGATCATGAAGAAGCGCATAACGCTTTAGGCGACGTCGAAGCCACGGCTGAAGTTTTAACTAAGCAATTAGAAAAGTATAAAGAAACTAGAGACTGGGATTTTATTTATAAAATTCATCATATTATAGACGATCGCTTCGTTGACGCGGATCGTAAATTTTATTGGCGCGGCGGCGAAGCTTATTTAGCTTTTTCTAAACATAAAGATAGGTCGCTCGCCGACGTGGCCGAAACAGATCCGGGATTTTTAAGTTGGATTTTAAGCGCCGATTTTTCCGAAGAAACAAAAGATATAGTTAAAAAAGCTTTGAATGGGGAGATGCCGAAGAAGGGGAAATAAAATTAAAATAGTTAATTTAAAACACCGCTATTATTGCGGTGTTTTTTAATATTAATCAGTTTGAAACATTACTAGATAAATGTTAAAATATAAGCATGACAGATACAAACGAACGAGTCACTCAACCTGAGGAGTTGGCTGATGATAAAACTTTGGATTTAACTTTACGCCCAAAGAAATTAAGCGAATTTGTCGGGCAAGATAAGATTAAGGAAAATTTACGGATTTTTCTTAAAGCGGCTCAAGGCAGAAATGAATCTATTGAGCATGTTTTATTATATGGTTCGCCTGGATTAGGAAAAACTACTTTAGCGCATGTTATTGCTAATGAGCTGGATGCTAACATAAGAGTAACTTCTGGACCGGTGATAGAAAAATCAGGCGACTTAGCCGCAATTTTAACTAATCTTAATCAAGGCGATATTTTATTTATTGATGAGATTCATCGGCTTAATAAAACCATTGAAGAAATACTTTATCCGGCCATGGAAGATTATGCTTTAGATATAATAATCGGTAAAGGGCCGTCGGCTAAAACTTTGCGTATTGATTTACCGCGTTTTACGATTATCGGCGCGACTACGAAAATTAGTTTATTGTCTTCGCCTTTGCGCGATCGTTTCGGTATGACTTATCATTTGGATTTTTATGAACCTAAAGATATTAAAAAAATAATTGACAGGAGCGCCAAGATTTTAAACATTGATTTGCCTCATGATTCGGCCGAAGAAATCGCTAAGCGTTCGCGTCGCACGCCTCGCGTCGCTAATCGGTTATTAAAAAGAGTACGCGATTATTGCCAGGTTGAAGGTAATGGAGATATTAACTTAAATTATTGCCAACAAGCTTTTAAACTTTTGGAAGTTGATGATTTAGGCCTTGATTGGGTAGATAGAAAAATTATAGAAGTAATTATTGATAAATTTAACGGCGGACCGGTCGGGTTATCGGCTATCGCCGCGGCCGCGGCTGAGGATATCGCGACCGTCGAAGAAGTTTATGAACCTTATTTAATGCAATTAGGATTTTTAGATAGAACGCCGCGCGGCCGGGTGGCTACTGATACGGCCTATAAACATTTAGGAAAAAATAAACCCGAGCAAGATAAAATGATATAATTAATTTTTTATGACATTAAAGAAAAAAATAATTTATTTATTGATAATCTCAATGGTTTTTTTATTATTTATTGTTAGTTTATATTATTGGGTTATATTTAATTTACAAGAAGGAAGTTTGGAAAAAGAAGAATTTATTTGTCCAGATTTAACTAAGCTTATTTATAATGAAGAGTCAAAAATATATATTCAAGGTACTGACTGCATGCCCCATGAGGGGGTCAATTACGTCGGCAACCCTAGCTACGAAAAATGGGTAAATAAAAATTGTGGTATAAAATTTAAATATGAATGTACATCTTATTAAAAACATATGACTATTCCTTTAATTAGCGTTTTATTTTTATACTTATTGTTTGTTGTTGTTTGGATAATTTTTAGTTTTATAGCACTTTTTCATATAATAAAATATGGTCAAGTTAACTTTCTAACTTTTTTTACTACCTTTATTTATATTGCCGGTTCAATAGTAATATTATATTTATCTTATGGATATTTAAGCCAAATTGATTGGGAAATCGGTTTAACAATTTTTCAAGGTAGTACTAATATGTTTGGAGTTAGTAATTTTTAATTATTTTTTATGTTAATTTTTAAATTGTTGGAAAAATTACCAGGTGAAAAAATTGTAAAAATTTTAAGGAAAGACATTTTTGTGTTGTTTTCCCACTTTGTTTTAATTATAGTTTTATTAGGTTTGCCGGCTTTAGTTGGTTTTGTCGCTTTAAATCTTTATCCCAATTTATTAGTAGGTGAAATTTCTTATCCTTTAATTGTCGTAGCGATAAGCGGCTATATTTTATTTATTTGGCTTTTTAGTTTTTTTACTTTTATTGATTATTATTTAGATATGTGGATAATAACTAATCGGCGAATAATTGATGTTAAACAGGAAGGATTTTTTTCGCGCACAGTCGCTGAATTAAAAATTTCTAAAATTCAAGATGTGGCCAGCGAACTTAAGGGTGTTTGGCAATTTATTTTTCATTACGGCAATGTTTATGTTCAGACGGCCGGTGAAGTGCAGAGATTTGTTTTTAAAGAAATTCCTAATCCAGAAAAAGTTAGGGATATTGTAATTAAACTAGTTGAAGAAAATAAAAAATTGCATGAAGCTGAAAAAATTTGATTATAATTTACCAAAAAATTTAATCGCCCAAAAGCCTATTAGTCCGCGAGACCATTCGCGGCTTTTAGTTTTGGAAAAATTAACCGGCGAAATTCAACATAAGAATTTTTATGATATTATAAATTTTTTAAAGAAAGGCGATGTTTTAGTTTTAAATAATACTAAAGTAATGGCAGCGAGGCTTATTGGTAAGCGAGCAGAAACCGGCGGGAAAGTTGAAGTTTTTTTATTAAATAAAATAAAACCCGGTGTTTGGCAATGTTTAATTGGCGGACCTAAGAGAAAAGAAAATTTGAAAGTCGAATTTGATAGATGTTTAAAAGCAGAAATTTTAAAAAATAATTTAGACGGAACTTGGCAAGTTAAATTTAATAAAAAAGGTTCTGCTTTTAATAAATTGATAGAAAAAATCGGCTTAACGCCTTTACCGCCCTATATTAAACGTGCACAAAAAGTTAAAAGCGATCAGAAAAATTATCAAACCGTTTACGCGGATGATAAAAAAGTTGGTTCGGTTGCCGCGCCTACAGCCGGCTTTCATTTTACAAAAAAATTAATTAACGAACTTAAGAAAAAAGGCGTGCAATTTGAATATGTAACCTTACAAGTCGGGTTAGGCACA
Organism: uncultured Gammaproteobacteria bacterium; assembly: GCA_964537265.1. Classification (GTDB taxonomy): domain Bacteria; phylum Patescibacteriota; class Patescibacteriia; order Patescibacteriales; family GWC2-42-12; genus JACPHD01. Next base: position 6,502 of record CAZHZE010000004.1, on the reverse strand, counting down.
TTTGCACCGGTTAAGGTTAATGATATAACTAAACATAAAATGCATAGTGAATATGCTGAAATCAATAAAAATACATTAACTAGAATTCTAAAAGCTAAGAACGACGGCAGGCGAATAATCGCGGTAGGCACAACTTCAGCTAGAACCTTAGAAAGCGCGTTTAAAAAGGGAGCAAAAAAAGATTATGCCGCCTGGACTGATATTTTTATTTATCCGCCATATAAATTTCTTGCGGTTGACGGCATGATTACCAATTTTCATTTACCTAAATCGACTTTAATAATGTTAGTTAGCGCGTTTGCCGGACGCGATAAAGTTTTTAAAGCCTATAAGACCGCAGTTAAGAAGAAATATCGATTTTTTAGTTATGGCGATGCTATGTTAATTCTTTAATTTTAGCTTGACTTAAACAAGTTTTTTAAGTTATAATTTAATTAAATTTAACAATTAACAAGAATACAAAATTCAGAAATTAAAGTCTTTCGACTTTTTACTTTTGATTTTTGACTTATTATTTTATGTCAGTACCAGCAAAACGAAGGTGCAGAAGCGAAGCCCGACGCGGCCGTTCACACCAAGCTTTAAAAAAAGTTAAAACAAATAAATGCCCGAAATGCGGTAAAGCTGTCTTACCTCATCGCGCTTGTGATTTTTGCGGTTCTTATAAAGGCCGTGAAGTTTTAAAGATAAAAAGCAAAATTAAAAAAGAAAAAAAATAGAATAGTCTAAAGTTTATAAAGTTAAAAGTAAATAATAAATATTTTAACTTTCTACTTTTAACTTTCTACTTTTAACTTTATTTATGTCTAACCGTCATCTCGCCAGAACTATTGCCATGCAAACTCTGTTTTCTTGGGATTTTAATGGTAAACAGGAGCAAAATTTAAACGATTTAATCGAACAGAATTTTAAGCAGTTTGCGCCGAAATTTAATGATCATGGTTTTGTTAAGGCTATCATTAACGGCGTAATCGATCACGAAGAAGAAATAGACCAATATATAACTAAGTATGCGACTGAATGGCCGTTGGATCAAATTACTATCGTAGATAGAAATGTATTACGCATCGGAGTTTATGAATTAATTTTTGATCAAAATATTCCGGCGAAAGTCGCTATTAACGAAGCTATTGAAATCGCCAAAGCTTTTGGCGGTGAATCATCGGGAAAATTCGTTAATGGAGTCTTAGGTGCTATTTTTAAAGATGTGGGCGCCACTATAAAAAAGAAAGAAAAGACAGAAGAAGAAACAAAAAAAGAGTAAATTAATAATTAAAATAATTTGCCATTTGTAATTAGCGATTCGGATTTAGAATTGCTAATTTCAAATATCAAATTTTCATTTATCCAATGAAAGACTTTCCCAAGCTAGAAGAACTAATGGGTGTTAAATTTAAAAATGTTGACCTCTTAAAACAAGCGGTTGTGCACCGTTCTTATTTAAATGAACACCCTAATTTTGAATTGCATCATAACGAACGTCTGGAATTTTTAGGCGACGCGGTTTTAGAAATAATTGTCACTGAAAATTTATTTCATGAATATGCTGATACTCCAGAAGGCGATCTTACTAATTGGCGCGCTAGTTTAGTAAATTATCGCATGTTAGCTACTATCGCTAATGAGTTAGGCGTAGATAAATATTTATATTTATCTAAAGGTGAATCTAAAGATAAAAATTCAAAAGCCAGACAAATTATTTTAGCTAATGCCATGGAAGCGATTATAGGAGCAATTTATTTAGATCAGGGTATTAAGCCGGCCAAAAAATTCGTTAAAAATTTTATTTTGTCCAAATTGGATAATATTTTAAAAAACCATCTTTATCTTGATCCTAAATCAAAATTTCAGGAAAGAGCTCAAGAACTTTTTGGTATAACTCCTCATTATAAAGTTTTAAGCGAGTCCGGGCCAGATCATGCTAAAGAATTTATTGTCGGACTTTATTTAAACAATGAGTTAATTTCCCAAGGTAAAGGCACTTCTAAACAAGAAGCTCAAGTAGCCGCGGCCCAAGAAGGTTTAAAAAATAAAAAGTGGTAAAATCTTTAAAAATTTTCCGCCAGCCGAACGATAGTGAGGGGAGCGGATAAAGCACTACGGCCATTAAATTTTTAATTTGATTATTGAAAAAATAAATTTGTAATTCATAATTTAAATTATATGACCATGCAAGACATTTTTAAATTAGCGGTTAAACAAGGCGCGTCAGACATTCATTTGGTTGTCGGAGCCCCGGTTTTATTAAGAATAGACGGAGAATTAGCCGCGGTTGAAGCTAAAAAAATCTTGAATAAAAAAGACGTTGAACAATTAATTTTTTCCATTATTAGCGACGAGCAAAAGAAAAAATTTATTGCCGAAAAAGAATTAGATTTCGGCTTTGAGGACGAAAACGAAACAAGATTTAGGGTTAATTTATTTTATGAAAGAAATAATTTAGGCTTAGTGGCTAGAGTTATTACTAATGAAATTCCTACCCTTGAAGACTTGCTTATGCCTAAGGTCGTTTATGATTTATTAAATTTAAATCAAGGCTTAATTTTAGTTACTGGTCCGACTGGTTGCGGTAAATCTACTTCATTGGCGGCCATGATAAATTATATTAATCAGCAAAGAAGTTGTTCTATTGTTACTTTAGAAGATCCGATTGAATTTAGATTTAAGCATGATAAAAGTGTAATTACCCAAAGACAATTAGGCGATGATATGGTTTCTTTTGATAAAGGCTTAAAACATGTCTTAAGACAAGACCCTAATGTTATTATGGTTGGCGAGATGCGAGATCTAGAGACTATTGCTACGACGATTACATTAGCTGAAACCGGGCATTTAGTTTTAGCGACTTTGCATACTTACAGCGCGGCTCAGACTATTGATCGTATTATCGATATTTTTCCCCCTCATCAGCAGACGCAAGTCCGCATGCAGTTATCTATGACTTTAGCTGCGGTAATTTCACAAAGGCTGTTAGTTAAGAACGGCGGAGGCAGAATCGCGGCCAGAGAAATTTTAACTAACACCCCGGCTGTATCTAATTTAATTAGAGAAAGTAAAATCGCGCAAATTAAAACCGTGATTGAGACAAGTTCAAAAGAAGGGATGGTAAGTTTAGACCATGACTTAAAGAGATTATACGATTCAAAAGTTATTTCTAAAGAAGCGGCGCAAATCCATATGAATAATCCGGAGTTATTGGAAAAGTTTAGAATAATATAAAAGATAAAATAATTATATAAAAAAACAACTTCTTAATTAGAGGTTGTTTTTTATTTATAAAAAAGCCAGTGGTGTTTTAAACCCACTGGCGAAATTTTTTATAATTCTTTATTATTCTTTTTCAAAAACAGTAAAGATTATTTTTCCTTTTCTGAAAATTGGCGAATAATCTAAAGTTTCAAATATTGCATCATAGTTACCCCAGGCATGACCGCAAAAAGAAATTTTAGTTTTTCCGGTAATTTTCCAGAGGTAGTTATTTAAACGATCATAGGGGTCTTCCTTAACCCTGGTCATTCCGTCAAGAGTTACATTAACAACCGGAATAATTTCACAACCTTTTTCTTCAAAATCAAATTTTATACTGCGCCTACTGCCATTGGGGCAGGGGTCGGTTACTGCGAGTTCCATTTCTCGCAGGCCGGGTCCGTTAATAATTGACGCTTTTACTAATTTAAAAACTTTTCTTTTTTTATCGTCTTGTGCCATACAGCACCTCCTTAAATTTGTTTACCTATCAGTTATTTGATAAGTAATTCACCCATACAGGCGAACATTGTAATTTATCATTTGGATTATGGTTTGTCAATCGGTAAATTTAAAAAGATATGAGTGTGGATTGGCTGTTAATTAAGCCTATTTAAATAGAAAATAAAATGTAATAATTTTACTAATATTAAATAAAATAAGCCCTATTTTAAAAAATATTTTTTAAAGCTGTTATTTGGCTTGACATATTTTATATATCCTGTATAATATCAAGTAGTTAAAACTTCAATTATTTTATATGATAAATCGTTTATTATTCATTAAACTTACAAGCGGTTAATTACGGCTCATTTTTTGGTCCTTTTTCAACCGCTGACAGGCGGTTTTTTGTTTCCTTAAAAAATTTTCGTAGTTTCTAATTCGCAATTGAAGAATAATTTTGATTTCGAATTATAAGTTATGAAAATTAACTTAGAACTTTAACAATCAGGCAAATAAAAATAAATAAATAGATAGAAATAATATTTTAGAGAACAGAGCATCAATTATTAATTTATTAATAATGAAAAAATAAAAAAACACTTTTAAACAAAAGTGTGGGAAAATCTCGTTAAGGGTATATGGCGGATGCCTTGACTCAAGAAGACGATGAAGGACGTAGCAGCCTGCGATAAGCCTCGGTTAGGTGGCAAGCAACCTTTGATCCGGGGATGTCCGAATGGGGAAACCTGTTCCGATTAATATCGGAACGTCCGCTAGCTGAATACATAGGCTAGTGAGACGAGTACCCGGCGAATTGAAACATCTTAGTAGCCGGAGGAAAAGAAAAAAAATACCACTCTTTATAGAAGCACGGATTTTCGAATCTGTGGATTCTATAAAGCGTGTCAATTCCCTTAGTAGTGGCGAGCGAAAGGGGAACAGTCTAAACCTTTTAAACCGCGTATTGCCGATTCACTTCGGTGAAAAAGTAATACTGAAGGATCTGGGTCCATATGTTTAAGAGGCGTTGAAAGATGAATGTTGTCGCTTCCTAGAAGAGCGAGGCAGAGGTTAAAGAAAGTAACTTTCCTAGTTAAAGCGAGCTGGAAAGCTCCGCCAGAGAGGGTGACAGCCCCGTAAGCGAAAGGAGTTATTACTCTGCGACATTATATCTTAAGTACTGCGGGACTCGTGAAATCCCGTACGAATCCGGGTCGACTATGACCCAAGACTAAATACTTCTTGAGATCGATAGTGAACAAGTACCGTGAGGGAAAGGTGAAAAGCATCCCGGTAAGGGAGATGAAATAGTATCTGAAACCATATACTTACAAAGAATCGGAGCCTCATAGCAATATGGGGTGACGGTGTGCCTATTGAGGAATGAGCCAACGAGTTTGCTGTATGTGGCTTACATAATTCGCCTAAGGCGAAGCATGTGAAGTGAAAGCGAGGGTTAATAGCCCGCATCTTACTTATTGGAAAGTAGACCCTTTAGTCTTCTTTCTAATATCTAAGAAAGTCGCATATACAAGACCCGAAGCCGTGTGATCTAACCATGATCAGATTGAACCCTCGAGAAATCGAGGGGGAGGATCGAACCCACTAGCCGTGCAAAACTAGGGGAAGAATCGTGGTTAGCGGTGAAATTCCAATCGAACTCGGCAATAGCTGGTTCTCCTCGAAATAGCTTTTGGGCTAGCCTCGAGTGTTTCTTTCTGGGGGTAGAGCACTGAATGAGGACGGGTCGCAAGATACCGCCCTTAACCAAACTCCGAATACCAGAAAATTAAAGCTCGGGAGTCAGACTATGGGCGCTAAGGTTCATTAGTCTAAAGGGAAACAGCCCTAATCACAATCTAAGGTCCCTAAATATATGCTAAGTGTAAAAGGTGGTGTCGCGACTGCGACAACTAGGAGGTTGGCTTAGAAGCAGCCATCCTTTAAAGAAAGCGTAATAGCTCACTAGTCAAGTTGCCGCGCGCCGAAAATATATCGGGGCTAAGCATATTACCGAAGATGTGGGTTTTCTGCCTTCGGGCAGAGAGCGGTAGAGGAGCGTTCTAAATTCGCTGAAGCTAAATTGTGAGATTTAGTGGAGGATTTAGAAGCGAGAATGTTGGCATGAGTAGCAAAAAGGCAGGTGAAAACCCTGCCCACCGAAAACTTAAGGTTTCCTGGGCAACGCAAATCGACCCAGGGTTAGTCGGTCCTAAGACGAGGCCCGTGTAATGCGGGCGTAGCCGATGGATGAGCTGGTTAATATTCCAGCACTGCCGTAATCTCCAATGGGGGGACGCAGTTTAAAGGTTTGAGCGTTTTTAATGGTATGAACGTTAATGGCGTTTGAAATAGATCTAGGCAAATCCGGATCAATATTTTCAAGCGTTGTTAAAAGATGAAGCCTCTGGCGGAATCAATTCAAGCGGATAAATTGCCCAGAAAAACCTCTAGGTCGCCGCAAGGCGAAATGATTATGGCAACCGTACTGTAAACCGACACAGGTAAGTGAGGCGAGAAGCCTAAGGTGTACGAGAGAACCTTCGTTAAGGAACTCGGCAAAATAGCGGTCGTAAGTTCGCAATAAGACCTGCCCGGCGCAAGTCGGGCCGCAGCTAAAGAATTCAAGTGACTGTTTAACAAAAACACAGCTCCCTGCTAACTCGTAAGAGGATGTATAGGGGGTGATGCCTGGCCAGTGTCCGAACGTTAAGGGGAGAGGTCATTCCGTCGCAAGACGGAGGCAGCTTTAAACCTAAGCGCGGATGAACGCCGGCCGTAACTATAACGGTCCTAAGGTAGCGAAATTCCT
>CAZHZE010000003.1:27772-137003 GCA_964537265.1 uncultured Gammaproteobacteria bacterium | reverse complement strand
CTAAACGTTTTGGTAGCTGCTAGAGACGCCAAAGTAAAGAAATTTATTTATAGCGCTTCTTCGTCAGCTTATGGTCGTCAAATGGTTTTGCCTTGGGTGGAAACTATGGCGCCAAATCCTATTAGTCCCTACGGATTGCAAAAGTATGTAGGGGAAGTTTATGCAAAAATATTTTTTGAAATTTATGGCTTGCCTACAGTCTGTTTAAGGTATTTTAATATTTATGGTAAACGTCAACCAAACGAAGGCGCTTATTGCTCAGTCGTTAGTACTTTTTTAAAACAAAAATTTGAAGGCAAACCTTTAACTATAGTAGGCGATGGAGAGCAGACGAGGGATTTTACTAGTGTTGTGGATGCTGTTAGAGCTAATATTATGGCGGCGGAAAACGAAAAGGTTGGTCATGGTGAATTGATTAATATTGGCAGGGGTCGCCCCTATAAAGTTAACGAAGTGGCGGACATGATTGGCGGATCAAAAATAAATGTTGCGCCCAGATATGAAGTTAGTGGAAGTTATGCTGATAATAATTTAGCTAAAGAACTTTTAGGTTGGGAACCGACGGTTGATTTAGTCGATTGGATAGAGGAATTTAAAAAAGAAAATGGGATTTAATTTTTTAAAAAGATTTTTAATATTTTCCTAAAGCATATAGTATCAAGTTAAAATAAATATGAAAACTATTTTAGTTACCGGCGGAGCCGGATTTATTGGTTCACATTTAGTTAAAAAATTAGCTAGCAGCGGCTACAAGGTTATTATTATTGATAATCTTAATGATTATTATGATCCTAACTTAAAAAGAGATCGTTTAAAAATTTTTCTTAAGGCGGTAAAATTTATTTTTTATAAAATTGATATTACAGATAGAAAAGCTTTGGAGAAAGTTTTTAAAAAACATAAAATTAATATCGTTTGCCATTTAGCCGCTCAACCTGGTGTTCGCCATAGTTTAATTGATCCGTGGATTTATGGCGCAACTAATGTCCAGGGCACAATTAATTTAATGGAGTTAGCCAAAAATGCTTCGGTGGAAAAATTTATTTTAGCTTCATCTTCTTCGGTTTATGGACAAAAAGCTAAAATTCCTTTTTGCGAATCCTATAAAATTGATACCCCAGCTTCTCTTTATGGTGCTACTAAAATGGCTACTGAATTAATAGGTTATGCTTATCATCATTTATATGGTTTAAAAGTTGTTGCTTTTAGATTTTTTACGGTTTATGGGCCTTGGGGTAGGCCGGATATGGCTTATTTTAAATGGGCTAATTTAATAACTAAAAGCAAGCCAATTGATATCTATAATTTTGGCAAAATGAAAAGAGATTTTACTTATATTGATGATATTATAGATGGCATAATGGCGGCTATTAAGAAAAAGTTTGATTATGAAGTGTTTAATTTAGGTAATAATAAAAAGGTTGAATTAGAAAAATTTATTAGTCTTTTAGAAAATAATTTAGGCGTTAAAGCAAAAAGAAATTATTTAGGTAATAACCCGACCGAGTTAATTGCTACTTGGGCTAAAATTGATAAAGCTAAAAAAATGTTGGGCTATAATCCTAAAATTTCTGTTGATCAGGGCTTAAATAAATTTGTTAAATGGTATAAAGATTATTATAAAAAATAATTTTTATTATTTTTTATCTATTTAAATTTATGGCTAAAAAAATAATTATAGTTACTGGTGGAGCTGGTTTTATCGGTTCCCATTTATGCAAGAAATTGCTCGAACGGGGCAATAAAGTAATTTGCTTAGATAATTTTTTTACTGGTAGTAAAAAAAATGTTCAGCATTTATTGAAAAATAAGAATTTTAATCTAGTTAAGCATGATATTATAGAGCCTTATTTTCCTAAAGTAAAAATTGATCAAATTTATAATTTAGCCTGCCCCGCATCTCCAATACATTTTCAATTTAATGCTATTAGAACTGTAAAAGCTAATACTATCGGTGTTATAAATTTATTGGGATTAGCAAAGAAATATCAAGCTAGAATCTTGCAAGCTTCAACCTCTGAAGTTTATGGAGATCCGTTAGAACATCCGCAAAAAGAGAGTTATTGGGGCAATGTTAATTGTATTGGGCCAAGAGCTTGCTATGACGAAGGGAAAAGATGCGCTGAAACTTTATTTTTTAGTTATCAAAGCCAAAATAATATTGATATAAGGGTAGTTAGAATTTTTAATACTTATGGTCCAAATATGTCTTTGAATGATGGAAGAGTAGTTTCTAATTTAATTATTCAGGCTTTAAATGGAAAGAATTTAACTATTTATGGCAATGGCAAACAAACTAGAAGTTTTTGCTATGTCGATGATTTAGTTGACGGTTTAATTTCCATGATGGAAAAAAATAAAATCAATGGCCCAATAAATTTAGGTAATCCGGGAGAGTTTACTATTAATGAATTAGCAAAAAAAATTATTAAATTAACTGGTAGTAAAAGTAAAATTATTTATACTAAGCTTCCAGTTGACGATCCAATTAAAAGAAAGCCGGATATAAATTTAGCAAAAAAACAATTAAATTGGCAGCCGAAAATTAAACTTGAAGAAGGGTTAAAAATTACTATAGATTATTTTAAAAAAATAATAAAATGAAAAAAATATTAATTTTTTCTACTGCATACTTACCCTTAATCGGAGGAGCTGAAATAGCGGTTAAAGAATTAACCGACCGCTTGGTCGGTTTTGATTTTGATTTAATTACTGCTAGATTAGATAGTAAGTTGGCTAAAAAAGAAAAAATTGGACGAATTACCATTCACCGGGTTGGTTTAGGTTGTAAACCAGATAAATTTTTATTACCAATTTTAGGCTTGATTAAGGCAATTCAATTAAATAAAAAAAATAATTATAAAATTATTTGGTCAATTATGGCTAGCCAGGCTTCAATCGCCGCCGCTCTTTTAAAAATATTTTTTTCAGAAAAAAAATTAGTTTTAAACTTGCAAGAAGGCGATGAAGAAGAACATTTAAAAAGATACACTTTGGGTAATGACTTTTTGTATAAAATTTTAATTCACCCTTGGCATTTATTAGTTTTTAAAAAAGCTGATTATATTACAGCGATAAGCGCTGATCTTAAAGATAGAGCTAAAAAAAATGGTGCTAAAGCGACAATAGAAGTTATACCTAACGGCGTTGATTTAAAAAAATTTAAAATTGATAATTTAAATTTTAAAATTAATGAATTGAAAAATAAATTAAATTTTTCTGAAAAAGATAAAATAATTATTACTGTTTCTCGGCTAGTTAAAAAAAATGGCATAGAGGACTTGATAGAAGCCATGAGCGATTTGTCGGAAGATGTAAAATTAATAATAATCGGTGAAGGTGAATTAAGAGATGATTTAAAATCTAAAATTTCAAATCTAAAATTATATAATAGGGTTATAATGCTTGGAGCTATTAATAATGAAATTATTCCTGAATATTTGGCTATAGCCGATATTTTTGTGCGGCCATCTCTTTCTGAAGGTCAGGGTATAGCGTTTTTAGAAGCAATGGCAGCTGGGGTGTTAGTTGTAGCTACGCCAGTCGGTGGTATTATTGATTTTTTGCACGATAATGAAACAGGATTATTTTGTGAAGTAAAAAATCCGAAAAGCATTGCTGGCAAGATAAAAATATTATTAGAGGATAAAGAAAAAGCGGAAAAAATTACAATAGTTGCCAGAACGATGGTTGAAAAAAAATATAATTGGGATTTAATCGCTAAAAGTATGGAGAATGTTTTTAACAAGGACAGCAAATTAGGAAGCGGTAAGATGAAAATTTTAATTGCTACTGGTATTTATCCGCCAGATATTGGGGGGCCGGCTACTTATGCTTATAATTTATCTCGCGAGTTAAGAAAATTGGATTGTGATATAAAAATTATTTCTTATAGTTCCCAAAAAAATAGCAACCAAGAAGATATTATTTTTATTAATAAAAATAAAAATATTTTTTTAAGATATTTTTATTTTTTTCGGCAAGTTAACAAATTAGCATCTTGGGCGGATATGATTTATACTCTTGATTTAATGAGTGCGGGGTTTCCAGCGGTTTTAGCGGCAATTTTAAAAAGAAAAAAAGTTATTTTTAGAACAGGAGGAGATTTTTTATGGGAAAAAGCTTATCAAAAAGGATGGACTGAATTACCATTATCTGAATATTATAAAGATAAAAAGAATTTTTTAGAAAAACTATTAATATTTTTTTGCCGCCAGCTTTTAGGGAGAATTAATTTCGTAATTTTTTCAACAGAATTCCAGGCTAAAATTTATAAAGAATATTATAAATTGCCGCAAGAAAAAATAAAAATAATAGCTAATGCTTCGCTTGAAGTTAATAATTTTTTACCAGATTATCAGTATCGCGATTCTTTTATTTTTGCTGGTCGTTTAATAAAATTAAAAAATTTAAATCGTTTAATTAAGGCTTTTTCTAAAATTAAAGATGGTAATATAAAATTAATAATTTTTGGACAAGGTCCAGAGAAAGAAAATTTATTAACTTTAATAAAAAATCTTAGCTTAGAAAAACGAGTAGAAATTAAAGATAAAATTGAACAAGAAAAATTAATTAATATAATAGGTGGTTGTAAATTTTTTATTTTGCCGTCAGTTACAGAAATTAGTCCTAATCTCGCCTTGGAATGTCTGAGCCTAAGAAAACCAATTATTTTGACTAAAGAAACCGGTTTAGCTGACGAATTAATTAATAAGCTAGTTAAAATAAATCCCATGTCTGAAGAGGATATAAAAAATAAGATTGAATATTTAATGAAAGAAGATAATTTATCTGAATATAAAAATGTTTTGGACAAGCTAATAATTAAGCCAAGAGAGTGGCGACAAATAGCTGAAGAACATCTTAATATTTTTAAAACATTAAAATGAAAAAGATATTATTAATTAACCCGCCCTTTAATATTGCTAAAGAAAATTACGACAGCTCAATTTCAGTCGGTCTTTTAAGTATCGCGACTTATTTAGATGCTCATGGCATATTGGTAAAAATTTTAGATGGTGCCAGAGAAAAAGATTTTTTAACAAATTTAGAAAAAGAAATTTTAGATAGCGATTATGTTGGTTTGTCGGTAATGACGACCCAGATTCCAGCGGCACTTAAAATTTCGGAGAGGATAAAAGAAATAAAACCAAGTTGTAAAATTATTTGGGGCGGAACTCATCCGACTTTTTTTCCGGAGCAAACTATAAAAAATAAATTAATAGATATAATTTCTTACGGCGAAGGAGAAGAAACTATTTACGAGATTGTTAGCGGAAAAAATTTATCTGATATTAAGGGTGTTTTATATAAAGAAGGGGAGAAAATTATAAAAAATTCCCCCAGAGAATTAAGTGATCCGGCTAAAATGCCTTTATTTAATTGGGAGCTTGAATCTAAAGAAGTTTTAGAAAAATTATATCTAATACCATCGCTTACTTCTCGGGGTTGTCCGCATCGTTGCACTTTCTGCATTAATGCTATTTTAAAAAATAATTGGCGCGCGCGGACGGTAGAGCAAGTATTAGAGGATTTAATGATTATAAAAAGCAAATCATATTTTTCTGGCAAAAAATTAAGATTTTGGGATGAAAATTTTTTTGTGGACCTAAAGCGTGCTCGGGCGATAATCAACGGCATGATTGAACGAGATTTAATAATGCCATGGGAAACAACGATAAGAGCTAGTTATTTAAAAGATGGAGCAGTTGATGACGAGTTTATGTCTAAATTAAAACGATCTGGTTGTTATTTATTGTCATTTGGAGCTGAATCCGGTAGCCCAGAAATTTTAAAAAAAATTAAAAAAGATATTATGCCAGAAGAAATTATTAATTCTGCTAAAAGTTGTTTACGTCATGATATCATTCCGCAGTATTCATTTATGATCGGTTTGCCGGGAGAAACTAAGAAAGATATGTTTATGACTTTGAATCTTATTGATAAATTGATTAAATTAAGTGATAAAGTACAAATTTTAGGACCTCAGGCTTTTCGGCCTTATCCTGGTTCAGAATTATATAAAGAATGTGTCGTTAGCGGTTGGAAAGAGCCGCAAAGTTTGGAAGAATGGGGGTATTTAATTGAAAACGAATTAAGTTATCTAACAGTACAGAATTTTCCCTGGGTGCGCGATAAAAATTTTGTTGAATCTATGGAAGCCTATGTGCGTTTCGGCGCTCATAGTATAAAAAACGCTATGGGTTCATCAATTAAAGCCAATAAAATATTAAAGTTAGCGTTTGTATTGTTATGTAAGTTGCGCTGGAAGTTTAAATTTTTTATTTGGCCGATTGAATTTAAGTTAGCCAAGAAATTTGTCACTAAATAAAATGAAAATATTAAGCCTTGGTTTAGACAACTCAATTTTAAATAAATTTTCCGTTTTAGCCGGACGAACTGTTGAATATGGCGGTTTAGTTGAAAAATATGCGGTTATAGTGCCGAACAATAAAAATGAAAAAATTACATTATCTGAAAAAGTGATAGTTTATGGTTCGGGTGGCAATAATAAATTAACGCAATTTTTAAAAATTTATCAACTGGCTAAAAAATTATTGGCAGAAGAAAATTTTAATATGCTAACCGTGCAAGATCAATATTATTTAGCTTTATTTGGGTCGTTTTTAGCAAAAAAATATAAATTCGGTTTAGAAATTCAGGTTCATGGCTTCGAAAAGTATTATGGCTTAAGAAAAATAATTTTTAATTACGTTTTGCCGCGAGCTAATTCCATTAGATGTGTAAGCCAAAGATTAAAAAATCAGTTAATTAAGGAATTTAACATTAAAGAAGAAAAAATTACTGTAGTACCTATTTTTGTAGATATTATTAATACGCCGACTTTGCAGAAAAAAAATAAAGCAGGTAATTTTATTTTTCTTACTGTAAGCAGGCTAGTAAAAGTAAAAAATATTGGGGTGCAAATAGAAGCGATGAAGGAAGTGATAAAAAAATATCCTAAAGTAGAGTTATGGATTATTGGCGATGGACCGGAGAAAAATAACTACGAATTGCAAATTAAAAATTATAAATTGGAAAAAAATGTAAAATTGTTTGGCTGGAAAAATGAATTAGATAAATATTATGAAAAGGCAGATGCATTTTTATTAACTTCTAACGCGGAAGGTTGGGGGATGGCGGTTATTGAAGCAGCAGGCTACGGTTTACCAATTATAATGACCGACGTTGGTTGCGCCGGCGAGGTCATTAAAAATAATGAAAGTGGTTTTGTAATACCGGTAGGTGATAAGCAGAAATTAGCTGAAGCTATGGTAAAAATTACTGAAGATGAAAATTTAAGGAAAAAATTAGGAGAAAATGCTAAATTAGCAGTTAGTCAGCTACCCACCAAAGAAAAAATTTTAGATTTATATAAAAAATCGTGGGAGAAAGCTAAAAAATAATAAATTATTTTATGAGTAATAAAAAAATAAAAGTTTGTTATATTTTGCCGAAATTTGATTTAAATATTGATACGCATTTTTTCCATTTATATCATTTTATAAATTTAGCGGCGGAATATTCTGACATAACTTTAATTATTGAGCAAAGTAAATCTAATATTTCTTTCTTCAAAGGTGTTAAGAATATTTATATCCAAAAATTTTCCTGGGCGCCTTTAAGAGTTCTGGAAAATTTATTATTAATAATTTTCGCCAGAATAAAAGGGTGTAATAATTTTTATATCCATTATTCTTATGTATCCGCTTTTAATGCCGGCTTAATATCGCGCTTGACTGGATCAAAATCTTTTTATTGGAATTGCGGTTTAGCCTGGAAATATAAACGTGATCGCGCCTTAGCGATAGTTTTAAAAATGGTTAATTATTTAGTGACCGGAGTAGAAGTTTTAAAAAAAGGCTATTCAGAAAATTACAATATTAGTCAAGATAAAATTAAAATTATGCCTAACTGGGTTGATTCGGATAGGTTCGGCGATGTTGATGCTAAAGAAATATATGAAAAGTATAATTTAGATAAAAATAAAATATATATTTTATTTGTTCATCATTTATCAGAACGCAAAGGCGCGCATTATATTGTTGATGTGGCTAAAGAATTTATTAATCAAGCTAATGTTGAATTTTTAGTCGCTGGCGATGGCCCATATAAAGAAAAGTTAGAAAAAGACATAAAAAAATATAATTTACAGAATGTTAAAATGCTTAGTAAAGTCCCAAATAAAATTATTCAGATTTTAATGAAAGCGTCTAAAATATTTTTCATGCCTTCCGAAGAAGAAGGCTTCCCGCGAGTTTTGCTAGAGGCCATGATTTCAGGTTTGCCTTATGTAGCTAGCGACGTTGGAGGTGTGTGGGAAATTAGTACGAAGGAGCAGCAGGATTTTATTTTTACCGTCGGGGATGTAAAAAGTATGGTTACAGGCATTAAAAAATTGCTTGACGATAATTTATTATACGAAGAATTAAAAAGAGTTAATTTAGAGAATGTTAAAAGATTTGATATTAAAGAAGTAGTTCAAATATTTGTAAATAAAATATTAATAAACTAATGTTATGAGCAAATTTTTTTCAATATTTAGAGAAGAACAATATAAAAGAATTCAGCAGCTAGTTATAGATGGTGATATATTGGATATCGGAGGTAGCAAATTATCTGGATATCAGGAGTTAATAAAAGGTAATCATAAAATAATAACAGTTAATATTAACAAAGAGTACGGCTGTGATTTGATTTTTGATATAGAAAAAAAATTTCCGTTAGAATCAAACACTTTCGACTCAGTATTATGCATAAACACGCTTGAGCATATTTATAATTTTAATAATGTCATAAAAGAGGCTTCAAGAGTATTAAAATCTGATGGGCAATTAATTATCACTTCGCCATTTATTCATCACATTCACGGCTCTCCCCATGATTACTTTCGCTATACAAAAAGCTGTTTAAATAAAATATGTTCTGAATCAGGATTTGAAATTATTGAAGTTTCGGAGTTAGGTTTTGGCCTTTTTTCATTAATATTTCAAATAACAATGGATGTATACCCTAAATTAATTAAAAATTTTATAAAAAGGGTTCATTTATTAATAGATAAATCTTTGTTAAAAATTTTTAATAAATATAAGTTAATACAAGAAAGAAATCCTTTGGGTTATTATTTACTTGCTAAAAAGAAATAATTATTATGTTTAATAAACAGGAGAAAATACTATTTGCAATCAATGGTTTAAATGTTGGCGGCGCGCAAAGGCTTGTTGTCGATCAGATTAATTATTTATCTCAAAAAGGTTATCAAGTTTATTTAATTACAACTGTCAAATCAAAGGTGTTAAATTTTTTTCCGCACCTTAAAATACAATCCGATAATATTTATATTATTGATTATTATAAATTGGGTTTTATAAAAAGTATATTAAAATTAAGAAAAATTATAAAAATGGGTGGGTTTAATTTAATAATTTCTCATTTATATTTAACTAATACACTTATACGATTTGCTTGTATATTTTTAGTTAAAAAACCTATTATTTTAATCTATGAACATAATGCTTATTATAAGGAAAAGACATTTAAAAATTTATTAATCGATAAAGTGCTAGCAAGGTTCTCCGATAAAATTATAGCGGTATCGGAATATGTGAAATATTTTTTGTTAGAAAGCGGAATACCAGAAAATAAGATAAGAGTTATCGAAAACGGCATAGATTTTAAAGAAACAAACGTAGACAGATCAAATAAAAGAAGGGAGTTGGGTATAAATGATGGAGATGTATTATTTGTTTCGGTAGGCAATGTTGATGAACAAAAAGGTTATGATATTTTAATTTCAGCGGCAGAAAAGCTAACAAAAGAAAGAAATAATTTATATTTTATGATATGTGGAACATGCCATAATCTTTTGTTTGATAGATTAAAACAATTGGTGTTAGAAAAAAAAATAGAAGATAAGGTAATTTTTTTGGGGCCGAGAAGTGATGTCATAGAAATACTGAAAGCAGCAGATTATTTTTTAATGCCATCGAGATGGGAAGGTTTAAGCATCGCTTTGCTGGAAGCACTTAATTTATCAAAGGCCGTAATTGTTTCAGATATTGACGGTATGAAAAATATAATTATTGACCGAGAAAACGGAATAAAATTTATAAGTTGCGATGCAGACGATTTAGTAAAAAAGGTGAATGAATTGTTAGGCAATAATAATCTTAAAATTAAAATTGAAAAAAATGCTTTTATATGTGCTAGTAATTACACAATTAGTAATAATATTCAAAAAATATTGCATGTATATTATGAATGTAAAAATAATAGAAAGAAAAAAATAAAAATTTTAATAAACAAATTAAAATCAGAAAAATATAATTTAAATAATCAAAAATCAAGTAAATGGGTCGGAAGGTCAAGGATAGCAATAAATTTTATTAATAAAATTAGTTTAAACAAAGAGATACTAAAAATTGCTGATCTCGGTTGCGGCGACCAAAAGATAAAAAATTTACTTGAAGAAATTGGTTATAGGAATATCATTTATAGGGGGTTTGATATTGAGCCTCAATCTGATGATGTAAAAAAGATTGATTTAGACAAAGAAGAAATAATTGGTGAATACGATGTTGTCTTTTGCATGGGTTTAATTGAATATTTATCTAATATAAAAATTTTTTTAAGCTCTGTAAGATTAAAAACAAAATATATTATTTTAAGTTATGTTGTCGCAGATAAACATAATTACACAAAAGATGAAATTAAATTTAAGGGGTGGAAAAATCATCTTTATTCTAAAGAGCTTGAGCGAATTTTTTCTGAATTAGAGATTACTATAAAAGAATGTGTAGTTGCCGACAATGGTTTAACAAAAATATATTTACTAAAAGTTTAAAATATGAAATATTATTCAATTCTTACTCCATACCTAATACCGGACGATATGAAATTTTCTAAAAGAATAAATTTGGGGGATGGTTTTATTTATAAGGCGATAGAAAGATTAGTTAATTTTGTTGAAATGAGATACAAATTTACAACACGCGTAAGGCCAACTGACAAAGAAATTGAGCTAATTAATAAAGGCAAAGCTTTAATAATAGCAGGCGCTAACCAGTTAAATGATAACTATACCTTATGGCCAGATTTTAGTTTTGACTATTTAGAAAATATAAAAGTTCCGATTATACCTATGGGGGTTGGTTATAGCGGCATTAATGATGCTAATATTAAAATGAGTGAAACAACAAAAAAAATATTATTAAATATACATAATAAAATAAATTTTAGTTCCTGGAGATGTTATAGGACTATCAACTATATAAATAAATTTTTACCCCAGCTTTCCGATAAAACTTTAATGACTGGCTGCCCGGTTATTTTTAATAAGGAATTATTAAGTGGCGATATTTTTTCTAAGTCGTGCAAAAAAATTATTTTTACACCCACGGAAAGAGGGCATTGGATAGAGCGTGAATCACAAACAATTAGATATTTATTAAAGAATTATAAAGACGCCCAGATAACAATGGTTATACATCAAGATTTTTCTCGGTTAAAATTAAAAGAATTATTTTGGCATATTAGATATAATAAAATGACACCTTCGTTTTTTCATTTACTAATAAAAATGAAAGGAATAGATGTTGTATTTCCGAAAACGCCAGAGGAAGGAGAGGCAATATATAATAATTGCGATTTGCATATTGGCAGTAGACTGCATGCGCATTTATATTGTTTAAGCAAATGTAAAAGATCATTTTTAACTTATGTTGATGATAGATCGACCGGATTTTCTGAATATTTAAAATTTCCAATAGTTGATTATAAAAACATAGAGAAATATCTAAATTATGATTTTGAAATATATAGAGAAGCTGCAATTGATACTTATAAAACGATGCAAAAATTTATAAAATATTTAAAAGAAATATTATGAGTCCTAAAGTATTCAAGGTTTTTGAAAAAATTATAAACGAAAACTTAGAAGATGATTTCAGAGGTAAGGTTCTTGAAATAGGAACTTACCATTGGTCTCTTTTAGATCTAAAAAAATTTATTGATTCTGAAAGGGTAGGTGTTAATATTAGTTTTACCGATAAGGAAAGAGAAATATTAACAAAGCATACATTGGTTGAATGTAACGCCAACAGAATGCCTTTTTCTGATAACGAATTTGATTGTGTCTTGGCGTGCTCGGTGTTTGAGCACGATAAATATTTTTGGAAATCGGTAGAAGAAGTTCGAAGAATTACCAAAAAAGGCGGATTATTTGTAGTTGGTTTGCCCGTTTATGTACAGTTGAAAACTGATTGGTTAAATACTACCTTAACATACAAAAGACACGGTTTAAGCTATAACGCTGATTATTATCGATTTAGCGAACAGGCAATTCGCGAAATTATTTTAAATGGATTTGAAATTAAGGATTTAATAATTGTAAGAAAATATCCCAACCCCTATATTGTCGCCTCGGGAATAAAAAAATAGTATTTATGAATATAGCATTGTTACAACCGACGACGCAAGGCGGAGATAGTTTTCCTCCGCTTGGTTTGGGCTACATCGGCACCGTGCTTAAGAATAAAAATCACAACGTAAAAATAATAGATTTGGAAGTCGACAGATTGTCAGATGAAGAGTTGTTGGCAGTAATTAATAATTTTGATCCCAAGATTATTGGAATAACATCAACCATCCGTTCAAAAAAGGAGTCTATTAGATTAGGAAAAATTTTATCAAAATATTGTATTATTTTTGGAGGACCTCAATCTACGCTAGAGCCGCTTAGCTATCTTTCTAATTTTTCGTCATTTGAAAAAAACAAAAAAAATTTTTTTGTAATGAAAGGAGAAGCAGAAATTTCTTTTGTAAAATTCGTCGATTATTTTGATGGGAAGCTAAACATCGAAGATGTAACTAATTTGGTTTATTTAAAGGATGGGAAAATTATTGAGAATCAAATGGAAGAAATTATAAAAGATTTGGATGTGATACCAATTATTGATAGAAGTTTGTTTAACAACAATAAATATAGTTCACGTTTATACGGTAAAAAGGCCACTAATTTAATAACTTCGAGAGGGTGTCCTTTTAGATGCACTTTTTGTTTTCATGATTTTCATGGCAAAATTTATCGGCAGAGAAGCGCAGAAAATATTATAAAAGAAATTAAATACCTGAAAAATGATTATGGAATTGAAGGGTTCGTTATCTATGATGATAATTTTACAGTTGATAGAAATAGATTAATTAAATTGTGTTCTTATGTTATAGATAATAAAATGAATATAGTCTGGCGATGTTTATCGAGAGTAAACACGATGGATAGAGAAATACTAACATTAATGAAGAGGGCCGGTTGTAAAGAAATGGCTTTCGGGATTGAGTCTTCATCAGCCAAGACGCTTGAAAAGATAAATAAAATGATATCGCCAGAGCAGTGCGTAAATGTAATGAACTTGTGTCGAGAAATAGGCATAGTATCAAAAGCTTACATAATGATAGGTTTTCCTTGGGAGACGAAAGAAATGATGCAAGATACAATTGATTATACATGTAAAATTATGCCTTATTACGCGCAAATTTCTGTTTTAACGCCATTGCCGGATACCGAAATATACAAGCAAATTGTTGCTATGGGTTATCCAATTGATAATAATTTCGATTTTACCCGTTTCGACCCATGCTACGAGACAGAAAATTTTTCAAAAAAAGACATAGTCGATATGCAAAGAAGAGGTGTCGCACAATTTAAAAAAGCGCAGCTTAGATATGTAGTTAAACACCCATTTTCTCATTTTGCTTATTATATGGCGAGAGAAAATGCAAGGATTATTTTTTATAAATTAAAGAAGTTGTTAGCTAAGTTTTCTTTTAACAAAGATTAAATATGACGAAATTGTAATTTCAAGTAATTTGTTTATTAATATCGCAAAAATTAAACCAATTATACCGAAGAAATAAATTGCAGGAATATTAACAACAAAACATAGTGCGCAATTAAAGTAATTTATTATTTTTTGTTCTCTAACTAGCATTTTAGATTTTAAAATACTATTTAAAATTAAAACTATAGCGCTAGGAATAATAGTTAAAGAATATAGCTGCGAATATAATATTGATTCTAAATATTTTGGGAAAAATAATTTATAAAATAGCGGAGAAATAAAAAGGTAAATTACATTAAAGATTGATAGAACTAAAATAAATGGTAGAATTTTTTGAACAAATTTTTTAAAATTAGGAATTTCCCAATTATTATTTGAAAGTTTAGAGGAATAAAGCACATCATTCATTGATATTAATGTTTTAAGTTGCTCGACCGGAGCAATGCCTATTGAATAAGCAGCCAATTTTATATTACCAATTAAATGCCCGATATTTATATTATTTATATTATTAGTTATTGCGGTAATTATTTGGATAAAAGTAAGACTCCAACCATATTTAATTGAGCTTTCTTCATGCTTGTCGTTTGGTTTAAATTTATTCCATATATAAATGTTTGCTAAAAATCGAACAGCAGTAAACGCAAATAAATAACAAGTAATGATAATTAATAAATTTTTACTTATTAATACCGAAATTATTACTATAGTAGTTTGAAAAATATTTATGAGATAGTTAATAGATGTTGTTTCCGCGTTAAATAATTTTCTAGTTGAAAGAAGATAGATTGGTATGCGTAGGCTGTCCATTAGGGGAATAAAAAGAGAGGCTATCAAATAACTATAAGATAAATCTAAATTATTATTGATATAATAATAAGCGCCTAGTATAAGACAGGCTAGCGAGCCCAGTAAGCCCCATTTCATTTTTAAAAAAACAATACGTTTTAGCGTGCCCTCATAACCCCTTGACGCAGATCTAAATGCAGCAATATTCATTCCCGGTAAAGATGTTATTGTTATAACACTAATAATCGAAAGTATATATTTGTATGCGCCATATACATTTTGATCCAGTAAATTAGCCATCACCAATGTTAAAATGAAAGAACTTAACATGCCACCAATTTGAGAAAGTGTTAACCAAAAATTGCCTTTAGTGAAATAAACCATATCTGTTTTCGTATAACGCTCACTCCAGCGCAAAAAGTTATAAATTTTATTTTTTATTTTTTGTATCATGAATTTACATGCCTTTTCTAGAGACTACTGTAGCTAAGGTTTTTAAAATAATAGATAGATCTAAAAACATAGATCTGTTTTTTATATAGAAGAGATCGTATTGTAATTTTTTAAAACTGTCTTCTTTTGACGGTGAATGATATTCGCCAGAGATTTGGTCCGAGCCGGTTAAACCAGGTTTTACTAAAGTTCTTTGATTATAAAAGGGGATTTGTTTTTCTAATTCAAGCGCTAACTCCGGGCGTTCCGGGCGAGGACCGACGAAGCTCATTTCGCCTTTTAAAATATTTATTACCTGAGGCAGTTCGTCAATTCTAGTTTTTCTTAAGATGTTGCCGAATTTAGTAACGCGTGAATCATTGGCTTTAGTAGGCGAGTAGTCATTATTTTCCTGCCTCATGGTTCGAAATTTTATTAATTTAAATGTTTTATTATTTTGTCCGGATCGGTTCATGATAAAAAATACCGAGCCGCGGCTTTCTAACTTAATCATTATGGCGATAATTAGCCAGAAGGGAAGAGTTATGATAAAAATTATTAAAGCTAAAATAAAATCATAAATTATTTTTAAGCGGTTAAACCAAATTTTATTGTTTTCATTTAAATTTTCTAGAAACCACATTTGATTTAAATTATCCAAGGGAACTTTGCCAGTAATAGTTTCATAAAAATTCGGCAAGCTAACATAATTTATTTTATAACGCAGGCAATTAAATAAAATAGTTCTTAAATTTTCTGATTGATGAGGGTCGCTAGATAAAATTATAGTATCTAATTTATTTTCGGCGATTAATTTTTCTAACTCAGAGATCGGCTTAACGCCCTCTCTTTCTTCTTCATCAACAATAAAATTTATATTATAACCTAGATGCGGTTTTTGCTTAAACTCATTAACAATTTCCGCAACTAAATTATTGTAGCCGACAATGCCGATATTTTTTTTAGGTAAGTATGATTTTAACGACCAATTATAAAAGTTGCGCCAAAGATAAAAAACGATGGCGAAAATTATAATGTATATAAAGAGATTAGTTTTAGGCGCGATGCCGATTTGTGGCATTAAATAAAAGAAAGCTATAGCTGTTAATGCAGAAATTAAAAGAGCCCGGCCGCTTGCTTGGTAAAATCTGACATTATTTACGGCTAAATTAAGGCTATAAAGGTTAGTAATATAAAAAATCGCTAGCCATAAAATGAAAATTAATGTGAAAGGCCAAAAGTGTGTTATCCATATATCGGTTTTATAACTACCCCAATATCTTATTATTAAAGTTAAATACAGCGAAAAATACAGGACAGCTATATCCCCGCCGAGTAAAATAAATTTTTTTAGTTTGTTATTCATGAAATTATTATACTAATATTCGCTTATAAAAGTCAACTTTTATATATATTTTTTGTTTTTGTCATAAACTCAATATTCGTGTCGCTTCGCTAGGACTTACTTTTTATGACTAAAAAGTAAGCAAAAAGTCTCGGGGGTTTCCGATTGGCTATTGCATTGATTTATCTAATCTCTGTAAGCCATGTCGCCAACTCCAACCCCCGAACCCCTATGGTGATTTTAAATTGTATTTTTTAAGGCGAGCCTAGAAAAGTTTAGGATAAGATTTAATATAAAATTTATTTACAAACATTTCATTGTTTGAGCCGTTTAGGCGAGTTTGAAATTTTGTTATAAATTTTATGTTAAATCCCTAAATTTTTCTCTAGCTCGCGATTTTTGCGCAGCTTTTTCTAAAAAAGCTGCCCTAAGCGGAGCGAAATTCCTAGCGGAGCGTCACGGATGTAAAATTTAAAAAAATAGTTATTTATATAGACAAATAATTTTTTTGACTTATGCTTCCTAAAAGGCTATAATTTGTATATGGAAAATAGCAATAAAAAATTCAATTGGCCGATTATAGGTAACGGTCATATTTTTGAATTTCTTACAAAAAGTTTAGCTAAAAAGAACATCGCCAGTAGTTATATTTTTTCCGGACCGGCTAATTTAGGCAAAACTACAGCCGCTAATTTTTTTGCTAAAAGTTTAGTTTGCCAATCTAATGATCGGACGAATCTGCCTTGCGGAAAATGTTCAGCCTGCTTAGAAGCGGGAAAGAATATCCATAGCGATATTTATTTAATAAAAAAAGAACCTGATAAAAAGAATATTTCCGTTGATCAAGTAAGGGATTTTATAAGAAGTTTAAACATGAGCTCATTTTTAAATTCTTATAAAATTGGCATTATTAAAGGCGCTGAGAATTTAAGCGAAGGCGCAGTTAACGCTTTATTAAAAACCTTAGAAGAGCCAAAGATAAAAGTAGTGATAATTTTAACGGTGACGGATTTTGAATCTTTGCCTAAAACCATAATCTCGCGCAGCCAGGTTTTAAATTTTCGCGCGGTAGCTAGCGATGTTATTTATGACGAATTAGTTGAAAATTATAAAGCGCCGAGAAGCCAGGCGAAAAATTTTTCCCGTTTAGCTGCCGGCCGTCCGGCTTTAGCTTTAAAATTTTTCCAAGACAAAGATTATTACGAAGATTATAAAAATTATGTTGAATCTTTTATTAATCTCTTAAGCCCAGACATAAATGAACGTTTTAATGCCATTGAAAATATTTTAGGCAAAGAAGCCCGGGGTCAGGAAGCGGTTAAGTCGGCCGTAGGGATTATTAATGTCTGGCAGAATTTAGCCAGAGACTTAATGCTAGTGGAGTTAAGCTTATCAGATTTAATTCAACATGAACCATTTATCAAAGAATTAGAAGAATTAAAAAATAAAGTAAATTTAAAAGCGCTTTTAAATTTAATAAATATTTTAAAACAGAGCAGAGAATATTTAGGCGCTAACGTAAATCCTAAGTTAGCCCTAGAAAATATAGCGGTAAATATATAGGAATTTTCAATTTTCAATTTTTAAACAATTTCCAATGAATTAATTTTTAAATTAATTCATTGAGAAATTAAAACATTGTTTAGAAATTAGAAATTGAAAATTAATTAAAAAATATATGACAAAAAAATTATTTTTAAAATTATTATTTGTTTTTTTGGTCGCTATAATTTTGTCCGGCTGCAGCATTAGTTTTGGAGGTAGCTCGGGCACAAACTCGGCTAATCTTAACGACGGCGGAGTTTATAAATCTTTTAACCAAGGGTTAAATTGGTCGCAGAAAGCTTCAATCCAAACAGTAGGCGCTAAAAAAAGTTTTTCCGGTATTAGCATTATTTCTTTGGGTTTTGATCCTAGCGACAATAAAGCCATTTACGCCGGCAGTTCGGAAAATGGTCTTTTTTTCAGTTATGATGCCGGAGAAAGTTGGCAAGTAGCCACTAGTTTAGGCAAGGTAAGCGTTACCAACGTTGCGGTTGACCCGGCGAATAAATGCGCAATTTATGCCACCGCTTCCAATAAAGTTTTTAAATCAGAAGATTGCAGCCGCACCTGGTCGCAGGTTTTTTATGATAATGACCCTAAAACTATTATAACTTCCTTAGTGATTGATCATTCTAACAGTAGCAATGTTTTTATCGGGACTTCTAACGGCGATGTTATAAAAAGTTCTGACAAAGGAGCGAGCTGGCGCGCGTTAGATAGATTTAATAGCCAGGTGGAAAAAATCGCTATTAGTCCTTCTAATTCAAAAACTATGTTCGCAGGCACTAAAGCAAAAGGAGTTTTTCGTTCTACTGACAGCGGTGAACATTGGGAAAAATTATCCGAAAAGTTAGAAAATTTTGATGGCAGCAACCGTTTTCGCGATATAGTTATCGCTCCGGGCGAAAAGACGGTTATTTTATTAGCCACTAATTATGGTTTGTTAAAATCCACTGACAATGGTAATTCTTGGTCAAAAATTGAACTTTTAACTGCCGAAGAAGAGGCTAAAATATATTCTATTGCAGTTAATTCCAGTAATGCCAACGAAATTTATTATGTTACCGGTACGACTTTTTATCGTTCTTTAGATGGCGGTAAAAATTGGACTTCTAAAAAACTGCCTACTACTCGAGCCGGTTATAAATTATTGCTTGATTGGAAAAATCCCGCTATCGTTTATTTGGCGGCAAACAAAATTAAAAAATAATTAAATAATATTTATGAACCCCGTTAGAAATCTTAAATTTCAAGATGTTTAATGGGATAAATCATAACTACGATTACTATGACAATTTCTAACGGGGTGAATCAATACATTCAAGTTAAGCAAGCCGATTTTACTAAGGCGATTGATTTTTTTAAAAAAGATATTGCTGTTATAAGAACCGGCCGGGCTAACCCAAGTATTTTGGATGGAATTTTTGTTGAAGCTTATGGCGCTAAAACAGCTTTAATCGGTTTAGCTAGTATTGCCGTACCTGAAGCGCGCAGTATTGTTATAACGCCCTGGGATAAATCAATAACTAAAGATATTGAAAAAGCCATTATTGCCGCCGATTTAGGAATAAACCCGGTTAACGAGGGTGATAAAATAAGATTGGTTGTGCCGCAACTTACCGAAGAAAACAGAAAAGATTTAGTAAAAAAATTGAATGAAAAATTGGAAACTGCTAGAATTTCTTTAAGACAAATAAGAGACCAAATAAAAGATTCAATTGAACAAGCTTTCAAAGATAAAGCTATTAGCGAAGATGATAAGTTTAGGTTCATAAAAGAATTAGATGAAGAAATTGCTAAACAAAATGACGCTTTGAAAAGTGCTAAGGATAAAAAAGAAGAAGAAATAATGACAATCTAGGTGTAATTTTCAATAACCAATTTTCAATTTTCAAACAATTTTCAATGAATTAATTTTCAATTGAATAATTGATAAATTGAAGCATTGTTTAGAAATTAAAAATTAGAAATTTTTTGTATGTTGTTAACTATTATTACATTTTTCATAGTTTTGTCCGTTTTAGTTTTAGCGCATGAACTCGGCCATTTTATGGTAGCTAGAAAATTTGGCGTTAAAGCTGAAGAATTTGGCCTAGGTTTTCCGCCGAGAATTTTTGGCTGGCAGATTTGGCGCGAGCGGAAAATTAAAAAAATCGCTGAAGAAGAAAATATGCAAGTAAGCATAAAAGATATGCCTCAAGCCGATGGTTCAGAAATTATTAAAGAAACTATTATTGACGAAAAAAAAGAAATTGATCAGATTTTTTGGATAAGAAAATTTCGTTTTATAAAAGGTTCGCGCGAGATAAATGAAGAGGAAAAAGCCGGCGGTACTGTTTATTCAATAAATTGGTTGCCGCTCGGAGGTTTTGTAAAAATTAAAGGAGAAAACGGCGAAGGCCAAAACGAAACCGATAGTTTCGCTAGTAAAAAAATTTGGCAAAGAGCTTTTATGCTTTCCGCCGGAGTAGTTATGAATATTGCTTTAGCGGCGGTTTTAATTATTATTGGATTTATGATCGGTTTGCCACAATCTTTAGAAGGGCAATTGGACGCGCGCGCCCATATAAGCGATAAAAAAATTCAGATTGTGCAAGTTATGGAAAATACGCCGGCCGCGGTAGCCGGTTTAAAGATCGGCGATGTTATAACTGATATAGATGGCAAAAGTTTTTTAAATTATGAAGATTTGCAGAATTATGTTGCCGCTAACGTTGATAAAAAATTAAATTATGAAATTAGGCGTGGAAGTGATTTAATAAAATTTGAAATAGCTCCGAAGTTAATGGCTGAAACAAACAGAGGAGGAATCGGCGTGGCTATTAGCGAAACAGCTACAGTAAGTTATCCTTGGTATTTGGCAATTTATGAAGGCATAAAAACTACTTTGTTTTTAACCTGGGCGATTATTGTGGCTTTTTATGAATTGATAAAAGGTTTAATTTTAGGACAAGGTTTAACAGCTGATTTGTCCGGTCCGGTCGGTATCGCCACTTTAACCGGTCAGGTCGCGCGCATGGGGTTTGTTTATCTTTTACAGTTCACAGCTTTATTATCCATTAATCTCGCGGTAATAAATTTTTTGCCGTTTCCGGCTTTAGATGGCGGCAGAATTTTATTTTTGATTATTGAAAAAATAAAAAGATCGCCTGTAAAAAGTGAAGTGGAGAACATTATTCATAATATCGGTTTCGCTTTGCTTATGCTTTTAGTTTTAGTAGTGACGTTTCGTGATATAGCCAGGTTTGGCGATGTATTTAAGAATTTTTTTAATAAATTATTTTAATATAATTGTTATTTTATGAAGTTAAACATCAAAGCGACTAATTTAGAATTGACCCCAAAAATTAAAGATTATGTGCAAAAGAAAATGGACATGCTGGATAAATATTTTGGCAAGCTTAAAGTTATTAGCGCGCGCGCCGAAGTTAAAAAAACCACCAACCATCATTTGAAAGGCGAAATTTATGGGGCTGAAGTAAATTTATCGTTTGGCAGCGATTTACTACGTGTAGAAAAAACCGAAAAAGATTTATTTAAAGCCATTGATAAAGTGAAAGATCATTTAGAGTTGGTTATAAAAAAATATAAAGAAAAAAAGATAGATAGGAAAAGAAAGAATTAATTTATAAAGAGTTTTAAAAAGGGTTGATTTTTTATATATTAAAATGTATAATTAATCTGTTTTAATAACGTTTTTATGCCACGCTTAAGCGTGGGTTTTTGTATAAATTTATATGAGTATTTTAAATAAAATTTTTGGCGATCCTAATGAAAAGGTTATAAAAACTTTAAGGCCGATCGTGGAAAAAATAAATAGTTTGGAAGAAAAGTTTAAGGCCATGAGCGACGAAGAATTAAAAGCGCAGACGGCCGAATTTAAAAATAGATTAGGCTCAGACGCTAATGAAGAAAAAATAAATGAAATTTTACCCGAAGCTTTTGCAGTCGTTCGCGAAGCGGCCAGAAGAGTTTTAGGGCAAAGGCATTATGATGTTCAGCTTATGGGTGGCATGGTATTGCATCATGGGCAAATCGCGGAAATGAGAACCGGAGAAGGAAAAACTTTAGTAGCGACTTTGCCGTCTTATCTTAATGCTTTAACCGGTCGCGGTGTGCATGTGGTTACGGTTAACGATTATTTAGCCAAGCGCGACGCCGAATGGATGGGTAGAGTCCATAATTTTTTGGGTTTGACTGTCGGCTGCATTACTCATGAACAAGCTTTTAAATTTTCTCAAAAAGAAAATAGTATAGCTAACGATCAGATAGAGTCCGCCTTAAAATTAGTCCCCAGAAAAGAAGCTTACGCCTGTGATATTTTATATGGCACTAATAATGAATTTGGTTTTGATTATTTACGCGATAATATGGCGCCTAGCTTAGAAGCTATGGTACAGAGAGGTTTAAATCACGCTATTGTTGACGAAGTAGACTCTATTTTAATTGATGAAGCTAGAACCCCTTTAATTATTAGCGCTCCGGCCGAAGAATCAACGGAAAAATATTATAAATTCGGTCAACTTGTGCAGAGGTTAGAAGAAAATGAAGATTATAATATTGATGAAAAAATGCGCGCTGCAACTTTAAGCGAAGCCGGTATCGCTAAGATGGAAAAATTTTTAGGTGTGGATAATATTTATACCGCCGGCGGTATTTCTGACGTGCATCATATCGAGCAAGCTTTAAAGGCGCGGGTTTTATTTAAACGCGATCGTGATTATGTTATAAAAGACGGAGAGGTGATTATAGTTGATGAATTCACTGGACGGCTTATGTATGGCCGTCGTTATAGCGAAGGTTTGCATCAGGCTATAGAAGCCAAAGAAGGAGTAAATATCCAACGCGAATCTCGGACTTTAGCCACGGTCACTTTTCAAAATTATTTTAGAATGTATAAAAAACTTTCCGGCATGACCGGTACGGCCGTTACTGAAGCCGAAGAATTTGCCAAAATTTATAAACTAGAAACAGTGGTTATTCCGACTAATCGTGCGATGATAAGAAAAGATTTAAATGATTTGGTTTATGCTAATGAGATGGGAAAATTTAAAGCTGTTATCGAAGAAATTAAGCGCCGACATGCAACCGGCCAGCCGGTTTTAGTCGGTACAATTTCCATAGAAAAAAATGAAATTTTAGGCGAGATGCTTGAGCGAGAAGGCATTAAAGCGCAAATTTTAAATGCTAAGTACCATGAAAAAGAAGCGCAAATTATAGCGCGGGCAGGCGAGTTAGGCGCAGTTACTATTGCCACTAATATGGCTGGACGCGGCGTGGATATTATTTTAGGCGGCAATCCTTTTAATTTAGAAAATCAGCAAAAAGTTAACCAAGCCGGTGGGTTGCATATTATCGGCACCGAGCGGCATGAATCAAGGCGTATTGATAACCAATTAAGAGGACGCGCCGGACGCCAGGGCGATCCAGGTTCATCACAATTTTATGTTTCCATGGAAGATGATTTAATGAGAATTTTTGGCGGAGATAGAATGAAAAGTTTAATGGCCACTTTAAGAGTCCCGGAAGAGATGCCGATAGAAAATAAAATGGTTTCTCGTTCCATCGAATCGGCCCAGACTAAAGTTGAAGGCAATAATTTTGATATTAGAAAACATTTGGTCGAATATGATGATGTTATTAATAAGCATAGGGAAGCTATTTATAAAAGACGCAGAGAAATTTTAGAAATAGGAGAAAAAAATAAGGCAAATTCTGATAAAAGTTTGTCTGATATAATTTTAGAAATGATTGAAAATGAAATTGAACAGGCAGTAATTTTTCACACAGCCGCGGACAGTTCTAAAGATTGGAACATCCAAGAAATTTATCAAGTGATTTCAACGATTTTTAATGTTCCGGCCGAATTAAAAGAAAAATTAGTAGCCATGGTTCAAGACGGAGATAAATTGGATAAAGTAAGAGCCAGAACAAAAATTATTGAACATTTGCTGGATTTACTTAAAATTAATTATGAAAAAATAACTAAATTAGCCGGCGAGGCCGGAGTTGATTGGTTGCAGGTTGAAAAATCAGTTTTATTAAGATCAATCGATATGCTTTGGATCGAGCATTTAGAAGCAATGGACCATATGCGACATGGTATCGGCCTTAGAGGGTATGGTCAGCATGACCCGTTAGTTGAATATAAAAAAGAAGCTTATATTTTATATAATGAACTTAATAATTTAATTCAGAAGCAAGTCGCTTATTCCATTTTTAAAGTTGCTGATTTAGGAAATTTCACCGCGCCGTCGCTGCAAATTGGTCCGCAAAAATATAGCGCGCCGGCTAAAGAAATGAGCAAAGGTTCAACTCAGTTTTCTGAATTTAAAAAAGTTGGAAGCAAAAAAAATGACAATGTAGATTTAGTACATGAAAAAGTTAAAGATGCTGCCGGCCAGAAGATCGGACGCAATGATCCTTGCCCGTGCGGCAGCGGAAAAAAGTTTAAAAAGTGCTGTGGAAAATAATTTTTAAAACAGGCGGTAAAATTTTCTAGCCTGTTTTTTAATTTATAATTGACTTTTTATTTAAACCGGAGTAATGTATGAAAAAATAACGGTCTTTATAATAAAATAATAAGAACAACAAATACTAAAATGAAAGAGAGGTGAGGAGCATGAGAAAGGCGATAAGAATTATAGAAAATTTTGCATATAGCCGTGCGGCGCAAAAATTATTCGAGCTAGCGATCACTAACGAGTTTTTACATTTAGGTCGAGCTATCCAAATTGTTATTTCTTGTTATTCTGGTATAAAAAGAAATAATGGCCAGGACGAAGCCGACCATTCCATTTCCGTCACCTGGTCGCTATGGTGCAGAGGGGTTAAAAGGGAGGAAGATTTAGTAAAAGCTTTACTCCATGATCTCGTGGAGTCAGGGAAAAAGATTTTAGAATTTGTCAGAAAATATTTTGGTGATGAAATTGCTGATGATGTCGGCAGGCTGACTAAACGTGATGGCGAAAAAGGCGATTTACCTGACGATATTCTTGAAGAAGCTTTTGAGTTTATCGTTGAGTATTATTGCGAGATGAAGAAAAATTGGTCTTATCGCCGTCAACTCTCTAGCAACAGGAAAAAGTTGTTGAAAATGTTGCCTAAAGCATACAAAATTTCCGCTGGCTCATATTTCAACAGATTAGCCGAATCGCCAATTTGCATCGTCATCAAAAATGTTGACAAATGCGATATTTTCAAAAATATGTCGCATACACTCGCTGTCAGAAATCAAAAAGTGCAGATTATAGAGTATGAAGCCTTTTTAGCTTTGCGTAGTAAGAAGGTAAGAAAAGCTAGGGAGGAATATCGTGATTTATTGTTTGGGTGCCGCAATGAGCTAGAAACACTCATTGAAAATGTAATCTATCAAATTTACCCCAAATATAAAATGAAGCAATTAGAAAAACGCTTAGATGAAAAATTGCGTTAGCAAATAAATTGTATAGCGGGCTAGAAATGAAAATTCCTGCCCGTTATTTTTTTAATATTAGCCAAATATTTACCCTTGATTTTATATGAAAATTGCATTAAAATGTAATATAGAGAAATAATTTCATCCACACCCTAATCGGGTGTTCTTAATTTATGTCTGATAACATTTTACAAAAGTTATTAAAACCAAGCGCCCGCGGCAAAATTTGGTGGGTTTTTGCTTGCATCATGATTTTAGTGTTAGTTACATCGCTGATTGATTTTGGTAATTATTATAACAAGGCGGTGGATAAATTTAAAATTCCTTTTCCCAAAGTTAAAGAGATTCCTTTTACTTTAGGTTTGGATTTATTAGGCGGAACACAATTAACTTATGAAGCCGATGTTTCCGCTATTTCATCCGACAAAAAAGGCGATGCGGTCGAGGGAGTTAGGGATGTTATTGAAAGAAGAATAAATGTTTTTGGCGTGAGCGAGCCTAATGTACAAATTAACCGAACTTCTAGCGGCGATTATAGAATAATTGTGGAATTAGCTGGGATTAAAGACGTAAAAGAAGCTATAAAAATGATTGGTGAAACTCCTTTGCTGGAATTTAAGGAGCAGAATACTGAAATCAGAAAAATAACCGAACAAGAAACAAAGCAATTAAATGATTATAATATAGCCGCAGAAAAACAAGCTACAGAAGTTTTAGGCAAGGTTATTTCCGGCGGAGATTTTAAAGCCTTGGCTAGCGCCTATAGCCAAGACGAAAAGACTAAAAATAACGGCGGTGATTTGGGTTATATAACAGAAAGCGATAATCCAGAAATTTATAGTTTAGTGAAAAATATAGCCATTGGCAAGACTAGTATAGATTTAGCTAAAACAACAAGCGGTTATGAAATTTTTAAAGTTGAAGATAAAAAAGTAAAAATAAATTCTTTTACTAATTCCGAAGAAAAAGAAGTTAAGGCTTCTCATTTATTGATTTGTTGGAAAGATATATCAGGTTGTGAAAGCGGTTTAACAAAAGAAGAAGTTTTAACAAAAATTAATAAATTAAAATCTCAAGCCACTACCGCTAATTTTAAAGATTTGATTAAACAAAATTCTACCGAACCCGGTGCGCGCGAAAACGCTGGAGAATTGGGTTGGTTTGGAGCAGGAAAAATGGTTCCGGCTTTTGAGAGTGCGGCTTTTAGCCAAACTGTTGGCACAATAGGCGGACCGGTAGAAACTGAGTTTGGTTATCATTTAATTTATAAACAGGACGAAAGAAAAGTTGAAGAAATCAAAGTTAGCCATATTTTAATTAGAACTAAGACTGAAGAAGATATTATTGGTCCGCAAAGCGAATGGAAAAACACCGAATTGACTGGAAAAAATTTGCAATCAGCTACGGTAGAATTTGATTCCCAAACCAATACTCCGGAAGTCTCGTTGGTTTTTGATAATGAGGGCGGGAAAATGTTTGAAGATATCACTGCACGAAATGTTGGTAAGCCAGTGGCTATTTATTTAGATAGTTATGCGATCAGCGTGCCGACTGTTAATGAAAAAATTTCCGGAGGAAAAGCCGTTATTTCTGGAAAGTTTACTATTAATGAAGCAAAATTATTAGCGCAAAGACTTAATGCCGGTGCTTTGCCGGTGCCAATTGATTTAGTCAATCAGCAAACTATTGGCCCGAGCTTAGGGCAAAAATCATTAGCTGATAGCTTTAAAGCCGGTATTATTGGTTTTATTATTATTGCTTTATTTATGGTTATTTTGTATAGATTGCCTGGTCTAATGGCGGTTTTAGCGCTTATAGTTTATAGTTTAACGGTGTTTGCTATATTTAAAATTGGTTTTTCCATGGCCGCTTTGTTATTAGTTGGTATATTTCTTTTAATTGGAATTACTGTTAGCGGGTGGTTTTTATTGTTTTCTTTTTTGAGTTATATTTTATTATATTTTATTGGCGGTTTATCTCCGGTAACTTTAACTTTATCAGGTTTGGCCGGCGCCATAGTTTCTGTCGGCATGGCTGTCGACGCCAATATTCTTATTTTTGCCAGGATGAAAGAAGAAATTGCCAATGGTAAAACGCTGGCTACAGCGATTGAAGACGGATTTAAAAGAGCCTGGCCATCAATCAGGGATAGTAATTTCAACACTTTAATCACTTGTTTTATCTTGATTATGTTTACCACCAGCGCGGTTAAAGGTTTTGCCGTCACTCTTGGTTTAGGTGTTATTATTTCCATGTTTACAGCCATATTTATTACTAGAAATTTTTTAAATTTAATACCTTCGTCTTGGTTGGAAAAAAGGCATGGCCTAATTACATCAATTAAGCAAAAATAATTATGACAAATTTTAAAATAATCCAAAAGAAAAATATTTGGTTAGGAATTTCTTTGGCCTTATTTATTGTATGTCTGATCGCGCTTCTAACCTGGGGCTTAAAACTAGGCATTGATTTTACCGGTGGGAGTTTATTAGAGTTAGAATTTATCGGTTCAAGACCAGAGGTTAAACAAATTGAGTCTGGTTTGTCGGAATTAAAATTAAGCAGTTTGATTATTCAGCATGTAGGCGATAAAGGAGTTATGATAAGATTTCAAGAGACTAGCGAAGAAGTCCACCAATCAATTTTAACTAGACTTAACGATTTGACTAAAAACGAAAATAAAGATAATTCTATTGAAGAATTGCGTTTTGAATCAGTTGGCCCGTCAATCGGCGAAGAATTAAAAGTTAAATCTCTCTGGGCCATATTTTTTGCTTTGTTGGCGATGTTGGCCTATATAACTTACGCTTTTAGGAAGGTCTCTAAACCAGTTGCTTCTTGGGAGTACGCTTTTTCGGCTATTATAGCTATGTTTCATGATGCTATTATAACCGTAGGAATATTTGCTATCTTAGGCCATTATTATGGGGTAGAAATTAATATTGCTTTCGTGGCCGCTATTTTAACTGTAATAGGTTATTCAGTCCATGATTCAATAGTTGTCTTTGACAGAACCAGAGAAAATTTGCCTAAGAGTAATGAAGATTTTGCAGGTACGGTAAATACAAGTTTAAATCAGACATTAGTTAGATCCATAAATACATCTTTAACATCATTGTTAGTTTTAATTTGTATTATTATTTTTGGCGGTGATTCTATTAGAACTTTTGTTTCAGCTTTAGCCATTGGTATTTTTGCTGGAACTTATTCATCGATTTTTGTAGCTTCGCCGATTTTAGTTTTTTGGGAAGAATTAGGTAGAAAATAAAAAAATAAAAATAAATAGTTTTAAAAAAACGGCGGCATTTTTAGGGCCAGCCGTTTTTTGACAAATGGTTTATTTTTAAGGTAAACTTAATAAGTAATAAATAAAAAATTTATCATAATGTTAAACAAATTTTTCGGAAAATTTTCAAAAGATTTAGGCATTGATTTAGGCACGAATAATACTTTAGTTTATACCCCGGACAAGGGTATTGTGATAAACGAGCCTTCGGTTGTGGCGGTTAATATGCGCACTAATGAAATTTTATGTGTTGGTTATGAAGCTAAAAAAATGCTTGGTAAAACTCCGCCTCATATTCAAGTTATTAAGCCTTTAGTAGAAGGCGTTATTTCTGATTTTGAAGTAACGGAAAAAATGCTAAAATATTTTATTGATAAAGTTCATGCTGAACATTTTACTTTAGTGCCTCGTCCGCGGGTGGTTATAGGTATTCCTTTGGATATTACTGAAGTCGAGAAGAAAGCAGTTGAAGATGCGGCTAAATCTGCCGGAGCGCGCGAAGTTTTTTTAATTGAGCAATCTATGTCAGCGGCTATTGGTACCCGTCTTGATGTTACCGGGCCGCAAGCCATTATGGTAGTTGATATCGGCGGCGGTACAACTGAAATCGCCGTTATTTCTTTAGGCGGAGTTGTAACCTGGAAAACTTTGCGTTTGGCCGGCAACGCTTTAGATAATGATATTATTCAATATGTTAGAGAAGAATTTAATATCTTAATCGGCGAGCAGGTCGCGGAAAATATAAAAATTAGAATCGGTTCAGCCACGCCTTTAAAAGAATCTATGGAAATGCCTTTGCGCGGCAGAGATTTGATTAATGGTTTACCAAAAGAAGTAATTATTACCGATAGCCAAGTCAGAGAAGCTATGCAAAGAATCATAAGGCAAACTATAGAAAATATAAAAATAACTTTAGAAACTACGCCGCCAGAATTGGTTTCCGATATTTATGAACATGGCATTGTTTTAACTGGCGGGGGAGCATTATTGCGCGGGTTGGATAAAGAAATAGCCCAGGCCACTAAAATTCCTGTTCGAGTGGCTGAAGATCCCCTTACTTGCGTAGTTAGAGGCACGGGCATGCTTTTAGCTGACCCGGCTTTGTTAGATAAAGTTTTATCTCCGGTTACGGAAGAATATTAAAATAAGTTTTCAATTTAATTTATCTACCGATATGACAAGGTTAAGTTTGAAAAAATATATATATGTAGCAGCGATTGTTATGCTGCTTATTTTTTTTCATTACATTAAGATATTAAATCCTCTCGAATCTTTTTTAAACAAAACTTTCAAACCTTTTTTTGGCGTTTTTTATTCTTTTAGTTTTGATGTTAATAAAAATTATTCAGATGAAACAGAGAAAATTGATTTAACTTCTGATTTAAAAAAGGCTGAGGAAAAAATAAATCAACTAACTTCGGAAAATATCAAATTAAGATTTTTAGAAGAAGAAAATTCCATTTTAAGAAAACATTTGAATTTTTTGAAAAAAGATAGCCAGCGTTATTTAATGGCTAATATTATTTCTCGCGGCGAATTAACCGGCGGGACTAATCAAAATAATCAAGCGATTTTAATTGATAAAGGGTCGGTTGACGGCTTATATCCCGGGTTAGCGGTAATAAGTTCAACTGCTATTGGCACTTCAAGTCAAGGAGTTATTATCGGTAAGGTTATAGGCGTTAAGGATCATATAGCTGAAATTTATTTAGTGACTAATAAAAAAATAAAATTAGCGGCGGCAATTTTTGGAGATAATAAAACCTCTGGTATCGCCTCCGGCGATCTTGGTTTAACCGTTAAAATGGATTTTATACCGCAAACCGAGAATATCCAAATAGGCGATATTGTAGCCACCTCCGGCTTAGAGCAAAGCGTTTCGCGAGGTTTAGTGATTGGTCGAGTTAGCAAAATTATTAAAGAAAATAATGAGGTTTGGCAAAGCGCTATTATTGAGCCGGCTACTGATTTAGATTCTTTGTCTATCGTCGCCGTTTTGTTGCCGTAACCTTAAAAACCTTTTCAAAAAAGGTTTTTAATATTTTCCAAAAATATAATGTATCAAGTAAAAATTTAATAGCGAGCAAAGCTCTGCAGCCATTAAATTTTTACTTGATGACAAA
Organism: uncultured Gammaproteobacteria bacterium; assembly: GCA_964537265.1. Lineage (GTDB taxonomy): Bacteria > Patescibacteriota > Patescibacteriia > Patescibacteriales > GWC2-42-12 > JACPHD01. Next base: position 106,228 of record CAZHZE010000003.1, on the reverse strand, counting down.
ATATCAACTTTATATGCTAATAGAAAAAATAATCAAAAAAAATTTTGATTTAAAGCCTTTTACTACTTTTCGCATCGGCGGACGAGCTGATTTTTTTGCTATAGTAAAAGATAGAAAAGAATTAGTTGAAGCTATAAATTGGGGCAACAAAAAAAAGTTGGCGATAAATTTTTTAGCCGGAGGCAGCAATATTTTGATTATTAGAAAAAAAATTAAGGGGTTAGTTATAAAAATTTCCGGTCAAAAATATAATATAAAAAATAATTATCTTATTTCTTGGTCCGGCACGAGCTTAACTAAACTGGCGGCGGTGTCCGCTTCAGCCGGCTTAACCGGATTGGAGTGGTCTTTCGGTATTCCTGGCAGCATCGGCGGAGCGGTCAGGGGCAACGCTGGCTGCTATGGTTCTGATATGTCAAAGTGCGTAAACGAAGTTGAAGTTTACGATTTAACTAAGAAAAAATTTATAAAATTTAAAAATAAAGATTGCGCTTTTAAATATCGAGACTCAATTTTTAAAAAAAATAAAAATTTGTTAATTGTTGGGATAAAATTAAAATTATCTAAAGGTGCTAGGAAAAATATAAAAATTTTAAGTCAGAAAAATTTTGATCATCGTTTTAATTCTAATCCTAAAGAACCAAGCGCTGGTTGTGTTTTTAAAAATGTAAAATATAAGCAAGTTTTTAAAAATAACAAAAAGTTGGCTGAGGATTTAGCAGATAGAGGTTTAGTTAAGCAAGGAAATATAGGAATAGGTTATTTAATTGATCAGCTTGGTTTAAAGGGCAGAGTAGAGGGTGGAGCTAAAGTTAGTGAAAAACATGCTAATTTCATAATAAATGTTGGCCAAGCCGAATCTAAAGATGTTTTAAAACTTATAAAACTAATTAAAAATAAAATCAAGCGAAAATATAAAATTGACATCAAAGAAGAAATTCAATATTTTTAAAAATATTTTTAGATTTTTTATTATAGTTTAATTAAGGCTAATTTTAGCCTTTTTTATTTATAATTTTAGAAAACTCTTGACTTTAAAAAATAAATGTGTTAATATATTGCAATGAATAAATAATAGACAAAATTACAATAGTCTTGTTTAATATATATTCAAAGAAGGAGATCTAATCTAATTTTTTTTGAATTTATGGAAAATAGCGAAAATATAAGCAAATCTATTCTTGACCAAATAATGGATAACAATCAAGCCGAAGAAGTAGCCAGGCTTGATGCTATTGAAATTATTAGTAATCTCTTCGAAAAACTTGACGAAAGAGAAAGAGATGTTTTAATTAGACGTTTTGATTTAAACGGTGATGGCAAAGTAACTTTAGAAGAAATTGGCAAGGTTCATAAATTAACCAGAGAGCGCATTAGGCAGATTGAAAATTCCAGCATTAAAAGATTAAAACAGCTTGATATTTTAGATAATGCTTTAAGCGGTTTAAAAAGTATTATTATTAATTTGCTTGAAGAACACGGCGGTTTGATGGAAAAAAATTATTTGTTTGATAATTTAGTTAATTTTTCCATTGGCCAAGGGAAAAATAATGATAATGAAGTAAAGCATAAGCGCCATTTTGATTTTTTAATTTCAAAATTATTGCATGACGAATTTGAACTTATTAGCGATTCCGAATATTTTAAAGAATCTTTAAAATTAAAATATAAATCCCTAGAGCATTTAGAAGCTTTGGCTAAAGAACTTTTAGATAAAATTCAAAAATTCAAAAAAATATTCATGACCGAAGAATTAATTAATTTATCTAAAGAACTTGACGCCTATAAAGAAAACGAAGAAAAATTTAAACAGTCTGGCAACTTAAATATCTCGGGAATTTTAAATAAAGATTTGTTTAAAGAAAATGCCGATGTGATAAATGCTAATAAAGTTATTTACTCAATTTTACAAGCTGCTAAAAAGATTGAGCAGAATAAATTTGGTTTCTGGGGGATTAATGATTCTCGCGAAATTAAACCTAAGACTATTAATGATAAAATTTATTTAATTTTAAAAAATAACGGCAAGCCTATGCACTTCGCTGAGATTGCCGATAAAATCAATCAGATTAATTTTGATAATAAAAAAGCTAACGCTGCCACAGTACATAACGAATTAATTTTAGATGATAAATATATTTTAGTCGGTCGCGGTCTTTACGGCTTAAAAGAATGGGGCTATCAGAAAGGCACGGTTGCTGATGTAATTGAAAAAATTATGATTGAAGCCGGCCAGCCTTTGACACGAGATGAAATTATTGAAAAAGTTTTAGCGCAAAGAGTTGTAAAAAAAGCCACTATAAATTTAGCTTTGATGAATCGTGACAAATTTGAAGTTTTAGCTGAAGGCAAATATAAGCTTAAAAATATTTAAGATATTACATTCAAGACAATTTTTATATAAAACACGCCATTTTACTTTTAATTTTGGCGTGTTTTTTTTATCACTAATAATTGTGTAAATCATTATTATCAGTTGTTTGGCAAAATTAGCCGAAATATGGTAAAATAATAGAGGAAATTCAAACCATTTTTATTTGTTATGGATATAGTTATAAATATACAGCCAATATTAGATTTTTTAGATTTGCCCACAGATCAAATTCTTTTAAGATTGCTTTATTATGTGGGCTGGTTGCCGATTGCTATAACCTTTGTTTGGGGAGTGGCTCAAGTTTGGCTTAGGTATATTAAGCTGGCTTATGGCGCTTCGGAAAAAGCTATTTTATTAGCTATCGATTTACCTCGTGGCAATGCGCAAACTCCAATGGCTGTAGAAAATATTTTTGCCTATTTAGCCGGCGCGCACAGCACTAAAGATTTATATGAAAAATGGTGGTTAGGTGAGTGGCAGCTTTATTTTAGTTTTGAAATAGTCAGCATTAACGGCTATATTCAATTTTTAATTTGGACTCCGGAAAAATATCGTCATCTTGTAGAAGCAGCTGTTTATTCACAATATCCGGACGCAGAAATTACTGAAGTTAATGATTATACCCATGGTTTACCTACAAAATTTCCTGACGAAGAATATGATATTTTTGGCAGCGAATATGTCTTAGTAAAACATCCAGTTTATCCGATTAAAACTTATAAGCACTTTGAACACCAGCTTGGCGAGCCCGAAACTCAATATAAAGATCCTATGGCTGCTTTAATGGATTTAATGGGCAGTATGAAAAAAGGCGAGCAGTTATGGTACCAAATTTTAGCTATACCAATAGGGCATGAATGGGCCGAACAAGGCGATAATGAAGTTAAAAAGATTATTGGCGAAAAAACAAAATCCAATGATTTAATTGATAGGATGATTGAAAGTTTATTGGCAGCGATAGAGTCTTTTAGCGAAACTATTTATAGATTATGGGGTGATATTGAAACAGCTAAAAAAGATGAAAAAGAGCCGCAGTTTAGAATGATGAATTTAAAACCAAAACAAAAAAAACAGGTTGAAGAAATCCAGGAGAAAGTTAACAAAATAGGTTTTGGCGTTAAAATCAGGTATGTTTATGTAGCGAGAAAAGAAATGATGAATAAAAATAAAGTAGCTTATGGTTTTACCGGCTATATGAAGCAATTTAATTATAATGATTTAAATTCCTATAAACCAGATACCGGCGATGGAGGCACAATTACAAAAGTTCAGTATGAAAAAATTTTTGGCAAGTATCGCGTTAATTTAAGAAAAAATAAATTAATGACCGCTTATCGTTTAAGAAGTGATGCCCGCGGTAGGCTACCAGGCATACTTAATACTGAAGAATTGGCGTCAATTTGGCATTTTCCTGTTGAAGCTTCTGTTAGAGCGCCTTTAGTGCAAAAAGCGCCGGGCAGAAAAGCGGAGCCGCCGACTGGGTTGCCTATTAGCATAGAAAGTTCGGCGAAAGATTTTGAAATATCTGCTCCGTCTAAGCCCGATTTTTTGACGGAAAATAATAAAAAAAATGGTGATGGCCTAAAACCAGAATTTAAACCAGAGTCAAAAATACAGGATGCTCCACCTAGCAATTTACCGATAGTATAAAGTCAATTATCAATTATAAATTACGAATTAATAGTTAGATTATTGATTATATGAAATTTTAATTTTTAATTCGTAATCACAAATCGTTTATTATGCCAGAACAAATAACAGTATTCGCGGAAACAAATTTCCGCAATCAAAATAGACAATTTGGTATTAAAACCGACGATCGCCGCCGGCACATGTATTTAATTGGGAAAACCGGTATGGGCAAATCTACTATTTTAGAAAATATGATTGTTGATGATATTAGGTCTGGCAAAGGAGTAATGGTAGTAGACCCACATGGTGATTTAGCGGAAAAAATTATTGAATTTATTCCTTCGGGTAGGGTAAATGACGTTATTTATTTTAATCCTTCGGACATTGATTACCCGATTGCTTTTAATGTAGTTGAGCAAGTTGACGCTCATTTAAGGCATTTAGTCGCTTCTGGGTTAATTGGAGTTTTTCAAAAGCTTTGGGCGGATTCTTGGGGGCCGCGCTTAGAATATATTTTACGTAATGCTATTTTAGCTATTTTAGATTATCCGGGCTCGACTTTATTAGCTATTACTAGGATGCTATCAGATAAAAATTTTAGAAAAAAAGTTATAGAAAAAATACAAGATCCAGTTGTAAAATCTTTTTGGGTTAATGAATTCGCCGGTTATGCTAATAATTTTGCTTCTGAAGCGGTATCGCCAATTCAAAATAAAGTCGGACAATTTTTATCAAGTTCGCTTATAAGAAATATTGTTGGTCAGGTAAAATCTTCCATTGATTTAAGAGAAGTTATGGATACAGGGAAAATTTTAATCATGAATTTAAGCAAGGGCCGTATTGGTGAAGATAATTCGGCGTTGCTCGGCGCCATGATGATTACTAAGGTTCAATTATCGGCCATGAGTCGAGTTGATATTTTAGAAAAAGAGCGTAAGGATTTTTATCTTTATATTGACGAATTTCAAAATTTTACCACCGATAGTTTCGCTAATATTTTGTCTGAAGCTAGAAAATACCGTTTAAATTTAATTATGGCTCACCAATATATTGAGCAATTAGGCGAGAAAGTTAAGCCGGCGGTTTTTGGCAACGTCGGAACTTTGATTGTTTTTAGAGTTGGCGCAACTGATGCCGAAGAATTAGTTAAAGAATTTACCCCGGTTTTTACTGAGGAAGATTTAGTGAATTTAGCTAAGTATGAATTTTATATAAAATTAATGATTGACGGCATAGCTTCTGATCCTTTTTCCGCTCGCGGTTTAGCGCCCTTAACTGAGGAAGAAAAAACCGGCAATAAAGAAAAAGTTATAAAAGTTTCCCGTGAAAGATATGCTAAACAAAGAGCTTTAGTTGAAGAAAAAATTAATCGCTGGCACTCAAATAGCGAAGATATAGAAGATAAAAATGAAAAAAAGCAAGATAAAAAACCTTTTAGAGAAAACTCTAAAGCGCCAATTTTTGATAATAGAAATAATGGAGTTAAATTTAAACCGAATGGCTTTAAGCAATCAGACAATAATAAAAATAATTATGTTTGCAGCCGCTGCGGCAAGCCAACTCAAGTTTCTTTTGTGCCTGATGGTATAAGGCCGATTTTTTGCAAAGATTGTTTAAGCTTGGCAAAAAAAGAAAAAAAACAGGAGATGGAGAGCAGACTCGAAGCTAAAAAACAAGAGTTAGCCAGCATGTCTAATAAATCTAGACTAGAAGTGCGCGATAATTTTTCTATCGCTAAAGATACGCCAACAGTGAGTTTAGGGCAGGCCCTAAAAAACGGTCCGGTTAATTTTAGAGGCAGAAGAATTGAATCTAACCGCGACGATTTTAAAAATAAGAATTCTAGCGAAACTAATGATCCAGAGGTTGAGATAAAAGAAAATGAAGATATAATTTTAGATAATTAAACTACTTTATTACTATAGGGCGGCATATAATACATAGTAAGGCGGTAGTTTTTATATTTTTTATGGATAGAATAATATATGATTCTTTTTTAAAACTTGATAATATTTATATCCAATATCCAATTTTAGATAGTTTAGCTGTCAATAGTTTTCAGCTGTTAACATTTTTTTGGAATATATTTTTAGCTTTATTGCCGCTATTATTTTATAGGGCATTAAAATCTTATTGGCGCAGAACCGGTTTAAAAAATTTAGGACAAAAATTTTTAGCTTTGATTTTATTTATTTTTTGGCTTTTATTTTTTCCAAATACAGCTTATTTAATAACTGATGTTAGGCACCTTTTAGATTATTGCCCGATTAATTCGCCGGACAGAGTTTGCGTAAATAACGCTTGGATGATTATTTTTTTCTTTGTTTATGGTTGTCTTGGCTGGCTGTCTTTCTATTATATTTTAAAATCTATGTCCAGTTTAATCAATAAGATATTTAAAAAAATATCAACTAATTTTTTTGTCTGCATAATGATTCCTTTAACTTCTTTCGGCATATTATTTGGGTTGTTGAATCGTTTGAATAGCTGGGATATTTTTGTGGCGCCAATCTGGATTTTTAAAGCTTTTATAATTTATTTTTTGGATTTAAATTATTTTATGGATTGGTTTATTTTTACAATTTTTCTTTATTTATTATATTTCAGCGGAGATTATTTCTTTAAAAAAATAAAGATTTAAATTATATATGGATTATTTAAAAATAAGCAAAGCGACTGATTTAACTGATGCAAAAAACCGAAAGCTTTATCGCATCTTGGAAATTTTTCCAGGTTTTTTGTCGTGGGCGACTTTGGTTATTTTATTATTTTTTTCAGCTATAAAACCGGTTTGGGTAGCCTATTTTATTATTGCCTTTGATGTTTATTGGCTGCTTTTGGTAATTTATTTGGGTATTAATCTTTTCGCCGCTTACGTTAGCATGAAAAAAAATTTAAAAATAGATTGGCGATCGCAATGTGAAAATTTGCCATCTAATAAAAATAATTTAACTTGGCAAGATATTATTCATTTAGTTATTTTTCCTACTTATGATGAAAGTCTTGAGGTTATTAGGCCAAGTTTTCAGGGTTTAATTAATGATGGATATCCGACAGATAAAATGATTATGGTTTTAGCTATCGAAGAAAGGGCGGGCCAAGCGGCCAAAGAAAGAGCGCGCGCCATTGAGCAGGAATTCGGAAATAAATTTAAACATTTTTTAATCACGGTTCACCCGGATAATATGCCTAGTGAATTAAAGGGTAAAGGAGCTAACCAGGCTTGGGCGGCTAGGCAAGTCAAGCAAGAAATTATCGACAAGTTTAATTATGATTATAATAAAATTTTAGTTAGTATTTTTGATATTGACACGGTAGTAATGCCCGGTTATTTTTATTGCCTGACTCATAAATTTTTAACCGTTGAAGATCCGTATTTGGCCAGTTATCAGCCTATACCGGTTTACCATAATAATATTTGGCAGGCGCCGTTTTTCGCCAGAGTAGCGGCGACTTCTAACACTTTTTGGCAGATGATGCAGCAGATCAGACAGGAAAAATTAGCTACCTATTCTTCACATTCTATGACTTGGCGGGCTTTAGTTGATATAGATTTTTGGTCGACTAATATGGTAAGCGAAGATTCACGCGTTTTTTGGCATTGTTATTTATACTATAAAGGTAATTATCGGGTTGAGCCATTATATTTTCCGGTTTCCATGGATGTTTGCATGGATGATACTAATTGGCAAACCATGAAAAATTTATATAAGCAGCAAAGGCGCTGGGGTTGGGGAGTGGAGAATTTGCCTTATTTAATGTTTAATACTATAAAAGAAAGAAAAATTTTGCCAGTGAGAAAAATGTTTAATAAAATTTTTATTCAGCTTTATGGTTTTCACTCTTGGGCGACTAATGCTTTAATAATTGGCGTTATCGGTTGGATGCCCATGATTTTAGGCGGCGATCGTTTTAATATAACCGTTTTATCAAGTAATTTGCCGGTGGTTTCCAGAACTTTAATGTCGGTTGCCATGATAGGTATGGTTTTTTCAGCGATAATTTCTTCCATGCTTTTGCCTAAGCGGCCTAAAAATTATGGCATAGTTAAAAGTTTAATTATGTTAATACAATGGATGATTTTGCCGGTTAGTATTATATTTTTTGGTTCCATCCCCGGTTTAGAAGCCCAAACCAGGTTGATGCTAGGAAAATATATGGGTTTTTGGGTAACGCCTAAGGCGAGGAAAATTGAAAATGTAAATATCAAAATGTAAAATTACAGTTTAAAATATAAAAATATTTAGTTAAAAAATTTTAAATTTTGCATTGTCATTTTTCATTTTGATTTTTAAATTTTACATTAATATAATATAATATAATTATCTATGATAGAAGGAATTATTATAAAACAAATCGCTAAAAATACAGACCAAAGGGGCTGGCTGGCAGAGTTTTACCGGCAAGATGAAATAAATTTTAGGCCGGCTATGGCTTATATAAGCATAACTAAACCGGGCGTAATTCGCGGCCCCCATGAACATAAAATTCAGACTGATGGTTTTGTTTTTATCGGCCCTGGCGATTTCGAATTGCATTTATGGGATGGACGAGAAAATAGCCCGACTAAAGGCGAATACATAAAATTGCTTGTTGGAGAAAATAATCCAGTTTTTCTTATCGTGCCTCCAGGAGTAGTACACGGTTATAAAAATATTTCTGAAGTAGATGCTCAATGCATAAATATTCCGGATAAATTATATCGCGGCGTCGGCAAGAAAGAAGAAGTTGATGAAATTCGATGGGAAGACAACAAAGAAGGGAAGTTTAAAATAAATTAACAATTAAAATTACTAATTATCGATTATGAATTTAAATTTAATTCGTAATTTGTAATTAGCAATTAAAGATTGAATTTTATGGACTGCATTTTTTGTAAAATTATTGCCGGTGAAATTCCGAGCTATAAAGTTTACGAAGATGAATTTACTTTAGCTTTTTTAGACATCAATCCAACTAATCCCGGCCATACTTTAGTTATTCCCAAAAAACATTTTGCCAACGTCGAAGAAATTGATGAAGAGATTTTATGCCAGGTTATAAAAGCGGTAAAAAAAGTAGGAGAGAGCATAAAGAAAAATTTAGGCGCGCCCGGTTATAATATTATGGAAAATAACGATCCGGCCGCAGGGCAAATAGTGCCTCATTTACATTTTCACGTAGTACCGAGGATTTCGGATGATGGTTTAGATTTATGGCCGCAGAAAAAATATCAGGAAAACGAGGCTGAAGCGGTTTTAAATAAAATTAAACTTATCTAATGTTAACCTCTAGTTTTTCAACAATTCTGCCCTGGGTTTTAGCTAACGGTTATTTAATGATTTTTGTCGCTATTATAGTTGGCGGACCAATTTTTGTTTCGGCCGCGGCCTTTGCCGCGGCTTTAGGTTATTTTAATGTTTGGTATATTTTTTGTTTAGCTTTTTTCGGCGAAATGATTGTTGATATAATTCTTTATTTTATCGGTTATATCGGCCGCACTGGCGTTGAAGAAAAATTCGGTCATTATTTCGGTTTAACTCATTCAAGAATTTTAAAATTAGAACAGCTTTTGCATGACCATATTTGGAAAGCGCTTTTTATAATTAAATATTCTCCGATTGTACCGGTGCCAGGCTTTGTTATAACAGGAGCCGTTAAGCTTAAATTTAGGAAATTTTTTTATGTTTTATTTATTTTAAGTTTGCCTAAAGCGGTTTTTTTCACTATTATAGGTTATTTTTTCGGCAGAGCTTATGATAAGCTAGCCAATTATTTTTATTTCGGGCAATACTTTATAGTTATAATAATAATTTTATTTATTTTGTTAAATTATTTATTTAATAAATTTTCTAAAAAGATTTCTAAAGAGGAGATTAATATTAAATAATAATTATTTTTATGAGAATCGCTATTTTTTCCGATAATTTTTACCCCGAGTTAAGCGGCGTGGCCGATTCTATTGCTAAATTAGCCGTTGAATTATCTAAGTTAGGTCATGAAATATGTTTTTTTGTGCCGCGTTATGGCGCTAAAGATTTTAAAGTTGTTAATTTGCCGCAGAAGGAATTAGATTTAGGCAAAAATATTAAAGTGAAACGTTTATTCGCTTTGCCCGCGCCATTGGCCGGAGCGCAATCAAGATTAGTTTTGCCGCTTTTTTCCGGCCGGATTTTTAAAAATTTTAAACCAGATATTATTCATTCGCAGCTTTTTTTTGGCGCTGGTCTTGAAGCTTTAATCGCGGCTAAATTAAATTATCTGCCTTTAATCGGCACCAACCATACTTCAATTACTGATTTTGTGCCGTCATTTTTTAAAAAAATAAGTTTAGGTTACGCGGTTTGGTATTATAACCGCTGTGATTTTGTGACCGGGCCTTCGGAGTCGGTTTTTAAAGAGATGTTAACTAATGGTTTTGAAAAACCACATAGAGCCATGTCTAATCCTATTGACACAAATACTTTTTGCCCGTCAGGCGATAAAATAGAATATAAGAAAAAATTTAATTTGTCTAACAATACTATTGTTTACGCCGGTCGCTTATCTCCGGAAAAAAATATAGACGTGATTTTAAAGGCCGTAGCTTTAGCTAAAAAAAATATTAAAAATATTAATTTAGCTATTGCTGGATCAGGCAAAACTGAAAATGAACTTAAAAGACTTGCTAAAAAATTAGATTTAGAAAATGAAGTTAAATTTTTAGGGACATTAAGTAAAGTTGATTTGGCAAAATTATATAGAGCGTCAGAAATTTTTTCTATTGCTTCTACGTCCGAAACTCAAAGCATGGTATTAATGCAGGCTTTAGCTTGCGGTTTGCCGGCTGTGGCGGTTGATGCGCGCGCTTTGCCTGAATATGTTAATGAAAAAAATGGTTATATCGTAAAAGCCGGAGACGAGAAAGCTATGGCTGAAAAATTTATTTTGCTTTTAGAAAATAGGGAATTGCGAGAAAAATTAGGCCAAGGCGCTTATGACTTCGTTCAGCAATTTTCCGCTCCAAATATAGCTAAAGAATGGGAAAGATTATATAAAAAAGTTATAGAAAACCATAAAAATAGAACTTGAAAATTATAATAATAGTAGTATAATAATTTAAAGGTTATTATTTTAACGTTTTTTTATTTTGGCTAATATTAAGTAAAATTTATTCACCCCGTTAGAAATAACTAAGATAACGGGGGTAATTTATAAAATAATATGCCTGAAAAAAATAACATAATTTCTAACGGGGTAAAATTAAGCATAGTAATTCCTGCCTATAACGAGGAGGAACGAATAGATGACTGTTTAAAATCGATTATAGCGGAGTCTAAAGGCAAAAATTACGACATGGAAATTGTTGTAGTTAATAATGCTTCAACCGATAAAACTAAAGAAGTTGTTTTAACATTTCCTGGAGTTAAATTAGTTGATGAACCGGATAAGGGTTTAGTCAAAGCGCGTCGAGCAGGTTTTTTAGCATCAACCGGTGAGTTAGTCGCTAATGTTGACGCCGACACTAGAATGACTCCTGGTTGGTTAGATAAAGTTTTTAGTGAATTTGCTCAGAATAAAAAATTAGTCGGTTTAAGCGGGCCTTTTATTTATTATGATCTGCCTAAAAAAGTTAATTTTTTAGTCCGCGTTTATTATTATTTCGCTTTTATAATTTATGTTTTAAATCGTTATATTCTTGGGGTGGGGTCAATGCTGCAGGGCGGAAATTTTATTGTTAAAAGAAAAGCTATGGAAGAAATCGGCGGTTTTAATTCAGATTTTGATTTTTGGGGAGAGGACGCTGATGTGGCCAGGCGTTTAGTTAAAGCCGGTGAAGTAAAATTCACTTTTGATTTGCCAATTTACGCTTCTGGCCGAAGACTTGAAAAAGACGGTATTGTAAAAACTGGCTGGCGTTATGTTTTAAATTATTTCTCCACCATATTTTTTAAAAAACCTTATGATACGGTAAAAAATAATTTTAAAGAAAAAATAAAAATATCTTAATTATTTATTATGAATAAAATATTAGTTACCGGCGGTGCCGGGTTTATCGGTTCAAATTTTATTAGATATTGGTTAAATAAATATCCTAATGACTCTATAGTTAATTTGGATGTTTTGACTTATGCAGGGAATTTAGAAAATTTGCGCGATTTTGAAAATACTCCTAATTATAAATTTATCAAAGGTGATATTTGTTGTAGAAAGAGTTTCGGCGCAGGATTTGATCGTGAAATATTTGAAAATATTTTAAAACCGATAGTTAAAGAAATAGATATAATTGTTCATTTTGCCGCCGAATCTCATGTTGATCGTTCAGTTGATTCCAATTATACCCAGGATTTTATATTAACTAATACATGGGGCACACATATAATGCTTGAAGCAGCTGTTCAAACATGGAATGAAGTTAATTTTAAGGGAAAACGTTTTCATCATATTTCCACTGATGAAGTTTTTGGGCATTTAAGCCCGAATGATCAGGCTTTTAATGAAAATACGCCGTATGCGCCCAGAAGCCCTTATAGCGCTTCTAAGGCGGCCTCTGATCATTTAGTGCGCGCTTATTATCATACATATAATTTGCCAATTACAATTTCTAATTGTTCAAATAATTACGGTCCATATCATTTTCCGGAAAAATTGATTCCGCTTTTTATTACAAATTTAATGGAAGGAAAAAAAGTTCCGGTTTACGGCGACGGTATGAACGTGCGCGATTGGCTTTATGTTGAAGATCATTGTGAAGCAATTGATTTTATTTTAAAAAAAGGCAAAGTAGGCGAGACTTATTGTATTGGCGGAAATAGCGAAAAACCAAATATTGAAATTACCAAAAAAATAATTGAGTTTATGGGTAAAGACGAAAGTTCAATAGAATATGTAAAAGATCGCCCGGGACACGACAGAAGATATGCCATTGATTTTTCTAAAATAAAAAACGAATTAGGCTGGGAACCAAAAATTTCTTTTGAAGAAGGTTTAAGAAAAACTATTGAATGGTATAAAAATAATGAAAGTTGGTGGAAAAATATTAAGTCCGGAAATTATCAAAAATATTACGAAAAACAATATGGTAAATAAAAAAATTATTTTATTATGAAAATATTAATTTTAGGAGCTAAGGGAAATTTGGGTCAGCAATTAGTAAAAGTCTTTTCGCCTGATAATGATGTTATTGCTTGGGATAGAGGAGAAATTGACGTTAGCGATAGAGAATTAATTCTTAAAAAAGTTAATGATATAAAACCGGAATTAATTATTAATGCTACGGCCTATAATGCAGTTGACAAATGCGAAACCAGCGAAGAAGAATATGATTTAGCTAAAAAAATAAATATTGACGGGCCGAAATTTTTAGCCGAAGCTTGTTTAAAAATTGGCGCTACGCTAGTTCATTATTCTACTGATTATGTTTTTGAAGGTAAAAAGAAGCGCGGCTATATTGAAACTGATGAACAAAAACCTATTAATCGTTACGGCAAAACTAAATTCCATGGCGAGAAAAGAATTTTAGAACTTAGCGGCAAAGGTTTAAAATGGTATTTAATCAGGACTTCAAAATTATTCGGCCCAAAAAGCGAAAGCGAAGTATCTAAAATTAGTTTTTTTGATATTATGTTAGAAAAGAGTAAAAGTGAACCGCAATTAAAAGCGGTTAATTCTGAAGTAAGTTGTTATACTTATACTCCCGATTTAGCTAAAGCCACTAAAGAATTAGTTAATAAAGATTATGGTTATGGCATTTATCATATAACTAATACCGGCTCAGGCAGTTGGTATGATGCTGCGATAGAGTTATTTAAAATAACCGGTCAGAATGTAAAAATTGAGCCAATCAAATCTGAAGAATTAGCCCGACCGGCGAAACGGCCCAAATATTCCATATTACTTAATACAAAATTTACCGAGCTTAGAGATTATCGAGAAGCATTAAAAGAATATTTAAATAAATAAATTAAACATACTGCCATTGCGAGCGATTAAACAATGGCAATAAATTTTTATTATGAAAGGAATTATTTTATCAGGCGGTAGCGCCACTAGACTTAGACCATGCACTAAAATTACTTCTAAGCAATTATTGCCGGTTTATAATCGGCCGATGATTTATTATCCTCTTAATACTTTGATTAAAGCCGGCATTAAAGAAATTTTAATTATTATTGCTCCGGAAAGAGCCGGCGATTATTTAAATTTATTGGGTAGCGGCAAGGAATTTGGCGTTAAATTTATTTATGAGATCCAGGATAAGCCGCGAGGCTTAGCCGACGCTTTTGTTATTGGGGAAAATTTTATCGACAAGGATAATGTTACTATGATTTTAGGAGATAATATTTTTGAAGATGATTTAAGCCAGGAAATTAAGAATTTTAAAAGCGGCGGCAAAGTTTTTGCAAAAAAAGTAAGCGATCCGGAAAGATTCGGTGTAGTTAAATTTGATGATAATATGAAAGCCGTTAAAATTGAAGAAAAACCTAAAAAATGGATTAGTGATTATGCTTTAACCGGTTTATATGTTTTTGATAACCGAGTAGTTGAGGCGGCTAAAGAAGTAAGGCCGAGCGAACGCGGCGAGTTGGAAATTACCGATTTGCATAATTGGTATTTAGAAAAAGGAGAACTCGACGTAGCGATGGTAAAGGGTGAATGGATTGACGCCGGTACTTTTGACAGTTTGTTAAAAGCGCAAAATTTAGCCAAAGAAAAATTACAGGATAAATTAATAATCTAACCGCTGTATGCGTTTATATATAGGTTTTATAACTTACGGAGAAATTACGGCAAAGTATTTGCCGTATTTTTTGCCAAGCCTTAAGAAGCAAACTTTTAAAGATTTTAAAATTTTAGCCATTGACAATAGCGAAATAGAAGAAAATGACAATGCTAAATACATTAAAGAAAATTTTTCCGAAATTGATTTAAAGTGGGTTGGCAAAAACTTAGGTTTTTCTAAAGCTTTTAATTTAATGATAACTCAGGCGGTTAAAGAAGGAGCTGAATATTTTTTACCGCTAAATATTGACATGATTTTTGAGGCGGATATGGTAGAGCAATTAATTAAAGCTATGGAAAATACGGAAAATTGCGGTGCCGCGCAGGCAAAAATTTTAAAATGGGATTTTGAAAATAATAAAAAAACTAATCAAATAGATAGCCTAGGTTTAGCCTTAAATAAAGAACATCGTTTTTTTGATTATAATCAGGGCGAAATTGACGATAAAGCTAAAAATAATATTTTCGAAGTATTTGGTTTTACCGGCGCGGCCGTACTCCTTAATTTAAAAGCTTTAAGAGAAGTTGCTTTTAATAATGGAAAACATGAAGAATATTTTGACGAATTGATGTTTATGTATAAAGAAGATTGCGATTTATCATATCGATTAAGGCTAGCCGGTTGGAAAATTATTTTAGCGCCAAACGCTGTCGCTTATCATAATAGAACAGTTGCCGCAAAAGGCGAATCTAATTTAGCTATTGCTTTAAATAGAAAAAATAAAAATAAAGCGGTTAAGCAATGGTCATTTTTGAATCAATGGATTTTACTTCTTAAATTAAAAAATCTGCCTTTTTCTTTCAGCGTTAAATTAGCTACCGCCTGGTATCAATTCAAAAGTTTAATTTTTGCATTGTTTTTTGAGCAGTATTTATTTAAAGAATTAATAAAACTTTGGGAAATCAGGTCAGAAATAAATAAGAGGCGAGAGCGCCTAAAAATTAGCTTTAATATAAAAGAGATTGAGAGATTTATGAAATAATTTTTGTAATGTTAAATAAATGTTAAGCCAGAAAAAATTAAAAATTGCCGGGTTGGTAGTATTATATAATCCTCCGAATGATATTATAGAAAATATTAAAACTTACATAAATCAGCTTGATGTTCTATTAGTTATAGATAATTCCGAAAAAGCTAACGAAGAAATCGTAAATAGTATAAAAAATTTTTCTAAGGTTATATATGTCGCCAATAATAAAAATTTAGGTTTGGCGGCGGCAATAAATTATGGTATAAATTTTGCAAAACAGCGAGAATACGATTGGCTTTTGACTATGGATCATGACAGTGAATTTACTACCGGTTCTTTAGAGATGATGCTCGGTTATATTTATAATAATGACATTACGCAAATCGGCGTAGTTGCACCATTACAATTAAATAAATTTGAAAATATAGCTGAACGTCCTTCTAATATTGAACAGATATTAACTAGTATGAACTCCGGCAATTTATTAAATTTAGCAGTTAATAGTAAGATTGGACCTTTTAACGAGGTTCTAAAAAATGATTACATCGACCATGATTATTGTCTAAGGCTTAATTTTCTTGGTTATAAAGTAATTAGAATTAATAAGGCCGTGCTTAACCATAATTTAGGTAGAATAACTAAACATTTTAATTTTTTAGTGACTAACCATAGCGCCGAGAGAAGATATTATATTACTAGGAATAGGCTTTATTTAATGAGTAAATATAAAAAAACTTTTCCTATTTTTTATAAAGAAAACAGGCGCGCGTTAATTCGGGAATTTATTTTTATAGTTTTATTTGAAAATAATAAAATAAAAAAATTTAAAAGTATTTTAAAAGGGATTTCAGATTATAAATTATTGTAAATAAATAAAAAGTTTAATAATTTAAGGAATGATTTTAATAATATGGATTTATCAATCGTTATCGTTTCCTGGAACGTCAGGGAAAAATTAAAAGATAACTTAAGAGCTTTATTTGAAAGTAAAGGCGTTGAATTTGAAGTTTTTGTGGTTGACAATAATTCGGCCGACGGTTCGGTAGAGATGATAAAAAAATATTATCCGCAAGTTAAATTAATTGCTAATCAAGAAAATTTGGGTTTCTCTAAAGCCAATAATCAGGCCATAAAACAAGCCAGCGGTAAGTATGTTTTACTTTTAAATCCGGACATGCGTGTTTTTGATGATACTTTATCAAGGATGTTTTCCTGGATGAACTCTCATGAAAAAGCCTGGGTGGCGAGTTGCCGTCTTATTGACGAGAGCGCGCGGGTCGTTAAGCAAGTGCGCCAGTTTCCAACTTTATCAAACCAATTAGCCATAGCTTTAAAAATTCCTCATATTTTTCCGGGTGTTTTAAGAAATTATCTAAGAGAAGATTTTGATTATAAAAAAGCTGCCGTCGTAGATTCTATTAGGGGCGCTTTTTTTATGATAAAAAAACAAGCTATAGAAAAAATTGGTTTATTGGATGAAAGATTTTTTCTTTGGTTTGAAGAAGTAGATTATTGCCAGCGCGTAAAGCAGGCCGGCGGGGAAGTATGGTATATGCCGACGGCCGAATGTATTGATTTAGTCGGCTTAAGTTTTGTGCAGGTTGATGTTTTAATTAAGCAGAAATATTTTCGCGATTCAATGTTAAAATATTTTAAAAAGTGGCGCCCGGCTTACGAGTATTATATTTTAAAATTAGCCTGGCCGGTCGGTTTTGCTATGGTTAAAATAATGCAAAAGATTAACATAAAAGGGCGAGCCAGAACTTAAATTTATCTTTTATTAATTATATGCTATAATTTATATAGCATAGGGATTTCCATTTTTTTTTGGAAATAAAGTACTCACAAACAACATATAGAGAAAAAAAGGGGGGGGCTTTGATTATGCTTAATTTTTCTCATGAAAAAATGTTGGGTTACAGAAAAAAGTTGAAAGAGTTTATTTGCGCCATAATTTTTTTAAAAATAAGAATGGTCGCTGCTAATAGAGAATTTTTCAAACACCGAAGCTTTAAAAAAAGATTTTTTGCGGCGATAAATGGGGCAACTTACTTATAAACTTTTATCCCGGGTGTTTTTTAACACCCGGCTTTTTTATCTGCCATTGCGAGCGACCATAGCGGATATTTTATTTAATTTGCTGTTTATAGGATTGTTTCGTCGTTAACGCTCCTCACAATGACAATTATTTTAATATTAGCTATAATTTTTTAAAAACTTGCTTTTTTTATTAACTTATGTTATATTATTTTAATGTAATTTTTATTTAATTAAATGAAAAAAATTAATAAAAAATCAGAAAAATATTCGCCTGATCGCGATCATGACGGCTTAAGCGATTGGGAAGAAACTCATGTTTACGGTACAGATCCTAATGATCCGGATACTGATGGAGATGGTATGAGCGATGGGGAAGAAGTGTTTTTAAATAGAAATCCTTTAGGCCCAGGAACGCTTAAAGATTTATTTATACCCCATAAAGGCAATAATTATAACCCGCATTCTCTTCGCCATAAAAGAGTTTTATTTCATGCCGCTTCGGCTATCGCAGTTAAAGCCGTAGTGGTTGTTTTGGCTGTAATGTTTCCTTTGAGCGCCTGGTTGACACCGGACATTGCCTTAGAGCAATGTAGAAAAATTATTGACCTAACTAATGATATAAGAAAAAATTTAAATCTTACTATCTTAACCGAGAATCAGAGATTAGATCAGGCGGCTTTTGCTAAAGCCGAAGATATGCTTTTAAAAGAATATTTTGCTCATGTCAGTCCGGAAAGCAAAGGATTAAATTATTGGTTGAGCCAGGCTAATTTTAAATACGCCGTAGCCGGAGAAAATTTAGCCATGGGTTTTGCCGGGCCGGAAGAAGTTGTTGAAGCTTGGACAAAAAGTCCGACTCATTATGCCAATATTATTGATAAAGATTATACTTTAATAGGCGTAGGCATGATTGACGGCCAATTTAAAGGCGTAGACACTAATTTAGTGGCGCAATATTTCGCCGCTCCGCTTCAGGAAGAAATTTCTCCGGTCGCGATTGTAAAACCGGCGGTTAAACCAGCCGAACCGGCCAATGCGGATAAGCAAAGCGTTTTAGCCGAAAAAACAACGGTAAGTCCGGTTATAGATCAAACGAAAACTAAAGTCGTTGCGGTTGCCACTCCGATTGAAAAAAAACAAGCCGTAAAGGTTGAAGCTTATTTAGCTCCGGAAACTAAAAATGCTGAAGCCACGGTAGGGGAGACAAAAATAACTTTACAAAAAGATGAAGATGAACCTAATAAATGGAGCGGGCAAACGGTCGTGAATACGGTTGATAAAAATTCTAAACCTCTTTCGCCGGCCGTTTTAGCAGTAACCGATTTTTCGGGTAAAATTGTCGTCACCGATATCGGCCAGGAAAATATTCAGCCGCGCCAAGTCACTCCTTTGGAACAATATTTTTTCCTAAAAAATCATCCGACTAAAAGTTTGGAATTAATTTTTAACATCAGCTCAATTTATTTTAAAATAATTTTAGCCTTAGCCGTAATTTCTTTATTGCTTAATATTTTTATAGAAATAAGAAAACAGCATCCGCATTTAATAGCTTCGGGCTTAGGATTAATTTGTTTATTGCTTTTACTAATAGTCTTCTAAAATATTTAAAAAATCAGTATTTTCTTAATACTGATTTTTTTATTTTTTGTCAATATTGTAAAATATAGTGAATTGTGCTAAGAATACAACACTATAAGTGGGTCTTTTAATTTTAGCCATAATTAATAGATATCTTGACAAATCAATTTTGTTATGTTAAAAATAAATAATAATTATTTCTATTTAATATAAAAAATGTATGAAAAATAAAATATTAAAAATAACTTTTAAAAAAGCGATTTTTATGTGCGCCGCTATTCTTATGGGCGGTTTTTTTGTGCTGGCAAATAATGCTTCAGCGTTATCTATTTTTGGCGATTTAACCCCTCCTTCTATTTCTATTGTTTCGCCCATAGATGGCGATATTGTCAAAGGCACTATTACTCTTACCGCCAGCGCGACCGATTCAGATTCTTCAATCAAGCGAGTTGAATTTTGGCAATCCGTCATACCTTTGCCTTTAGGAAAAATAGGCGAGGTTGCAACTTCACCTTATTCAGTAAGTTTTGATACTACTTCTATAAATGACGGAACTTATTATATTTTTGCCAAAGCTTTTGATGAGTTTGGCAATAATTCTTTCACTTATATTACGATTACGATAGATAATAAGGCCCCGGTTCTTATTTTACCCGAGAATATGAATGTTGATACTGATAATCCTGATGGCATAGCGGTAAATTATTCTGCGGTGGCGGTTGACGCTAATCCTAAAAATCCGGCCATAACTTGCGAGCCGGTTTCCGGGTCAACTTTTATTGTCGGCACAACTCAAGTTAATTGTTCAGCAACCGATGCCGAAGGAAGAACATCAGAAGGAAATTTTAATGTTACGGTTAATTATGTCGCTCCTGCGCCTAGTGTAAATAACTCAGGAGATTTTAGCACGAATTTTAATACATGTTCTGAAGTTATTTATGGAGATTGGGGAGAGTGCGTTAACGGATTTCAATCTCGCGATGTTGTAAGTAAATCACCTGATTTATGCGATCTAACCGCCGAACAATTGGCAGAAAAATCTAAAACTTGCGAAGACGTAATCGCTACAAGCACGCCGGAGATAACTCCTGAATTATCTGATGATGCGACAACCACTCCGGAAACTGCCACTTCTACTGAAGAACAAGTTTTAGGCTCTAAAACTTATGCTGATGGATCGCTTTTAAGAAGTATTTTAACTAACAAGATTTATTATATTATCAACGGTCAGAAAAAAATAATTAGAAATTTAGCCGAACTTTGGCAATATAGAACGATAAAAAGAATAGATGTTAATGAAGAAGTTTTATGCCAATATCCTGATTATGGACAAGTTTTAGGCTCTAAAACTTATGCTGATGGATCGCTTTTAAGAAGTATTTTAACTAACAAGATTTATTATATTATCAACGGTCAGAAAAAAATAATTAGAAATTTAGCCGAACTTTGGCAATATAGAACGATAAAAAGAATAGATGTTAATGAAGAAGTTTTATGCCAATATCCTGATTATGGACAAGTTTTAGGCGTTAAAACTTATCCTAACGGATCTTTATTACGAAGTTTAGCTACGCAAAAAATTTATTATATTGTCGAAGGACAAAAGAAATTTATAACTTCTGGTGATAGCTGGAACTACGGAAATTTAAGCATGACTAATATTATAGAAGTTTCTGAAGATGTTTTAGCTCAGTATCAGGATTTAAAATAAATTATTTTTATATAATCAAACCCCGTCTTTTATAAGAGGCGGGGTTTTTATATTATTGAATTATTATTTAAAATTAGGTAAAATGTAAATAATAATATCTTTGTTAATTATAGCAAAAATTCGTTTAAATCAGCAAATAAATATGTCTAAAAAAGTCGCTATTATAATCAGCCCAAATTATAAAGATTACGCGAAAAAATATTTGGCTGAATGTGTTGCTAGCATAAAAAAGCAGGATTATGCCGGCGAGATAAAAATTTTTATAACCGACAACGAAAGTACGGATGAGAGTTTTGATTTTATAAAAAATTTAGCGCTAGAAGCCGAAATTATTAGAAATAAAGATAATGATGGTTTTGCTAAAGGAAATAATGATGCCATAAAGAAAGCGTTAGAGGAAGGGTTTTATTATATCGCGCTTTTTAATATGGATACGGTTTTAGAACCGGATTGCTTAAGAAAAATGGTGGAAGCGGCAGAAAGCGAAAAACAAATTGGCGCGATTCAGGCCCGGCTAATGCTTTATGAAAATAAAAATAAAATCAACAGTCTTGGTAATGTAACTCACTTTTTAGGGTTTGGGTATGCTAAGGGATATGGAGAAGAATATGTTCAACCTCACCCTGACCCTCTCCTTCGCAAGCAGAGGGAAATCTGCTATCCGAGCGGCGCGGCGGTTTTATTTAGGGGCGAGGTATTAAAAAAAGTAGGTTTGTTTGATGAAAAAATGTGGATGTATAATGAAGATCAGGATTTAGGCTGGAGAATTTTGTTAGCCGGTTTTAAGTGCGTTTTAGCGCCCGAGGCCGTAGCTTATCATAAATATGAATTTAGCCGCAGTATAAAAAAATATTATTTTATGGATCGCAACAGAATTATAGCCATATTAAAAAATTACCATTGGGCTACACTTCTACTAATTGCGCCGGCGTTTATTATAATGGAAATTGGCTTAATATTTTTTGCCGCTTACGGCGGTTGGCGAAAAGAAAAAATGGATGTTTACAAATATTTTTTAAGGCCTAAACATTGGCGTTATATTATAAAGGCGCGCCAACAGACACAAAAATTAAGAAAAATTAAAGATGAAGATATAATTAAATTATTTTCTGGTCGTATTTGGTATCAGGAAATAGGGGACGCGAAATTAAAAGTCGCTAACGTGATATTCAATGTGTATTGGAAAGTAATAAAAATTTTTATAAGATGGTAGTTTAGTCAAAAGTTAAAAGTTATAAAGTTAAATACTTTCAACTTTATAACTTTTAACTTTATAACTTTTTATGGATATTAGTATAGTAATAGTAAATTACAAAGCTAAAAATTTAACTTTAAAATGCATAGAGTCAATTAGACAGGCTGATTGGCCGGGTTTAGATTATGAAATTATTGTAGTTGATAATTATTCAGGTGATTTAAAAAGCGAAGATTTAAAGCCTTTTGGAGAAATAAAATTTATCATGAATGGCAAAAATATTGGTCTGGGTGCGGCTAATAATCAGGGCATAAAAGTTGCTCAGGGCAAATATATTGTTATTATGAATCCGGACACTTTAGCTAGCGTTGATGTATTTGCTAGACTATTTTTTTACATGGAAAAAAATTTAGAAGTCGGAGTTGTCGGCCCTAAGCAATTTAATCTGGATAATAGTGTGCAAAATTCTTGTTTTCGCTGGCCGAGTTTAGTCACGCCATTTTTTAGACGCACGCCCTTAGGCAAGTTTAGTTTAGGCGAAAAAGATTTAGACAGATTTTTATATAAAGACTATAATAAAGATAGAGCGCGCGAAGTAAATTGGCTCTTGGGTTCTTTTTTATTCTGCCGCGCTTCGGCCTTAAGGCAAATCGGCATGTATGACGAAAAATTCTTTTTATATTTTGAAGACACAGATTTATGCAAAAGATTTTGGCGCGACGGCTGGAAAGTAATTTATAATCCGGAAGTTTCCATTATTCATAACCATAATCGCCAAAGCGCGCGCAAAGTTTGGTATAAATTTTTTACAAGTTTGGCCGCCTGGCATCATATAATTTCTTGGTTTAAATATTTAAAAAAATGGGGGATAAAATAACCCTTAAAAACTTTTAACTTTATAACTATTTTATGAAAAAAATAAAAAAAGCTATTGTCGCTGTGGCCGGTTCAGGCACAAGATTATTACCGGCGACAAAATCAATGCCTAAAGAAATGTTGCCGATCGTAGATAAGCCGATTATTCAGCTAATAGTCGAAGAATTAGTGTCCGCTGGTATCGAGGATATAATTTTAGTTACTAAATGGGATAAAAAACCTTTAGAAGATCATTTTGACCATAATTGGGCTTTAATTAATGAATTAAAGAAAGCTGGCAAGGAAAAATTGCTTGAAGAAACTAAGAGAATTTCCGAGTTGGCAAATTTTATTTATGTTCGTCAAAAAGGCCCATACGGCAATGGCACGCCGGTTGTATCCGCGGCCAATTTAGTAAAAGATGAACCGTTTATGTTTGTTTGGGGCGATGACTTAGTAAAAGCAAAAGTGCCTTTTGCCAAACAGATGGTTGATGATTATAAAAAAACTGGGCATTTAATGATTGGCGTGCAAGAAGTTCCGCTTGAACAAGTTTCTCGTTATGGCATAGTAAAATTAAAATCTAACACCATGCAAATTACGGATATAGTAGAGAAGCCGAGCGTTAAAGATGCGCCTTCTAGATTAGCTGATTTTGGCCGCATGATTTTAGATCAAAAAATTGTGGATATTTTGAAAAAGACATCTTTGGGCAAGGATAATGAGTTGTGGATGGTTGATGCTATAAAAACTTATATTAAACAAGGCGGAAAGTTTTATGCTAAAAAAGTTAAAAACGGCGAATGGCTTACTACCGGCGACCCGTTGAATTATATGAAAACTATATTAAAATACGCTTTTGACCGCTCCGATATCGGGCCGGAAATAAAAAAATTTACTAAAGAACTATCAAGAAAATAATTTTATCTTTATGAAATACGATATTATAACAATTGGCGGAGCTACCGAAGATATAACTTTTTATACGAGCGAAGGAGTTTTAATAAATAATAAAAAAGATTTAACTAAACAGAAATTATTGGCTTTTGAATATGGCGCGAAAGTTAAGATTGATAAATTTTTTTCCGGTTTTGGCGGCGGAGCGGCTAATGCGGCGGTTAATTTATCTAATTTCGGCTTTAAGGCCGCTTGCCTTTGTTCTATTGGCGAAGACGCGCGCGGGCAAAGGATTTTAAATAATTTTCAGAAAAGGGGAGTTGATATAACTTTAGTCCAGAAAATAAAAAAAATTGATACGGGCTTTTCTTTTTTATTAGTCGGGCCGGCTAACGAGCATATTGTTTTTTCCGCTCGCGGGGCCAATAACGAATTGACTATTAATGACTTTGAAATAGAGACTTTAGACCAAAGTGAATGGATATATTTAACTTCTTTGTCCGGAAAATGGGAGAAAAATTTAGAAAAGATTTTTTCCGTAAAAAATGAAAAGATCGCCTGGAATCCTGGACATAGGCAAATTTTAACTGGAGTAAAGGGTATTGGAAAATATTTTAAGAAAACAACTTGTTTAATTGTTAATAAAGATGAAGCTATAGAATTAGTTATGTCGGATAAAAAATATAAAAATAAAAGCCGCGCATTTTTAAATAATGCAAAGAATTTGCTTTTGGTTTTAAGTTCTTACGGCCCAAAAATTGTTTTAATAACTGCCGGCAGGCAAGGTTCTTATGTAAGATCGGAAGGAAAAATTTATCATCAACCAATAGTAAAAGAAAAGCGGCGTGCTGACACGACCGGGGTAGGCGACGCTTTCGGTTCAGCTTTTATAGCCGGTTTAGAATTATATAAACAAAATATTAAAAAAGCTTTACTCTTAGCTTCGAGAAATGCGGCCGCAGTCGTAAGCGTGCCCGGAGCGCAGAATGGATTATTAAGTAAAAAGGACGTATAAAATTTAAGGTATAAATATAATTATGCAAGTACCAATTGAAATTTCAGCTCGTCATGTGCATTTATCAAAACCTGATTTAGAAATATTATTCGGGCCAGGTTTTGAATTAACAAAATTTCATGATTTATCGCAAACAGGCCAATTTGCGGCTAACGAAATAGTTAAATTAGTCGGTTCGCGAGGAGAAATAGATAAAGTTAGAATTTTAGGTCCGGTTCGTTCTAAAACACAAGTAGAAATTTCGGAAACCGAAGCTCGCGTTTTAGGTCTTAATCCGCCGGTGAGAGATTCTGGGAATCTAGAAGATACGCCGGGAGTTAAAATTATTGGTCCAAAAGGCGAGGTTGATTTAAAAGAAGGCGTTATTTTAGCTTTAAGGCATATTCATATGGACCCGAAAACAGCAGCTAATATTGGCTTAAAAAATGGCGATAAAGTTAAAGTTGATACGATTGGGCCGCGCGATTTATTATTTGAAAATGTTTTAGTTAGAGTTGATCCATCTTTTAAATTAGCTATGCATATTGATACTGATGAAGCCAACGCCGCTGGCATTGATATGGATAATCATTTTGGAGAAATAATAATAAAATAAACTCTAATATCTAAATACTAAATTCTAGACAAATCCAAATGTCAGAGATTCAAAGCTCAAAACAATATAATTTAGAAAATAGAACGTTAGAATTAGCAAAGAGAGTTAGATCGTTTATTAAAAAATTGCCAAGAACAATTTCTAATATAGAAGATGGTAAACAGGTTATTAGATCTTCCGGTTCAATCGGAGCCAATTATATTGAAGCTAACGAATCATTAAGCAAAAAAGATTTCGTTATGAGAGTAAAAATTTGCCGCAAAGAAGCTAAGGAAACATGTTATTGGTTAAAATTAGTTTATATAAATAATATTTTAGAATTAGACAACGAAAGGGAAAAATTAATTACTGAATCAACCGAATTAATGAAAATATTTGGCGCTATATTAGAAAAGTGTAAATAATATATTTTAATCTAAAAATTTTAAATTTTTAATTTATTTAGAATTTCGAATTTAGGATTTAGAATTTAAAAATTTTATGCCAGAACTGCCGGAAGTAGAAACAATCGTCCGCGATTTAGATAAAAAATTAAAAAATAAAAAAATTATCGGTGTTGAAATACTGGATAAAAAATTTTTTCAAATAAAAGAAAAAGAATTAAAAAATATTTTAGGCGCAAAAATAAAGTTGGTAAAAAGACGAGCGAAGATGCTCGTTTTTAATTTAGAAAAAAAATTTTTGATTATTCATTTAAAAATGACCGGCCAGCTAGTTTATCAATCTAAATCTAGAATAATCGCCGGCGGGCATCCGATTATAAATAGCGGGCAAAAATTACCTAATAAATTTACTAGAGTAATTTTTAAATTTAATGATAAAAGTTTTCTATATTTTAATGATGTAAGAAAATTCGGTTGGCTTAAGCTTCTAGACTTAAAAGATTTCTCTAATTTAGAAAAAAAATTTGGCGTCGAACCTTTAAGCAGAGATTTTTCTTTAGATTATTTTAAAAAATCTTTAGCCAGGAAAAATATAACTATTAAACAATTTTTAATGGATCAAAAATATATTTCCGGCATTGGCAATATTTATGCCGATGAATCTTTATTCGCCGCCGGCATTAAGCCATTTAGAAAAATTAAAACTTTAAAGCCAGAGGAAATAAAAAAACTTTATCAAGTCATACCTAAAATTTTAAAACATGCGATTAAGAACCGCGGCACGTCTTTTAACGATTATGTCGACGCGCAAGGCGAAACAGGTAATTTTATAAAATATTTAAAAGTTTACGGCCGAGCAGGCGAGAGATGCAAAAAATGCCGCCAGGTTATAAAAAAAATGAAATTAGGCGGGCGCGGAACCCATTGGTGTGAAAAATGCCAGAAATAATTTTTTAAGGAAATTAATATTTTTACTTCTTAGGCTATTTATGCTATAATAAAAATGCATTAAATAGTCTTTTTTTTATGCAAAATTTATTTATCAAGAAATTATCAATAATCGCCAAATTATCGGTTGTTTTTTTATTGTTTTTTTTGGTGATTTTTTTATTGCCTAAATTAATTTTAGCTGATAATGAAATTTCCCCCGACGCCATCGCCACCAGAGTAGTTCCTAACCCCAATCATCTAAGCCCTTTGCGCTGGTATCAGGCTAATGTAAAAAACCAAGGTTCGCCCCAAAGTTTGCAGGTTGACGGCTACGAAGCGGTGCGCGACGGCAGAACGGTATATATCAACGCCGCCAATATTTCCGGCAACAATTTTTACACCAATATTTTCATTATTTCATATAACCAAAACGCCGATACTAAAACACTGGATATTTTCGGACAGATTTTAGCCCACTGGAAGTTTAATAGCAACGTTTCCGGCGAGGATTTAAAACAAGCCATTGTCCGCGACACCAAGCGTCTAGCCGATTTAGCGGACATGAAAATAGCTATAGAAAACTATAAAAATCAACAAGGCTCTTACCCTAAGCTTTCTTCCGGTTCCTATCTATCCGGCAAGACTGTTTCTACTTGGCCAAGCTGGCAGTCTACTTTAGCCAAAGATTTGGGCTTTGCTCTGCCGGTTGATATCATAAATAAACTCGGGCCATGCGGGGCAACAAATTACAACGCTACTACTTGTTGGGATGAAAATAGCAAAAAATTTGCCGATCCCAACCCTAATGATAGTAATTTTGAATTGCCCAACAGCAGCAACGCCTATGTATATACTTCTAAGTCTAACGGCAGCGATTATGATATTTGCGCGGTCATGGAATCAGGCTATATAACAACCTTAGAACAAGGAGCTTGCTATGGCAGCAACAGCGTTAAAATCGGCAGCAATTCAGATAACAATCCGCCGGTGATTATTTGCGGAAATTTAACCGGTTCGCCGGGTAAAGTCTTCAGCGGTTATATTAAAGCTTACGACTCTGATGCCACCGATTTAATCTCTGACTGGAAAATTATTAGCCAAAACACTTCCGGATGGCCTCAACTATTAAAATTAAAAGACTCAAAAGTTAATGATCAAAAAGAAATTTATTCTAAACAAGCCGGCAATGTCGGTGATTACAGCGTTACTTTAGAAGTTAGCGACAGCCGCGGGGCAAAAACAAGTATTGTTTGCCCGGTTTCTATAAAATATATTTGCGGCAACAGTATAATTGACAATGGAGAATTTTGCGATGACGGCACCAGAAACGGACAACCCGGCCATTGCAACAGTTCTTGTACAGCCATCTTGCCTGGCATATGCGGCAACGGGGTAAAAGAAATTGGAGAAGATTGCGGCGTTGATATATACGGCAATCACCATTATGACGACGGTTCTTCAAACGGCACTGCCAACCATTGCAATGAAAATTGTAATGGTATTACTGTTTCTTATTGTGGAAATAATATTAAAGAAGCCGGTGAAGATTGCGATAAAAAAGATGGAATAGCTAAAAATCCGGCTGAAAGCTCCATTACTAAACAATATGATTGCACTTCTGAATGCAAATTTATTGGCGGTTATTGCGGAGACATCGCGGATAATCCGCAAACCCAATACGGAGAAGTTTGCGATTCAGCCTCAAATAACGGCTTGCCAAATTATTGCGATTCTGTTTGTTCCGGCATAACTCCGCCGGTTTGCGGAAACGATGTTATTGAAGCAGGAGAAAATTGCGAACCTAATACTTATGTATCTCCTGACCCGGCTAGCAGTTCATCGATTAAACAGTATAAATGCTCTAATGCTTGTAGATCTGATGCGGGTGGTTGGTCTGGAGACGGCGTAATCAACGGTGGAGAAGTTTGCGATAAATCAAGTTATATATCTCCGGTAAAACCAACCGATAGTTCCGTAACTAAGCAATATAGTTGCGGGGCTGATGGACAACTGGCAGGAGGATATGCCGGTGACGGCATAGTAAATGGCTCTGAAGTATGCGACGGGAATTCTAAACCTTGCACTTCAGTCGCCGTAGGCCTGCCTTCTTATTGTGGCATTGTATCAGTGGCCGGAGTAAGTGCTTGCGGAGCAGATTATTTATCATGGGATACATGTGGCGCCCTACCGCCGGTATCAACGGGCGCAACTTCCGAGGCTTGCAATACTACTAGCCCGGCGATGAATGATTATGCTTGTTGCGAATTATTAACTTGCGATGGTGATGCTTGCCAGTGTTGTGGCAGGCCGAAAGGATCACAACCCGTTACCCCAAGTTACGCAACGCCATCCGGATATTCGGATATTTCTTATTTAGCTCCGTTTAATCAAAGAAATTCCGCTGGTTCAGTTATAGGTACTTGCACCACCGGCAATTTAAGTTGCAAGTTAGTCAGAAGTAATTCTAATCCTAAAAATTGGATTATTATGACAGACCATACTATGGCTACTTATAGGTGTTGGAAATAATAATATGCTTAATAAAAAAATAATAATTATTATAATAGCAGTTTTAATATTATTACTAATTTCTCTACCATTATTTTTATTTATTTATAAAAATAATCAAAAAGTTGATAATGAAAAAATAGAAATTGCGGCTGATAAAATTATAGCTGATAATTTTCAAGAATTAAAAAAAAATCATCCAGAATTCAACAAAGCCCAATTAGAATTTTATAAAGAGGCGGCGTCAAAAAATGATATTGAATTATGCGAAGGCAGAGATGATGAGGATAATTGCGTTTCTTCCATGGCTTTTTTAACTGATAAATATTTTATTTGCGGTGATGAAGTTTTTGAAGACGCAGAAACGCAGATGAAATGCGCTAATCCGATTTTACTTAAAGTAGCTTTAGAAGAGATAGAAAAATGTTCAATTATGAATATTCTTGATTATAAAATTGAATGTTTTGTAAATATTTTTAGAGTTTATAAAAGCCCAGAAGATTGTTCAGGTTTTACTAGCGATGCGGTAAAAAGTATGTGCCAAAATGTAGCTAATTATCAAATAGCGCGAAATAAAAATGAAAGTCAGGAATGTGAAAAAATAAATGATGCACAATTTAAAATTTATTGCATAAATTTTTTATCAGGCAAATCTCCGGACACGGATAATGACGGCTTAAACGATTATGAAGAAATATCAAGATATCAAACCGACCCCCTAAATCCCGATACTGACGGTGATGGATATAAAGATGGCGATGAAGTAAAAAACGGCTATGACCCTAAAGGGTTGGGCGGGTTAATCAATAAATAAAATGGATACAAGATTTAAAAAAATAATTTTAATTGCGGCGGTTTTATTTATAAATCTATTTTTTTTGTCTAATAATTTTAGCTTAGCTGAAATTTCCCCCGACGCCATCGCCACCAGGGTAGTTCCTAACCCCAATCATCTAAGCCCTTTGCGCTGGTATCAGGCTAATGTAAAAAACCAAGGTTCGCCCCAAAGTTTGCAGGTTGACGGCTACGAAGCGGTGCGCGACGGCAGAACGGTATATATCAACGCCGCCAATATTTCCGGCAACAATTTTTACACCAATATTTTCATTATTTCATATAACCAAAACGCCGATACTAAAACACTGGATATTTTCGGACAGATTTTAGCCCACTGGAAGTTTAATAGCAACGTTTCCGGCGAGGATTTAAAACAAGCCATTGTCCGCGACACCAAGCGTCTAGCCGATTTAGCGGACATGAAAATAGCTATAGAAAACTATAAAAATCAACAAGGCTCTTACCCTAAGCTTTCTTCCGGTTCCTATCTATCCGGCAAGACTGTTTCTACTTGGCCAAGCTGGCAGTCTACTTTAGCCAAAGATTTGGGCTTTGCTCTGCCGGTTGATATCATAAATAAACTCGGGCCATGCGGGGCAACAAATTACAACGCTACTACTTGTTGGGATGAAAATAGCAAAAAATTTGCCGATCCCAACCCTAATGATAGTAATTTTGAATTGCCCAACAGCAGCAACGCCTATGTATATACTTCTAAGTCTAACGGCAGCGATTATGATATTTGCGCGGTCATGGAATCAGGCTATATAACAACCTTAGAACAAGGAGCTTGCTATGGCAGCAACAGCGTTAAAATCGGCAGCAATTCAGATAACAATCCGCCGGTGATTATTTGCGGAAATTTAACCGGTTCGCCGGGTAAAGTCTTCAGCGGTTATATTAAAGCTTACGACTCTGATGCCACCGATTTAATCTCTGACTGGAAAATTATTAGCCAAAACACTTCCGGATGGCCTCAACTATTAAAATTAAAAGACTCAAAAGTTAATGATCAAAAAGAAATTTATTCTAAACAAGCCGGCAATGTCGGTGATTACAGCGTTACTTTAGAAGTTAGCGACAGCCGCGGGGCAAAAACAAGTATTGTTTGCCCGGTTTCTATAAAATATATTTGCGGCAACAGTATAATTGACAATGGAGAATTTTGCGATGACGGCACCAGAAACGGACAACCCGGCCATTGCAACAGTTCTTGTACAGCCATCTTGCCTGGCATATGCGGCAACGGGGTAAAAGAAATTGGAGAAGATTGCGGCGTTGATATATACGGCAATCACCATTATGACGACGGTTCTTCAAACGGCACTGCCAACCATTGCAATGAAAATTGTAATGGTATTACTGTTTCTTATTGTGGAAATAATATTAAAGAAGCCGGTGAAGATTGCGATAAAAAAGATGGAATAGCTAAAAATCCGGCTGAAAGCTCCATTACTAAACAATATGATTGCACTTCTGAATGCAAATTTATTGGCGGTTATTGCGGAGACATCGCGGATAATCCGCAAACCCAATACGGAGAAGTTTGCGATTCAGCCTCAAATAACGGCTTGCCAAATTATTGCGATTCTGTTTGTTCCGGCATAACTCCGCCGGTTTGCGGAAACGATGTTATTGAAGCAGGAGAAAATTGCGAACCTAATACTTATGTATCTCCTGATCCGGCTAGCAGTTCATCGATTAAACAGTATGGGTGTAATTCTGTTACCTGCAGGTCTGATGCGGGTGGTTATTGCGGAGACACTATAAAAAATGGTCCTGAACAGTGCGATGACGGAGCCGCTAATGGCCAAATTGAACATTGTAAAAACGATTGCAATTGGCCAACTAAAACTGTTAGCTGCACAGCTTTACCGTCTAATGCTATTTGGAATGTTGGCAGCACGGTTTTTCAAACTTGGAACGGATCGGCTTGGCTACCCAGCAATATAAGCTCTTATAGTTTAGCTAACAATCCTTGTACTTTTAAATGCCCTACCAATTATACTTGGGACGGTTCAATTTGTTTATTAACTACACAAACCGTTAATTGTACGCCCAAACCATCTTATTCCTATTGGAACACAACTAGCACGGTTTTACAAAATTGGAACGGTTCAGCCTGGCTACCGAGCAATGTCAGTTCTTATAGCGTTGCAGCTGGAATTTGTAAATTTATATGTGCGACTAATTATAGCTGGAACGGATCATCTTGCAATGCTTGTGCAACAGCAAAACAAGATAGTAAATATGCTACCGCTGGCACATATACTTTTACTGTGCCGAGCAATGTTGTTAGCCTTGAAATAAAAGCTTGGGGTGGTGGCGGTGGTGGCGGTGGTTATGATAGCGGTGGCAATGGCGGAGCTGGCGGCGGTGGAGCTTATGCTTCTGGACAATTTAATATATCTTCTGGTTCAAGTCTTACAATAAAAGTTGGTGGTGGTGGAGCCGGTGGGATTAATTCTCATGATTATTATGTTGGCAGTGGCGGTGCAGGGGGGTTAAATGGTGGCGGTAGTGGCGGTGATGCTGGTCATCATGGTCATTCAGGCGGTGGAGGTGGCGGAGGAGGGTTTTCAAGCGTTTACAATGGTTCTCTGCCATTAGTTTTAGCCGGCGGCGGCGGAGGAGGTGGCGGTGGAAGTTTACATGTAGATGGTACTGCTGGTCGTACACCCGCTGGAGTTGGCGGAGGAGGCGGAGTAAATGGAAGCGGCGTGGGGCCAGGTATAGCCGGCGCGAGCGGAAGTATTTCTGGAAGTAATGGATCTTCCAACCCTGGTGATGGAGCCGGTGGTGGTGGTGGAGGTGGCGGTTACAACGGCGGCAGCGGGGGAGCTTATAATAATGATAGAGATGCCGGAGGAGCAGGCGGAGGAGGAGGAAATAGTTCCGGCTTATCAATAATAAAAGGTTCGGGAAGATATGCAGGAAATAACGGTGATTCTTATTATAGCGCCAATGCTGGCCAGGGCGGATTAGGCGGAAGTGATCCGACTAATGGCGCAAACGGTAATCCCGGTTTAGTTGTTATTATATACGAAACAATTAATTGTCCTTAATTATATGAATAAGAAAGTTGTAATTATTATAGCTGTTTGTTTGTTTATATCTGTTTTTATTGCTGGTGTTTATGTTATTAAAGATTATAAAGGAGCAATTGAAGAAAAAAATAATAATCAAGCGGATAATCCCGAAAAAAACACTGATAAGATTCTATCTTTAACGCAAGATATATTGAATGAAGACAATAACAAAGTTTGCGAGCAGCTACAAAATGAAGAAGATAAAATAAATTGTTTTCAATCTTATTTTATAAAGGAGGCAGCGAATAATAACGATTTAGATAAATGTAACGAGTTAGCCGATGGCGCGGCATTTGAAAATTGTTTAGCTCAAACTTCTTTTAGTTTAGCCATTAAAACCGGCGACGAAAAATATTGCGCTAAAATTTCTAACCAGACAGATAAAGATAATTGTTTAAAAGGTGTCGCCGATAAGAAGTTGGATACAGACGGAGACGGATTGAGCGACGCAGAAGAAATATCAAGATATCAAACCGACCCATTAAATTCTGATACTGACGGCGATGGATATAAAGATGGCGACGAAGTAAAAAACGGCTATAACCCTAAAGGGTCGGGGAAATTAGAAAAATAGGATTTATTTTCCAATAAAAAAACAGCTTGACTTTTATAGCAGCTGTTTTTTATTATTTTTATTTTAAAAAATATAATATGCAATTACGCTTACTATAATACCTAAAATAATCCCGGCCATAATTTGCCTAGGGGTATGGCCGACTTTTTCATTCAAGCCGGGATATTTTTCTAAAGAAATAATTTTATTATCGCTTAAATTTTTTGTTAGTTCATTTAAGGTTTGACCATTTTTCCCTACATAATTTCTTAAACCAAAAGCATCGCGCAATATAAAAAAGCTTAGAATAAGGCATACAAAAAAAAGAGGGGAGTTAAAACTCTGGGTCAAGCCAACGCTAGCGCAAAGCGAAGCGGCCATGGCCGCATGGCTAGAAGGCATGCCTGAATAAGAAGAGAAAGATCGCCAATCAAATTTTAAACCATTTGATTTTATAAATAATTTTATTAGCTGGGCGATTAGAGCCGCGGCCAAAGGCGCAATTAAAATTTGTAGCATATTATTTACGCGGAAACCAATTTATTAAATTTATATAAATAATAGTAGTATATAAACATCAAGAGATAAATTAGAAATAAGGAAGTAAAAATTATTAATAAATTTTCAGTGATTGAAAAAAGTTTTGGCTGTACAATAAATTTATTCGCTTCCAAACTAAAATTATTTTCGCTAGCTAGGGTTATGTTGCTTTGGTAAGCGGGTAGAACTTTTTGATTTAAAATTGAATTAGTCAGCAAACTTTCCTGATAACCTATTTGTTGGATGGTTAAATTTAATTCAGAATAATTTGAATTATATCCGGTCGTTAAAGGTTGGAAATTATTTAAAGATGGCGTACCAAAAATTTGCACTACTATCGTTGTGTCTTGACCCTGAAATTTTCCGTTAATTGCCGCTACCCCGATTTCTTTGTAGTAAGGGCTTAAAAGGTTTTTTTTATGCAGAGGAGAATTTTCCCAGGCTCGCATTATATCTTCGCTGTTAACAAAATCAATTGCTAAGTTTTCTCCGACAAAAGAATAATCATAGCCAGTATCGCGTATCCAGGCAGAGAATTTTTTATCATCGATATTATGGTTAAAATTTTGGGATTCTAAAATTGCTTGCGCTTTAGTTAACGCCGCTTGAGTCAATAATTGGTTATTGGTTAAAATATTAAGTCCGGCCGTTTGCCTTTCTTGATTAGTTAATTTAATTATGTTCTCCGGAGTTATGGAGGATAAGTAAGCTAAATTAGGCAATAAAAAAATCCCTACGAGTATACCCAATAGAGACAACTTTATATTATGCTTTGATAGCTTATTATTTTTATTTTTAGGGGTGCCATAAGTGAAATATAGCCGCCCATTTAAATTTTGCACCATTTTTATTTTTATCTTTATTTTTGTTTTTTGTCAATTTTTTACCCTATATTATAATTATAGCATATTTTTTAGTTAAAATCAAGTTAAGTTTTAGATCATTTTAGGCATTGCTGGTATAAGTTATATTTGGTAAAATAATAATATAAAATAAATTTGAATAATTTATGAAAAAGAAAATTACCGTGGCTGTTAGCGGTTATTTTAATCCTTTGCATATTGGCCATTTAGAGATGATTAACAAAGCTAAAAAATTAGGCGATAGGCTGGTTGTTATTGTAAATAATGATCATCAAGTTAAATTAAAAGGCAGCGTGCCTTTCATGAACCAGGCTGACAGAATGAAAATTGTTTCTGCCATAAAAGGAGTTGATAAAGTTTTTCTTTCAATCGATAAAGATAAAACTGTAATTAAATCTTTGGCCAAAATTAGGCCGGATGTTTTTGCTAATGGCGGTGATAGGAAAAGTTTTGGTGATGTGCCGGAATATGAAGTTTGCCAGAAGCTAAAAATAAAAATGGTTGACGGATTGGGTAAAAAAATTCGCGCTAGTTCCACTTTAATCGCCGAAGCGGCTAAAAAAAATTCTTCTAAAAAATAATTTATGTTTAAAAAATTTTTAATCGTAATTATAATTGTAGCGGTTGGCGGTTTTTTATATTGGCAGAATTTAAATTCGCCAGTTTCGTCTAGCAGTCAGGCGGAAAATTTTATAGTAGCTAAAGGAGAAACAGCTACGCAAATAGCTAAAAATCTGCGTCTAAATAATTTGATCAGGTCGGAATTTTATTTTAAATATAAGATTTGGCGGGGCGATTTAAAAATTCAAGCCGGTGAATATTCAATCAGCCCGAATTTAAGCACTAATGAAATTATAAAAATTTTAAGCCAAGGCGAAGCGATTAGCCAAGAAAAAATAATTCGCATTATCGAAGGCTGGAATATAAAAGATATAAATAAATATTTAAATGAAAATAAAATTATAGCGGAAAATAGTTTTATTAATATAGCTAAAAATTCGGCTAACCAAAATATAAAGACGGCGTATGGCCTGCCCGAGAACGCTAATTTAGAAGGTTTTTTATTTCCCGATACTTATCGCATAAATAAAAATGCTACCGCGCAGGATATTATTGATAAGATGCTTAATAATTTTAATAAGAAATTAACTTCGGCCATGAAAGAAGAAATCTTAAAACAGAAAAAGACTATTTATGAAATTATAACCATGGCGTCAATAGTTGAAAAAGAAGTAAGATCAGTAAGCGACATGAAAATAGTTTCCGGTATATTTTGGAATAGGATAAAAAACGGCCAGGGCTTACAGTCTTGCGCTACGCTCGCTTATATTTTAGGAGTTAATAAGGCGCAATATAGCGTAGAAGATACTAAAATTAATTCGCCATACAATACTTATAAATATCGCGGTTTGCCGCCAGGACCGATAGCCAATCCGGGCCTTAACGCTATTGCAGCCGCAATTTATCCGGAAAATACTAATTATAATTATTTTTTAAGCGATCCGGAAACAGGAAAAACTATTTTCAGTAAAACTTTAGAGGAGCATAATTATAATAAAGCTAAATATTTAAAATAATTTATGTCAGCCAAAGATTTAATATTGGATTTTTTAAATTTAGTTTTTTTAATTTTATTGATAGTATTTTGCATATTTTATTTTATTTCCGGCGATCATTTGCCCGATTTTTCTTTATTTTTGCAATCAATGGTGCCCCTGGCTTTTTTTGGTATTTTATTTTTAATCCAATTAAAAATTATTCGCCGTGAGATACGGGAGAAAAAAAATGAACAAAATACCGAAATAGTGCTTTATCTTAATGTTTTTCATAAATTATTTTCTGATATCGTTGTTTTTTGCACCCCAATACTTTTAGGATTAATAATTTATCAAGCTAATGGTGTTTTAGGCGCTACCGACATAATTGTTTTATCAGTTTTATTCTTAATTATGTTTTCTTGGCAAAAATATTTGTTTAGCAAGTGCAAATAATTAAAAACTTGACATAAAATATAAAAATGTTAAGATAAATAAGTAAATTAAATAGTCGCAGACAGTAGGTGCCTAATATTAGGGTAAAACCTGCCGAGACAGAGCTAATTTTAGCCACTTTGTTTATGGTCTGCGGTTTTGCAGACTTTTTTATTTTAAAAACTATAAAATAATAATCAAAAATATGCCTAAGACAAAAGAACAAAAACGAACAATTTTGCATGATTTAAATGATAAAATTTCTAGAGCTAAATCAATTATTTTCACTAAATATAATGCTTTGACTGTTAAAGAAAATGAAGAGTTAAGATCTAAATTGCGCCAAGAGAATAACGAATATTATGTAGCTAAGAAGACTTTATTCGGCTTAGCCTTAAAAGATAAGTCTATAGAGGGTTTAGATGTAAAGAAATTTCAGGGCCAAGTAGCTGCGATTTTCGGTTATGAGGATGAAGTTTCTC
Source organism: uncultured Gammaproteobacteria bacterium (assembly GCA_964537265.1). Taxonomy (GTDB): domain Bacteria; phylum Patescibacteriota; class Patescibacteriia; order Patescibacteriales; family GWC2-42-12; genus JACPHD01. Next base: position 68,470 of record CAZHZE010000003.1, on the reverse strand, counting down.
CGGCTAAAATAGTCGGCCAATTTAAAAAAGATAAAGAAAAAGATGCTAAAATTGAATTTATCGGTGGTGTTTTAGAAAATAAGTATATCGGCGCTAGCGAGGTCGCCAATTTAGCGACTTTACCAAGCAAGCAGGAATTATATGCAAAATTAGTCGGTTCAATAAATTCTCCGGTGTCTGGTTTTGTTAACGCTTTAGCCGGCAATTTAAGAAATTTAGTCCAAGTTTTAAAAGCCGTTAGCGAAAAAAATAACAAATAATTAATTATTCATAATTAAAAAATTTATGTCAGAAGAAACAAAGCAAGAGGAACAAATAACAGTTCCTGAAAAGTTTAAATCTTTGGTGGAAACCATTGAAAAAATGTCAGTTTTAGATTTAGCCGAATTGGTAAAGATTTTAGAAAAGAAATTTGGTGTTTCCGCTGCCGCTCCGGCTATGATGATGGCTGGTCCAGCCGCCGGTGCTGCTGGCGCTCCAGTAGAAGAAAAAACCAGCTTTGATGTTGAGTTAACCGATGCTGGTTCAAACAAAATCGCGGTTATTAAAGTGGTACGCGAATTAACCGAAATGGGTTTAAAAGACGCTAAAGATTTAGTTGACGGCGCTCCTAAGATGGTAAAAGAAGGCGTAAAAAAAGAAGACGCCGAGGCTATGAAAAAGAAATTAGAAGAATCTGGCGCCAAAGTTACTTTAAAATAAATTTACTGAATAGCAAAAATTTATTTAATAAAAAAGACATTCTGCAAATAGAATGTCTTTTTTAAATTTTTATTAGTAGTCGCTTTCCAATTATTTTTTTATTTCTGCCATATCTATAGAATAAATCAAGGCGCCGTTTAGGAAATATATTTTTTTATTAGCTTCATCAATTTGGAAATCTCTTAAGTCATTAAATTGGTCGCTGGTATATTGGTTGACGAAGTCGCCATTTTTTTTAAAAACAACCAATCTTTTGTTGCTCGGTTCTAAAATGTAAAGATAATCCTGGGTTTCGGAGATAGATATTTTGGTGGTTTGGCTGAAATTTGGTTCAACCGGGGAAATGGCAAATATTTTTTTAGCGCCTTTGGTATATTGGCTGACCTCGCCGTTATTTTTTAAAATATAAATATTACCATCAATGGCTAAATTAACGGCTGAGCTTAAATCTTCCTGAGTATTTAACCAGGCGCTATAATTAGTTAATTTAGCGCCACTTTTTTCAAAGCGGTAAATTTGTCCGTTTTGCGCGTCAACTAAATAATACCGGTTATTATATTGTTTCATATCGATAATTTTTTGCGGTTTGGCCGAATAATCAATTTCTAAAGAAGATATTTTTTCTGTTTTAGCGTCAAAAATAATAATATTATTAGAATTAAAATAAGATATATTGTTATTTTTATCAACGCTCGGAAAATCAAGACGGCTTATATTTTGATCGGCTAAACTTATGGCCGTGGTCAGATTGCTTTTCGTATCAACATTATAAATGCTTTTTTGCGCTGCATCAGCCGCGAATATTTTTCCTTGAGCTATAATAATATTAGTTGGCTTAGCGTTAGCGTTTAGATTAATCAAATTAGCAATTTCGATCGGGTTAACTCTTATAACGCGGCTTATTTTTTCTGTTTGCACCCGATGTTTAGCCATAATATTATTATATTGATCTTTTTGATCTTGAGTTTTTTGCGGCAATTGCTCGATTAGAGGCTTAATTTCTTCGAGCAGTTTTTTGGCGCCGGTTTCATTACTATATAATAAGCTAGCGTCAATTTGATTTTGCTTTTGATTAATCGCAGCTATTAAATCATTAATCGCGGCTTGATTTTTGGTTTGATTATTTTTTACCCCTTGCCAAATTAAATTAGCAGAAAAAATTAACAAACAAATTAAAACAGCTGACAATAAAATTTTATTTGTTTTATTAAGGTTTTTATACCAGAAAAATAGTTTTATTAAATTATTTTTAGCGGTTAAATATAAATTTTTTGTATTTTGAGCGAGCTGTTTTAATGCTTCAGCCATTTTTTGCCTATCGGTTAATATTTTAAAAAGATGAATAAAAAGGCTGATTATCCAGACAGTATAATTTTTTAAAAAACCAAAGATTTTTTTAATTGAGAATCGGCTGATTTTTCTGCCAGAGAAAATTTTATCTTTTAGCAAAAATGTTTTTTCGCCGATTTTTTCCGTTTGTTTAGAGGTTATTCGTCCGGCTAAGCCGCTTAAAGCCGATGTCCATTTTTTTGCGCTAACTAATCCAGAAGGAGTTAATAATTTTTCCGTTTGCTCTTCGGTAGCTATTAAATTTTCGATTGAAGCGCTTGTAGAAGCTAGAGGTTTTTTTATTTTCATTTCTTTGACTTCTAATCCGGTCGTGTTTTTTATAATAATGCCTAAAAATGGCACATAAGCGTTAATTTTACTTAAGGTATTTTTAATTTGTTCGGCAGCGCTAGCTGGAGGCAGAGTAGTAATAATATTGGCGATTTGCTTAGCCGATAAATATTCAGTAAAAGTTTCATTAGTAAAAATGAAATAGCCGCTGCGCGGTATGGCTCCGCTTACTACGTTAGAAAATAGCTTAGCTGAGCTTAAAGGTTTTTTCATTTCGCCTTTTTCGGTTTGTTCGGTTATGTCAATTAATTTGTGCTTGGCGTTTTCTTCGGATTTATTTTTATAAATTAATAAAGCTTTATTTTTGCCTAAGTTAGAAAAATGCAAACTGTCATTATAAATAACGCCGATAGTGATATTTACCGATTCGGGGTTTAATTTTATTTTTTCGCTTTGTAAGAATTCGCCTAGTTTTTTATTAGTTTTAGCCAGAGCAGATTCAAAAATATGTTCTATTTTTATACTAGAAACTCGTTCGCGTAAGATCATTTTTTCATTTTGGTAATAACTATGGCTAAGAGTGTTAATTAAAAAATTAATAATTTTTAGGCTATCGGTTTTTCTTGATTCAATTTCGATTAAAGCAAAAATTTTTCCAGCCAAAGCTTCTTTAGTGGCGTCTGGTTGAGCAATATAAATTTCATGCATTAATTCGTTTCTTTGGCCGGGCGTTAAAATAAATTGGGCTATTTTATAATTCATAAATAAACAAAAATTAAACTATTGCTAGTTTTGACTAAATGATAAGTTTATTATACAATAAATTTAGAGAAAAGGGAATTTTTATCAATTTTATAATATATGCTAGAAAAATTGTTCGGCTCTAAGGCTAGAGTTAAAATATTAAAGTTATTTCTTCTTAATCCGACGGATAAATTTTACATTAGGCAATTATCCCGTGATTTAAAGTTGCAGCTTAATTCTGTCAGCAGAGAATTGGATAATTTAGAAAAATTCGGTATTTTAACATCAGACATGAAAGTTGACGAACAAGAGGTAAAATCTAAAAAGGTGACCGCCAGCGGACAGGAAAAAAAATATTTTCGCGCCAATCCTAATTTCGTTTTATTTAATGAAATAAAAGCTTTAATCGTAAAAGCGCAGGTTTTATACGAAAAAGATTTTGTTAAGAAATTAAAATCTATCGGCAAAATAAAATTATTAATTTTAACCGGCATTTTTATTAATAATCCCAATACTTTAATTGATTTATTAATTGTCGGCAAGGTTAATAAAGTTAAATTAGCTAAATTAATTAAAGAGTTAGAAGTTGAATTAGGCAAAGAAATTAATTTTACTGTTTTTGATATGCATGAATTTAAATATCGCCGTGATATAACCGATATATTTTTATATGGTATTTTAGATGATAGAAAAATGGTTGTGATTGATGATATAGGTTTAAGTTAATATAAATATTTGACAAATAAAGCTTAACATGCCCCTTTATAAGGGGTTTTTGTTTTTCTTGACAGAATATTATAAATATGATATAGTAATAAATTAATAAAATTTATTAATTATATTTATGTTAAATACTCTAAAATTAGCCAAAAATTTTATTGGCCGATTTAAACAATCAAAAAAATATAGGGTTTTAGCCGTTGCTTTAATGGTTAAAATTTTAATTTCAGCAATTGGTATTATTTTTATTAGTTATTTAGCTATAAATGCTCAAAATGCTAATGCAACTTATGGCGTTGATACTAATATAAAACAGGTTAAAACCGCTAATAGTTCAACCATATATTATTTAGATCATGGGCGCGGATTAAAAAAAGCTTATGTAAGCGCTAAGGCTTTTTTATCTTATGGAAATAACTGGGATAATATAAAAGTTATTAGCCAAACAGAATTAGATAAATGGCCAAACGTTAGATTGGTTAAATCTAGCGTGAGCCCGGTTGTTTATTATATTTCTAACGGCCAAAAAGCTTTGATTGAATCTGAGCAGCAATTTAATAATTCAGGATTTAAATGGTCGGAAGTTGTTACTATTTCTCAGATTGATTTGGATGAATATAAAACTGTTGATTTTAAAGTCGCAGGCGCGGTTGATTATAGCAATAATCAATTATCAATTTCTCTAAATTCTTTAAGTCCGAAATCTGGTTATTTAGTTACTAACACTCAAGATAATTTAGTGGCTGTTTTTGATTTTAAATCTATGGGTCAGACCATAGAAATCAAAAAATTAATTTTAAAATTAGAAGGCGTTTTTAATAACGATATAATTAAAGAAATTTATTTAACTGATGAAAGCGATATACAATATCCAGTTTTTGCTTATCCTAACGATAAGCAGGCTACTTTTAATTTTAATGACCAGCCAATTATTATTAATGGCAGCGGCGTTAAAAAAATTAAAGTTTATGTTAATTTAAATGATACCTCAGCTAATATTATTAACCATACTTTTCAGATTGCAATTAACCAGCCGTCCGATATAGTCGGGGCTAAAGTTATTGGCGCGTTTCCTTTAACCGGAGAAATTTTTAAATTTATTTACGGTGGCGCAGTTTTAGAAAAAGTTTCGGCTAGCGAACAAAGTTTAAATATCACCAACAATCAAGCTGTTATCGGAACCACAGAAAAAAATATCGGCAGATTTAATTTTTTAGAAACTTCGGGCAAGGCTAATGTTTTTGTAAAAGAATTGAAATTTGCTAATTTAGGTACGGCCGGCGCCGCTAGTTTAAATAATTTCAAATTAAAAAATAGATCCGGAGAAATTATTTCCACAACCGCGGTGATGAATTCTGACAGAGAATTAATTTTTAAATTAAATAATTATAAAATTAAGAAAGGTGATGGTGAAACTTTTTCGATTATAGCTGATATTTTAGACGGCGACGCTAACACGGTTAATTTTAATTTAGTTTCTGCTAAAGTCGGAAGCTCGCTTGGCGATTTTAATTTATTTGTTGGCATAACAAACCTTGACGAAGTGATTACTCTAAAAAGAGAGGCAATCAGCGTTATTAGCAAAGATTTAAAAGCTAATAATAAAGTTTTTATGCAGCAAACAGGCAGTATTATCGGTAATTTTGAGATAAGAAATAATAACCAAAAAATAACTTTAAGCCGTTTGACTTTTGCTTTAGATAAAAACAGTTCTATGCCGGCTTTAAGCGAAACTGTTTATTTAGTAAACTATAATACCGGCGAAGTGCTTGGATATTTTAATGGAGAGAAATTTAATAATGGCTTGGCTTATGTAGATTTTAGCGGCATTGAATTAAAACCCAAACAAAATTTAACCATAGCTTTAGTTACGGAAATTTCTGATAAAGCGCCTAACGGCGGATATTATAAAATTATATTAAAAGAGTTTGTCTATAGGTCGGGGTTAAGTCCTTTTTATTCAAATCAAATTAATGTTTCCGGCTATAAATTAGCTGTTAGCCAATCTAATGTTTATCTCTATCCTAATAATGATTTAGGAGACCAAGCTTTTACTAAAGGACAAAAGAATATAAAAATTGCCAGCTTTATTATAGAGGGAGCTGCTGGCGGCGACACTAAGATAACCGGTTTAAATTTTACTACCGGCAGCGATAGTTCGGGCATCGCTTCTTATGATAATGGATTTAGCAACTTAAGATTTTATATTGGTTCATCTAAAATAAAGACCATTAAAACGCCTTACGGCAATGATTTAGAAATTAGCGGTTTTAAATACACCTTAAAAGCCGGTTCTAGGGCTGAAATAAAAGTTTATGCTGATACGGAAACCGATGTTAAGGCTTCAGCTATACAATTAGCTATCAGCGATATAAAAGCGGTTAACAGCGTTTCTTTAATACCAGCCTCGGTTAAAAATTTAAATGTTAATAGCCATAAGGCGACTTTTGGCTTGGTTAGCGCGGAAATTACCAAAATAACCGATGGGTTTGTTGTAAAAGGTGAAGATGATAATGTTATAGCCGCTTTTAAAGTTAAAAATTCCGGTTCCGAGGATTTAAAATTGCAATCAATTACAATAAATTCTGATGATAAAGAATTAACTTATAGTTTAGGTTATAGCAATTTGAGAGTTGTTAATCGCGATACGCAGAAAAAAGTCGGTAGCACGCTTAGCAAACCGGTAGCCGGAGCTAATAAAATTAGTTTAAGCGGCTACACACTTAAAGTCGGTGAAGAAGCTATTTTTGATGTTCATGTAAAAACTAATGACGAAGTAGCTGATAAAAATATCAGTATATATTTTAGCGATTTTCAGGCTCAAGGAAAAAATTCTAAAGTAAGCGCTACAGCCAGCGGCGACCCCACTGATAGTTATACTTTTACCATAGCCACCGGAACTTCTAGCGATAAAGATGATGAACATGATAATTCAAATAATTCTGCCATAAAATTAATCAAACCGGTCAGCGGTAAAATAACTTATGATTTTCATGATTCAAGTTATCCTTATAAAGATACTTTGGGTCAACATACAGGCATTGATATAGCCGTTGATCAAGGCACTAAAGTAAAGGCTGCGGCTGACGGTACGGTTATAGAAGTGGTCAATGGGGGTTTGACTAGTCAAGCTAGCTATGTGGCTATTATGCATCTTTCAGGCATGGTTACAAGATACGCTCACTTATCGGATATTGATGTTAAAGTTGGCGATGTGGTTAAAAAAAATGATGTTATCGGTTTATCGGGCGGCACACCAGGCACAAACGGAGCCGGAGCATATTCCAACGGCGCGCATTTGCATTTTGAAGTTTTAATAAATGGCACAGCTGTTGATCCGGAGAAGTATATATAATATAAAATTAATATAAAAAACAGACAGGCTAAAAGGTTTGTCTGTTTTTATATTTGATTTAAGTTATTTTTTTAGCTATTATTAAGTTATGAATAAAATATATTTCTATAACTCTTTAACTCGCAAAAAAGAGGAATTTATTCCTGTTAAAAAAGACAGGGTTGGTTTATATACTTGCGGACCGACCGTTTATAATTACGCGCATATTGGTAATCTGCGTTCGTATGTTTTTGCTGATTTATTGGTTCGCACTTTAAGGTATAATTATGGCCAAAATTTTGTAAATTGGGTAATGAATATTACTGATGTTGATGATAAAACGATCAGAGATTCAAAGATTAAATATCCGGATTTAACTCCGGCTGAAGCTTTAAAAAAGTTTACTTCTGAATTTGAAAAATATTTTTGGCAAGATTTGGAAAAAATAAACATAGCTAAGCCAGATTTTATCACTCATGCCGCGGATATAAAATATATCAATAAAATGCAAGATCTAGTTAAAAATATTTTTTCTCAAGGTTATGCTTATATAAAAGACGGTTCGGTTTATTTTGACGTAGTGAAATATAGTAAAAAATATAAATACGGTTTATTAGTTGATCTTGATGTTTCAAAATTAAAATCGGACGCCAGAATTGATAATGATGAATATGAAAAAGACAGTGTACAGGATTTTGTTTTATGGAAAGGAGAAAAAGAGGGCGAACCGTCATGGGATTTTGAATTGGACGGCGAAAATTTGCCAGGTCGGCCAGGTTGGCATATAGAATGTTCAGCCATGGGCGAGGCTGAACTTAAAATGCCTTTTGATATTCATACCGGCGGCATAGATTTAAAATTTCCTCATCATGAAAACGAAATACATCAAAGCGTAATCGGTTATCAATGCGCTAAACCGGTAAATTATTGGTTGCATAATGAGCATCTTTTAGTCGATGGCCAGAGAATGGGAAAAAGGTTTAATAATTTTTATACGATAAAGGATTTAGAAGCTAAAGGTATTAATCCATTGGCTTATAGATTTTTATGTTTGCAAACCGGTTATGGTAAGGTAATGAATTTTACCTGGGAGGCGTTAGAAGCGGCTGAGGAAGGATTAAAGCATTTATATAATCAAATTAGAGAGTTAAGCGAAGGACAAGAAGAAATTAATCAAGAATATAAAAAGAAATTTTTAGAAGCGATGAATGATGATTTAAATATGCCGCAAGCTTTGGCTATTGTTCAGGAAGTATTAAAATCAAAAATTAACAATAAAAAAAAATTAGCTACAGTTTTAGATTTTGATAAAGTTTTAGGTCTGAATTTTAGTAAAAAAATAATTTCAACAACAACTAATACAACTTTTATTAGTTCAACAACAACTAGCACAACATCATCATCCAGCTCAACAACGACAACTTTATTATTAGATGAGTATACTAAAAATTTAAGTTTGGAGATTAAAAATTTAATTAATAAACGTAATATTGCTCGTAAAAATAAAGATTTTAAAGAATCCGATCGCTTGCGCGATGAAATTGAAAAACTAGGTTATATAGTAGAGGACACAAAAGACGGACAGAGAATTAGTAAAAAATAATTTAAAATAAAAAAGGCGTCGTTATAAAACGACGCTTTTTGATTAGCGAGATTTATTTGTTCCAAATTTCCAAGCCGCCGGCCCAGAAGAGTAATATTTCTTCGCCATTGCCATTTTGAGTTTCTTTGACGATTTTAGCTGAAGGGTATTCAGCTAAAATACAAAAGTTATCTCTTATGGAGACATTGCTGGAAATAATTTTGCCCTTCACTCTGACGAAAGCCAGAATACGATAATCTTTACCGGCCGTTGAAATTTCTGAAAAAGTGTCAGCGTATAGTGAATGGCATGAATTTAAGCCATAATAGTCTAGGCTTTTAATATTCACAATATCACCGACTTTAAAGCCATTAACTTCTTTTTTATCCATTAATATTTTAGCTTTTTCCGTGTCGAATTTAACGATGCTTGTTGGTTGCGTAGCTAATATTAAGGAATGTTTTTTTTCCATCGCCAACAATAAAAATCTAATATAATTCGATTCATCCATAAAATATTTTCCTCCTATAATATTTTTTCAGATTTTTCTGTTTTTTGTAATGAGCTTTAAATTATGTTATTATATTTGAATTATAATGTCAATTATGAAAAATTTTTATAAAAAATTATCTAAACCGATTTACGCTTTAGCGCCCATGGCCGGAGTGGCGGATTCGGCTTTTCGGCAAATGTGCAAGAAATTCGGCGCGGATATAGTTTATAGTGAAATGATAAGCGCTACGGCCATTGCTTATAATTCTAAAAAAACTTTGGAATTAATGAAATTTAGTAAAATGGAACGGCCATATGTAATTCAACTTTTTGGCAGTAAACCTGAACATTTTGCTATAGCGGCTAAATTTATAACAAAAAAAGTAAAACCCGACGGCATTGATATAAATTTTGGCTGTCCGGTTAAAAAAGTAGCTAAGCAGGGAGCCGGCGCGATTTTAATGAATAATTTAAAATTATCTCGAGAGATTATCGAAGCGGTTATAAAAAATACTAATTTACCCGTATCCATAAAAATTCGGGCTAAAGTAGGGGAGACTGATACTTTAAAATTTTTACGCGCGGTTAAAGATTTAGATATTAAAGCCGTAATGATACATGGTCGGACCGCGGCTCAAGGCAATGCCGGAGAAGTTAATTGGAAAATAATTAAACAGGCTCGTAAATTAGTTAGGGGGATATTATTAGCTAACGGGGGAGTTAAAGATAAAAAAAGCGCGGGCGAACTTCTTAAAAAAACTGGCGCCGACGGAATCGGCATCGGCCAGGCCGCTTTAGGAAGACCGTGGATATTTCAGGAAGTTAAAAGTCAAAAGTTAAAAGTCAAAAGTAAAGAAGAAATATTTAAAATAATGTTAAAGCATGCCAGATTGGCGGAAAAATTAAAAGGTAAAACCGGTATAATAGAAATGCGAAAACATTTATGTTGGTATGTTAGCGGTTTAGCAAATGCTAGCGAGTTAAGAAAAGAGTTGATTAAAGTAAAGAGTTTAAAAGAAATAAAACAGGTTTTAAAATAAAATTAAGCAATATAAAAAACGAAGACGAGATCTTCGTTTTTTATATTAAATATTTATTTATTAACTATAAGTTCTACTAAAATAAAAGTCACCCAGAACAAAAATAATAATTTGCCTTCTTTTTTTGATATAACTCTGCCGGTGTGCATAAAATAAACAAGTAAACAAGAGGCTAAAACCATAAACGAGCCAGTAACATAAATAATTTTTTTAGGGAAAGAGAAAGGGCTTAATAAGGCTAAAATGCCGATTACTATAGTTGCGTCGGCTAAAACAGTCCCTAAGAGATCGCCTATAGCTAAAGAGTCGTGATTTTTTTTAACAGCTTTTAAAGAAAAAAGAAGTTCCGGCATAATTGTGCCCAAACCAATTATAAATAATCCTATCAAAATTGGTTTAACTCCTAAACCATGAGCTAAATTCATAGCTGATACAACTGTAAAGTGTGATGCAAGCAACAATATCGCCATACTAAAAAGCAGAAAAATAAAATTCTTTAAACGTTTTCCCTCGCTATTTTTTATTGGTGAACAACCAGTATCATTTTTTAAGGCGAGAAAATAAAAAATTGAACCAATAATAATTAAAGCTAATCCTTCTGGGCGAGAAAAATGGCCGTTAAGCCCTAAAATAATCGGCACAAGAAGAATTAACGAAAAAATTATATTATTTTTTGATATAGAGCTTTGTATTTTTATGCCCCTGCCCGCGAAAAATATTATAATAGCAAAAACTAAAGTAAGATCAGCGATATTAGAGCCGAATAAAGTTCCTAAGCCGAGCGAAGGGTCGCCCTCTAAAACTGAGTTAATAGAAATAAATGTTTCCGGCAAAATAGAAATTACGGCGACGATAATAAAACCAATTGTATATTTTGATAATCGACAACTTTCAGCTAAAAAAACTGAATATTTTGTCGCTAATGTTGCCCCTTTTACAATAAAAAATAAAGAAACAACAAGAATTAATAAATTTTCTAACATAATATAAATTACATCCACTTTTTCTTTTTAAATAACAATAACATGGCTAAACCAACTATGCCCATGATAAGAACAACCACCCAGAAATTATTAGAGTATTTTAGAAATGGCATTCCATATTCTGTTTTAATGCTAAAAATGGCTGCCACTAATGCCATAGAAGAAAAGGTTACATAAAAAATAGTTAAAGTTTTCATGGCGTTGTTTAAACGATAATTAGAAAGAGATTCGTAAGAATCATGGAGAACCTCTACCATCTCCCTTTGATTTTCTAAAGTTTCCCAGAATGTTTTAGTTTGTTCTATCAATTCTCCATAATATTTTTTTAGATATTCAGGCGGGATGATTCGACTTTCCATCAACATCAAATGTTTCATAATATTTTTATGATTTTGCATTATTTTTCTCATATTAATCAGATTATGGCGCAAATTTAAAATCAAACCGGCTGATTTTTTTTGGTCTTCGTCAAAAATTATTTGTTCAGCGCGGCTAATAGCCAAGCTATTTTCGTCTAAAGTTAAATAGCTATATTCAAGAAGTTTTTTTAGAATTTCGTAAAGTAAAATAGCTGAAGATTCCAGCTCAAAAGATAAAAATGATCGGCTATCTTTTTTACAGAGATTAAAAAGTTCATCAAGCGGTCCAATTTTTGCGCTAGGTATTGTAACTAAAAATCCGTGCCCAATAAAAAATTCTATTTCTGCCGCTTTGATTCTGCCGTTATCGATATCTTTAACCGGCGAGATAGGAAAATGTAAAATTATAAAAACATAATTTTCTTCCCTTGTTATTATTGGTCTTTGCGAATTTGCTTTTGCCGAAGAAGCTCTTAGATGAGATAATTTGAAATTAAAATTTTTTCTTAGATATTCTATCTCTGTTTTTCCAGCGTTATTAATATTAATCCAATTTAGTTGAGAATTTTTTTTAGGATTGTCGATTACAACACGTTGGATATTTTTAGAAATCTTTTTAAAGTTTGGCATGTTTTTAAATAAATTAGTAATTATATAAATTATAACATATTTGCCTTAATTCAACAAAGTATTTTTATTGTGGCAATTTTTATGTTATAATATAAGAACTTTTAACTATAGTAATTTTTTGTTATATGCCAGATATTAAATCGGAAATTAGCGCGGAGAAAAATTTTTCTTTGAGCGAGAAACCATTGAATAAAGAAAGCTTAAAACATAAATTAGAGCATGCGACCGAAAAAGAAAAAACCAGCCATTTTGAAAAAATTAAAGAAGATGTAGCTAATAAAATTGATTTAACCGAATTAAATGCTAAAACGCCTGCCGTCGGTCAGGCTGCTATTATGGTTGCTCCAGCAGCGAAAAGGCAGAAGCAGATTGAAAACATTTTAGCTAAAGATTTAGAAGAAATATATTTAAATTTAACGCCGGAGAAAAAAGCGGAATTTAAAAAAACCGGCGAAGAAACAGCCGGGAAGATAAATCAATTATTAGTTAAGGCTAAGATCAATATTGGGGAAATTATAAGATTGATAAAAAAATGGTTGTCTTTAATCCCTGGAATTAATAAATATTTTTTGGAACAAGAAGCGAAAATCAAGGCAGACGAAGTTGTAAAAATAAAGGGACAATATTATAAATAAGTATTATATTTAATTTTTAAATATAAAATTTTTAATATTTAAAAATTAAAAATTATTTTGTTTATGGATTACGGTTTGCAGCAGCAAAATACTCAAGTGGTTAGCGATGTTAGCTTAAGCGTTAATATTGACGGTTGGCTGATTTATCTTTTATCTATTATTTTATTTGTTATTTTTCTTTTTTTAATAAGAAAGATAATATTATTTTTTGCTTTAAATTCAAAATATCATAATCATACTATATATTTGCTGCGCGTTCCCAAAGAAAAGCCAGAAGAAAAACAGCAGCCTAGCAGCACTCAAAATTATTTGCAGCGTTTGCGCGAAGATATAGCTCGCGGCGAGACTATTTTTAAAGCCATCGGCGGCTTAAAGGCGCAGGTCTGGTATAAAAATTTTTCTTGGCTTTTAGGAAGAAATGACCATTTTTCCTTTGAAATTGTAGCTGATCATAAGTTTATTTCTTTTTATGTTGTAGCGCCAAGCTCTATGGGTCGATATGTCGAGCAGCAGATTCACGCTTTTTATCCAGAAGCGGTTTTAGAAGAAGTCTCTGATTATAATATTTTTAATCCTCGCGGCCAAACTGTGGCCGGCTTTATTAAAACCAAACGAGATTTTATTTTTCCTTTAAAAACTTATAATAAAATGGAGGCTGATCCTTTGAATTCTTTAGTTAATGCAATGTCTAAATTAGAAGAAGGCGAAAGCATAGCCATACAATATGTAGTTAGAAGTTCAAAGCCCGGCTGGCACAATAAAGTCAATAGAGTGGTTTCTACTGTTCATCAGGGTAAAAAATTATCCGACGCTTTAAGAACAAATATATTTGCCAAAGCTTTAATGTCGCTTGGCGATTTAATCTCTGCTGCTAAACCGAAAAATGAAATTTCTAAGCCGGAAAAAGAAAATCGTTTAACGGCTATGGAGCAGGAAGTTTTAAAGTTAATCGAAGAAAAAAATTCTAAAGCCGGCTTGGATGTAAATATAAGATTGCTTGCTAGCGCTAAAGATAGCCCGCGCGCTAAAGTTTTTCTTAATAATATGATCGGCGTTTTTAGCCAATATAATTATTATCAATATGGCAACATATTTAATAATAAAATTCCTTTTTATAATAAATATATTCAAAAATTTTTAATTAAAGATTTTATTTATAGACGTTTTAAACCGAGCATGAGCTTTATTTTAAATACTGAAGAAATGGCCAGCCTATACCATCCGCCGCTATCGGGAGCGGAAACCCCAAACATCCAATGGCTGATGGCAAAATATTCGGCGGCGCCGTCTAATATCCCAGACGAAGGAATAATTTTAGGAAAAAATATTTATCGCGGCATTATGACGGAAATTAAAATGAAACGCGAAGATCGCCGCCGCCATACTTATGTTATCGGTAAATCAGGCGTGGGCAAATCCGTGCTTTTAGCTTCCATGGCTATTCAGGATATTATTAATGGTGAAGGAGTTTGCGTTATTGATCCGCATGGTGATTTAATCGCCGATATTATGCAACGTATCCCACCCGAACGCGCTAATGATGTTATTCTGTTCGCTCCGGCCGATATTGAACGTCCTCTAGCTTTAAATCTTTTGGAATTTGATTCGCGTTATCCGGAACAAAAAACTTTTGTTATTAATGAAATGATAAAGATTTTTGATAAATTATATGATTTAAAAGCAACCGGCGGCCCGATCTTTGAACAATATATGAGAAATGCCATGCTTTTAGTTATGTCTGATCCATCGAGCGGCTCAACTTTAATGGAAATACCGAAAGTTTTAGCTGATCCTGAATTTAGGCGCATGAAATTGGCTAGATGCCAGGATCCGACCGTGGTTGATTTTTGGCGAAAAGAAGCGGAAAAAGCCGGCGGCGAAGCGGCTTTGGCCAATGTTGTGCCGTATATTACTTCTAAATTGACTTCGTTTATTTCTAATGACACTATGCGGCCAATTATTGCACAACAAAAAAGTTCTTTTAATCTGCGCGATGTTATGGATACAAAAAAGATTTTATTGGTTGATTTATCGAAAGGCTTGATTGGTGAAATGAATGCCCATCTTTTAGGCATGATTTTAGTAGGTAAAATTTTAATGTCAGCTTTGTCTCGAACTGATCAGCCAACCGAAAAAAGAGCGGATTTTTATTTATATATTGATGAGTTTCAAAATTTTACTACTGATTCTATAAATTCTATTTTGAGTGAAGCCAGAAAATACAATTTAAATTTAATAATCGCTCATCAGTATTTAGGGCAGTTAGTTAAAGGGCAGGACACTTCTATAAAAAATGCCGTGTTCGGCAATGTCGGCACTTGGCTATTATTTAAAATCGGTTCCGAAGACGCGGAAACTATGGCTAAGGAATTCGCGCCGGTTTTTAATCAGTATGATTTGATTAATATAGAAAAATTTACTGCTTATGTTAAATTGCTTATTGATAATACGGCGTCGCGTCCATTTTCCATGTCTACTATTTGGCCGTTGCCGGGCATGAAACAGGAAGGATTAGCGGCTAAGATAAAATCTCTTTCCAGGATGAAATACGGCCAGGATAGAAATATAATTGAAGCTGAGATTATGAATCGGGCGAAAAGTTTATAATAACTTTACAAAATCGGTTTTTTTAGTTAAAATTAGTATAATTTAAAACTTAAAACAAAAATATATGCCAAAACAAAACAAAAATATAAATAATGACGATTTGGCTTTGCAGGCTGATAAAGAATATTTAAACATCGATTCCTCTAAAAAGGCCGGCAAAGATGAAATTGTCAATATACCAAAATCAAAAATAATTTTAACCAAAAAGCTCTTGCAAAACATAAAAGAGAATAGCGAGCGCTTAATTCAGCTTTTGTCCGGGAGTTTATCGCCGGAAGACGAGGCTTCAATTAGCATCGCTCAGATGAGCGATGAAAGTTTTGAAACAGATGAAGAGAATCTAGGTGAAAGTAGAATTATTGAAGGTGTTTTTGACGGAGAAAATATGATTGGCCCGGACGGCAAACAATACAGCGTGCCGGCTAATTATGCTTCAAAGTCAAAATTAGTAGAAGGCGATATTTTAAAGCTGACCATTACAGCTACCGGCACTTTTGTTTATAAGCAAATTGGGCCGATTGAAAGAGCTCGCGTAGTCGGAGCTTTAGAACGAACTGCCAGTGGTGAATATATCGCTTTGGCCGACGGTAAAAAATGGCGTCTTTTAACTGCCAGCGTTACTTACTATAAAGGCGAGAGCGGTGATGAAATCGTTATACTTGTTCCGAAAAATGGCGATTCAAAATGGGCAGCGGTAGAGAATATTGTTAGAAAAACGGAATAATTTAACTATTAATTAAATAACTGATAATTAATTTGTTTATTATTTTTTAATTTTCAATTTTCAATTCTCAATTTTCAAACAATGATTTAATGTTTTAATTTTCAATTGATAATTTTAATATTGAAAATTCATTGGAAATTGATAATTGGCAATTGAAAATTTTTTATTGTAGAATTTAAGGGAAACTTGATATTTAAGCTAAATGCGTTAATATATAATCATGTCTACTTTATACCGAAAATATCGACCGCAAAATTTTACAGAAGTGGTCGGTCAAAATCATATAAAAGTAACTTTAGAGCAGGAAATTAAGACTAATAAAATTGCCCATGCTTATCTTTTTTGCGGCCCGCGCGCGGTTGGCAAAACGACTTTAGCCAGAGTTTTTGCTAAATCCATAAATTGCGCGAAAAGAAAAAAGGATTCATCAGATCCTTGCAACCAATGTTTAAGCTGTAAAGAGATTACTGATGGTCGGGCTTTGGATATTATTGAAATTGACGCAGCTTCAAATACCGGCGTGGATAATGTCCGCGATAATATAATAGCTAGCGCCCGCGTAGCCCCATCTCGTTCTAAATATAAAGTTTTTATCATTGATGAAGTGCATATGCTGTCAACTCAGGCTTTTAATGCTTTATTAAAAGTTATAGAAGAACCGCCGGCGACAGTAGTTTTTATTTTATGTACGACCGAAGCGCATAAAGTTCCGGCTACTATTATATCGCGCTGCCAGCGTTTTGATTTTAAAAGAATCAGCGTTAATGATGCAGTCAGAAAATTAACTTATATAGTGCAGGCAGAAAAAATAAAAATTGAAAAAGATATTTTAGAAGCTATTGCTAGACACTCTGACGGTCATATGCGAGACGCCGAAAGCCTATTAGGCCAGATTATCGCTATAGGCGGGGCAACCATAACTAAAGAAGAAGCTGACCTCGTTATCCCACGTTCAGATTTGAATGAAGTTATAAATTTATTAGAATTTTTAATTAAGAAAGATGCGGCCGGCGGTATAAGATTGGTAAATAAATTAATGGACGATGGCGTGGATTTAAAAATATTTGTTAACGATACGATAGAAATTTTACGCAAGCTTATGCTTATGAAAATCAGTCCGGGGTTAGTTAATAAATTGTCGCTTGAGCTAGGGGAAACATTTGAATTAAAAATAAATAAATTAGCGCAAGATTTAACCGTTGAGCAGGTTCTTAAATTTTTAGAAAAATTCATAAAAGTTTCGGTTGAATTAAAAAATGATTTTATTCAGCAGTTATCTTTAGAAATGGCTATCGCTGAGATTTGTACAGCTGCCACTGTATCTAGAAGTACTCTTGGAGTTAATTCGCGCTTTACCGGCGGGTCAAAATTTAATGCTGTTAAAAATACTTCGGCCGCATCTAAGATTGAAGAAAAAAAAATAGCAGATACTGGAGAGCCGATAAATTTAACCGATAATCAGATTCAGGAAAAATGGAATGAAGTTTTAGCTAAAGTTAAGCAGTATAATCATTCTTTATCTTTTATTTTACGCGTTTGTCAGCCGCGTGGGTTAAACGATAATCAGCTTTGTTTGGCTTTCAAATATAAATTTCATAAAGACCGCGTTAGCGAGACGGCCATAAAAAATATTATAGAAAAAGTTTTAAACCAGGTTTATGGAAAGCCGATTATGGTTGAAGCCGTGGTTGATGAGAATTTAGAAGTAGCGGCTAGCAAATTAGTTTCCGAAGAGCCGCTAGTTATAAAAAAAGAACCTGAGCAGGGCGAGCAAGGCAATATGATTGATAATTTGCTGAAAACTTTTGGCGGAAAAATTGTAAATTGATTGATAATATTCCGAGGTCGTCCAATGGTAAGACGCCAGGTTCTGGCCCTGGTAATCTAGGTTCGAATCCTAGCCTCGGAACTTATAAACTTCATTATTAAAATTATGTCCAATAATTACCAGGCCTGTTTAAACCAACTAGAAAAAGCTTGCGAGGTTATTAAAAAAATAAATAATAGTTGCGATGAGCCTATTTGCGAAAATAAAGTTGGCTTTGCCTGCCATGAAATGGAAATTTTAAAAACACCGAAAAGAGTTATTCAGGCATCGGTGCCGGTAAAAATGGATGACGGCAGTTTAAAAATTTTTCCAGCTTATCGAGTCCAACATAATAATATTCGCGGCCCTTTTAAGGGCGGGCTTCGTTATCATCCTCAAGTCGATGAAGATGAAGTCCAGTCTTTAGCGTTTTGGATGACGATTAAATGCTCAGTTGCTGATATACCTTATGGTGGAGCTAAAGGCGGTATTACTGTCAATCCGAAAGAATTAAGCTATGGCGAATTAGAAAGATTGACCAGGGGTTATATGCGTGTTATGTCCGATTTTATCGGACCGAATAAAGATATTCCTGCGCCGGACATAAACACTAACGCCCAAGTTATGGCCTGGATGATGGATGAATATAGCAGCCTAAAAGGATATAACGAACCGGCGGTAGTAACCGGTAAGCCTATTGAAATCGGCGGATCTTTAGGTCGTGAAGAAGCAACGGGTCGTGGCGGATTTTTTGTTTTAGAAAATATAATTAAAAAATTAAAATTTAATGATAGAAAAATTAGAATAGCTGTGCAGGGTTTTGGAAATGTGGGCATGAATTTTTCTCGCATCGCGGCTGAAAATGGATATAATATTGTTGCGGTTTCCGATTTTGAAGGCGGAGTATATAACGATGATGGCTTAGATATAAAAAAAGTAATTGAGCACAGAAATACTACTGGCAGCGTAATTAATTTCTCCGGAGGAAAAAATATTTCTAATAAAGAATTATTGGAATTGCCGGTAGAAATTTTAGTTCCGGCAGCCATTGAAAATGTTATCACCGAGAATAACGCTGAAAAAATATCAGCCGAGTTGATAATGGAGTTGGCTAACGGCCCGATAGATTTTAAAGCCGACGAGATTTTAAATAAAAAAGGAAAAATAATTATTCCCGACGTTTTAGCTAATTCCGGCGGGGTCATTGTTTCATATTTTGAATGGGTGCAAAATATCCGTCATTTTTATTGGGATTTAGATAAAGTGAATGAAAGATTGTCAACAAAAATAAATTCCGCCGCCGATCTTGTTTATGAATATTCTGAAAAATATAAGATAGATATGCGTTCAGCCGCCTATATTTTAGCCATAGAAAAATTAGTCACAGCTTTTAAAATAAGAGGTGTTTAAAAAATAAATATATGAAAAAAAATCAATTTAATATTTTAATAGATTTTTTATCTGCCTTATGTTTTCTAGTAGTAGCTAAAACTGGCTTAATCATTTTTTTCTTTTTACCTGACGGCGTTAGGCGCGGAGGTTATCAAGAATTTTTTGGAATCACAAAAAATACTTATATAAATATCCATAATTGGGCTGGAGTTATATTTATTATTTTTATTATCTTACATATTATTCTTCATTGGCCATGGATAATTTCAATTATAAAGAATCGATATAAAAATAATGAATAAAAATAAAAAAATTGGTCTTGCTTTAGGCGGCGGCGGAGCCAGAGGGTTGGCTCATCTCGGGGTATTAAAGGCTTTGGAAAATGCGGGCATAAAAATTGACGCCATCGCCGGCGTAAGCATGGGCGCGGCTATCGCTTCAGCTTATTCTTTAGGCTATACTATTGATGAAATAGAAAAAATCGCTTTAAAATATTCTCGCAAAAGAAATTTATTTCAGATTTTAGATTTTAATTTTTCCCGCCAATCTGTGATAAAGGGCGTAAAAGTAAAGAAATTTTTTAATGACGTATATAATAACGCCACTTTTAAGGATTTCAAAATACCAGTTTATGTTGTGGCTACAAATTTAGAAACTGGCGAAGAGGAAATTTTTACCCAAGGTTTAGTCGCTGATGCCGTGCAGGCCAGTTCGGCTGTGCCAGGCATTTTCCCGCCAGTTAAAATTAAAAAAGATTATTATATAGATGGGGGAGTAGTTAATCCTACGCCGACGGATGTTTTAAAAAGAAAAGGAATGGATATTATAATTGGTGTTGATTTAGTTATAAAAAGGAATTTAGAAATGAAAAATCCAAATATTGTTTCCACTCTTCTTCAGTCATATGAAATTATTCGGACTTTAGCGGTTAAATATAAATTGAATTTAGCCGATAATAAAAATTTAATTTTATTAAAACCGGATTTAAGAGGCGCAATGGATAGTTTTAGATTCCAGGATATAAGCAGATTTATTCAAGCCGGAGAGGAGGCGGGTAAAAAAGCTCTGCCGCAAATTATAAAAACTTTGCAAGTTAAATAATATGATATTATTAATAGCAGTAATTTTTGTAGGAGTTTTCGTAGCGTTTTTAATCATGGGTCTTAGGGAAGATAAAAATAAATAATTTTTAACAATAAAACTATGCCGATTAAAAAATTTTTGAAAATTATTGGCTTGATTGTATTAGCCTTTGTTATTTTGTATGTTGGGCTAATAATTATTTTAGGAGGTGTTGGCCAATTTACTGGTGATAAAATATCTGGCCAATCATCTTTAGAATCTGTTTCTTCATTTAGCGCTGTTGCGCCAATAAGTTCTTCTAAAAGGGTAAGTTCTAATAAAATGGCCATGGATTCGGTTATGACTGTAGAGCAAGAATTATCGCCTAGCTCAATTACCCAGCCAGTTGATAAAAAAATTATTAAAACCGGAGATCTAAGTCTTAAAATTGAAAAAATAGAAACAGCAGTAGAAAGCATAACTAACATAGTTAAATTAAATAAAGGGGAAATTTCTAATTCATATTTTTCCGAATCAAGCCGCGGGACTAAATCAGGTTATATAACCATTCGCGTGCCTTATCAGAATTTTACAGCGGTTTTTGACGAATTAAAAAAAGTTGCCACTCAGGTTATGTCAGAATCTTCTAACGCCCAGGATATAACCGAACAATATATTGATTTAGAGGCGCGGTTAAAAAATAAGATAGCCGAAGAGGCTTCATTCGTCGCTTTATTAAATAGGTCAGGAAAAATTGAAGAGGTTCTTGCCGTGACCAGAGAAGTGGCTAGAGTTAGGGGAGAAATTGAACAACTGCAAGGCCAGATGAAATATTTGAATTCGCAAACCGATATGTCGACGATTACGGTTAATTTAAGCGAAGATGTAGAAATTGCTTCAGCCAGCCAGGATTGGCGCCCTTGGCAAGTTGTTAAATTATCAGTTAAACAGTTAATAACCGCTGGGCAAGGTTTTATTGACGGGTTGATTCGCTTTATTATAGTAGTTTTACCCATGCTATTGATTTATGCGTTTATTCTTTGGTTAATTTATTTTGTTGGCAAGAAGATTTATTATAAATTTAAGAAGCCTTTATAAAATAATTAATAATTAAACAAATTTTAATCTTATGAAAAAAATTCAAGGAGAAAAAATCGAAAAGAAAATTAAAGAAAAAAAAGAAAAAGTTGAAAAAATTGAGGTAGCGCCTATTCAAGCGCCGGTTGAACCTCAGCCGGTTGGACTATTAGAAGTAAAGAAAAAGAGTGCTATTAGCATCAACAAAAATATCGTCATTGCTTTAATAATAATTATAATAATAGCCGTAATAGGTGGTTTACTTTTTTATTATAAAAGTTTATTTATTGCGGCCACAGTTGATGGTTCAGCTATTAGCCGTTTGCAAGTTGTTTCTGAATTAGAAAAAATTTATGGCAAAAGAGTTTTAGAATCATTAGTAACGCAAAAATTAATAGATAATGAAGCTAAGGCCAGAGGTATTGTAATAAGTCCAAATGATGTTGATACCGAAGTAAAAGATTTAGAAACCCAGCTTAAGGCTCAGGGCTTAACTTTAGATCAGGCTTTGGCCGAGCAAGGCATTACTTTAGATTATTTAAAAAAGCAAATTGCCGTTCAAAAAGAATTAAAAAATATGCTGGCAGATCAGATTCAAGTCAGTGAAGACGACATAAATCAATTTATTACTGAAAATAAAATTACTATTCCGGAAGGAGAAGAAGAAAATTTTAAGACTCAAATTAAAAATCAAATTGAACAGGAAAAATTAAGCACTGCCGCCAATGCTTTATTGGAATCTCTGAAAGCAAAAAGTAAGATTAATTATTTCGTCAATTACTAGTCTAAATTAAATGAATATAATAGAGATAAAGAATCTAACAAAAAAGTTTGATAAATTAACTGCGGTTGATGATATTTCTTTTTCGGTAAAACAGGGCGAAATTTTTGGTTTTTTAGGCCCTAACGGCGCGGGAAAATCTACGACCATTAGTATTTTATCAACTCTATTAAAGCCTGACTCCGGACAGGCTTTAATTAATGGTTTTGACGTAAATAAAGGCAGAGATAAAGTAAGAAAATCAATCGGTTTAGTTTTTCAAGATTCTTCTTTGGATGATAAATTAACTGCTAAAGAAAATTTATATTTTCACGCTGATTTATACGGCGTTGATAAGAAAATTTTTAGCGAGCGATTGCCTGAGGTGCTTAAATTAGTTGATTTATGGGATAGGCGAGATCATATTGTAAAAACTTTTTCTGGCGGAATGAAACGTCGTTTAGAAATTGCTCGCGGCTTAATCCATTATCCTAAATTAATGTTTTTAGATGAGCCGACTATCGGGCTCGATCCGCAGACTAGGTTTAATATTTGGGAGTATGTTTTAAGGTTAAAAAAAGAAAAAGATATGACTATTTTTATGACTACGCATTATTTAGCTGAAGCTGAATATTGCGATCGGATAGCTATAGTTGATCATGGTAAAATTATCGCCCTAGATACGCCGGCCAATTTAAAAAAAATAGTCGGCGGGGATATTATTACTATAACAGCGGCGGACAAAGAAAAATTAAAAAAAGAAATTAAAAATAAGTTCGGCGTAGATGTTAAAGTTGAAGATGATAAATTAAAAATTAAAGTGGCGGACGGAGATAAGTTTTTAGCTAGACTTTTTAATGAACTAGAGGAAAAAATCCAATCAGTAGAATTAAGAAAGCCGACTTTAGATGATGTATTTTTAAATTTAACCGGTAAAAAAATTCGCGAAGAAGAAGCAACAAACAAAGATGCGATGCGCCGTAGGATGAGGCATTAATTTATATTATGGATGAATTAAAAGCGATTTATACAATTTGGAAAAGGGAAAGCATAAGATATGTCCGCGATAAAGCTAGGATATTTTCTACTTTGCTTCAACCCTTAATGTTTTTAGTAATTTTTGGCGCTGGCTTAGGCAGTACTTTAACTAAGGGTAATTTTGGCGTTGATTATATTAAATTTATGTATCCGGGCATTATCGCTATGAATGTTATGGGTATTGCGTTTTTCTCAACCGTCTCTACAGTTTGGGATCGCGAGTTTGGTTTTTTAAAAGAGATTTTAGTGGCGCCGATTTCGCGTACTTCGATTGTTGTTGGAAAAATTTTAGGCGCGGTTACCGTAGCTTCAACTCAGGCTTTATTACTTTTAGCTCTAGCGCCATTTTTAGGGATTCATCTTAATATTTTAATTATTATTAAATTATTTTTATTCATGATGCTTTTAGCTTTTGCTATTTCCGGCTTAGGCTTACTTATAGCTTCGCTTATGAAAACTACGGAAAGTTTCGGTATTATAATGCAGGTTTTAATTTTTCCTATGTTTTTCTTATCCGGAGCGTTTTTCCCTTTGACCAATGTTCCTTTATGGATGACAATTCTTTCGCGCTTTAATCCTTTAACTTACGGCGTTGATGGTATGCGCCATATTATTTTAAGCGACATTCCAGTTGAATTAGCGCAAAAATTACTTTTATATCCGGTTCAGATAAACATTTTAATTTTATTAGTTTTCTCGATTGTTATGGTTTCAACCGCAACTTTAGCTTTTAATAAAAGAAGTTAAATATCATGGCGAATTTAAAACAATTAAAAAGCGAATTAAACAAACTAGCGGATAAAAAGCAGGCCAAAATTCTCGCTGGCTTTTTTAAAACCGGCGAAGGCCAATACGGCGAAGGCGATATTTTTTTAGGCATAAAAGTGCCAGTCCAGAGGAGGGTAGCGCGCGGATATGAAAATTTAACTTTAGCCAATATTAAAATTTTACTGCATAGTAAAATCCATGAATATCGTTTAATCGCTTTACTTATTTTACTCAGCCAATATAAAAAAGCCGATAGTTTGCTTAAAGATAAAATTGTTCAATTTTATTTAGCTAATACTAAGAATATTAATAATTGGGATTTAGTTGATTTGTCCTGTCATTATATTATAGGCGATTATTTATTAGATAAAGATAAAAAAATATTATATAGATTAGCGCGGTCAAAAAATTTATGGAAAAAAAGAATTGCTATAATTTCTACTTTTGCATTTATAAGAAATAAAGAATTTAATGATACTATAAAAGTTTCCGAAGCTTTATTAAACGATACTCATGATCTTATACATAAAGCCGTCGGCTGGATGCTTAGAGAAGCAGGGAAGAGAGATGAGAAGGTCTTAGTAGAATTTTTAAATAAGCATTATAAAAAAATGCCGCGCACAATG
This sequence comes from uncultured Gammaproteobacteria bacterium, assembly GCA_964537265.1. Taxonomy (GTDB): domain Bacteria; phylum Patescibacteriota; class Patescibacteriia; order Patescibacteriales; family GWC2-42-12; genus JACPHD01. The sequence goes on along the minus strand of CAZHZE010000003.1, from coordinate 43,768 downwards.
CTTCGATATGCAATAGAAAAATTAAGTGATAAAAAAAGAAAATTTTATTTAGATAAATATTAATATGTTAAATATTAGTCAGCAGGAATTTCAAAAAGTAATAGAGCAAGCTTTAGATAAATTACCCGATAAATTTAAAGATAGACTTAATAATGTAGCTATTTTCGCCGAAGATGAACCTACGCTCGAGCAGCTTAAAAAAGTTAATCTTAAGAGAAACGATGTTTTATTTGGCTTGTTTGAAGGTTATGCTCAGGCTAAAAGATTAAATTTCGGCCCAGTTTTACCAGACCGAATAACAATTTTTAGAAAAGCTATTTTAAGTCAATCAGACAGCGAATCAGAGCTTATACAAAAAATTATCTCGACGGTTAAACATGAAATTGCTCATCATTTTGGTTCGGATGAAAAAGGCGCGCGCAAAGCAGGAATAAGATAAAAAAGTGTGTTTTTGGTTTGAATATGCTAAAATTAAATTATATCAGCTTTAAATTTTAAAATATTAATTAATTTTTGTTTAATATTAGCCATTTAATAAATTAATCGTTTAGCTGATTTATCGTCGGCGACGAATAATAACTCTATGGAAGCTTATTGCGTAAAATGTAAAGCTAAAAAAGAAATGAGTGACGCTAACGAAGTAGAAATGAGCGGCAAAGGCGGAGTAAAAAGAAAAGCTATGAAAGGCAAATGCCCGGTTTGCGGCACAGCCATGTTCAGAATTTTAGGTAAAGCTTAAAACAATTTTATTTGATGAAAATGCCTCGGTTTTTACCGAGGTATTTTCATAATGATAGTTTGTAAAATTGTCTAAAAATTAGTATAATTATATCGGGGTAATAAATTTATGAATAAAAATATTTTTGGGCAAACTAATAATGAAAACAAGGATAGCTACTTTAGCAGTAATAATTCAAACTATTCAGGGTCTAAAAAAATATTATTTTATGTCGCTTTAATTATTGTTGTGGCCATGTCAATTGCGGCTGCATTTTTATTTTTTTCTAAATATAAAAATAAAAATCAATCAAATCAGCCGATTGAGACAGAAAAACCAACCGCAACTAGCACTTTGCCCGTTAGCCAAGTTAACCCAGACGATACTGACAGCGGAGAAGAAGCTATAGATAGCGTAAAAGCTGAAATTCTTTCTTTTGATCAATTTTATAAAAACCCAAATGAAGAATATAACATCAATTATGATAAATTAAATTTGCCGTTACAAGTAAAAACTGATGTATCAAATTATTACGAAGTTTCCAGGAAAATAGATTTTAGCGATGACAATCTTAATGAAATAAATAAAAACGGCTTTACTACGGTAAATAATAAATTATCTTTAAAAAATAATTTTTATGACACTTATATAGCTTTGGTTAACCAAAGTATTCCCCAATTAGTAACTAGCGATTTTTTAATTTATTATTATCAGAATTTACTAAAGGAAATTTTTTCTGATATAAAAAGCAATACTTTTTATAATGATCTTTGGCTTATTAATAAAAATTTTTTTGAAATTGCCAACAGCCGCTATAAGCAGACAGCAGCTAAAACGGAATTGGCTAACGATCCGGTGCTTGAAGGGCAACGTTTAGAAGCAGCATATTTCGCTACGGCCTTAGAACTTTTAAGAGCTAAACCTGAGCAAATAGATTATACTAATAGTGCAAATAAAAATAAATTTAGTGATAAAGAAGCTTCTGTTTATGATTTTACTTTGCCTGATTATTTAAATGACGACGTTAAAAAAGAAGTAGATTTAATTTATAAGGCTAAACAGCAAGATAAATCTCCAGTCTTCCGTTATCAAAAAGATTATAATCTTTATAAAGTGCCTAAAGATTTAGCCGAAAATAATAAATTAAAGAATTTTTATTTAGCCAATAAATGGGTGAATTCTCTTTTTCCGCTTTATTATAAAGACGCTAAATGTCCGGATTGTTTGCTGGATAAAAATGATTGGTTAATAAATATAGTCGCCAATAGTTATATTGCTAAAGATTTTAACGATAATCAGAATTTAAAAAATCGTTGGGCTAGAGTTTATAAGGTTTTATCATTTTTTTCTGGATTACGTAAAGATTTAACTTATTTGCAATTCAAGGATACGCTGATCGGACTTTACGGCAACGATTATAAAATCGAGGAAATTTTTTCTGCATCCAAAGGTTTGGATAATGCATTGGCCGCAGCCATAAAAGTGCAAGCCGAGATAGATAAAAAATATAATTTTTCAGAAATAGAAGGAAGATATAAGCGTAATGACGCAAAGGTCAAGCCGCAGATAGGTATGAGACTTTTGCAAGAAGATTATTGGCCAGATACTTTTATTTTTAATCAATTAATAACCCCCAATGTAGGTAATTATAAAAATAAAATTGTTGATCGTTTGCCTAATGATAATATAACCGGCTGCAAATTGAGTCGGCAAAAAGTTTTTACACGTTGTAAAGCAATAGGTTTAGATATTATAAATTTATACAGTCCGATTTTGAATAATAAGTATTTTACGGAAAACACAGCTTACGATAATTATATAAAGCAAAGCCAAAAACTATCTGGCCAGTTAAAGGATTTTACTCCGGGCGGTTGGCATAATAGTAATTATTGGTCGATTATGTTTTTAAATAAACAGGCGCTTTTACAACAGAACAACCAAACCGGACCTATTTATCTTAATAATAAAGCCTGGCAAGAAAAAAATATTAATACTGCCTTGTCGGCTTGGGTTAATTTAAAATTAACCAATGATACTTTAGGGCTTAATATCCAGTCTGGTAATAATCTTTTTTCAGGCGCCAGCCATGAAGCGCAGACTTTTGTCGAACCTAATTTAGTTTTAATTAATGAACTATTAGCAAATATAAAAATGCTTTCTTCGATGCTAAATGAGCTAAAAATAGTTAAAGACATTGATGTTACTTCAAAAAAAATAAAAGACGCTGTGGATGATTTAAGTGTTATAAAATCTTTAGCTATTAAAGAAATACAAGGAGAGAATATAGATGTTGAGACGCAAATGGCGGTGCAAAGTATTTTAAGAAAATATACAGTTGTTGACAGCCAACCTAAAAATATAGAGCTTAGTTTTGATAACTCTTCCACCGTCGAATCCGTAGATGGTGTTAAATTGCAAGTCGTGGTCTATCAAGATAAAAATAAAAAAATACTTGTGGTTGGACCGATTTTTAATTATCTAGAAAAATAATAATATTGATAACAAGCACCTTAATTAGTTTAAGGTGCTTGTTATTGCAAAATTCTTTAAAAATTAGTATAATTATTTTAAACAAGGCGGCTTGCCTTGAATATTAATTTATGAATATAAACAATAAAATTCTTATAATTGAAGATGATGCTAATTTACTTTATGGATTGCAGGCTAAGTTTAGGGTAGCCGGTTTTGAGGTTATTATTGATGAAGGCGCTGACGAAACTCAAGCCTTAGAAAAAATAAAAATTTTTAAACCGAGTTATATTATTCTAGACATAATTTTACCAAAAATAAACGGTTTCGATTTGCTATCAAAAATTAAAGCTGATTCAGAAATTTCTAAAATACCGGTTTTTATTTTTACTAATTTGAGCGATAGCGATAGCCGACAAAAAGGCAAAGAGCTTGGCGCAGATTTTTATATTTTAAAGAATGAATTAAATTTGGATGAATTTATTGATAAATTTAAAAAAATTATAGCTAATAAAGAAAAAATAAATGAAAATTTTTAAGAAAAAAATTTTGATAGTTATTCCGATATTAGTTTTAGTGTTTTTGGGCGCATATTTTGCTTTTGGCAAAAAAAATAATGTCACATATACAACCGTTAAAGTAGAAAGAGGCAGTTTAATTCAAACAGTCAGTGAAACTGGTACGGTAAAAGCTAATAAAGAAATCAATTTAAATTTTAATTCAGCCGGAAAAATTTCTAATATTTTTGTCAAGGTTGGCGACAAGGTTAAAAAAGATCAAGTTTTAGCCGAACTTGATTCTAGCGATTTGTTATTAAGAGAAAAAGAAGCGGAAGCTAGTTTAAGAGTTTCTCAAGCAAATTTAGCTAAGCTTTTAGCCGGAGCTACTGCTAGCGAATTAGCGGTTAGCCAAGCTAGCGCTAATCAAGCTAAAACAGCTTACGTTTCTTCTTCTAACGAATTAGAAAAAATAAAAAATACGGTTAATGAAAGCATAGCGCAAGCAGAAAAAAATTTAAGCGACCTATATTTAACTTCTGGGCCGTCTATAACTAGCTATCAACAGGCTATAAAAAATTATCAGGCGGTAATAATAACCGCAGTAGATACAAGAATTTCTCTTGTCACCAACGCTTTAGATAATATAAATACAATTTTAAATGATAATGATGCTAAAAATTTTCTAGGGGTAAAGAATATTTCTTTATTGCAAATTACAAAAGATAGTTATGATAAAGCTATTTCCGCGTTATCGCAATCTAAAATAAGCCAAAAAAGCGGAGATATAAATCAATCAGCTACAGATACTTTAGATGCTTTAAATAAAACTTTTACTGCTTTAAAGAATTGTTACGATCTTCTAGAAGCTAGTATGGCCGGATCAAATTTTACTCAAACCGAATTAGATACTTACAAAACAACCGTTAGCACACAGCAAACAAATGTCAGTAGCGGAATTACCGCAGTACAAACAGCCCAAAATAATTTAAATGATTCAATAAATAATTTGAATAACGCCATTAAAACCGCGCAAAATACTTTAGCCACAGCTAAAGTTACAGGCGAGCAGCAAATCGCTACGGCTCAAGCTAAAGTAGATACTTATTATAAATCATGGTTAGTGTCTGAAGCTCAATTAAATCAGCTTAAAGCCGGTTCCAGGTCGCAGGATATAAGCTTGGCGCAAGCGCAAGTTAGCCAATCGCAAGCGTCTTTAGATTTAGTTAGAAAACAAATTAATGATAACTCCATAAAAGCCCCGGTTGATGGCACAATTACTAAAAAAAATTATGAGATTGGTGAGCAATATTCTGTCGCAAATCCAATTTTTTCTTTATTGGGCATAAATAATTTTGAAATAGAGGTTGATATTTCTGAAGCTGATATAAATAAAGTGGCGGTTAATGATCCGGTAGAAATTACACTTGATGCTTTCGGTGAAGATATTAAATTCACGGGTCAAGTTAATTTTATTGAACCGGCTGAAACGGTTATCCAAGATGTTATATATTACAAAGTAAAAATAGATTTTGATGGTCAGGGCAATGATGTTAAATCAGGCATGACCGCTAATACTAATATTACTACAGCTAAAAAAGATAATGTTTTAATTGCGCCGTTAAGAGCCGTTATTGAAAAGAATGGCAGTGGTAAATTTGCTAGATTGTTAGTCGGCCAAGAAATAAAAGAAGTGCCTGTAACAATAGGTTTGCGCGGGGATGATGGTTTAGCTGAAATTTTGTCAGGCCTTAATGAAAATGATTTAGTAGTAACTTATATACAGCAAAGTAAATAATTTAGAAATTCTAAATACTAAATTTTAAATTCTAAACAAATTTAAATGACCAAAATTCAAAATTTTAGATAGTTTTGGATTTTGAATATTTGAATTTTAGTATTGTTTAGAATTTAGAGTTTTTGAATTTAGAATTTATTTTGTTTTATGCTTATCCAAATTAATAATTTAACAAAAAATTTTGTTAACGAAGAAATAATCACGCCAGTTTTGCATGGTCTTAGTTTTAATATTGATCAAGGAGATTTTTTAGCCATTATGGGGCCGTCCGGCTCAGGAAAATCAACTTTAATGCATATTTTAGGGCTTTTAGATCGTCCAACCAGCGGCAATTATTATCTCGAAGGCAAAGATGTAACTAAATTAGATGATGACGAGTTGGCGGATTTAAGAAATCGTAAAATTGGTTTTGTCTTTCAGGCTTTTAATCTTTTGCCGCGTACTACTGTTTTAGAAAATGTTATGTTGCCTTTAACTTACGCTAAACATAAACAAGATCCAGAAAATCGAGCCAAAGAAATTTTAGAAAGCGTCGGTTTAGGCCATCGTTTAAATTATTTTACCAATCAAATCTCCGGCGGGGAAAAACAACGCGTGGCCATAGCTCGAGCGTTAGTTAATAAACCAGCGGTAATTTTTGCTGATGAGCCGACCGGTAATCTTGATTCAAAGTCAGGCGTGCAAATTATGGAGATACTCCAAGAATTAAATAATATGGGCAATACTATAGTTTTAGTAACTCACGAAACTTATACTTCAGAGCATGCCAAAAGAATTATAAAAGTTAAAGACGGTTTGATAGTCGACGATTATAAAGTGCTAAATCGTCGAATAGCTAAAGACGGAGAAATGCTTAAATAAAGAAATATGTTGGAATTTTATAAACAATCAATCAGAAATTCTACTAAAGCGCTTCTGGCTAATAAAGGCAGAAGCTTTTTAACAATGCTTGGCATAATTATAGGTGTAGCGGCGGTTATTATTATTATGGCGGTTGGCGCTGGCGCTCAAAGTTTGATTCTTAATCAGATAAAAACTTTTGGCACCGATATAATCGGTGTTTTGCCAGGCGCTTCAGAAGAAAAGGGTCCGCCGGCTACGGTTATGGGCGTGGTTATTACTACGCTTACCTACGAAGACGCTTTAGCGTTGAAGGAAAAAAGAAATGTGCCTAATGTTTCTAGTTTAGTCGCTTATTATAAAAGTATAAGCAGTGTTAGTTGGGGATCAAATTCTTATGATACTAATATAAGTGGTGTTACTGTCGGTTATCTAGAGGTAGAAAATGGGGAAGTTGATAAAGGTAGATTTTTTACCAAAGAAGAAGAAACAAATTTATCTAAAGTAGCGGTTTTAGGCAGCACGGTAAAAGAAGAACTGTTTGGAGATTCTGACCCGATTGGACAAAAAATAAAAATAAAAAAACATACGCTTGAAGTTATCGGAGTTATGAAAGAAAGAGGCACAGTGGCTTTTCAAAATAATGATGATCAAGTTTTTATACCCATTAAAACCATGCAAAAATTAATAGCCGGAGTAAATCACATAAGTATGATTAGAATAAAAGTTGATAATCCGGAGAATGTAGATAAGGCAACTAATGATGTAAAAATTACTCTGAGAGAAAGACACGAAATTACTGATCAAAGCGGCGGTAGTGATGATTTTACGGCCAGAAGCTCGGCTCAGGCCTTAGATATGGTAACTGCTATTACTGACGCTTTAAAATTTTTCTTAGTAGCTATTGCCGGCATGTCGCTATTAGTTGGTGGTATAGGCATAATGAATATTATGTTGGTTAGTGTTACTGAGAGAACTAGAGAAATTGGTTTAAGAAAAGCTGTTGGCGCTAATAATAAAAGCATTATGCTTCAGTTTTTAACCGAAGCGTCAACTATTACACTAAGCGGAGGAGCTATCGGCATTATAATTGGTTCGCTTATTTCAGTCTTAATTTATGCAGTGGCTAATTTTTTAGGCTATGATTGGAGTTTATCTATTTCTATATTTTCAATAATTTTAGCTTTAGTAGTTTCTATAAGCGTGGGCCTAATTTTTGGTTTATATCCTGCTAGAAAAGCCAGCAAATTGCAGCCGGTAGAAGCTTTAAGACACGAATAACTATATGCGTTTAATTCCTGTTATAAAAATTTCTTTACGCTCTATCAGAGGCAATAAAACCAGAACTGCCTTAACTGTTTTAGGAATTATTATAGGTATAGCTAGCGTTGTAATAGTATATTCAGCCGGAGAGGGTATAAGAGGCTTAGTTTATAAGCAAGTTGAATCTTTTGGCGGCACAGATTTAATAGAAACAGAAGTTAAAGCTCCAACCGGGAAAAAAGGAACGGCCGCTGAAACGCAAAGCGCAGTAGCCATGGCTCAAGGCGCGCAGATTACTACATTAACCCTTAAAGACATGGAAGATGTTAATAAATTGCCAAACGTTAAAAACGGCTATGCGGTTATTATTGGTCAAGAGCAGGTAAATTATGCCCAAGAATCAAAAAAGACGTTTATTTATGGAACCACGGCAAGCATAATGGATATTGATAAGACTGAAATTGATTATGGGCGTTATTTTACTGACGCCGAGGATAAATCTTTGGCTCCTGTTGCAGTGCTTGGTTATAAAATAAAAGATAAATTGTTCGGCAATAGCGATCCTTTGGGCAAATATATAAAAATTAGAAAAGTTAAATTTTTAGTTATCGGCGTTGTAAAAGAAAGGGGCGCTGTCATGACATTAGATTATGATAATTTTGTTTATGTGCCCATAAGAACTTTGCAAAAAAGAATTTTGGGCATTGATCATATAATGTTTATGCTTCATCAGCTTAAAGACCCTAATTTAGCAGATGAAACAGCCGAAGAAGCTAGGCTAGTTATTCGCGCTAACCATAACCTTGAGTCTAAACCTTTAGAAATAAAGCCGGGCGAACCGGTTATAAAAAACATAGGCGAAGGAATGACTGATATTAGCGAAGATGATTTTAGGGTTGTCACCATGAAAGAATCGCTAGATGTTTTAGACGTTATAACCGGCGCTATTACTTTAATGCTTTTAGCCATAGTAGCCATTTCTTTAATTGTCGGCGGGGTTGGCGTAATGAATATTATGTATGTTATTATTACTGAGAGAACGGCTGAAATCGGTTTGCGCAAGGCAGTTGGAGCAAAATATAATGATATTATGCTGCAATTTTTAGTAGAGTCTTTAATTATTACTTTGATTGGGGCAATTTTTGGAATTTTAATTGGTATCGGCATTTCTTATTTAATTTATTTAGGAGCTAATTTTTATGGCTTAGATTGGAGTTTTATAATTCCTTTAGAAGCCTATTATGTTTCTTTGGGGTTTGCTATTGTTTTTGGTTTGGGTTTCGGGCTTTATCCGGCCCGTAAAGCCGCGCGTTTAGACCCGATCGAAGCATTAAGACAAGAATGATGAAATAAATTTTAATATCTAAATCCTAAATCATAAACAAATTCAAATAATTAAAATTATAAAATAATGCTAATTACAGTTTGTTTAAAACATTTGGATTTATAATTTTGAATTTGTTTAGAGTTTAGATATTAGAATTTAGAATTTAAACTTACAATTTTTATGTTTAAAAAATTTAAAATAAAATCCCTTGATTTTAAACAATTACATGATCAGGCTGATAATTTAATAAATAAAATCCCGCCTATTAAAAAACAAAGGCAGTTAAATTTTGCATATAAAACTTTAAAATATTTTTTTGTAGTAGCGGCGGCTTTATTTTTGTTTTTATTAATTTTAACTTTTTCTCAATTTTTAAATTTACAGCAAATTTATAGCCAGTCCATAGAAGGAAAAAATAATTTAGAACAAGCGGTTATTTTCGCTGAGCAAAAAGATTTTAATGAAGCGGCCGAACTAGCTGAGTTGGCCGAAAGTAATTTTAACATTTCAATCAATAAGATAGAAAAGATAAAAAATAATTTTATTATTGGCCATTTGCCAATAGTAATAAGCCAGTTAAATGATGTTGAAAGCCTTCTTGTTTCTGTACATTTTTTAAGTAAAGCTGTTTATGGTGGGGCCAATTTTGCCGCAAGTTTAGAGACTGTCTTAAGCGGAAATGAGCAATTTAATTTTTCTCAAATATCAACCCTGGAAAAAAGAGAGTTGTTGCAAAAAATATTTGAATCGGCCCCAGAATTAAATGGCATTAAAGCTGATTTAGATTTGGCCTACATTAATTTAGAGCAGGTTAATACTTCAGGAGTTTTGTTTTTTCTGAATAACAAAATCAGCCAGGCCAAAGAACAAATTAATAAAGCTATTTTAATTTTAGACAAAGCAGTCCCTCTATCGCAAATGATTCCGGCGTTGGCCGGCTATCCTAATGAAGTTAATTATTTAGTGCTACTACAAAATAATGACGAATTAAGGCCGACTGGGGGATTTTTAGGAACTTACGGTATTTTAAATATTAAGGACGGGGAGATATTAAATTTTATAACTCATGATATTTATCATTTAGATATGCCGGTTAAGGACAGAATAAATATTGCGCCGCCGGCGCCAATCGCTAAATATTTAAATGATAAATGGTATGCGCGCGATGCTAATTGGTCGCCCGATTGGCCGACTTCAGCTAAAACTATCAACGATTTTTATCAGAAAGAAAGTATTTCTAACCCGGAAGTTGAACAGGTTTCTAAATTTTCCGGAGTGATAGCTATTACGCCTAAGGTAATTACAGATTTTTTGGCCATAACCGGGCCAATAACCATTGACGGGCAAGTTTACGATCAAAATAATTTTCATGATTTACTGCAATATCGCGTGGAAAGAGGTTATATGGTTTTAGGCGTTTCCTCCTGGCAGAGAAAAGAAGTTATCGGCCAGATAGCCAAAGAGTTAAAACTTAGAATTTTTGATTTGCCGCCGAATAAATGGTCGGAAATTATTAATACTATCGCAGATAATTTAATAGAAAAAAATTTACTGCTTTATTTATTTGATAATCAACTAGAAAGTTTAGCCGTGCAAAATGGTTGGGCTGGAGAAATAAAAAATTATCCAGGTGATTATTTTATGGTAGTTGATGCTAATTTAGGCGCTTTAAAAACTGACGCGGTTATGAGCAGAAGTATAAGTTATAAAATTAATGAAGGCAGTAATGGTTTGTTTTCTACATTAACTTTGAATTATGCTCATAACGGAAAACTTGATTGGCGAACTAGCGTTTATAAAAGTTATACGAGGGTTTATGTCCCCTTAGGCAGCCAATTAATAAAAATTAGCGGTTATGATTCTAAAAATGTTGATGTCGGGCAAGAGTTAAATAAAACTTGGTTTGGTTTTTATTTAACGGTTGCTCCGGGCGAAATAAATAATATTACGGTTGAATATAAATTGCCATCATCGGTTTTAGCGAATAATAATTATAGCCTTTATATCCAAAAACAGCCTGGCAAGGAGTTGAGTAATATCTCGTTTGACTTAAGTTTTAAAAATGGTATAAAATCATATAATCCGTCCGGCTTGTCTTTAAAGAAAGTAGAATTTAATAGAATAAAATGGGAAGGAGATTTAAGGGTTGATAAAAGCTTTGAAATTAAATTTTGATTAATTATCAATTTTCAATAACCAATTATCAATAAATGATCAATTATTAAATTTTCAATTGAAAATTGTTTGAAAATTGAGAATTGATAATTGAAAATTTTTTTATATATTATGTTTATAAAACGGATCGGCATAGATCTTGGTACAGCTTATACTTTAGTGCATTTGCCAAAAAGGGGCATTATTATTAATGAGCCTAGCGTAGTGGCGATTTCTTTGATTGATAAGAAAATTTTAGCCGTGGGCAATGAAGCTAAGGACATGTTAGGCAGAACGCCTGATACTATTGTCGCAATTAAGCCATTAAAAGACGGCGTGATCGCCGATTATCATACAACCGAAGCCATGCTTAGGTATTTTATTAATAAAGCTTTAGGCGGAGTTAGATTATTCAGGCCTGAAGTTATGGTCGCGGTTCCGGCCGGAATTACTTCGACCGAACGCAGAGCGGTTATTGACGCGACTATCGCGGCCGGCGCCCGAGCCGCTTATATTATTAAAGAACCTATTGCCGCGGCTATTGGCGCGGATATTCCGATTGGTTCGGCTTCCGGACATATGATTATTGATATTGGCGGCGGCACGGCCGAAATGGCGGTTATTTCTTTAGGCGGAGTCGTTACTTCAACCTCGGTTAGAATTGGCGGAAATAAATTTGACGCGGCCATTCAGGAATTTATCAGGCGCAAATACAATTTAGCCATCGGCGAACGAACGGCCGAAGAAATTAAAATTAAAATAGGTAGCGCTCTATATTTAGAAGATAAATTGACCATGGAAATTCGCGGCCGCGATATGATTACCGGACTCCCAAGAAATATTATGGTTAACTCCGACGACGTTACCGAAGCTTTGCAAAATGAATTAGAAGCTATTATTCATGCGGCTAAAAGAGTACTTCAGGAAACTCCGCCAGAATTAGCCGCGGATATTATGGATAAAGGTATGGTTTTATCCGGCGGTTCGTCACTTTTAAGAAATATTGATCAACTTCTTTCCCGCACAACCGACGTCCCGGCTTACGTTGCCGACGATTCTTTACTTTGCGTTGCCAAAGGCACAGGCATTGCTTTAGAAAATTTGGACTCATATAAAAGAAGTATTTTTGCGACGAAATAAAAAATTGTCATCATAAGTGGCAATTTTTCATTGTTTTATAAAATGATCTATTAAATATCTTTCTTGAGGTGAAAAAAATTTATTATGACTATAAATGACATAAAAACTAATCATAAAATTATACGTGGAGATTCGAGACAAATGAAAGAATTATCCGATAATTCAGTGCATTTAGTTATTACTTCGCCACCATATTGGCAATTAAAAGATTATGGCACTGACGATCAAATTGGATATAACGATAGCTATGAGAATTATATAAATAATCTTAATCTAGTTTGGCAAGAGTGTTATAGAGTTTTAAAAAATGGCTGTCGTTTATGTATTAATATCGGTGATCAATTTGCTCGTTCGGTTTATTATGGACGCTATAAGATTATTCCGATCAGAACGGAAATAATAAAATTTTGTGAGACAATCGGCTTCGATTATATGGGTGCTATTATATGGCAGAAATCAACCACAATGAATACATCAGGGGGAGCTACAATAATGGGGTCTTTTCCTTACCCGAGAAATGGCATAATTAAATTAGATTATGAATTTATTTTGTTATTTAAAAAAAATGGAACGCCAGAGAAAATAGATAAAAAATTGAAAGAACTTTCTAAAATGACCAAAGAAGAATGGAATACTTATTTTCAAGGACATTGGAATTTTAATGGCGTTCGTCAAAACGGACATATTGCTATGTTTCCAGAAGAATTACCAAAAAGATTAATAAAAATGTTTTCATTTGCTAGTAATACTATTCTTGACCCATTTGTCGGAAGCGGCACTACTTCTTTGGCGGCAAAAAATTTAGGTCGCCATTCCATCGGGTATGAAATTAATCATAAATTTATAGATGTTATTAAACAAAAATTAGATATTGGGGCTGGAAAAATGTTTGATAATTCAATAGCAAACTTTATAAATCAAAAAAAGATAAATACAAATTTTAAAGATCAAATATCTATATTACCGTATATTTTTAAAGATCCGATTAAACTTGATAAAAAAATTGATCCTAAAAAATTACAGTTTGGCTCCAGGATAGATGAAAACAAAAAACAAAGAGATAATTTTTTTACAATAAAAGAGATAATCGATCCCGAAACACTAAAATTAAATAACGATTTAGTTATAAAATTGTTAGGAATCAAAATCGATCCTAACAAATTCAAGGAAGCAATAAATTTTCTTAAAGATAAAACAAATAAGAAAAGAGTATTTTTAAGGTTTGATAGTTTAAAATACGACAAAAATAATAATTTATTGTGTTACTTATACCTACAAAATAAAACTTTTATCAACGCCCACTTAATAAAAAATAAATTGGTTAAAGTTGATAATAATTTAGCATATAAATACAAAATGAAATTTATAAAATTAACAAAATAAATATGGCAAAAGAATGGATTTTAAATCAAGCCAATATGAGGTGGGGGCTAACTAAAAAAAGTAAAGTGGGCCCAGTGGCTGAATTAATAAGAAAATGTGCCCCAAAAAATATAAGTGAGTGGGAAAAATTTTATTTAGAAAAGGCTTATCCAAAAGAACATCTTGAACAACTTGGTAAAATTTTATTTATTAAAGTTACAGATGTCTGTAAGGCGGAAATAGAAAATGTCACTGAAGAAGATTGTATAAATTTTATTTATAATTTGGTAATTAATAGAACCTTTGACGGTTATCAATCAGAAATTCAAACAATATACGGCCAACTTGAAAAAATTCTTGGTGTAAAAATAGAAGCGGCTCCAGATGAATGGGATCGGGGCTATAATGTAGATTATTTTATTAAAATCAAAGATAAATATATTGGTCTTCAGATTAAACCGGCGGGGTTTGAATATATTACTCAGATTATAAATGAAAGGGAACAACAAAAAAAGACACACGAAAAATTTACCGCTAAATATAGTGGCAAAGTATTTTATATTATATCAATAACTGAAGGTAAAAATAAAATAATTCATAATCCTGAAGTGATCAAAGAAATTGAAGCTGAAATAAAAAGACTAATTTAATAGTAAGGTGTTCGGGCCCTGTATGTTCGCTATAGATTCCGGGTCAAGCCCGGAATGACAAAAAAGATAATTGAAAATTTGAAAATTAAATAATTGTTTGAAAATTGATAATTGAGAATTGAAAATTAATTTATGCTCATCGGCATTGACGCCTCGCGCGCCAACAGAAAATTTAAAATATGAAATTTGAAGAATTTAAAAATGAACAAAAGCCTAAAAGAAATTATTATGAAGTTCTTGAGGTAAAACCATCCGCAACTTCAGAGGAAATAAAAAGCGCTTTTAGAAAATTGGCCAAAGCGACTCACCCTGATTTGGCGGGGGATGCAAAAAAAGAAGAATTTCAAGAAGTCGAGGAAGCTTATACTGTATTAAGTGATGAAAGTAAGCGGGCGGAATATGACCGTAAAAATTTAATACAAGGGGAAGAAAGTAATGAAAAAAACGAGAATGAAAACGAGAATAGTGAAAATGCCGATGAAGATTGGGAAGAATTTAAAAAGGAAGCATCAAAAGATAAAGAACTGATGATGATGCTAATGTTATCAAAAAATATGCCCGGCATGGAAGAAGAATTTAAAAAAGTGTTGAATAGCTCTTATAAGGTGTTTAAAATGAAAAAACAGCATGAAAAAGAATCACGAGAATTGCGCCAAAGAGAAGAAGAATTAGATAGAATGCAAGAGGAGTTAAGAGGGGGAAATTTCCAGTCAAGCTCATTTAGCGGTAAAACCCGAGAACATAATAACATAAGAGATATTGATGAAAGTTTGGGAATAGAGAGGGACATATTGGGAAATGAAAGATTGGTAGATTTAAAAACCGGAAGACAAATCGGTTATAGCAGCTATAAAATAATTGAATTTGTTTCCGGAGCAATAATAGCTACCGATATAATAGGCAATAAATATGTTTTAAATCGAAAAGGCGATAGATCTTTCGAGAGTTTTCGCGATATCCAAGTTAGAGACGGGCTAGTAATCGGCAAAGATATATTAGACAATGAAAAATTGATCGACAAACATACCGGCGAAACAATCAGCCGCGGCATGTATAAAAAAATTATTAGAGAAGGCGGTAAAATTTACGGAATTAATATTTTAGGGAGAAAAGAAGAAATATAATTGGACAATAAGATTAACATATGTTAACCTTATAATATCAATTAAGTTAACAAAAATTTTATGGAAAATAAGGCAAAAAAATCATATATTGCAGTTTCTGAATTAGCTAAAAAGCTTGGAATAAGCCGAATAGCAGTTTTTAATCGTATAAAAAAGGGCCAAATTCCGGCTGAAAAAATCGGGCGGAATTATATTATTTCTATGGATATTGTTAATGAAATTGTCCATGGAAAGAAACAGCCTTTAACAGAAGAAAAGAAAAACGTTATTGAAAAAGCCGTGGAAAAAACCGTTAAGGAATATGGCGAAACTTTAAAGCTATTAGGCAAAGAATAATATGCGCATTGATCGCGTTACAATTTTGGACGTCGAATATGTTGCTCACCGCTTAGCGCGGGAGACTATGAGCTGGTCGGAACCGATCCCGGATTTTAGTACTCGCTATACCAATGCTTTAGAAAGATGCATCGATCAGCCATATCAAACTTTCGGCGGCAGACAGCTTTATCCCGGGATAATTAAAAAATCCTCAATTCTTTTTTATTTAATGATAAAAAATCATCCTTTTCAAAATGGCAACAAAAGATTGGCCATGGCGACTTTACTTTTCTTTTTGTATAAAAATAAAAAATGGATTAAAGTAGACAATCAAGA
>CAZHZE010000003.1:0-27672 GCA_964537265.1 uncultured Gammaproteobacteria bacterium | reverse complement strand
CTTTACTTTTCTTTTTGTATAAAAATAAAAAATGGATTAAAGTAGACAATCAAGAGTTATACAATTTTGCTAAATGGGTAGCGGAGAGCAATCCGAAATTAAAAAAGGCGACCGTGGACGCAATTGAAACATTTTTAGAAAATTATATTTTAGATTTATAATTTTAAAATAATCAAATAAAAAATTTTAGATTCCGGGTCAAGCCCGGAATGACAAAAAAGACAATTGAAAATTAAAACATTAAATCATTGTTTGAAAATTGATAATTGAGAATAGAAAACCTATGCTCATCGGCATTGACGCTTCGCGCGCCAACAGAAAATTTAAAAGCGGAACCGAATGGTACTCTTATTATTTAATAAGAGAACTAGCTAAAATTGATTCAAAAAATCAATATATTTTATATACGGATAAACCTTTAACCGGAGGCTTGGCCGATTTAACCGAAGAAAATCCGGAAATTAAGCCGGGTAAAATTGATAGTTATGGCTGGCAAAGCATTAAGAGTCCTCATAATAATTTTCGCGTTAAAATTTTAAAATGGCCGGTTACTTATTTTTGGACGCAAATCAGATTATCTTTAGAAATGTTTATTCATCGCGTTGATATTCTTTTTGTCCCTTCTCATACTTTACCGGTTATTCATCCGAAAAAATCTGTCATAACTATTCATGATATCGGATTTGAACGAAAAGCTAAGCTTTATAGCGAAGATAAAATAGGGCCGGCTGATGGTTGGTTTTTTAAAGTTATTAATTTTTTTGTTCGCTTAGTTACCGGCGGAAAGTTTAATTCTAATATTGTTGATTATCATAGCTGGTCAACAAGATTCGCGCTTAAAAACGCTAAAGCGGTTATTACGGTCTCGGAATTTACTAAAAAAGAAATGGTGGATTTTTATAAAGCTGACGCGGAAAAAATTAAAGTCGTGCATAATGGCTTTAATGATAAACTTTATCGGCCGATTAATGACGAGGAAAAGATAAAACAAGTTTTAAATAAATATGATATTAAGGTTCCTTATATTTTTTATGTCGGCCGTTTAGAAAAAAAGAAAAATACCGCTACTTTAGTTCAGGCTTATGCCATCATGAAACAAAAATATAAAGATATAAAACATAATTTAGTTTTAGTCGGTAGCGCCGGATTAGGTTTTGATGAAGTAAAATATGTTATTGACGAATATAATCTTGAAGATAATGTTATTATAACCGGCTGGGCTCCGGAAGAAGATATGCCTTATATTTATAATGGCGCTTCTTTATTCGTTTTTCCTTCGCTTTATGAAGGTTTTGGCATCCCGCTCTTAGAAGCTATGGCTTCGGGCGCGCCGATCGCGGCTTCTAACGTAGCTTCTATTCCGGAAGTAGTTAAAGATGCGGCCGAGCTTTTTGATCCAGAAGATAAGGATGATATGGCAGAAAAAATGGCAAAAATATTATACAATAATCAACTAGCGGAAGAATTGGTTAGAAAAGGATTTGAAAGAGTAAAATTTTTTAGTTTGTCTAAGTGCGCCAAAGAAATATTAGATATTATAGAGAGAATATAAATTTGGAAAAAACTAATAACTTGTGTTATAATAAAGATGTTATTTACCCCGTTAAATAGCATCTTTGTTCATAATGGGGTAAGTTTTGCGTTAATATTTCTTTTTAAATTTTTTATGCGAATTTTTTTATTTATATTTAACGGGGTGAGAAATAAAAAGACATCTTTTTTTATTACTTTTTTAATTGGCATAATTATGTTTGCCAGTCTTTTTATTTTTTTAAAAAATAATACTTCAGCTAGCGAAAAAAATGATTTTGTATTAGATGAAATATTGGTGAAATTCAAAAATTCAACCGATCCGGTTACTATAAAAATATCTAAAGCAGGGGATCTGAACGAATTTTTAAATTATTATCAAAACCTGCCAGAGATAGAATATGCCGAACCAAATTATATTTACAAAGCTTCTATAATACCGACAGATACACTTTTTAATAATCAATGGTACTTACAAAAAATTAAAGCGGTCGAGGCTTGGGATAATACTAGGGAAAGTCCTAATGTTGTTATCGCAATTTTAGATTCCGGAGTGCAAATAAAACACCCTGATTTACAAAGTAATATTTGGACCAATAAAAAAGAAATCGCTGATAATGGGGTTGATGATGATAAAAATGGTTTTATTGATGATGTTAATGGTTGGGATTTTGTTAATAGCGTTTCTGATCCGTCGCCTAAATTTAAAACCGGATTTACTGAAGATGGGATTTTACATGGCACAATTATCGCCGGTATAGCCGCGGCTTCGGGTAATAACGCGACTGGAATCTCTGGTATAACCTGGAAAGCAAAAATAATGCCGCTTAAAGTTTTGGATGATGAGGCGAACGGAAGCGCCTCGAAAGTTATAAAAGCAATCGATTATGCCGTGGCGAATGGAGCTAATATTATTAATTTAAGTTTTGTTGGCTTTGGTTATAGCAAGGGTTTAGATGATGCAATTAAACGAGCTTATGACGCAGGTTTGATTATAGTAGCGGCTGGCGGTAATGAAGTCGGACAGGGCGATGGCCATTATTTAGATGAAACTCCTATGTATCCTGTTTGTTTGGATGGCGCTAATGGCGAAAATCGAGTAATCGGCGTGGCCGCGACCGATACTATGGACCAAAAAGCTTCTTTTTCCAGTTTTGGTTTTAAATGCATTGATATTGCCTCGCCCGGGGTAAGCGTTTTCAGCACCGTAGTTTATTCGCCGGATAATTATATAGGCGACCAGCCGTTTAATAAATATTATGACGGATATTGGTCCGGAACTTCAGTGGCTGTGCCTATGGTAAGCGGCGCTTTGGCTTTAATAGAAGGAGCTAATCCGGCTTTAAATCGGGATGAAGTCGTTAAAGCGCTTTTAGACAATTCTGATAATATTAATCGCGTTAATCCTAACTATTTAAACAAACTTGGCAAAGGTAGATTAAATGTTCACACAGCAATTAATTATGTGAAGAATATATTAAATAGTAAAGTAGAAAAATTATTAATTGGCCCTAAGTCTGGTTTAGCTAGTTTGGTAAAAATCACCAATCAAGATGGTAAAAAAGATAATGAATTTTATGCTTACGCAACTAATTTTAAAGGTGGAGTTAATTTTGCTTCTGGAGATATAAACGGAGACGGAAAATATGAAATTATTACCGCTGCCGGAGCCGGAGGCGGTCCTCATATTAGAATTTTTAATACAGAAGGTAAATTATTGGGGCAATTTTTTGCTTTTAATACTAATTTTCGCGGGGGCGTAAATATAGCTAGCGCAGATTTAAATAACGACGGCAGTGATGAAATTATCGCCGTACAAGCTTCTAATGGTAATTCAGAAGTTAAAGTGTTTAATGGTCGCGGAGGATTTTTGGGTTCTTTTTACGCTTATGATAATAAATTTAAAGGTGGTTTGAATGTCGCCACCGGAGATGTTGATGGTAACGGCGATTATGAAATTGTGACTGGTTTATCAACTGGTAAAATACCAGAAGTAAGAATTTTTAATGGCTCAGGAATTTTACAGGGGCAATTTTTGGCTTATCCTAAAACTTTTTTAGGCGGCGTAAAAGTTGCAGTGGCTAATACTAGAAATAGTTCAGGCGGCCATAGAGCAGATATTGTGACTGCGCCAGAAAAAAGTGGCGGTCCGCATGTTAAATTTTTTGACAATAAAGGTAAATTATTATTCCATTTTTTTGCTTATGCTAGTAATTTCACGGGCGGAGTAAACATCGCTAAAGCTGATGTGGATAATGACGGGTTTGATGAAATAATTACTGCTGCTGGATCCGGCGGGGCTCCGCATGTGCGAGTTTTTAAAGCCGATGGTAAACTGATTGGTTCATTTTATGCTTACGAAGAAAATTTTAATAGTGGAGTTAGTGTTGGTAGTATAAAAATAAATCTTTAAAAACTTTTTTAGAAAAGGTTTTTAATATTTTCTAAAAATATAAAGTATCAAATTAAAATTTAATAAAAATAAATTATATGACTAAAAGAGCAATTTTTGACAAAAAGAACGTTTTAGTAATCGGCGGTGCTGGTTTTATTGGCTCGCATTTATGCGATCGTTTAATAGAAAATAATAAAGTTATTTGCTTAGACAATTTTTCTACCGGCGACGAAAGAAATATTGATCATTTATTAGCTGACGCTAATTTTGAATTTATAAAACATGACATATCTGAGCCTATTGATCTAGAAAAGTTGCCTGAATTACAAAAATTTAAAATAGAATTTCAGGGTGTGCAAGAAATTTATAATTTAGCCTGCCCGACCTCTCCTAAAGATTTTGAAAAAAATAGGCTCGCTACAATTTTAGCCTCATCTTATGGTATAAAAAATGCTCTAGATTTAGCTGTTCGTTATCAAGCAAAAATTATGCATTTTTCTTCCTCGGTAGTTTATGGACCAAGGGTCGACGGGCAAAATAGAATAAAAGAAAGTGATATCGGCAAGGTTGATTTTCTTTCTGCTAGAAGTTCGTACGACGAAGGCAAAAGATTCGCTGAAACTATAGTAGAAAATTATCGCCAAATTTATAATATTGACGCTAAAATAGTTCGCTTATTTCGTATTTATGGCCCAAGATTAAAATTAAATGAAGGCAATCTTATACCTGATTTTATAAATAACGCTCTAGATAACACTGATTTAATAATTCCGGGCGATAAAAATTTTTCTAGTTCGTTTTGCTATATTAGCGATTGTATTGATGCTTGCATAAAATTAATGGGCAGTAATGTTGTCGGGCCAGTTAATATAGGTTCAGATATTGATATTAATTTAACTAAAGTTTGCGAGATGCTTATTAATATTTTAGATTCAAAATCATCGATTAAGTATGAAGATAAACATTTTTTTATTACGCAGTTATGTTTGCCTGATATAACCAGGGCGCGAGAAGAATTAGGCTGGATGCCGATTGTTACATTAGAAAATGGCTTAAAGAAAACCGTCGATGATTTGCGTGCTAGCAAAGGCTTAAAAACGGTAGTATAGCCTTTAAAAACCTTTTTAAAAAAGGTTTTTAATATTTTCCAAAAATATAAGGTATCAAATAAAAATTTTACAGCGAGCAAAGCTCTACGGCAATAAAATTTTTATTTGATTATTGCAAGGTAATTTATGAAAACTTTTTGCGTCATTCCGGCTTTTAATGAAGAAAAAAATATAACCGCAGTAGTAAATCAAGTTAAATTTATAGTTGATGTGGTGGTTGTAGTTGATGATGGTTCTACCGATAAAACAGCTGATTTAGCTAATAAATCCGGCGCTATTTTATTAAAACATATAATAAATCGCGGGCAAGGGGCAGCTTTAAAAACTGGCGCAAGGTATTGTCTGAATGAAGGGGCTGATATAATTATCCATTTTGATGCTGATGGTCAATTTTTAAGCCAGGATATAGAAAAAATTATCGCACCTATAAAAAGCGGGGAAGCGCAAGTAGTTTTCGGCTCTCGTTTTCTTGATGATAAAAATAATTCGAATATGCCATTTTTTAAAAAATATTTTATTATGCCTTTAGCTAAAGCGGTTAATAGAATATTTTTTAATGTTAATTTGACCGATCCGCAAAGCGGTTTTAGAGCTATGACCTTAGAGGCGGCTAAAAAGATTAATTGGAAGCAGGATCGCATGGCGCATTGTTCGGAAATAATGTTCGAAGTTAAAAAGAGTAATTTAAAAGTTAAAGAAGTGCCTATTAAAGTAATCTACCATAATTTCGGTCAAAATTTTTCCGGAGGAATAAAAATTTTAAAAGAATTATTCATCGCTACATTAATTAATTAAAATATTTAATATATGCTACAACAAATAATCGCTTTAATTGTTATAATTTTTTTCTTAACTCGCCTTATTTGGCAAAAGAAAAAAAATTATATTGGCATAAATGAATTTTTGTTCTGGTTAGTTTTTTGGCTCTTGGCTGGTTTAGTAATTATATTTTTAAAATTTATCGATGAATTAGTGGCCGGCTTAGGTTTTAGCGGTTCAGGTATAGAAGTTTTATTATATTTAAGCGTAGCGGTTTTATTTTATTTTGTTTTCCGCCTGCGTTTAAAATTAGAAAAAGTTGAAAAGGATATTACTAAAGTCGTGCAAAATATAGCATTAAAAGACAAATAAACCTTTAAAAATTTTTATTTAATTATAATGATTGGTTATTATGAAAATAGCTCATATAGTTTGTACTTTCCCGCCATATAAAGGCGGTATGGGTAACAGCGTTTTTAATATTTCAGATGTTTTAGCCGACCTGGGCCATGAAGTTACTGTTTTTACCCCAAACTATAATTACAAATTTGAGGAAGAATTTAATTTGCATGAAGGAAAATTTAAAGTTGAGCGGTTAAGGCCGCTTTTTAAGTGTGGCAACGCTGCTTTTGTCCCTCAACTTTTTTGGAAATTAAATAATTTTGACATAATCCATTTGCATTATCCTTTTTATGGAGCAATTAAACCTGTGTTATTAAGAAAATTGTTATTTGGTAAAAAAATGAAATTATTGATTCATTACCATATGGACAGCAGGTCTAAAGGGGCTAAATGCGCCATTTTTTTTCTTTATAATGTTTTAGTTTTACCAATTTTAGTTAGGTTGGCTGAAATTATCACCTGCGCTTCAATTGATTATGTTAAACACTCTGATTTAAAAAAATATTATTTATCTCAACCTAATAAATTTCGCCAAATATTGTTTGGCGTGAATCTTGAACAATTTGTTACTTATCATGATGATTTAAATAAAAAGAGAAAAAATAAAGTAATTTTATTTGTCGGCGCTTTGGACAAAGCCCACTATTTTAAAGGCTTGGAAAATTTATTAAAAGCTTTAGCTATAATTATTAAAGATGATAAATTTAATTCAACTATTTTAAAAGTAGTTGGCAGAGGTGAAATGTTATCTTATTATAAAGATTGCGCATCTCAATTAGGTTTAGATAAAAATGTAGAATTTTATGAATATATTGATGATAGCAAGCTAGTTGATTTTTATAATTATTCTGATTGCTTAGTTTTACCCTCGATAAATAAAGGTGAAGCTTTCGGTTTAGTTTTATTAGAAGCTATGGCTTGCTCAAGACCGGTAATAACTTCTAATTTGCCTGGAGTTAGAAGCGTTTTTAAGAGCGGCAAACAAGGTTTATTAGTTAAGCCGAATAATATTAAAGATTTAGCCGAAAAAATAAAAATAATTTTAAATGACAGGAAGGCTGCTGAAGCTATGGGGCAGGCTGGTCGTCAACTCGTAGAAAAAAAATATACTTGGTTTAAAGTTAGCCGGAGGCTTGAATCTGTATATCACCACGTGAAATATGTTATTAAAGTTAAAGAGTTATGAAAATTTGTTTAATAAATAATCTATACAAACCATTTAATCGCGGCGGCGCGGAAAAAATAACTGAAACTATAGCTAATGGTTTTATTAAAGCCGGCCATGAAGTTTTTATAATTACTACGAAACCACATAAAAAATTACGAATTACGAATTACGAATTACCCCCCTCCGCTAAAGCTTCGGGGGACAAGCGAATTTATTATTTAAATAGTCTGTATTATAATTTAAATAAGTTGCCAAAATTTTTAAGGTTTTTTTGGCAGCTTTTTAATTTGTTTAATTTCATTAGTTATTTCAAAATAAAAGAAATTTTACAAAAAGAAAAATGCGATGCGGTTATTACTAATAATTTAATGGGTTTAGGATTTTTAACGCCCTTAGCAATTAAAAATTTAAAAATTAAGCATTTGCATATTGCGCATGATATACAATTAATTCATCCATCTGGTTTAATGTATTATGGTGAGGAGGGGATAGTAGAAAGTTTTTTTGCTAAAATTTATACGAGTGTTTGTCGTTATCTATTTAATTCGCCGTCGACCGTTATTTTTCCTTCAAATTGGTTAAAAGATTCATATGTAAAAAAGAATTTTTTTGTTAATTCAAGAATTAACGTTTTACCTAATCCGGTAGAAAACGCCATAGAACGAGAGGCGAAAAAAGATTCTGGTAATTTTACCTTCATATTTTTAGGCCAAATTGAAAAACATAAAGGTATATTTTTATTAATCGACGCTTTTAATAAAATCATAGAAAAATACCCGAAAGTTGAATTGGTTGTAGCCGGTGACGGCTCACGAATGGAAATAGCCAAGAAAAAGGCGACTAATAACAATAATATTAAGTTTGTTGGTTGGCAGGATGATAAGGAAGCCAATAAATTGCTGTTTTTGAGCGATTGCTTAGTTTATCCCTCTTTGGTGTATGAAAATTGCCCCAATGCTATCCAGAGGGCTTTAATGGCTAAATTACCGGTACTGGCCAGCGATTTAGGCGGCATTCCGGAGTTAGTAAATAAAAACGCCGGCGTTTTATTTAAGCCGGCTGATGTTAATGATTTAGCGGAAAAAATGGAGTGGGTGATAAAAAATATAAATACTCTTAATAATTTTAAAATTGAAAATTTAACAGTTAATGATTATATAAAAAAATTTAATTTACATTAAATTACTTCTCATACTTAAATACATAAACCTGGCCATCATCGATTATCTGATAATTGGAAGCTGATAATTTAGCTTCATCAACTATCTTTTTAAAAGCCCACCAGTATTTATTTAAAACAAAATAACCTTCATCAACTCCGACTAAATCCATGGCCGCTAACATTGTTTCGCGGCTTGGTTTTTTATATACCATGTCTAAATAATATTGATAAAGCGGAGAACTGGTCGGAATTGGGTAATAAAAAATTTGTTTATCGCCGTAATATTTTTTAAAACCAAATTTGCTTAAAGCCGCGGCGCTGACCTGCTGATTGGCTAAAACGATATAGTCGTGCTTTGCGTCATTATCGATGAAATTAACGGCTTTTATATCCGAACTTGAAACCGCATAACCGCGAGAATTGAAATAATTGTCAAAACGCGGATAAGTTATGTATAAAGAAGCGCTAATTAGTAAAACTAAAAATATGATAAAGCTGGAAATTATGAAAATGTTTTTTTTGGCTATTTTATCGAGTATCGCGTAAATTATAATAATAAAAAATGGCAAAAGAAAAAGACAAGCGGCTAATAAAATTCTTTGCGGGTAATCATCTCGTTCGTAATTGATCAAAAAGGTAAAAGGCAATTTTATTGTAATAAAATAGGAAATAAATAAAGAAGCAGAAATTATAAAATAAATCCATAAAATTTTGCATTGTTCTTTATGTTTATAGGCGATAAAAATTCCGCCTAAGGCTAAAATAGCTAAAATAAATTTTAGATTAAATCCGTAAAGATAAATAAAATTTAAAATAAAATTTTCTTGCCCCGGGATATTTAAGAATAATTGATTTATGTTTTCCGTTAAGCTGGCGCTCGAAGAAGCTGAAATTATTTTTTTATTTAAAAAGTAAAAAAGCATCGGTAAAATAGAAATAGTAATAATTACTAAAAGGGGATAAAAGATTTTTTTTATTTTAATTTTTTCGCTATGGTAGATTATTAAAAAAGCGACAAACAATAAAGCCGGAATGCCGGCTAGCGGGTGAGTAATAAATGCAGCTAGAGATAATATTAAAATAATTAAAAAGTCATAAATATCTTTGCAATTAAGACCTAAAATAATTACTAAAATTAAAAATAAATAAGCTAAATTTTGCGGCGTGGTTACGATTAAAAAAGGAAAACTTAAGATTAATAATCCTAAAATTAATATTAAATTAAGATTTTCCGAATTAAACCAGGATTTTAAAACACGCCAAAGAGCAAGCGGTAAAAAAATGGCTGCTAAAATAGGTAAAATCAATTTATCAATCAAGATAATTTGCAAAGCGGTTATTTTATGAAAAATTACCACCAAAGCGTATTGGCCTAAATAATAAAAAGGTTTTGGGTCTACCGCGCCGGTTTGATTAATTAAATTTTCCGTGGCGCGATGAATAAATGAATCGTAGCCATAACCAAGCTTATAAACTATTAAAGCTACAGAAAATGATAAAAAATAATGAAGCATTATCATTGGTAAAGCAAATTTTTTGTTTATCAGGCAAATATTAATTAAAATTAACGTGGCTAAGCTATAAATGATAAAAAAGTATTTAGGCACAATTTGCCAAGGAGAAACTATGGCGGCAGTAGTTTGATATTTATATAAAATATAAAAACACACCGAAATAAATATTAAATATAAAACATATAATAAGAAATCGGTTAATTTGAATTTTATTTCAGTTCGTTTTTCTTCTTTGGGCCATCTTATTTTTTTGTTTGCCAAAAGATGAAAATATTGTATAATAACAAAAGAAATAATCGCTAAAATTAAGCTAATTATTAAGCCAAAATTATTAAGCGAATAAAAACGATAAACCAGGCCGCCGAATATCGAAATAAGGCAGATTAATATTAAGATGGACTCTAAGATATTTAATAGTTTTTTATTCATTATGTTTTCATTTTACCATTGTTGATATGAAATTTAAAGTTTTTAAAAAATGGCTAAGAAAATACTGGCGTTATGCTATTTTGTTTTTATTGGCGGTTATTTTTTTTATCAGTACTTCTAGTTTTAATTATTTTACGCAATCTCAGGATTTTATTAAATGGATGTCTCCTGATGAAACGGCTAATTACAATTTTACTAAATTTTATGCTCAGGAAGGCCGTTTAATGCTTTTTGAAAAATATAATATTTTAGCCCATGATATAATCCATCCGCGTAGCGTCAGAAGCGATTTCGGCTGGCTTAAACCGGTAAGTTTTTTAGGAATTATTTTAATTTATGGGAAAATCGCCAGTTTAACAACTTATAAAGTTATACCTTTTTTAACTCCGCTCTTCGCCGCAATAGGAATTATTTTTTATTATCTTTTAGTCAAAGAAATTTTCGGAAAACGCAATGCTTTAATTTCAGCTTTGATTCTAAGCGTTTTTCCGCCTTTTGTTTATTATAGCGCGCGTAGCATGTTCCATAATGTTTTATTCACTGTGCTTTTGATAATGAGCCTTTATTTCGCCTATATATCAACAAAAAAAAGGAAAAAAAATTCAGATACAGGTAAAATAAAATCTAATTTTATAGATATTTTACCGATTTTATCGTCCGGTTTAAGTGGAATTTTTTTAGGATTAACTATCATAACTAGAACTTCGGAATTGATCTGGCTTATTCCAGTTTGGTTAATAATCTGGCTGGCTAATATTAAAAAGTTTGGATTTTTTAAATTATTGGTTTTTGCCGCTTGTTTATTTTTTGCTCTGACCCCGGCAATGTATTGGAATAAAATATTATACCAATCATATTGGCGCGGCGGCTATAATGAGATGAACCAATCTATTTTAAATATCGCCGACGCCAGTTCCCAAATTATCAAAAGCGGAGTAGTTAATTCACAAGCGATTAAAAGCGGATTTATAGAAATAAAAAATAATTTTTTCCATTTCGGCTGGCAGCCGGTGAAAAGTTTTAAGATGGTTTATTTTTATTTTGCTAAGATGTTTTACTGGATTTTTTGGCCGGCATTTTTAGGTTTTTTAATGCTATTTTATAAAATAAAAAAGTGGCAAGCTAAACATTATGTTTATTTAATTACCTTGTTCGTCGCAGCCGCTTTTTTAATATCTTATTATGGCAGCTGGGATTTTCATGATAATCCTGATCCGAAAAGCCGAACCATAGGTAATTCTTACACTCGCTATTGGCTGCCCGTTTATTTAGGCGCAATTCCTTTGGCGGTTATTTTTTTAGTGAAAATATCCAACCTTTTAAAGAAAAAATTTCTAATTTACGGCTTGCGAGCTCTAGCAATTATATTTATTTTTTTTATTTCCATTAAATTTGTTTTAATTGGTTCAGAAGAAGGATTAATAAAGTCAGCCGGTAAGCAACTAGCGTCTCGCGAGCAATATGATCAAATTTTAAATTTAACTGAAAATAATTCTATTATAGTTACCCAATATCATGACAAATTATTATTTCCGGCCAGAAAAGTTATTGTTGGACTATTTGATGATTCGAATATGACCAAAGAATATGCGGTATTAGCCAGTAAACTGTCGGTTTATTATTACAATTTTACTTTTCCGGAAAAAGATATAAATTATTTAAATAATAAAAAATTGCCTGAATTTAGTTTAAAAATAGAGGCTGTTACTAAAGTCACTGAAGATTTTACTCTTTATCGTTTTTCACCGGTTGTCGCTACAACAACGCCAGTAATAAAATAATTTTTATATGGAAAATACAAAAAAAATAAAAAAAATCGGCATTGACGCGCGTTTTTATGGCCCGATTGGCAAAGGGCTCGGCCGATATACTCAGGAAATAGTAGATAATATAATAAAACTTGATCCGGATAATAAATATGTTATTTTTTTACGCAAAGAAAATTTTAATGATTTTAAAACAGATAATTTAAAAGTAAAAAAAGTGCTGGCTGATATAAAATGGTATGGTTTAAGTGAGCAGATAATTTTTCCATTTTTCATTTGGCGCGAAAAGTTGGATTTAATACATCTCCCTCATTTTAATGTGCCAATTTTTTGCCCGGTTAAATTCATGGTCACTATTCATGATTTGATTTTAATTAAATTTCCAACCATACGCGCCACCACTTTAGGGCCGTTGGCTTATAAGATAAAAAGTTTTGCCTATAAAGTAGTAATTTTATCAGCGATTAAAAGAGCCAGAAAAATTTTTGCTGTTTCAGAATATACAAAAAATGCTATTATTAAACAGTTTAAAATTAAGCCTGATAAAATTATCGTAACTTATGAGGGTGTTGCTGAATTATCAAAAATTTCGGCCGCCTCAAAGGATTTTATAAGTCAGCCGTATTTACTTTATGTAGGCAACGCTTATCCTCATAAAAATTTAGAAGGATTAATAAAAATTTTTTCTGAAATAAATTCCCACATCTCGGAAAAAGATGTGGGGATAAATAAAATAAAACCAGATTTAAAATTAGTTTTAGTCGGCAAAGAAGATTATTTTTATAAGCGCCTTAAACAATACGCTAAAAATTTTTCTGATAATATTATTTTTCCTGGCTATGTGCCTGACGCTGATTTAAAAACATTATATGAAAAAGCTTTAGCTTATATTTTCCCTTCTTTTTATGAAGGTTTTGGCCTACCACCGCTAGAAGCTATGGCTCAGGGTTTGCCAGTTGTAAGTTCTGATAAAACTTGTTTACCGGAAGTTTTGGGCGATGCAGCCTTATATTTTAACCCAGATGATGAAACAGATATGAAAAATAAAATTGAGCAAGTTTTAAACGATGAAAAATTGCGTGAAAGTTTAAAAAGCAGGGGATATGAGCAGATAAAAAAATATAGTTGGATAGATTGCGCGAAAAAGACGTTAGAGGTTTATAGAAGTTGTTTATAAAAACATTTTAAAAAATAAATAGAACCGAAGTATATGCGACCTCGGTTCTTTTTTAATTTTGCCCCCCTTTTTAAATATTTTTTTTGATTTCGTTGAACCTTTTCTGGCGGCAGGCTATTAATCCCAGCTTATGTTTTGTGCAGGTTTTTTTGCACTGAGCCTCTTCGCACGGGTTGGTTAAAGAAGTGCAACCCGATATAATCGCCCGTGTTACTTCATTTAAACTTAATACTGAAGGCTCAACGTCGGGCGCGCTTATAGAGCCATTGTATATTTGCCGGTTGTTGGCATTGTAATGCCACCATGGGCAATCAGGTGTTGTACCTTCTAATTCCAACGTTTGCCATTTAGGAATACTTAAATTTCTTTCTTTCATTTCCTGCATTCTGATGCTTCTTATCATATCTCTCATATCTATATTCAGAAGCGAAGTCAGAATTATAATATTACCTTTTCTGTCCTGCTTAACGATTATTTCCGGTCGATTGTGAGCATTGTGGATCCATTTGGTCATCATCTCATTATCCGACTCCACTTGCGCTATTCTGATGGGGTCAATATTAATAATCCGGCCGAATTCTTCGAATTCTTCAGCGCAGGCGTGAAATTGTTTTTGCGCGTAAACTTCACTTTCGATTGATAACATCGCCCAATCAAAACCCGCTTGCTCATTCTCTTTAATGGAGTCCAGGAAATAATAAATTTTCTTTAACGATGAATGAGTATCAAACGGCATACTTTTGCCGTCACAGTCAACGCGTTTGCAAAACTGTAGAATTTTCTGCAACTCAGGATTTTCGGCAACACCTAGATATTTCGCTACTAAGTGGGCGCAAGTGGCTCCATCTTTTTTGCCATGTTCGTCAAATATCCCGCCGCAGGTTCCGACGCAAAGAATATGCTTTTCCCGTAGAAGATCTTCTGCTGTCATGCCGGCAAATTCTTTCAGCATTTTTCCCTCGGCCCAGGTTTCGACGCAAGCATCATTGACACCAACGAACAAATCCTTACCGTATTTTTTTAAAAGATACACGGCAAGCACTTCATCAAAGTGCGGTTTTACATGAGTAACAATTAAATCTACCGGCTGCTTACCATTAATTGATAATACTATAATCTTTTTCGCCATTTCTTTCGCCATTTTTAATCCTCCTATAACTTGTGATAAAAAATATTTATTTTTCCGGCTATAAAAAATAGCCGCCTATCGCTTTTTTAATGTACAATTTTTAATTTTTTACTATAACATGTTATATTAAAAATGTCAATGATTATAAAATAAATAAAAAATTTGTCCGAAAATATTTATTTATGTTATAATAATGTTAACAAGCGAAACAAAATTTTTTTTGTTTTCATAAATTAAATGTCTTCAAATAAATTCCAAAATTTAAGAATCAATTCGGATGTCAAATCTTCCCGTTTTGTTATAGATTTAAAAAAGGGTCTGGATAATAGGGAACTAAAAAAACCAAATATAGAAACAAGAGTTGAAAGAAGGTTGGAAAAATTAGCCGAAATTGATTATAAGGGTATGTTAAAAAAAGGCCAAGATAAAAGTGAAGCCTATTTTTTTGGCGTAGTTAAAAAAATAAAATCAGAGATAACTTCGCCGGTCAAAATTTTTAAAAGCAACAAAAAAAATTCATACAATAGCCATAATTATCTAAACTTTTTATCAAATCAATTAACATTTTTCGGTTTAGGAAAATTATTATATATCTTTTTCAAAAAGATTTTCTTTTTTATTTATAAAATTTGTTGTGCGGTCGGCTGGGTAATTATTTTTGCTTTAAGAATATTTTATTTTTTACTTTTAGCTATAATTAAGCCGATTATCAAACGCTTCAAGCCCTTATTTTTTAAAACGCAAATCGCTGCATCAAATATCGCCCATGTTTTGCCGGCCGGCTACCACAATATAACTCATTCAGTCACTTTAGCGGCATCAGCTAAAATTATTCATAAAGTTAAATCTCGCGTAAAAGAAGGATCTGAGGCGAATAATATAAAAGTGCAAAATAGCCGATTGGCTTTATTAAAACCAGCTTTAGCTTTTGCTAGTATATTATTTATTATTATTTTGCCAATTAAAGCTTTTACTTATTATAAGACAATTGATAACGCTAAGGGAAAAATTTTAGGGGTTAGCGAAACCGCTGTTAGTGATTTAATTTTTGCTGGCCAATCAGCCGCTAATTTAAATTTTTTTCAAGCCGGTCAAAATTTTGAAAAAGCCAGTAATAATTTTTTGAACGCCCAGAATGAATTAAAAAAAATAGATGATTTAATTTTTTCTATCGCCTCTATTATTCCTAATAAAGATATCCAATTGGCTGCGGCCAGCAAAAATATTTTACGCGCCGGAGAAGCTAGCGCTAATGCGGGAAAAAATTTAAGCTTGGCCATGGAAAGCCTGTTTAATCATCAAGATAACAAAACAAATGTTATTTTAGATAATTTAAGTTTATATAATCATAACGCCCTTGATAATTTAAATGATCTGTCTGATGCGCTCAATCAAATAGATAGTAATGTTATACCAGAAGATTATCAAAATCAATTTATTTTATTAAAACAAAAAAGCGATGAGCTTAATCGCGGATTTAAAGAATTTATAATTTTAGTTGACAGCTTAGGCGATTTTTTAGGCGCCAGCGCAGATAAAAGATATTTATTAGTTTTTCAAAATAATGCGGAATTGCGCGCTTCCGGAGGTTTTATTGGCAGTTTTGCTCTGATAGATTTTTCTAAAGGCCAAATTAAAAACATTGAGGTACCGGGCGGTGGTAGTTATGATACTGAAGCTGGATTTTTAAAAAAAATAAAATCTCCTGAACCCCTAAGTTTAGTTAGAGCGGATTGGCATTTTTGGGATGCTAATTGGTGGCCTGATTGGCCGACTTCGGCGAAAAAAATCGCCTGGTTTTATGAAAATTCTGATGGTTCAACGGTTGACGGCGTGATTAGTTTTACCCCTACTGTAGTTGAGAATTTATTAAAAGTAATCGGCCCGATAGATTTAAAAGATAAATATGGTTTAGTTATTGACGCAGATAATTTCTGGCTAGAAACGCAAAAATTAGCTGAACAAAAACCAGACATAACTAATGAACCAAAAAAAATAATCGGCGATTTAATGAATAAAATTATCGAGGAATTGCCGAAAAGGTTGAATAAAAATAATTTAGTTTCTTTATTTAAAGTTTTCGAGCAATCAATGTCCAGTAAAAATATTTTATTTTATTTTACTGATAAAAATTTACAAGCAAAAGTTGATGATTTAGGTTGGAGCGGAATAGTTAAAAATACAGTAGGCGATTATTTAAGCGTTATAAACACTAATATCGCTGGCGGTAAAAGCGACCGTAAAATTAAACAGGAAATTATTCATCAAGCCGAAGTGCAGCCTGACGGTTCTATTATAGATAACTTAACCATTAGAAGAACTCATGAAGCAATTAAGCGAGAGCTATTTGTCGGAGTTAGAAATGTTAATTGGTTAAGAATTTATGTACCTTTAGGGTCAGAATTATTAGAAGCCAGCGGATTTAAGCCGGTTGATGAAATATTTTTTGATAAAACTTTAAATAATTTAACGGATGATTTAGATATTTTAACATCGGAGGGCCAAGCGTTAACGGACGAAATGAGCGGCACAAAAATTTATAATGAATTTAATAAAACAGTTTTTGCTAATTGGTCCCAATTAGACCCAGGCGAAACTATTGAAATAAAAATAAAATATAAATTACCTTTTAAATTAATTGATCAAAAACAAACGGTTAATCAAGGCTTGATAAATCAACTTCTAGAAAAGATCGGAGCTATTATAAACCCCGAAGAAAATAATTTATATTCATATTCATTATTAGTGCAAAAGCAACCGGGCATGAATTCTTCAACGATTGAAAGCCAGTTAATTTTAAATAATAATTATAATTCAATCTGGGAATATCCATACAATTTAAATCTAACACAAAATGGTTGGTCCTTAACTGAAAATTTAAATCAAGATAAAATTATAGCCGCCATAGTTGAGAAAAAATAAAAATATTAAAATATATTTATGAAAAACAACGAAATAAAAATAAAAAAGGGTTCATCAAGTTTATCTGAGTTTGTGCAGCGTCCAATCGCTTCTGATGAAGAAGTTGAGGCTTTTGACGAATATGCGGAAAACGAGGCTAAAGAGGAAGAAATAAGAGAAAGTCTAGAAAAAATTTATCAGGATGATGATGGTAATAGTGTTGATGTAAAAAAAATGAATATTAAACCCAAGCGTAGTTGGTTTTTTAAATTATTTACTTTTGCGGTAGTTGCTTTCGTTTTTGCAGGGGCTATTTATGGAGCTTATAATTATATTTATCTAAAAATAATTAGCAATAAGTCTTCAATCATACTTGAATTTGAAACCAAAAAAGAAATTATCGCTGGCGAAGAATTTTACTATGATTTAAATTATAAAAATGAAGATAATGTTGGCTTAAAAAATATTGAAATAAAAGTGCAATATCCGGATAATTTTATATTTTTAGATAGCGAACCGAAAGCTAGCAATAATAATAATGTTTGGAAAATAGAAAATTTAGATTCTCATAGAAGTAATGTTATAAGAATAAAAGGTAAATTAGTAGGTTTAATTGACAGCGCTAATATCATTCTGGCTGACATGACATACACTCCGCAAAATTTTTCTAGCGAATTTAAAAAATCTACTAGCTTCGAAACAAAAATAAATGATATCGGCCTGGATTTTTCTTTTAGTAATTCTTCAAGCGCTATAGTAAATGAAATTAATGAAATTGTGATAAAATTTAAACCTAAAGAAAAAAATTATATAGATAATTTCCGATTAAACGCAGAGCGGCCGGAAGAAGTAGAAATAATTAGTGTAGAATCAAACTTAAAAAATAATACGCCGCCAACAACAGCTTCAAGCTCGGCGGGTTTAGTTATAGCTTCTAGCACCCCGGATTCTTGGCTCATAAGTAACTTTAACAAGGATGCCAATGAATTAAAAATTAAATTTAAAGTAAAAGAAAAAAAACAACCTAGCTTTAATTTAAAATTAAAATTTGAATTGCCAGAACAATTAATAGATCTATCTACCGACCAACCAAACGGGACTTTTAAATATCATTCATTTTATGAAAAAGATTTTCTTTATGATGTTATAAAAGGGGATTTAAATATAAATTTAATAATTAATGGTTCAGCGCTTGATCAGGGAGTGAATTTTGGGCAGACTTTAAATTATTCAATTAACTACGCCAACAAAGGAGATACGGTTATGAGAGATGTCATTTTAATGGCAGTTTTAGAGAGCGATTTCCTCGATTGGCAATCTTTTAAAGATCAAAATAATGGCAAAATAAGCGGTAATACTATTAGTTGGAGCAAAACAGAAATACCAGCTTTAACCGAATTGGCAAGCAGCGCCGAAGGAGTAATTGATTTTTCCATAAAATTAAAAAATCAATCAGATATTGATTTAAGTAAGTTATACCAAGTTAAAAGCTATGTGCAATATAGCATAGAAGGTAAAAGCGCGTCGGATAGCAAGAGTAACACTATTATTAACAAAATTAATAGCGATTTAAATTTATTGGAGCAGGTAAGATATTTTAATGACGATAATATAGCTGTCGGTTCAGGACCATTGCCGCCTAAAGTTGGGCAAAGCACTAGTCTAAAAGTTTATTGGTCAATTAATAATACATTGCATGACTTAAATGATTTGCGGGTTAGTGTAACTTTACCGGCTAATGTTAAATGGGATAATAAAAATAGAGCATCTTATGGTTCGCTTGAATATAATAACCAAACAAACCAAGTTATTTGGTATTTGGGCCATCTGCCGGTATCGGTTTATAAGGCTGATGCGGAATTTAATGTAAATGTTAATCCGACCGAATCTGATCGCAATAAAATAATAATAATTTTACCAGGCACTAATATAACAGGTATAGACGCTGAAACTAATATGCAGATTAGCAAAACTTTGAAAGCTAAGACTACAAAATTAGAAGATGATAGTATGGCGGCTGGTGATGGTATAGTTGAATAGGTTGATATGTTCAAAATATTAAAAAAATCAAAAAGATCAAAAGCGCGTTTAGGCATAATAGATACTCCGCATGGCAAAATTGAAACGCCTATATTTATGCCTGACGCTACGCGAGGAGTAATAAAACATTTAAGTGTAGACGATTTGAATAATTTAGGACTTCAATGTTTAGTTGCTAACACGTTCCATTTGTTTTTACGACCGGGCGTAGAATTAATAAAAAAAGTTGATGGTTTGCATTGTTTCATGAATTGGCATAAACCTATTTTAACTGATAGCGGCGGTTATCAAGTTTTTTCTTTAATACATAAAAATGGGGCGAGCGGCAGCATAAATGATACTGGCGCAGTCTTTAAATCACCAATAGACGGGGTTAAATTAAAAATAACTCCCGAATTATCTATAAAAACACAGTTTGCTTTAGGAGTTGATATGATAGTATGCTTTGATGATTGTCCACCAAATGCTTATAGTGAAAAAATGATAGCTATCGCGGTTAAAAGAACTATAAAATGGGCGTATAGATGCAAAAAGGAGTATGATAAGCAAGTGAAAAATAAAAAAATAAAAATAAAAAGTTATAAAGCTCCTTTGCTGCTAGCCGTCATTCAAGGAGGAAGTAATTTAGAGTTAAGAAAACACTGCGCCCAGGAATTGATGAAAATAGGCTTTGATGGTTTTGGTTTTGGCGCCAGACATATTGATGAATCGGGAAAATTTTTAACGCAAGTTCTTAAATACACAGCCGAACAAATTCCGGAAAATAAATTACGTTTTGGTTTAGGCATCGGCACGCCTGAAGATATTATAAAATCAGTGAAATTAGGCTGGGATATGTTTGATTGCGTTATCCCAACTAGAGAGGGAAGGCATGGCAGGCTTTTCTTAAAAAAGAAAAAGATAGAAAAAAACGCAAAACATTTTTACGAAACGGTAAATATACAAAATGCTAAATTTGCTAAAGATTTTTCACCAATCAATAAATTAAGTAACTTACGAGAATTGCGCCAATATTCTAAAGCTTATCTTAATTATTTATTTAAAATTAATGAGCCATTAGCGTTAAGACTGGCCAGCTTGAATAATCTTGAATTTTATCTTAATATTATAAGTGAGATTAAAGAGCTTATTAAAAAAAATAAAATATAACAATATTAATAATTTATCTTATTTGCCGAATTAAATATAAAATAATTTAATCGGTTATAACATTTATGGAAGAGAAAAAAAATATTTCAAAACAACAAGTAATAACTACTAAAAGCTTGGATTTTATTATTGTAGGAGCAATTTTCTTAGTGTTTTTTCTTTGCCCTTTATTTTTTACTGGCTTAGTAGCGCAAAATATAGGTTTTGAAAAAATAACTTTATTCTATTTTTTAGTTTTATTAGGATCAGTAGCATGGGTTACAAAAGCCGTAGTTATCGGGGAACTTAATATTAAAAGAACGCCTCTTGATTGGCCGATCATTGGATTGTTAGCCGTCTTTATTACTTCTACAATTTTATCAATTAGCCAAAAAGATAGCTTAATAGGAACTTATGGCAACCAATCAAGAAGTTTAGTAGCTGTTTTAGTTTTAATTTTATTTTATTATTTAGTCATAAATAATATTGATCAAAAAAGAATAAAAATATTATTTTGGAGTATTGTAGGGTCAAGTTTTTTTATAGCTGTTTTTTCTCTCTTGCAAATTTTAGGAAAATTTATTTTACCCATGCCCATTACTAACGTAAGCAGTTTTAATCCTTTAGGGTCTTTATCCGGCTTAACTATGTACTTAGTCGCTATTTTACCGATATTAGTAATCGCCATGTCTCAATTAACGGAAATTCATAGTGGTTTTAAAAATAAATTTTTAGTTGTTATTATAAAAATTATATTAGGCTTAATAATTTTAATTTCTTTAAGCGTTCTAGCTTTGTTAAACGGTTTTACTTTTTGGCCGGCGGCTATTGTTTCTATAGTTATTGTCTTAATGTTTTTACTTTCGAAAATTATAAAAGTTTCTAATTCTGATATAGTTATTCCTGTCGCTACTTTTTTACTTCTAATTATTCTTTTAGTTTTAGGCAATTTCAATATTCTAACTTTAAATTTACCGGTTGAAGTAAGTTTATCAAGACAAGTTTCTTTTAACATCGCTAAAGCCAGCTTAAAAGACAATCCTTTATTAGGTTCTGGGCCCTCGACTTTTTATTATGATTTTGATAAATACAAAGGCAATGAATTTAACGCTTCTCCTTTATGGGATACGCAATTTAATAATGCCTCCGGTTATTTATTTGAAATGGCAGCTACAGTAGGAGGGCTTGGTGTCCTAACTATAGTTATTGTTGTTTTAGTGGCTTTATCAATTTGCTTTTTAACTTTGATAAAAGTTCAAAAAAATGACAGCCAATCAATACTTTTAGCCCTATTTTCAAGTTTTATTACAGTTATTATTTTTTCTTTACTATTTACAATCGATAATTCAATAGTTTTAATTTCCGCTCTGATTGCTATTTTAGCTGTATCTATGGCTGTTATTAATTATCCGGAAAAATTTAAAACATTAAACTTATCTTTTAGAGCTTCTCCAAAATATGCCTTAGCTTTAGCTGCTATTTTCTTAAGTTTAAGCGCAGCAGTGGTAATTTTATTCACTATGGGTATAAAAATGTATTTAGCTGATATTTACGCTATGCAATCCGTTAAGACATCAGACGTTAATCAGAAAATATCAAAAATGAATAAAGCCATCGCCCTAACTCCTTATCAAGATGTTTATTATATGAATTTAGCTAATAATTATATGGCTTTAGCTAATCAAGAAGTTGCTGGGCCTCGCAACCAAACTGTAATAGAAAATAGTTTAGCAGCTGCCATTGATATGGGGAAAAAGGCTTTAACCTTATCTCCAAATAGTTCTAGTAATAATGAAGCTATGGCTTTGATTTATGAGAACGCTTCTTTCTATGTGCAAGGTGCTTTAGAATGGGCGGAAAATTTATATAATAAATCCGCTGAATTATCTCCGGCCAGCCCAACTCCTTATGTTAGAATGGCTTTAATAAATATGGCTCGTGCTAATTCGGAAAGCGATAAAACTCAAAAGGAATATTATATTAGTGAAGCTATAAAAAAATACGATTTAGCTTTAACTAAAAAATCAGATTTAGCCGCGGCCAATTATGGTAAAGCTATTGCTTATGAAACGCTTAATAAAATAGATGAAGCTATTGAGCAATTAAAAAAGGCGGTTATTTCAACAACCGATAATATTGATTATCGTTTTGAATTAGGTCGTCTTTATTATAACCGTGGTATATCTAACACCCCTGGCCTATCTCAATCCGCATCCGAAGAAATTGCTAAAGGCGACGAAAATACTGACGATTTAAGCGTTTCTGGACAAACCGGCGGCACTGTTAAAAAGAATGATGACGTAACAATGGCGGAACAATTATTTTTAAGTATTATTCAAGCTAATCCTAATCATGCTAACGCGCTTTACAGCTTAGCTATGATTTATCAGAAAACCGGAGAAACCGATAATGCTAAATTAGTAGTTAAACAATTATTAAATGTAGTGGCTTCCGATCAAACTTCAGTTGATATTGTTAAAAAGCAATTCACAGGATTATACTAATTGATAAAACAATATATAAAAGGGCTGGCGTAAAAACCAGCCTTTTTATATTTATTGATAAATTGAAAAAAGTATTATAATATTCCATTATGGCAAAAACCAATAGAAAAAAATTAAAAATTGCCGTAGCTATGTCCGGCGGGGTTGATTCATCGGTCGCAGCAAAATTATTAAAAGACCAAGGCCATGAAGTTGTGGGATTTTTTTTGCATTTTTGGAAAGAAGAGGGAGCGGGCGGCGCGGAAAATAAATGCTGCTCAGCCAAAGCTTTATTAGACGCGCGGCAAGTAGCCGATAAAATCGGCATACCTCTTTATACTCTAAATTTTGCTAAAGCATTTAAAGAATCTATAGTAGATAATTTTTTAAGTGAATATAGTAAAGGCAAAACTCCGAATCCTTGTGTTAGATGCAATAAAACAGTTAAACTCGGATTATTAATAAAGCGGGTTAAAAAATTAGGCTTTGATTGTGTGGCTTCGGGACATTATGTAAATTTGAAAGAGAAAAATAAAAAATTTAGTCTGCATACTGCTAAAGATAAAAACAAAGACCAGTCTTATTTTTTATATACTTTTAATCAAAAAGAGTTGAAACATCTATTATTCCCTCTAGGCGAATATAATAAAGAACAAGTTAGAAAATTAGCAAAAAAATTTAAACTGCCGGTAGCTGAAAAAAAAGAAAGTCAGGAAATTTGTTTTATACCGGATAAAAACCATAATGAATTTTTACGTCGGTATTTAAAATTAAAAGCCGGGAAAATTAAAACTACTGGTGGTAAAATTATTGGCGAGCATGACGGCTTGCCGCTTTATACCATCGGCCAAAGAAAGGGGATAGAAATTGGCGGCACCGGCCCTTATTATGCGGCCAAAATGGATTATAAAAAAAATATTTTATATGTTGTCAGCGACGGCAATGATAAAATTTTATATAATGACAAATTAATTGCTAAAAATGTTAATTGGCTATCCGACGTTAAACCAAAATTACCATTTAAATGCCAAGCCGTAATACGCTATCGACATAAACCTATAGAATGCATTATTACGACAAATAAAACTAATTATCAAGTTAAATTTAAAGAACCGCAAAGAGCTATAACACCAGGCCAAAGCGTAGTATTTTATAAAAAAAATCAAGTGCTTGGCGGCGGCATAATTTGTTAAAATTAAACTTTTTTTATATACTTAATAAGTATGAAAGCTAATGAATTAAGACAAAAATATTTAGATTTTTTTAAAGAGCATGGGCATGCAATTATCCCAAGCGCTTCTTTAATTCCAGATAATGATCCTACGGTTTTATTTACTACAGCCGGTATGCATCCGCTGGTCCCATATTTGATGGGCGAAAAGCACGCCTCCGGTAAATGTCTAACTAATGTACAAAAATGCATACGCACTTCGGATATTGATGAAGTTGGCGATTCAACACACCATACTTTTTTTGAAATGCTTGGTAATTGGTCGTTAGGCGATTACTTTAAAGAAGAAGCTATAAAGATGAGCTGGGAATTTTTAACTTCGCCTAAGTGGCTTAATCTTGATAAAAACAGGTTAGCGGTTTCAGTTTTTGCCGGAGATGACGACGCGCCGTTTGACCAAGAAGCTTTTGATATTTGGAAAAAATTAGGTATGCCAGAAGAACGCATTGCAAAACTTCCTAAAAAAAATAATTGGTGGGGACCGGCCGGAATAACTGGACCATGCGGACCAGACACAGAAATGTTTTATTGGGTTGGCGATCCTAAAAAAGTGCCAACTAGTTTTAACGATGATAATCCGCTTTGGGTAGAGATTTGGAATGATGTCTTCATGCAATATAATAAAACAACGGAAGGAACCTATGAGCCATTAAAACAAAAAAATGTTGATA
The DNA here is from genome assembly GCA_964537265.1 of uncultured Gammaproteobacteria bacterium. GTDB lineage: Bacteria > Patescibacteriota > Patescibacteriia > Patescibacteriales > GWC2-42-12 > JACPHD01. The sequence continues at coordinate 2,678 of CAZHZE010000003.1, read as the reverse complement.
CTGGCATGGGTTTAGAAAGAGTTCTGGCGGTTATAAATGGGTTTAATGATAATTATAAAACTGAATTATTTAAAAATTTAATTTTCAGGATAGAAAATTTATCAGATAAAAATTACGACGATTCGCCGGAGATAAAGAAGGCCATGCGTATTATCGGTGATCATTTAAAAGCCGCAACCTTTATTATGGGCGACAACAAGGGGATCGGCCCGTCCAATACTGATCGAGGCTATATTGTCCGTCGTTTAATCAGACGCGCCATAAGATATGGCCGCCAGTTAGGTATTACCGAATCGCCCTGGACTAAAGAAATCGCTAAAATTGTAGCTCATGATTACGCGCATACTTACCCTGAGTTACAAAAAAACATAAATAGAGTAATTGATCAATTTAAAGAAGAAGAAATAAAATTTGGGAAAACATTAGGGGCTGGAGAAAAAGAAATTAATGAAAAAATTATTAAAGATAATGAAATTGATGGAGTATCGGCATTTAATCTTTTTCAAACGCATGGCTATCCAGTTGAAATGACAAGTGAAATTGTAAAAGAAAAAAGCGCCCGCCTATCAGCTGATTTTAAAAATGAATATGACGAAGCTTTTAAAAAACACCAAGACCTTTCCCGCACAGCTTCAGCCGGAATGTTTAAAGGTGGATTAGCTGATGCAAGTGAGGCTACGATTAAATATCATACAGCCGCCCATTTATTACTCGCTTCTTTAAGAAAAGTTTTAGGCGATCATGTTATCCAAAAAGGAAGTAATATTACGGCCGAACGTTTACGCTTTGATTTCGCGCATCAAGAAAAAATGACCGATGAAGAAAAGAAAAAAGTTGAAGATATGGTAAACCAGGCGATAAAAGATAAATTAAATGTCAGCTGCGAAGAAATGACACTTGATGAGGCTAGAGAAAAAGGCGCTCATGGCATTTTTGACGCTAAGTATGGAGAAAAAGTAAGTATTTATACAATCGGCGATGAAAAATTATATTTCAGTAAAGAAATTTGTGGTGGTCCACATGTTAAAAATACTGCAGAATTAGGACAATTTAAAATACAAAAGGAAGAAAGTTCAAGCTCAGGAGTAAGAAGAATTAAAGCAATTTTACAATAAAATTTAGCTAATATTAAAATAAATATTTAATTATTTAATAATTTTTAATCTTTTTATAGATTAACTCTTGACAGTCGGCTAAATAAACTATATAATTATTTTACAGTAAATAAATAAAGTTTTGGCATCTCGCTTAAGGCGAGTAATTTTTTGCCAAAGCTATTTTTGTTTTTAATTTAATGACAGAGCAAAATAATAAACCAATAAGTTCCAAAGATTTTATTGAAATGCAGGGCGAAGTAATTGAATTAATGCCGGCTGCCAGCTTTAAAGTTATGCTGGATAATGGCCATGAAATTTTGACGCACCTTTCCGGAAAAATGAGAATGAATAAAATAAGACTTTTGCCTGGTGATAAAGTGAAGGTGCAAATAAGCCCCTACGACTTAACTAAAGGTAGAATAACATATCGACTATAATACATTAAACAAAAATTTTATGGCCGCAGGGTTTTACCCCCTATGAAATTTTTGTTTAATACATTATAATTTTTGAAAATATTAAAAACTTTTTTATAAAAAGTTGTTAAAGGCTTATGAAAGTAAGAAGCAGTGTAAAAAAAATTTGCAAGGATTGTAAAATTATAAGACGCAACGGTCGAGTTTGCGTTATTTGTAAAACTCCTAAACATAAACAAAGACAAGGATAAATGAGTTAAAAGTTGAAAGTAGAAAGTTTATAAAGTAAAATGCAAAAAATAAATTATAAAACTTTCGACTTTATAACTTTATAAACTTTATAACTAATTTTATGGCTATAAGAATTGCAGGTGTAACTATCCCTAATGAAAAAAGAGTTGAAATTGCTTTAACTTATATTTATGGTATTGGTAAAACAAAATCCCAAACCATTTTAAAATCGGCCAACATTAACCCTAATACCAGAGTAAAAGATTTAAGTGATGAGCAGGCCAATAAATTAAGAAACTTGATTGAAAAAAATAATAAAGTTGAAGGTGATTTAAAAAGGGAAGTCTTCGCCAATATAAAAAGGTTAAAAGAAATTAATAGTTACCGCGGCACAAGGCATGCTAAAGGTTTGCCGGTAAGAGGTCAGCGAACTAAAACTAATAATAGAACGGTTCGCGGCAACGTAAGAAAAACCGCCACTTCAGGCAAAAAACCAGCGGCGCAAAAAACTTAATTTAAAGAAAGCCAATATATTATGACCGAAGAAAAAAAACAAGAATTAGAAATTAAAGAAGAAAAAATGGAATCCTTAACCGAAATAGAGAAACCGACCGTTAGCGCCGGAAATCCTTTAAATATGGCTGAGGAATTGCCGGAAGAAATTAGAAAAAAATTGGAAAAAAGCAAAGAAGATAGAAAAACTAACAAGAAAAAAGGTAGAAAGAAAAAAGCTGATAAAAAAATTCCAGTGGGTGTCGCTCATATAAAAGCCACCTATAATAACACCATTGTCGCCTTGTCCGATTTAAGCGGCAATATTATATCTTGGGCTTCAGCCGGTATGGCTGGTTTTAAAGGACCAAAAAAATCCACTCCTTATGCCGCTCAAATAATCACCAGAATTGCCGTAGAAAAAGCTAGAGAATATGGCTTA
>CAZHZE010000002.1:0-172604 GCA_964537265.1 uncultured Gammaproteobacteria bacterium | reverse complement strand
AGGCTCGAAAAGCCTTGCAATTTCTAAGGTTCAAAGTTGGAAATCTGGCGGAGAGAGAGGGATTCGAACCCTCGATACCTTGCGGTATACGCGCTTTCCAAGCGCGCGCCATCGGCCTCTAGGCGACCTCTCCGTAATTTAAATTTTTTTATTTTATATTTCACTAATTACGCTTTTCATGCCTTTTTCTTGCAGACCATCAGAACTAATAAAATCTTCAAATGGATAAGCGCCTGGGTAAATATCGCCGTTTACAAAAATAGTTGGTGTGCCGATTACGCCAGCTTCATCGCCATCAGCCTTTTGCTGTTTTATTTTTTCTTCATATTTATTATTATCTAAACACTGGTCAAACTGCTCCTGATTTAACCCTAAATCAATTGCATCTTTTTTATATTGTTCAACGCTCATATTATTAGCAACATTATCAATGAATAACTTTTCATACATTTCTAAAAATTTATTCTGTTCAGACGCGCATTCAGAGGCTTCAGCCGCCTTCAGGGCTTGAACATGAGTTAACAAAGGATAATGTCTAAAAGCTATAACCACTTTATCTTTAAAATTTTCTTCAATCTTTTTTATGGTGTCATTAAATTTTGCGCTAAAGGGGCAAGCGAAGCTTTGATAAATTATTACTTGTACTGGAGAATTAATATCTCCTTTTACATGATCTTCTTTAGTAATTGATTTAACTAAAATTTTCGTTTCTAGTTGATTATTATTTTTAGAAATTTTTGGCACTGCTTTTATAGTATTAAAAATAAAAATTAAACCGGCTACCATAAAAATAATAACAACAATTAAAATTATTTTATATTTTTTTAACATATAATAAAATTAAAACTATTTATATCTCCGCTTTTTTTAAATGCCAATCGGTCGCCTTTTGATAGCCCTGCCCTATTTTTAATAACATGGCTTCATCAAATCGTTTACCAATCAATTGCAAACCAACCGGCATATCATGATCAAAACCGCAAGGAATAGATATGGCCGGCAAACCAGCAAGCGAAGCACCAGTAACAAAAATATCTTCTAAATACATTTTTAATGGATCGCTATATTGTTCGCCGATTTTAAAAGCTATGTGCGGAGAAGTTGGAGTTAATAAACAATCTACTTTTTCTAAAATTTTATCCATTTCCTGCTTTATTTTCGTTCTGACTTTTTGCGCTTGCAGATAATAAGCATCAAAGTAACCGGCCGATAAAGCATAGGTACCGAGCATAATGCGGCGTTTTGCTTCCGGGCCAAAACCTTTTCCTCGGCTTTTTGTATATATACTCATTAAATCAGCTTTAGTTCTATCATCATCTTGAATACTTAAACCATATTTTATGCCATCAAAACGCGCTAAATTAGAGCTAACTTCCGAGGGTGTAATAATATAATAAACCGGCACGCCATATTTTGTGCTAGGCAATGAAACTTCTTTAAATTTTACGCCTAACTTTTTTAAATCTTCAATGGCTTTTTCAACTGCTTTGGTCACGCCTTCGTCCGTGCCAGAGATAAAATATTCTTTAGGCAAACCGATAGTTAAACCTTTTAATTCTTTTTTATCAAAAATATTTAGAGAAGATTTTACGGTAGTCGCATCATTTTCATCTACGCCGGCAATTTCAGCTAAAACAATAGCTGCGTCTTCTACGGTTTTAGTTAACGGCCCTGGCACATCGGTTGAACTTGTCATAGAAATTAAACCAAAACGTGAACTTCGACCGTAAGTTGGCTTTAAGCCAGTAACGCCGCAAAAGCTAGCAGGGCATCTTATTGATCCCCCTGTATCAGTTCCTAAGGCGAATAAACACATTTCAGCGGCAACGGCCGCGCCTGATCCGCCGGAAGAACCGCCGGGCACGCGGGTATAATCCCAAGGATTATGAGTCGCGCCAAAGCTTGAATTTTCCGTTGAAGCGCCATGAGCAAATTCATCTAAATTAGTTTTTCCGAGTAAAACCGCGCCTGCATCTTTTAACTTTTTTATAATAGTCGCGTCATAAGGCGCGATATAATTTTCTAAAATTTTTGAAGCTGCTGTGGTTCTTGCCCCCCGTGTCATTATATTATCTTTAACTAAATATGGGATACCTAATAATTCTCCGGTTTCGCCATTTTTAATTCTTTCGTCAGCTTTTTTTGCTTCGGCCAAAGCTTCTTTTTCACACACAGTTAAACAAGCTTTGATTTTATGATCTACTTCTTTAATGCGCGCCAAACATGCCTTAGTTAATTCAACTGAAGTAATTTCCTTTTTAGCTAGCATTTCACTAGCTTGTTTAATTGTTAATTTATTTAATTCCATATATTAATATTATTTTTTGGCTATATTCTCTGGCAATAAAGAATACATTAAACAAACCATAGAAACCATTAAAAAAGTTATCTGTTCTTTTGTCCCACAATAATCCGCTCGACCACTCTTAATAACTACCCAATAACACTGAAATACCCCTGTTTTTAAAAATATAGCTAACAATACTAATGCCAAAAGCATTCCTAAAATAATTTTTAAACAATTATTACGTATTTCATAAATTATTTTTTGGAATAAACTATCTGTCTGTTTACTAAAGCTTACTATTTCTTTAGCTGCTTGGCTTTTAAATTTTGAAATAAATAAGGAAATTATAACATTGACTATAGAAACAAAAATAGCTATTACAGCAATAATACCTATATTTTTAGCATTATTTAAAATAGCTTTATCACTAAGGCCAAAATAATCACCAACTAAATTATAATTAAACAAATGAATAAATCCTAAAGAACTTAGAAAAAAAATTACAAAAAATGTAAAAAAAATTATTCTTTTAATAAACATCTATTTAAAAAATATTTAAACTAATAATTATTCTATCACCCTTTTTACTTTTATAAATTTCTCTTCCCTCTCTGGCGCGTCTTTTAATGCCGCTTCAATTTCTTTCTCGTCCCAGTCTTTTATTTCATCTTCTCGTAAAACATTTTCTAAACCTGTAACCTGCGCGGTCGGCTCAATGCCTTTAACATCAACTTCTTTAAGCTGATCAATATAATTTAAAACCGCAGACAATTGTCCACCGTATTTTTCTAATTCTTTATCAGTTAGCTCTAATCTAGCTAATTTAGCAATATGTTGTATTTCTTCTTTTGATAATTGCATAGTATTTTTATTAAATCAGTATTTTTATAAATCACCTCGGGGTTTGGGGTGACGAATAAGCGTCACTGCTTACAGTAGGAAGTTTAATCAATGTGATAGCGCATTGAGGCACCCCAAAAGTTCTTTGGTTACTTTCTTAATTATAAGAAAGTAACCCCTAGCGGAGCGGCACGAATATTTTAATTTATAAAAGGCATACTACAATGTTCAAATGATTATTGAATCAATAGATAAAACCACATTTATTCCATCGAATTCTGGATTGCGGGTCAAGCCCGCAATGACAAAAAATAATCGCTCGCAATGACAATTATATTATCATTTTCAAAAATTCCTCTTCATTAATTATTTTTACTCCTAATTTTTTTGCCTTTTCAAATTTATTCCCCGGATCCGCTCCGGCGATTACATAATCCGTATTTTTACTAACGGACGAAGAAATATCTCCGCCCAATTCCCTTATTTTAGCCTTAGCTTGGTCCCTTGTCAATTGGTTAAGGCCGCCGGTTAAAACAAAGGTTCTGCCGGAAAATTTTAAATTTTTAGCGGTTAACTTTAAATTTTTTACTTTTACTCCGGCTGCTATTAATTTTTCCAATAATTTTAAATTATTCTTATCATTAAACCATTCATAAACGCTTTTAGCCATAACCTCGCCGAAATCATAAATAGAATTTATTTCATCTAAACTGGCATGTTTTATTTTTTCTAAACTGCCAAAATGTTTAGCCAACGCTAAAGCCGACTCTTCGCCCACATGCCTTATACCTAAACTAAAAATAAATCTAGCTAGCTCTACTTCTTTTTTTGCTTCCATAGCCGCGACTAAATTTTCCGCCGATTTATCAGCAAATCTTTCTAGGGGCATTAAGTCGCCAACGGTTAGTTTATAAAAATCGCTAATATCTTCTACTAAACCCTCTTTAATTAACTGCTCGATAATTTTTGGACCCAAGCCTTCAATATCCATAGCATTTTTAGACGCCCAATGAATCAAGTTACGTAAATTTACAGCATAACAATTTTTATTTATGCATCTATAAGCTACCTCGCCCTCAACTTTTTCTACCGCGCCAGAACAAATTGGACATTTTTTAGGTACTTTTATTTCTAGTTCTTTACCAACTCTTAAATTAGGTAAAACTTTTACTATTTTAGGAATAACATCGCCAGCGCGTTCAATAATTACCGTATCGCCAATTTTTAATCCCAATCTTTTTATTTCATCTAAGTTATGTAGGGTTGCTCGGCTAACTGTTACACCGTAAACTTTAACCGGTTTTAAATGCGCTGTTGGTGTTAAAACTCCGGTACGACCAACCTGCCAAACCACATCTTCAACAACCGTAGTCGCTTGCTCGGCCGCAAATTTATAAGCCATCATATAACGCGGACCTTTACCAACTATGCCCAATTTTTTCCATAGATTTAAATCATTAATTACTATCACAACGCCGTCGCAATCGAACGGAACTTTGTCTCTATTTTTTTCCCAATAATCATGAAAACTAATTGCTTCATTCAAATTTTTACAATACTTATTTTGCTTTAAAACTTTAAAGCCTAAAAGCTTGGCTAGTTCATGCTCCTCTTCATGATATTTCAAGCCTAAATCAATCGCTAAAGAATAAATATGGCAATCCAATTTTCTCTTAGCTGTAAGTTTTGAATCAAGTTGTCTTATTGAACCGGCGGCGGCATTACGCGGATTAGCCAGCTCCGGACGGCCTTGTTTTTTATATTGCTTATTTAATTCCGCGAACACTTTATTAGATATAATCGCTTCGCCGCGCGCTTCAAATCTTCCATTATCAATCGCTTGATATAATTTTTTTATTGATTCGTTACTTAAACCAATATTTTTTAATTCAGCTTCGGTCGGTCGACGCAAAACTAAAGGAATCGCTTCAATGGTTTTTAAATTTTGCGTTACCTCCTCGCCTACTTCGCCATCGCCTCTAGTCGCACCTAAAACAAATTTACCTTTTTCATAAACTAAAGCCACGGCCAAACCGTCCATTTTTAATTCAGCGTAATAATCAAAAATTTGCCCGGGTATAATTTTATCTAATCTTTTTTCCCAATCTCGCATATCGCTTGGAGTAAAAGCGTCAAAAATCGACATCATAGACGATGAATGGCGAACTTTTTTAAATTTTTCTAAAGGCGCTCCGCCTACTCTTTGTGTCGGAGAATCAGATGTAATTAAATCCGGATGTAAAGTTTCTAATTCTTGCAATTCATTTTTTAAACTATCTAAAGCCGCGTCGGAAATTAAAGACTTATCAAAAACATGATAAGCATAGCGATATTTTTCAATTTCGCTTCGTAATTTTTCTATACGTTTTTTAGCTTCTGGTTTATTCATAATTTATCGTAATTGGTAAGAACTTTCCACCGATCTCTTTATTCCAGAGTGAGAACCTATCGAAGTAAAAATAATATTAGGCGAAGAAGTGGCATAATTAACTTGATAAGAACTATTATTAGTTAAATTAGAATTAAAAACATTGTCAGTGTTAATATCGGGCAAAGTATAGTTATTTTTTCTAGCTTCCCAAAGCGCTTTTTCCATGCCGGCTTCTGAAGCAAAAAAAGCTAAGCTAGAATATCCTGTTAATCGATTCATTCTTATTCCGGCCATAACCAAATCAGCCGCGCCTAAAGCCACAACTAAAATCCCGCTTAATATTAAAACGGTCATAAGAAGTATAATGCCTCGATTGTTTTTAAAGGTTTTATTCATAATATCTTGAAGAAACAGTCATTTGAATTTTCATTCTTTGCTCATGGATGGCTTGCCCGACAGCCTTAACGTCCATAACCATAACCACATAAGGCTGAAGACTATGAAAAGAACTTATTAAATCATCGACCACATAAAATTTTAAATTACTAACTTCAATTCTGGCCGGAGTGATAAAATCAGCAACAGCCCCAGCGCCAACGCCAACCATAACTTTCAAACGATTATTTTCTAAATAATATTTTATACATTGATCATCTTTGTTTTTAAAATATAATTCCGTATCATTATTGGCCGTATTGAAAACTTTATAAACCGCTGCGGAATCGCAATCAGTATTGCTAATTCTCGACATTCTCATTTCTTTGCTCATTTTTTCCATGGCATAGCGCATATTTTCCTGGACATTCTGCGCGCTTATCGAGCTTCTCTGGCCGTCAACAACCATTTTGAATATATCAGTCGCGGATAATAATAAAATAGAAAAAATAGTTACGGAAACTAAAAGTTCTACTAAACTAACCCCGCGAGCAGATTTTAATTTTTTAAAAAATAATTTCATATTCTAAAAAAGTTTTAAAAGGATTTCACCGCCAATCATATAAATAAGTTTCGGCTGTATAATTATGATTTTGCGTGCCGTCTTTCCAACGAATTGTGCATTTTACGTCCAAATAATCTGTTTTATCTTCTACGGTAACTAAACGATAAAAACTTGTTGATGTGGCTGTGGCTGCATGAGTATAAAAACCATAATTATCAATATATAATCTGGCGCCAGATTCATCTAAGGAATTTACGGCCATATTAATACTGTTTAACCCTTCATAATCTATGGTATATGTACCATCGCCTAATATATCTTGTTTCCAGCTCTTACCAGAAGTAAGCCAATTTAAATCTCTAATATTTCTTACTAATTCTAGGCCTTCTTGCGCCAGCCCAGAAGCCATTAAAACATTTTTATTTATATATTGAACTTCTATATTTTGTGTCACTAATGATAAAACTCCAATCATGCCAACAACAATTACTGTTATGGACACCACAACTTCTTCAATGCTAATTCCTAATTTATTTTTTTTAATTTTATTAAACATTTTTTTACTATTAATCAGTATCAATCAAGCCAAAAAAATTAACTGAAACCGTTGAAGTTGAATTATTTATATTTTCTCTTAATGTAATAACGGCGTTTATATTATTCGCGCCATTTATGTAAGTTACTGGATCAGGCGGCAAAAATATTATATCAACCATATTGGCCGGATCAAGATAATCTATAGTTATACCAACCGGCAAATTTTTAGTTTCTGCCGCTTCGCCAAGATCATAGGCATGGTTACCATCTTTGTCGGCAAAAATAATATAGCGATTTAAATCCGCCATACTAAAATGTACGCCCCAACCGCCGGTCGGAGTATTAGCTCCATCGTAGGTTTTTGAACCCAAGCTATAATTTTGAGCCAATCTTATATCTGAAGCCAGTTTTTGCTTTGTTACTCCAAGTTCCGATCTTTTATTGGTATTATGATAATTAACCATAAAAAGAGTACTCATTGTAGCGATAATAAACATGCTGACCAACAATTCTTCTAAAGTAAATCCTCTTGTATTTTTTAATTTTTTATACATTATTTTAAATTAGCGCGGCGCTAGCCACGCTAATTTTTAAAATTAAATATAGTAATTTTATTTTATTGTGATTTTACTTCTTTCCATTTTGGCAATTCAGCATTAACATTTATGGTCTTGGAAACATAAGTATAATAACCGTCGCTATCAGTTATTTTTAAAGTTATGGTGGCGCTGCCGGTTGAATCAAATTTTATAATAGTTGAAGAAGCTGTCGGCGCAATTATATTAATACCAGATGTAGCGCTCCATTCCCAATCGCACGAATCTTCCGTGCAATCAACTGCTGTATCAGGATGCTCGGTTGAATATATTTGTGAATCGCTAATAAAATTAACTTCTTCTCCTTTGCTTGGGCTAATCGGAAACCAGCTAAAATCAACGTCAGGCATTTCATGTTTATAAGTAGTAAAGGTTAAACGCGAAAAATCATCTGCTTCAATAGGCGTATCTTGATCAGTGTTATACTGCATTAAAGATGAAGCTATATCAGTATTGTCCCAAACTTTAATCCACCAATAATAGGGCGTATTATAATCTAAATCAATAACAGAATCTATTGGAAACCTATCCACGCCAACGTCAATTTTACATTTGCCAGTAGGTTCTTTATATCCGGTACACTTGCCTGAATTAAATAATGGGTTATCAATGCTATTAGAATTATTAACTATTATTTGATAAGCACTTTCGCTCGCGCCATTATCAACGTCATTAAAAACCCAGCCTAATTTAGCCTGCAAAGCTCCATATTGTGCGGCTTGAGCAAAACTCCAATTAGGCGCTGTTAAATCAGTAATTGTCGGCGCGGCGCTAATAGTAGCAATAACTTTATAATCAGAGGTGGCGCAAGAATTATCATTAGCACAACTAAAACTCAACCAACCGATACCACTATCATCACTATTACCATTCCACGCCCAACCAATTAAACTCCCTGTATCAGAATCTATTGACACGCCATTAGTCCAAGTATCATGAAATTTAATCCAACCATTATCGCCCAAACTTAAAATTTTCGCCCAACCATGAACATTTTCACTTCCTGAATTATAGCAAGCGGTGCAATTGTTAGAAGAATTGCAGCCAGATGTTTTACAGCTTGTATTAAAACTATAATTATCAGGCGGATTTGTTTCATTAAAACTAATCCAACCAATATTCGGGCTCCAGGCATAACCGCTAAAATAGCCTGTGTCTGAATTTAAACTAACGCCATAATTACTGGTAGCGCAAGAATCATCATTGGTGCAATTAAAACTGACCCAACCAATATTCGGGCTCCAGGCATAACCATTTATATTATTGCTGCTATCGGCTTTGATAATTTTAATATTAGGGCTTAAAACAAATTCATAATAAACAATAGCGAAACTCAAACCGAAAGCAATAACAAACATTAAAGCTGTAATAAACCAAGTTTTTTTTCTAAAAAAATCTCGCATATAGTTTACTTATTGTTTTCTTAATTTTTCAATTTGAGCTTTTAAATCATCTATTTGTTTTTGTTGACTTTCAATTTTTTGATTTAAAATATTTATTTCATCAGTTGAATTTTGTTTATAATCTATAAAACGTTTATTTAATTCTTTAACGGATGAAATAGTAACACCGGCCAAATCTTGCACATTATAACCATCAATAGTTCCGAGATGGAAAGTATTATAAAAATCATCAAGAAACGGCGAGGCATGCCTATAGGGATCGCTAGTATAGCGATTTAAACCGTCAATTATTTCATCCTTATATTGCCATTCATACATGTCTAAATTCATTAATTTATCAAGATATCCTTCGGTGCTAGAAAAATTTTCTTTATAGCGACGATATGATGTTGCATTTGTCCAAACACCTCCAACAGTTTTTTCGCCATGAGCTCCATAAAAATCATTAGTACTGCCATTGCTATAAACTCCGTAAACCCCATTACCACCAACGCCATAATTTCCTCCTATTCCATAAACGCCATAGTTTTGAGAAAAACCATAAACACCTATAGACGTTCCTCCACCTCCAGCGGTCCCATATACGCCAATATAATTTCCACTATCTCCATGCACGCCATATTTAGTACCGCTATAACCATGCACACCTGTACCAATTCCGCTATAACCATACACGCCTCTACCGTTTGGGCTTGTGTTGCCATTAAACCCCATTACCCCCTGGATTGTTCCATAACCAGATACTCCTGTGCTGTCTGACCCCTCTCCTCCAACGCTCAATATTGATCTAGAATTAGTCGTTCCTATCCCAACCCTACCGTTGCTATTAACAATAAAAACACTTTAATTAGTCGTGGTAGAAATTTGGAATAAATTATCTGTACTGTTTGCGCTGTTTATTGATAATTTATATGTTGGATTAGTCGTCCCTATTCCGACGTTGCCAGCACTAGTTAATACCATTTTTTCCGTACCTGCCGATCCATTATAACCAGTATAAAATCTATGGTTGCCTTGAGCAAAATAATCCAAATCTCCAGAACTAACTCCGAAGCCAAAATAATTATTAGCACCACCACTCCAAAGAGTTATTTTATTTGGATAAGTAGATGGGTCTGAATAGTTTGTGCCTAAATCTAATTTTGAAACTGGGTTGGTGGTACCTACGCCAACATTACCATTATTTAATATAGTTACTGCTTGATTTGTAGCACTAGTTCCCAATGTTAAAGGTAAACTATTATCAGACCTGACTAATCCTGATGTTATAGAACTTCCATTAGCTATATAACCAAGATAAATTCCACTTCCACTTGCATTAGCTACTGCTTGAGTAATAAAATGTTCTCCGTTTATTACACTGCCATCGCTTATAACTGATAATTTATAACTAGGGCTGGCTGTGCCGATGCCAACCTTTCCATCTTTTGTAATTCTCATATGTTCAGATGCAATAGCACCATCAGAGGCTGCAACGCTAAATGTTAATGCACCACCACCACCAGTGACAGATAAAGCGCCTATTTTAGCATTCAATATATTACCACTAGCATAACTAAAATTAATCGCCGCGCCATTATTAATACCCGCTCCTGTATCTGATAAATTTAATAATGAAGTTTGGACACCAACACCCGAGCTATCTCTTACATCTAATTTTGCGCTAGGAACTATTGTTCCAACTCCTAAGTCACCGGCAAAATAATTTATTCTAGAAGCTGATTGTTGATAGATGCCATATTGGTTAGTAACATCTCCGCCAGTGACTGGGCTAGCGATATATAAATCAAATATATTATTTATAGTACCGGTTCTTTGATAAGGATTAATATATAATCCATAGGCATTGGTGGTTTGTGGCGTGGCTGAAGTATTAGAATTATAATGGCCATAACCTATATATGAACCTCTTAAATTTGCTAAAGTGCCATTATCATCAGCCGAAGCGCCATTAATATTTCTTAATACTTGAGTTACTAAACCATACATAATTCCAGAATTATTATGGCCTGTATTAATGATTGGATAGTTGAGAAATTGGCTAGTGGCAAAATTTTCAGTTACGGTTTCAACTCCAGTATAGGTTGGTTTAGCCCATAAATATTGCATCATTGTGCCATGAGCTGCATCAGTAAAACTTTTGTTACCATAGATACCATAATTGACATTAGGAGTGGTGTCAAAAATAGTTAAATTAGTAGATTTTATACTACCATTAACATCTAAATTGGTGCTAGGAGCAACAGTACCTATGCCAACATTACCATATGCCGCAAAACCAGTTGCTGCTATTTGATCAGAATTAACATAAAGAGGGCCACTCTTAATTTGTAGGAAACTACCCTTATTTAATGGTTCATCGCAACCAGGATCGCCGGTGTTACAGGTTACTGGATTAGCTAAAGGAGAAGTCCAAGCAGCTAGAAGAGATTGAAATGAAATAGATAGGCCCAGAGTTAAAATAACGGCTGAAATTAAAAGAAGAGAGATTTTAAAATGCTTTGAGTGCATATAGTTAAATTAACTAATTAATTAGAAGTAGGAGATGGTGTTACAGGCACGACAGTCTCTACGGCTGAAAATTCCTGAGCCTCTATTTGAGTAGCTGTAAATTCTTTTTTGTCTTTAATATTTTCATTAGCAGTAACCGAAATATATTGATTAACTTTTAAATCAGATAGCGAAATATCTTTAGAAGTAAAGGAAGTAGGCGGCATAATCGGAACTGCCGGCTGAGAGGGATCGGTTTGCGCGGATGGCTGTTTCATTTTATCCTGAAATTCCTTCATTTCTTTTTCTAATTGAGCCTGATCTTTCGGGACATCTAAAATTATTTTTGCGCTTGAATCAACTACAACGATTCTTGTATCTAAATTAGGATCCGCTAACGGTTCCAGCGGATTAATTTTTACTGTTAATTTATTGCCATCTATTTTTTGGATTGCGCCATTAACGCTCTTAATTTCGGCGTTGGTTGGTATTGCCATTCCCGCCGGTGATTGGCTTAATCTGGCTTTAGCCGCATCCCAACCGGCTTGGAATGAATTATCTTTGCCTCCGCTAATAATTGAGTTATTTTTTGGGATGCTTATTCCACATAAAATTCCGGCGATAAAAATGATGAGAGCGGCAATAATACCAAATATAATTTTTTTAGACATAATTTCTTGCCCCGTTAAATTGCAACTTCCGCATTATTTAACTGGGGTTATTTAATAATATTTAATTATTTTAACTTTTCAATTTGAATCTTTAATTCATTTATCTGTTGTTGTAATTGTTCGTTTTGATTTTTTTGGTCTTCAATTTGTTTTTGCTGATTTTCTATTTTTTCATTCAGAGCTTTAATACCTACCAAAGAAATACCCGAGGGATCAATGGTTGAGACGCTTTTGTCGCCGTCGCCCAATTTGAATAGTTGGTAAAAATCTTCGGCGATTGGACCAATATGCTTAGCTCCGGGGACTGATTTATAATTCCATTCTGTCATAGGCAGGACCAAGATTTTATTAAGAATTGTTTGATTATCAACTGCGGTAAAATTTTCTTTTAAATCACGGCTGGAACCATTGTCCCAGGCCGGTCCGTCAGTATGCCCGCCATGAGCTCCGTAAAAATCATAAACACTTCCGTTGGCATAAACACCGATATTAATACTAACACCGT
This sequence comes from uncultured Gammaproteobacteria bacterium, assembly GCA_964537265.1. Taxonomy (GTDB): domain Bacteria; phylum Patescibacteriota; class Patescibacteriia; order Patescibacteriales; family GWC2-42-12; genus JACPHD01. The sequence continues at coordinate 159,964 of CAZHZE010000002.1, read as the reverse complement.
AAACGCCATAAGAGGCACCATTACCGACAACGCCATAGGAGCCGCCAAAACCTCTAATACCATAGGTGGTACCGCCACCATAGATACCCGTATCCCCACTGCCATAAATTCCAATGACACCGCCGGTTCCATATACTCCATAACCAGAGCTGGAATTGGCATAGCCACGGACACCGTAGCTCTTCCCGGCTCCATAAACTCCGGTTCCATCAGCTTCGCCATAAATTCCATAACCTGCGCCACTGCCACTGTTGCTTCTGCCCCAAACTCCGATAGAAGTACCATAGCTGTTAATTCCATATGCATTACCGCTAATATAAACAGTTTGCGTACCGCCGATATTACCTCCGTATATTTGTAACGCGGAATTAGGACTTGATATTCCAATACCGACATTCCCGGCAATAATAGCGCCACCGCTAGGGGGCGTTGAGCCGCCATAACCAACTGTTAAGCCTCCATTACTGCCTAAAAGCCCTGCTCCGGTCCAAATATTTTTATCATTATAAGACCTAATCCAAGTACTATCTGACATATACCAGCCGCCACCATAAGTTTCGCTATACCAACCGGCAGAACCGCTAGTACGTAACCAACCGCCATTAGCATAAATATCACCAACAACATGTAATTTATAACCTGGTCCAGTCGTGCCAATTCCGATATATTTATTTGATGCATTTGTATACATGAGCCATGTGCCTGGATTTTCATAATAAATTCCTCCGTTGCCGGCAGAATCAAACATTAAATTTGGGTTAGATGTGCTCTGGCCAAAAAGCAATCCATAATATCCATTTTTGGGGGTAATTAAGCTAAGAGTTCCATATGAAGTTGCTGGATCTCTGACTCCATATCCTTGTGTATAAAATCCACCAGTTGTATATACTGCGCCGCCAGAAGAAGATAGAAAGATATTAGGTGTTCCTCCTGACGCTACATACATTCCCCAATGGCTTGCTGGCAATCCGGTGAAAGTAATACCGGCGTTACCACTATATCCATAACCTATACCATACATATTACCTAAATTATTTACTCCAGGCACATAACTGCCGCCGATTGAATAAATTGCGCCGGATGTACCTGTGGTTTCAATATTAGGATATCGTCCGTTCAAATAACCACCGCCAGCCGCTGTGCGATATATCGGCCCAGACACACCTATGCCGCCGCTAACATCTAATTTTTGAGTTGGGGCTGCCGTACCAATACCGACGTTGCCGGAGCTAGTTATTCTCATCTGCTCAGTATTGCCATTCGTTCTCAAAATAAGATTCTGGCCGCTTATATAAGAATTTCCATCGGTATATGGGATATGTGTATTACCACTTGGCCCAGAAGATATTATTCCCTGCTGACCACTTGTGTATGCAACTTGTAATTTTGCAGTTGGACTCGCCGTGCCAATGCCGACGTTGCCGGCAAAATAATTTTTTGCCGTAGCTGATGATTGGTAAATGCCATAGGCATTATCAATAGTAACATTTGGAGCCGTAAGATTATCTATAAGAAGACCATAAGAATTATTAATATGCCCTGTGGGTACAGTACTATTAGCCCCCGCTCTTATCCAGGCGCTAACTTGCTGATTTAAAGTTCCGGCAAAATCCGCGGTATAAGTATACCCCTGAACCGCCAAACCAATGCGATAACCGCTATCGGTTATGCCGGCTGGAATATTATATTTTGGTTCGTTTACTTGAAGCTGCTTGTAATAATTAGTGCCATTAGCGGATACTGACGGATATGCCCCACCTACGCCCATCGTTACACTTTGACTACCATTATTATATACGCTTAATGTGTTGCCAGGATTAGCCACGCCGATACCGACGTTGCCGGTGTTATTGTTATAAATATTAGCTCCGGACAATGTCCAATAATTCGTAAATGTATCCCAAGCAGTTTTACAGGTTCCGGCAATACATAGTCCGCCCGTAGCATTAATCTGGCCGGTGACATCTAATTTATATGACGGTGTTCCGTCTCCTATCCCGACATTCCCTGCAAAATAATTATTTCTAGAAGCTGATTGTTGATAAATGCCGTATTGATTAGTAACATCTCCACCAGTGACTGGATTAGCGATATATAAATCATACATATTAGTTGTGGTGCCAGTGCGTTGATAAGGTTGGATAAATAACCCGTAGGCATAAGTGGTTTTTGGAACAGCTGAAGTGTTAGAATTATAATGACCATAACCTATATATGAACCTCTTAAATTTGCTAAAGTGCCATTATCATCAGCTGAAACACCGTTGAGATTTCTTAAAACTTGAGTAACTAAACCATAAATAACCCCAGAATTAGTTCGGCCAGCATTAATTATTGGATAATTAACAAATTGGCTAGTAGCAAAATTTGAGGGATCTGGGCCTGAAACAGTATAGGTCGGTTTACCAGCCAAATATTGCATTATTGTGCCGTGAGCCGGATCAGTAAAATTTTTGTTGGCATAGATGCCATAATTAACATTAGGCGTAGTATCAAAAACAGTTAAATTAGTGGATTTTATACTTCCATTAACATCTAAATTGGTACTAGGAGAAAAAGTTCCTATACCAACATTACCATATGCCGCAAAGCCAGTTGCTGCTATTTGATCAGAATTAACATAAAGAGGGCCACTCTTAATTTGTAGGAAACTACCCTTATTTAATGGTTCATCGCAACCAGGATTACCGGTATCGCAGGTAGTAGGGTTACCAGTAGGAGAGGTCCAAGCGGCTAAAAGAGATTGACAAGAGATAGATAAACCTAAAGTTAAAATAACAACCCCGATTAACAATAAAGATGTTTTGAGATTTTTATGAAACATATATTTTAGTTAAAAATATGTTTATTTTTTAGATTCTAATTCTTTTTTAATTTGGGCATTAATTTCATCTTGCAATTTTTGCAATTCTTCCTTGGCTTTTTGATCAGCGGCTATTTCTTCCGGCGTCTTTAATTCTATTTTTTCATTAATTTCCTGATTTATTGCCTCCTCTATCTGCCTTTGACCTTCAGGAGTAACTCCTCCTGACGGAGTTTGATTTTGTTCAATTATTTGCTCAACTTGTTGATTGGTTTTATTTTCTATTTCTTTAATTTTTTGCTGTGCTGAAGAAAGTTCTCCTACGTTATTATTAGGCAATTTAGTCTTATTTATAAAAAATTTCTGACTTAAATATAGCGCGGAAAAAATAATAGTTATAACTAAAAATAAAGCTGCAATAATTATAATAGCTTTTTTAGGAGTCATATTAAATAATTAAAATATATTAAAATACCAATTTAAAATTTGCATTTGCCAAAATAAAGTAATAATTGCGCCTACGGTTAAAAAAATTCCCAAAGGCACTTCTGAACCCCACTGTTTTTTGCCGGCCGCTATTAAACCTAAGCCGACGATTGAGCCTATAAAATAAGAAATAATTATCGCTGTTAAAACTCCTGGCCAACCTAAAGCTAGACCTATAAGTAACCCCAGCCTTATATCGCCTCCGCCAATCCATTTTCCGCTAGAAATAACAAATTGAATTAAGAAAAAGCTACCTCCTATTATACCAGAAATTAGTAAATTCCACAAATTAAAACCTAATATTAAATTTAAAACAAAAATAATAAAACAAGCCGGTAAAGTTACTATATCTAAAATCAAATACCAGCGTAAATCATAAATAAAAATAACAATCATCACAGCAATTATAAACCAATCACGTAAAATATTAATTAATAATTGGTAATTGGTAATTGGTGATTGATAATTAAAATAAAAAACCATTAAAAATAAAATGCCGGTTATTAATTCCACCAAAGGATACTGCCAGGATATTTTTTCTCTACAATGGCGGCAACGGCCACCTAAGGCCATAAAACTTAAAACCGGAATATTATCATACCAAGCAATATTTTTTCTGCATTTCGGGCAATAGGACCGGCCCATCAAACTTTCTTTTTTATGCAAACGCCAAATTAAACAATTTAAAAAAGAGCCAATAATAAGACCGAAAACAAAGATGAAAATTAAAATTATAGGCATAAAATAATTTTTAAATAATATTTAAATATTAAAAATTAGTAATTAAAATTCATTTATTTAACTCTTCTTGATATTTTTTTAATTCCTTATTGTCCGGCGCCAATTCTAAAGCTTTATTTAAATATTCTTTTGCAGTTTGCAAATCCTTTTTATCGCGATATAAAAGTGATAGAGCCAACGGCCAATGATAATCAGACGGATTTAACATAAAGCCTCGCTGATTTAATTTAATAGCCTCGTCTAATTGATTTCGTAAATAATAAATGTCGGCAATATTTTTATACAAAGTCGCTCTGTAAGGATCTAATTTTAAACCCTGGTCATAGGCTTCAAAAGCTAAATCATAATTTTTCATCTTAAAATAAGCTTGGCCCAAATTCTCATATAATCTAACAATAATATATATAATTTGTTGGCGATGTTGTTCATTTAAATAAGAATCATTAATCGAAGGTAAAATTTTTAATTCTTTATTTAAAACTTCCACAGCGCCAATATAATCTTCTTGCGCTATTTTTTGCTTAGCCAAATCCTCATAAACTCCGGTAAAATAAGGAAACATTTTTATTAAATAATTATATATTCTTTCCGCTTCAAAATAATAATCTTTATTAAGATGCGATCCTAACAAGCTGTAGATACGAGCAGTATTATGTAAAATACCATAAGTTTTTCTATCACTAAATAAATTTATGTTATAAAGCATATTATCGCTTAATTGTTTTTGAATTGATTTATTATTAATACTAGAAAAACAATTAAACATTAAAAAAAGATAATTTTCACGATAATAATAATTTTTTGGATCTATGCCCATAACTTTTTCCATATTATTAATTAAGCCGGCACAATTAGAAGATTTAACCGAATTTAAGGCTTTAATATAATAAATTTCCGCCCTAACTTGATTTATGTTTTTAGTATAAATAAAAACGCCCGCTGCTAAAATTAATGAACAAAAAATTACTATCTTGGAAAAAAATGTTAGTTTAATTCTAAAAATTTTAATTTCTGTTTCACGGCTTATTATGATCCAATAAACTGCTAAAATAAAATGCAAATAGATTAAAACCGTAAATAAAGAAAAGCTAAATAAATTATTTATAAAGTAAGCGACCAGGGAAGAAAATAAAAACACCACCAACCAATCTTCTGGCTGTAAATGTTTTTTAGCCAGTAAAAAAATAATGCCCTTATAAATTAGATAGATATAAAAAACTAAAGTAACGGCCAAACCCAAAAATCCTAAGGCTAAAATTTTATCAAACAGCCAATTATGAGCTCGATCGGGAAAACTATTAATTGACTCATATACACCCCAATCAATTTTATAATAATTTATAAAAACATCGGCTAAAACTTCCGGCCCATAACCTATTATTAATCTCTGATAATTTTCCTTTTTTATCTCCTCAACAGCCGATTTTAAATAATAAAGTCTCATCTTATTAGACCCGCTGTTAAATTCAACTATGCTTTGAAGACGATTAATTATACCAGCGCCGTCAGGTGAAAATTGCTTATTTTTAACAACTACGTTCCAGGCAATAATAAAAATAAAAGAAACTAATAAAAAACCTATAAAAGTAAAAAAGATTTTTTTAAATCCTTTATAAAATAACCAAAAAATAATTAAAAAAATAATCGCGCCCAAAAAACCCAACCAAGCAGCCCGAGAATAAGTAAAAATTAAACAAATTAATTGCATTAATAAAACCAAACCTATAAAAAACTTTGCCAAATTTTTTTTAGCTATAAAAATCAGCGAATAAAAAGTAAGCGGTAAAACAATTATTAACCAATGGCCTAAAAAATTAGGCTGCCCCAGGTTGGAAAAAATTCTACCCGATTTAAAAGCGCTTTCCGACCAAACGAAAGGATCGAGCCCTACATATTGGATTAAGCCGTAAGATGAAATAAAAAATGATGAAAAAACTACTGCTAAAATTAAATTTTTAATCTGCTTGTAATTTTCAATATTTAATATTAATAAAACAAAAAATAACAAATAACAAAAGAAATTATAAAAACCTTGTTGCCTTAAAAAATTTCCCCAAAAACTTTGGTTGGGGTCAAGAGAAAAAAAAGAACTAATAAAAAATGATGTCAATAAAAATCCAATTAATAAAAAAATTTTAAAGCTGCCACGATAAATAAATTCTTCTTTTATAAAAATTTTAACAATAAAAGCAATCAGAATTAAAAATAAAACTACCCTAAAAAAAATTACTTTATAAAGATCAAAGCAATTATAGCTGGTAAAACTATAATCAAAAATCATAGGAACAAAAAAAACTATAGATAAAATTCCATATTCAATAAATAAGCCGCAAATTTTTAAAATCTTTTCTTTATTCATATTATTGAAAAAGATATATTAATTTTACCATTATAAATAATACTTTACAAAAAGAGCGGGATATATAACCCGCTCTTTTTTATAAACCCTTAATAGGACCCTTTTAAAGATTTTTATTATTGGATACTGCCTGGTACTGCGGTATGAGTGCCTGAATTCACTCCCCCAGTAGTACCGCCTAAACAATAAGATAAAGTATAGGTAGTATTACCGGTTCCGGCTGTATAATTATAAGTTCCTGCATCTGGGCAGTCACCATCATTTTCCGGAGATGGATTAGTAGGAACGCTAGCCATATAAGTAACACCGCCAGCAGCGATTGAAGTTCCTAATGAAGCCGGATAAGCGTTTTGGTCATTATAATATAACTCCAAAGCTGTTTGAATCTGCTTTACATCAGAAACGCGTTTAGCATCTCTTGATTTCATTCTGGCGTTATTTAAAGCTACTACAGCTAAAGTTGACAACAAACCAATAATGGCAATAACCACTAATAATTCAATTAAAGTAAAACCTTTTTGTTTTCTCATGATTCACCTCCCTTCTGGTATGCACGAATATATGCCCAAAGACAAGCATGGGAATTTAATCGTGAAATTATAAATTATATTTACAATAGCGCTTAGCAAGCGCATGATTGTACTTATCCACAATTATACCACAAAAATTAAAATTTTGCATTACCAACCTCTTATAACCTGTAAGCTCGTATTTTCTTCAACGCGATAAACTAAAGCATACTCACTTCCATCAGACTTGCTAACATAACGATAGATATAAGTAGAATCAACGGCCGGATCATTGTTTGGATTTTTTGGATCTTTAGGTAATTGCCCTAAAAATGGTTTTGAGCCAGTGGTTAAAGCTGTTTTAAAAGCACCAATATAGCAGGCTGAACCGGCGCTAACATTAGCTCCAAAATCAGCAGCGGCATCATCCCATGTACCGCAAATAGGATAACGAGTAGTGCTGTCATAATACAAATTTAAGGCGGTTCTCATTTGGGCCATATCGGCTTTTCTTAATGCATCTCTAGCTTTATTTCTAGCGCTATTAAGCGAAACTACAGCCAAAGAAGATAAAATGCCGATAATACTAATTACCACCAAAAGTTCAATTAAAGTAAAACCTTTTAAATTTTGTTTTTTTTGTTGCATAGTTATTTAAAATTAATTATTAAAAATTACTGGCTAAATTATACATAGGCAAAATTACTGCCGCTACCATAATACCTACAGCTATACCCATGACCACCATTATTAAAGGCTCCATCAAAGTCATTAAATTAGCTACCATATTGGAAATCTCTCTGCCATAAAAATTTGTTATTCTTTCTAAAATAATATCCATCTTACCGGTTTTTTCTCCGATATTTAACATCTGCGAAACCATTTTAGGTATGGCTTTGCTTTTAATAAAAACGCTGGAAATTGAATTGCCATCCTCAACTTCTTTAACTGTTTCTTCTATTAATTCCTGATAAATTTTATTTCCCACTATTTCAGCTGTAACTTTTAAACTATTATCTATAGTCACGCCGCCGACAATTAAAGTATTCATAGAACGAGTAAAACGAACTAAATAAATTAATTGGAATAGACGCCCAAAAATTGGCAATTTTAATTTTAAATTATCAATTTGCTTTCTACCCTGAGGTTTTTTAACATACCATTTAAAAGCAAAAATTAAGCTCGCTGCTATTATAATAATTACCCACCAATATTTTTGCATAAAATCGGAAGTGCCTATTAAAATTCTTGTCGTTATGGGTAAAGCTGCTCCGCTCTCTGTTAAAATCCCGGTAAGCTTTGGTACAACAAAAATCATCATAACTATACCAACTACTAATAAAGAGGCTAAAACAAAAGCCGGATAAATCATAGCTCCCTTAATCTTACTCATCATATCATAATCTTTTTCCATTTCATCAGCCAAATAACTTAATACTTCATCCAGTTTCCCGGAAGTTTCTCCAGACTTTATAACGCTTACATAAAAATTATCAAAGACATTGCTCCTTTTTCCTAAAGATTCAGATAGGGTTGAGCCGGAATCAACTTCATCGGCCACTTCGGAAATTATCATTTTCAAATTTATATTATTAGTCTGATCAACCAATATCTTTAATGCCTGCACCATGGAAACATTAGCTGAAATCAAAACTGAAAATTGTCGAGAAAAAATAACTATGTCTTTTATCTTTATTCTATTTAAAAAATCTAAATTTAATAATTTTTTACCTGAAGAAACTTCAGAAATAGAAACAATTGAAAAACCTTTTTCAGCCAAAATTTCTCCCACATATTCTTTGCTGACCGCCTCAACCATGCCTTCTTGTATTTTTTTATCTTTATTAAAAGCTTTGTATCTAAAAATTGGCATACCATTAATTGAAAATTGATAATTTAAAATTGAAAATTAATTATATATCTTCCCTTCTAACTTCGCCTGACTCAATTAAATTGCTAAGAGATTTTTCCATGCTGATCATGCCTTCCTTCTTTGATGTCTGAATAACGCTTTCTAATTGATAAATCTTGCCTTCTCGAATTAAAGACTTGGTGGCTGAACTATTTAATAATAATTCATTGGCCAAAGCCAAACCTCCGCCTCGACGTTTCACTAATTTATTAACTAAAACGCCATTTAAAATATCAGCTAGATTATAACGCGCCGCTTCAATTGGCAGGCTGGTCGAAACTCCGGCTAAAATTTTTTCTAAAACCCTTTCTGAGCTATCAGCATTAATTTCTAATATGATTAAGCAGTTACCAGAAGCTAATTCAAAAATTTTTGGCATAGCTTCGCTAAAAATTTTAACATCTCTTATTTCATTAATATAAACTACGTTAACATCTTCGCTTAAACAATAATCCAAAGCTTCGCTTAAACTATTAACATCTGTGCCTACCTGTCTTTGCATAATTAGGCTGGATTTACTGACAAATAAATATTCAATCGGATCTTCAATGGTAACAATATTTAAAAATTTAGTTTTATTAAGTTCCTCAATAAAAGAAACCGCGGTGGTTGTTTTACCTGAATGATATGGCCCGGCCACAACTAAAAGACCGGAATTCATTTGAAAAAAATTATTGCATGACTCGACTAAACCTAATTCTTTAAAACTTTTTATAACGCCAGGAATATAATGGAAAGATAAAGCCAACAAACCTTTTTGATAAAAAACATTTATTCTAAAACGAAAATTAGAAATATTTTTTACAAAAATTATGCCTTTTTTCTCTTTTAATTTAACTATTTCTTCCGGATTTAAAAAAGTCTCGGTAATTTTATTAATAATTTCACTAGTAACCATATCCTGGCCAGCCATGGCTGAAAATTGACCGTTTATTCTAACCATGGGCGGACTGCCAACGGCCAAATGCAAATCAGAACCGCTTTTTTGAACCATTTCTGAAAGTATTCTATTTAGAAAAATTGATGGAACTTCCATAAAAATTAGTTTAAAATCTTAAAGTTAAAAATCTATAAAAATATTATGACTTTAGACTTTATGATTTTATGAACCTTATAACTTTAATATTTTTTTTATTTTTTCAACTACTTCTGACGGCATAAAATGCGCTTTAATTAAATAATCTTCCGCACCCATCTTTAAGGCTTGTTCTATTTCATCTTTTTGGCTCAAATTAGTTAATAATATAACCGGAATTTTGGCTGTTTCGGAATTTTCTTTGAGTTTACGTAAAACTTCAAAACCGTCTAATTTAGGCAACAGAATATCTAGAAGAACTATGTCCGGCATTTCTTTTGTAGCTAAACGAATCGCCTTTTCTCCGTCTTCAGCCATAACAACTTTAAAATCTTCCAGCTCGAATTTGGTAGCATACATACTAAGCAAAAAAGAATCGTCTTCCACTAAAAGAATTTTTATTTTATTTTTCGCCATATTTTAAAATATTAAAAAACTTTTTTAAAATCAATATTATAAAATTATATATGTATCGTTCTTAAAACTTCTTCTATGGTAGTTAGGCCTAATAAAGCCTTTAATATGCCGTCTTGCTTCATAGTAATAAAATTTTGTTTTTTTGCTAAATCCTCAATGGTTAAATTAACTTTATTTATAATAAGCTCTTTTATTTTGTCATCAACATCAAGCACTTCGACTAAAGCGATTCTGCCGGTATAACCTATCCCACCGCAATTAGTACAACCTTTACCTTTATAAAATTTTATTTTTTTTAAATCAAAATCCGGAATCATTTCTTTTATTGCTACTGGCGGGGTTTTAGCTAGCTCTTTTTTAATATCGCTTATAATATCTTCTGGTAATTTATGTTCCTCTTTGCAATTATCACAAATTTTTCTAGCCAATCTTTGCGCTACTATGCAATTTAAAGTTGAGCCAAGCAAAAATGGCTCTACGGCCATATCTAGAAGTCTAGGTATAGCTCCTAAGGCGTCGTTAGTGTGTAAAGTAGAAAGCATAAAATGACCGGTCAAACTAGCGTGGATGCCTAATTCAGCTGTTTCATTATCTCTAATCTCGCCTACCATTATAACATTAGGATCTTGGCGCAAAAGCGAACGCAAGCCTGAAGCAAAAGTAAAGCCAATTTCCGGTTTGACCTGCGATTGATTAATGCCTTGTATAAAATATTCAATAGGATCTTCAAGTGTAGAAATATTAACTCCTTCTTTATTTAGGCCGGTTAAAACAGAAAATAAAGTAGTTGATTTTCCAGAACCAGTCGGTCCTGTTACTAATAGCATGCCATCTGTTTTTTTTATATTCTTTTTTATTATTTTTAGCCCTGAACCCATAAAACCCAATTCTTCTAAAGTCGGGGCCCCTTTGCTAACATCTAAAATTCTCATCACTACTTTTTCTTCATCTAATAAAGGCATTACTGAAATTCTTAAATCAATATCTTTATTATCGATATTTATTCTGATTCTGCCATCTTGTGGCATTCTAGTTTCGTCAAGTTTTAAGTTGGCCAAGACTTTAATTCTGCCTACAATAGCACCATGAACAGTTTTGGGCAAAACTAAAGAATTATGCAAAATGCCATCTATTCTATATCTAACACGGCTTTCGTTTTGCATGGGCTCAATATGTATATCAGAAGCTCTTCCTTCAACCGCGTGTCTAATAATTACAGATACTATTTTTGATACTGGCGCAGACTTAGTTACCTCTTCGACCTCTTCTTTTTCAGTTTTTTTTCTAGATTTTTCTAAATTTTCTTCTTCTTCTTTAGTTTTTAAAGCCTTTGATACTTCTTTGCCTAAAGTTTTATAAAATTTTAAAGCATTTTTAAAACTTACTAAAGAGATTAAATAATATTCTGGCTGTAAATTTTGATCTTTGGCTAAAAAATCTATAGCCTCAATAGCTTTGAAGTTTTCCGGGTCAATCATCCCTACTTTCATTTTACCGCTGCTTATTTCAAAACAAATTATTTTATAATTCTCGGCTACTTCCGGAGGAATTACATTAAGAACCTGATCAGTAATTTTTACTCCAGCTAAATTTTTATAATTTAAATTATAAACCTTAGCTTTTAAATTTATTATTTCCTCAATATTAACTAAGCCACTTTTAATAATAATTTCTTCTGAATTATTATTAAAATTCGGGCTCTTTTTCAATTCAGCTAACTGCTCAGTTGTAATTAATTTATTTTGAATTAATAAATTTATTAATTCTTCCGATTTATTCATAATTAATTTGGTTTAAAAGGATCTCTTTTACCCGTCTCGGGCTGACTTTTTATAATAAATTGAGTTTCTTGTAAGTTTTTAAATTTGTTTGTAGAAAAAATGCTTAAATCAAAATCACTATTATTAAAATTAATATTTTGATTAGTAGTGCTAGCTGTTTTATTAACCGTTATTAAACTAGAGGTTGCTGAATTGCCAACCTTAGCTTGATTATTAAGCAAAGTCGGAGCATTAATAGTTGTAACTTTATAAGCAGTTAATTTTTTGTTTTGGTATAACATAAAAATCGAACCGCAAATCATAAAAAAAATAATAAAAAAATAAATTGCCAATTTTTTTGTAGATATTTTCTTTAGAGCTAGCATAAATTTATTGCTGTAAATAATAGGTATAAATATTTAAAACTGCTTCGCTTTTGCCAACATTAAAACTTACTTTTGATATATCAAAAAGCCTTAAATTATTTTCAAAGGTTTTAATGATATTTTTTAAAATTTGATAATCAACAGAGCTTAACTTAATTTCAATTTTAATTAACCCTATTTCTTGGGGCGGATTGCTAAAAATTCCAGCTAAAGATATTTTATCTTCACTGGTTTGAGCTCTATAATTAGATCTTGCGCCGGTAGCTTGCGTCTCAACTTTTATGGAATTTAAAATAGCGCTATTTTTAGTTATTATCGATTCTATTTCCGCGATTATAATACTAGAATCTTTCGAGGTCGGCAACATTATAGAAATTTTATTTTTATCATTTTCACTAATTGACTGATATATTGTTTTTAGTTGTTGAATAGAATTTAAATAATTAATTTTTTTTTCATATTCAACCTGCATATTATTTTTTATCCGTTCATTTTCTTCATAAATCTTCTTATATTTAGGATAAATAAAAATAAATAAACCAATTATTAAAATAATAATACTAAAAGAAAAAATTATATAATTAAAATATTCTATTAAAAATTTATTAATTTTTACTTTTAATAAATTAACCTGCTTATTCTTTTCTCCAATATTGTTTAGTATTTTTTTATCCATAGTTATTCGGTAAAAATATCTTTAGAAACAGAAAAATTTAAAATAAATTTTACTAAAGTTTTATTTTTTTCATTGCCGGCAACCATCTCTCCGCCTTCAGCTAAAACATTATTTATTTTTTTATTATTTTTAAAAGTATTAATTTGCTCGGGGATGCTGCTATATTTAGTCGCCAAACTGTCTAATTTATAATTGCCGCTAGTATCGCCTTCAAAATTTACAAAATAAACATCTTTAATGGTATTATCTTCTAAAAATTTAAAAAAGTTAGTCCAGTAAATATGCTGAGAAAAAACTTTAGAAATTACTTTTAATTTAGCCTGAAAATCCGATATTTCTTTTAAATCAACTTCTTCTTTGGCAATTTCTTGCTCAACTTCTAAAAATTTTTGCATTTGTTCAGCATTTTTAGCTTCGTTACTTTTTTGATATAAAGCCAAACCATAATAAGAAGCTCCGATAACAAAAATTGGTATTAAAAAAGCGCTTGCCACAATGCCAATTTTAGAATGCCAATCAAAAAAAGTTATAATTTCTCCTTTAATTAAGTTCGTTTCTAAGACTTGCTGCCTGATTTGCTCGTATTGGCTATTATCCCATTCTTCTTTCTTTTTAATTTCTTCTTCTTTATTAATTTCTGTCTGTTTTTCTTCTTGTTTAGCAACTTTTTCTTTTTCTAAAACAACCGGGGGGTTAGCTTCTTTAACTTCAGATAATTCAACTTTTTCAATTTTTGCCTCTTCAATAGATGGAGAAACTTTTTGTTTATTAATAAAAAAGTTTTTAAAATTAAACCAATTTTTCGCTGGTTTTTGTTTTGTTTTAACCATTGGTTTATTATCAACTTCCGGCTCAGAATAAAACTGGCCGATATTTTTTTTATGTTCTTTCTCCTGATTAAAAATTTTTTGATAATCAATCAAAATATCCTTGGGCGCCGGCTGCCCCTTAAATTTATGACTCAAATTTGATAAAAAACTTTTATTATTATTTTTTATCGGGGGTTGAGAATATTCGTGGCGCTTAATTAAATTCAAAATTTCTGCGCGAGATTGTTTAATTTTATTTTTATTAATTTCTGGCTTGGAATCTTTATCAACTGATTTTTTATTTAAAGATGAAAAAAAAGAAAAAGGAGATTTTTTAGGATTTTTAATCTCTTTTTGCGGTTTAGACCAAGCTAATTCCTCTTTTTGTTCTTTGGATTTTTGATCTTGGTTATTTTTTTTATTATCCAAAAAATTAATATCGGACATAATATTAAATATATTATTCTATTTCTCTAAGGGCTAGCCCGATAGAAATGGCCATGCGAGGAGCAATCTCATCTAAAAGAGGTTTTAAGTCTAACGGGTAAGAAACAGGCGTCCAGGGGTTGCCAGCTACAACCGTAATATCTAAAATTTTTGTTAAATATTCTGTAAAATTCATAAGCAAAGCTGAACCGCCGGTCAAAATAATTTTATCAACTTTTTTATTATTTTTACTTTGGAATAAATTTAAAGCATACTTCATTTCATTAACTATCGGCGAAAGACTTTCAATAATAGTTTTAGGTATGGCATTATTGGGTGAGTCATAAGAACTTACTCCTAAATCATATTTAAATTGTTCCGCTCTTTCTAAGCCAATATTAAGGCTGTGGCTAATAGCTTGAGTAATTGTCCAACCGCCGACGTCTATACTTCTGTTTAAAGTTGGGATGCTTTGATCAATAATCGCAAAACTAGTGGTTTTAGCCCCAATTTCCACTATCATAACAGTTGATTTATCACTACCCAAAAGAGACCTAATTAAAGCAAATGTTTCTGTTTCTAAACTTAATAAATTAATTTGAGCGCTTTTAAAAATATCAACATATCTTTTAACCAAACTCCGCGGAGCACCGGTTAATAAAACTTTTATATTATTTTTATCCGAAGCTTGCCCTGAAGTTTCAATTTTTTTCCAGTCCAAAATCATTTCTTCAGGAGGCAAAGGAATAACTTTTTTAGCTTCCCAATTAATAGCCGACGGCAAATCTTTTTTGCTAACACCTGATAAATTTATAATAGAAGAAAAAACAGAAAAAGTGGGCAAAGCTGAAACTGCCTTGCGGCTAGTCATGTTTGCATCAGCACAAATTTTATTAATAATAACAGCTATTTTTTCCGGGCTGGCTTGATCTAAATCGTCAAGGTTTTCACTAAAACCATAAGTAGAAAGCATGGCTCTGCCGCCCTGTTTTTTCAACTCAATAATTTTTATGCTTGAACTTCCTATATCTATGCCCAAATAACTTTCATTAGATAAAAATAAACTCATAAAATAAAATAAAATTATGTTTTGACACTAGACCTATTATATTATATAATTATACAATAATAACCCTTATTAATCAAAGATTTGGTTAAATGAATTTCTGTTGTTATTATAACATAAAATTCTAATTTAACAAAAATATATAAATTCATGGAATTCCTAATAAAATACAAAAAAATTTTTATTATTTTCGGCTTTATTTTAATTATTATTATTTTAGGATATTTACTTTACGCGCTTTTTTTAAAACCCAGCTTAGAACCTACTAAACCAAATCAAGAGCAGCCAACCGCAACTAGCACTCAGGGCGGTTTGCCAGTGGCTCAGCAAGGTACAAGCCAAACTGCTACCTCTGGTCAAATATCCCAAGGTTTACCTGAGGGCGAAGCATCAATAACAAACCCAGGTAATGCTACTGCTGTAGGAGGATTAACCCAAACAACCGAATTAAACAAAGAGCCAACATTAGCCGCCACCCTTTCCTCTAATGGCAATGATTTACAATATTATAACAAACAGGATGGAAAATTTTATCGTATAAATAAAGACGGACAAACCACCTTAATTACTGATAAAGTTTTTTATAATGTAGAAGAAATTACTTGGTCGCCAGAAAAAAACAAAGCTATTTTAGAATACCCCGATCAGTCAAAAATAATTTACGACTTTGATAAAAAAGAGCAAATCAGCCTGCCTAAACATTGGGAAGATTTTGATTTTTCTAATGACGGTTCAAAAATTGTCTTTAAAAGCATGGCTGATAGCGCTGACAATCGCTGGCTGGCTATCACTAGTGAAGACGGCACTTCGGCAAAAAAAATAGCTGCTTTAGGAGATAAAGATGATACAGTTTATCCTTCCTGGTCTCCTAATAACCAAACGGTCGCTATGTATACTGAAGGAATAAGTTATGACCAACAAAAAGTTTATTTTGTCGGCTTGAATAATGAAAATTTTAAAGCTTTAACGATTGAAGGGCGTGGTTTTCAGCCTAAATGGTCACCACAGGGCAATACGCTGCTTTATAGCGTTTATTCGAGTAATAGTGATTTAAAGCCTGAGCTTTGGATAGCTAACGCTCAAGGTGAAAGTATCGGCACTGGCAGAAATAAATTAAATATGCAAACTTGGGCGGACAAATGCGTTTTTT
The DNA here is from genome assembly GCA_964537265.1 of uncultured Gammaproteobacteria bacterium. Lineage (GTDB taxonomy): Bacteria > Patescibacteriota > Patescibacteriia > Patescibacteriales > GWC2-42-12 > JACPHD01. The sequence goes on along the minus strand of CAZHZE010000002.1, from coordinate 143,389 downwards.
CCTCCAATACAGAAATTTATTGCGCTGTTCCCGAAAGCCTTGAAGAAGGCGCTGGCTTAATGCCAGACTTGGCTAAAAATACTAAAGATAATTTATATAAAATTGATACAAAAACCGGTCTAAAAAAATTGATAGCTGTACCTAACGGAGATTATAATATGTCTAATTTAATTGTTTCAGATAATGGCTATTATTTATATTTTACAGATTCAAATACCGGAAAAATAAACAAAATAAAACTGAAATAATTTTGCATGCCAAATAAAGTTCAAACAATTTATGTCTGTTCAGCTTGCGACGCCCAATTCCCTAAATGGAGTGGGCGTTGTTTAGAATGTGGCGGCTGGGGAACTTTACAAATGCAAACAGTTGATCAAAAAACAAATGATAAAATGGCCGATATTAATCCAGCGCAAATAATTGATTTACAAAAAATTAAAAATAGAACAGAAGATAAACGTTTAGCTACTAATATAAAAGAATTAGACAGAGTTTTGGGCGGGGCTACGCCCAACGGCGAAGCAGGTATTATGCCCGGCTCTGTTATTTTATTGGGCGGCGAACCGGGCATTGGTAAATCAACTTTGGTGGCGCAAATAGCTAATGCCATCAGTAAAAATGGACAAATAATTTATACTAGCGGCGAAGAATCAGCCAACCAAATAAAATCCAGATTTGATCGATTAAATATTAAAACTGATAAAATAAAATTTTTAAATGAAACCAACGCGGAAAAAATTGTTGCTACCATAAAAAATATTAAGCCAGTTTTAGCTATAATTGATTCTATCCAAACTATTTATTCCTCGGCCGTAGCTGGCGAGGCCGGCAATATAAATCAAATTCGCGGTTCAGCGGTTAATTTTTTAGAAGCAGCCAAAGCCAACAATATAGCTATTATATTAATTGGGCATATTACTAAAGACGGATCATTGGCCGGACCAAAATCATTAGAGCATATTGTTGATACTGTTTTATATTTAGAAACTGAAACCGGGCATGGCTATAGAATTTTACGCGCAGCTAAAAATCGTTTCGGCTCAATTAATGAAATAGGAATTTTCGAAATGACCGCAACTGGCTTTAAAGAAATAATCAATCCTTCATCAATTTTTATAGAGCAAAACCAAAGTTTCACCGGCTCGGTAATAAGTTGCATTATAGAAGGCACGCGCCCATTTTTAATTGAGGTCCAGGCTTTAGTAACTAAAACAGTCTTCGGCTATCCGCAGAGAAAAGCTTCGGGTTTTGATTTAAACCGCTTGCAAGTTTTAATCGCGGTTTTAACTAAACGCGCTAATTTAAATTTAACTAACCAGGATGTAATTTTAAATGTGGTTGGCGGCCTGCATATTAGCGATCCGGCGCTGGACTTAGCGGTTTGTTTAGCTATTACTTCCTCACTTTTAAACCAAGTTATAGGCAATAAAACTATAATACTAGGCGAAGTCGGATTAGGCGGAGAAATTAGGCAAATTAGCCGCCTTGAACAAAGATTAAATGAAGCGGAAAAATTAGGTTTCACAAAAGCCATTACCCCGGCTAACGACTACAATTCTAAAAAAATAAAAATAACTAAGATAAAAAATCTAAGCGAGATTATAAAATATTTTACGAAATAAAATATTTTAATTACCTATAAAAATTTACAAATAATCTAATCTTTATATAAAAAAACTACCAGCACAGACTGATAGTTTTTATTTATTATAATATGCGAGCCTAGAAAAATTTAGGATAAAATTTATGGCAAAATTTCTTTAAAAAATTTTCTTGTTTGAGCCAGTCGCTCGCGAGCGGCTGGGGAGTTGAAAATTTTATTAGAAATTATTGGCATAAATTCCTAAATTTTTCTCTGCGAGCGATTTTTGCGCCGCTTTTTCTAAAAAAGCGGCCCTAAGCGGAGCGGAAAATATTTTTAAAATAAAAAGAAGGCCAGCCTTTAAAAAGGTTGGCCTTATAATTTCGCGGCGCTGCTGTCTTAAACTCGACAAGCGCGGCGAAGTTTCGAGGTAAAATTCTTGACGCCGAGCAGATCGGCAAAAATCCGGATACTTTCCAGTTGCTTCTGAGTTTCTAAATCTGCTTCCAAATCTACAAACTGCTTGGCAACGCTAAGAACGAAATTGTCAGCATCCAATGTATCACTAACCGACAACTTGGGTATTTTCCAGCCAAACTTCCGGCAACGCTCAATAAAAGCGTCGTGGTTTACTATAACTTCCTGGCCATTAACCAGAAAAGTTGTGGCTCTAAGGTCATTTATACCCAAACGAATATTCGAAAGCGGACAAACAGGTCCTTTTGCTTTCACCGTTGATTTATGCTCAACTGGACTAGGGTATTTTTTGCTCTGTCTTTTGTGATAATTGATATTAACCATTTATTTCCTCCTGAATCTTTGAAGCCAGCGGCAGGGGCGGCTTCACCCATTAACCCCTGCCACCGACTCGCCGCTTACCACATAAAGCTATGGAAGCGGATAAAAACGAAAATCAGCTAAAATCTTTATTGACCCTAATAGGGCACTTTCAGCTCATTTTCACTTTAAACTTTAATTCAACTGCGGATTCCAGCTACAAGTAACGCCGGCCGGGACCGATTTGTCAAAATCTTCATGGGACATTATAGTCCCATCTTCCACTCCAAGAAGGCAGCCACCGGAAATAATTCTTACACCTTCTTGATCAACTGTATTTACAACTAAGCCTTCTTTTCCTTCGTTCATTTTTTTCATTTCCTTTCAAATTTATTTTTTAACACAAAAAAATTGTAAAGATCTAAAATTCCATCCCTCCTTTCAATTATTATTTTAATTTATTTAACTTTTTAAATTAACATAATTTCATTTTTCTGTCAATATTATTCTAAATGAATCATTTTCTCCCACTCGCCTAATTGTTCCTTTAACGCTGGCCAATTATTTAAATTTTCATCTAAATTTAGCAATTTTATAGCTTGTTCTCGCGCTTGTTTCATTAAGCCGTAATCAAATAATGAAGCGATTTTTAATTCTGGAAACCCCTTCTGTTCAACTCCATAAACTTCACCCGGACCTCTGAATTTTAAATCAATTTTAGCTAATTCAAAGCCGTTATTATATTTTACCAAAGCTTCTAATCTTTTTAAGGTTTTTTCATTATCGCTATCGGAAAAAAGAAAACAATAGGATTGCTCGGCACTTCGACCAACTCGTCCGCGGAATTGATGAAGTTGCGCTAAACCGAAACGATCCGCGCCTTCAATCATCATAACAGAAGCATTAGGCACATCAACGCCAACCTCCACCACTGACGTAGAAACTAAAATTTTTATTTTATTTTCTAAAAATTCTTGCATTATTTTTTCTTTTTCAACCGCTTTCATGCGGCCGTGCAATTTTCCTATGGTTAAATCCGGAAAAATTATTTTATCTAATTTTTTATACTCCTCTTCAACCGACTTTACGCCTAATCTATCGGATAAATCAATGAGTGGACAAATTACAAAAACTTGCCGCCCAATTTTTATCTGCTGCTTTATAAACTCGTAAGCTTTAGCGCGCTGATTTTCGCCCACGACTTTAGTAATAATTTTTTTTCTGTCTTTCGGCATCTGATTAATTATAGATAAATCTAAATCGCCATATAAAGCTAAAGCTAAGCTTCTCGGAATAGGCGTAGCCGTCATGCTTAAAAAATGCGGCACCAAATCATTTCCGCTTTTTTTCAAAATATTTTTTCTCTGCTCTACACCAAAACGATGCTGTTCGTCTATAATCGCTAATGCCAAATTATTAAATTTTACCCCGTTAAATAGCTTCGCATTGGCTTCGCCAGATTTAACAGGGCGAGCATCTTCTTGAATTAAAGCATGCGTACCGATTATAATATCTGAATTAAAAAATATATTTTCTCCTTTATTCTTAATTTGTAATTCATAATTCGTAATTTTCTGGCTTCTTGTTACTAAACCAACTCGTAAATTAAAATCTTTTAAAAATTTACAGATAGTTTCATAATGCTGTTTAGCCAATATTTCAGTTGGTACCATTAAAACCGCTTGTTTTTTATTTAACGCCACATTTAACATAGCGATTATAGCCACCACAGTCTTGCCACTGCCTACATCGCCTTCTAATAACCTTGACATAGGTTTATTATTCCCCAAATCTTTTAAAACTTCCCAAGCCGCCTGCCTTTGAGAGTCAGTTAATTTAAACGGCAGACTATCAACAAACTCTTTAGTCCCTTTTTCTTTAAATTCAATAACTTGCGATCGGCTTTGGCTTAAACTTTTTTTTGCTAATTGAGATTGCAACTGAATTAAAAAAAGCTCATCAAAAGCTAAACGTTCACGAGCCTTCTTTATATCTAAATCATTTTTGGGAAAATGAATTTTTTTAATGGCTTCGGTTAAACTAATTAATTTAACCGACTTTTTAACTTCATTAGGCAACCAATCAATAATCTTAGCCGCCAAATTTATAATTTGCTTAATTAAAAATCTTACCTGCTTATGGGTTAAATTTGCGGTTAAATGATAATTTGGAACTAAGCCTTGAGTATGTACGCCTTGTCCGAAAGTTATTTTTTCATAAACCGGCGAATTCATTATTAATCCCCCGTAATCATCGTCCACTTTCCCAGCTAAGGAAACTTTATCGCCTATACGCAAATTTTTAGCTATAAATGGTTGATTAAACCAAATGACTTTTATAGTTTCTGTACCATCGCTCACTAAAGCCTCGGTAATATTCATTCTTTTTTTCCAACTGCGTTTATTTTGAATTAATTCAATTTGTCCGACAACGTTCGCGCTAGTTCCGGCTTGCAATTTATTAATTGGGATCAATTTAGTAAAATCATCATAACGAAAAGGAAAATAAAAAAGCAGATCACGCACGGTTTCAATGCCCAATTTTTTTAACTTTTTTGCCGTAGCCGAACCGATACGGTTGATCTTTGTAGTATCGCTATTTAAATCTAACATGCCTTAATTTTAACATAAAATAAGAATAATTAAAGTTAACACAATTTTAATAAAGTTATAAAAATGATTAAATATAATTCTATTGACCTTTTATCAAAAATAAAGTACATTAAAAATCAGCAGCTTTAAAAATAAATATTATGGAGGCCACATGATAAATAAAACAAACATTCAATTTTGTGACCTCTACGATATAATTGGAGGTCCTAATTCTACTGAAGAAGAACGGTGGGAAGCCTGGAAAAAACTTTTACTCATAGAAGATATTTCTGGGTTTTCTGTTCTTATTGCCGCCAAATATTCTTGGCGAGAATTTTCTAAAGAATATAAAGAAAAAGCTTGGCAAGAATTATTAAAAAGGGGTATTAAAAATAATTTGAATCATTTACACTATTTAACAATAAACGCCCCTGAGCCATGGTGCAAAAAAGCCAACAAATTAAAAGAAAAATTAGAAAAAAAATTACTGGCAAAAAACCAAAAATAAAATCCCTATCTAAAAATAAAGGGATTTTTTTATAAACAAAATGGTTTCTATCAATAATTTTAATACATCGCTTTTATTCCTCTGTGCACTCGCGAGGAATCGAACCTCGATTACAAGATCCGCAATCTTGTGTCCTATCCGTTGAACGACGAGTGCTTAATATTAATACGGCACAGGAAATTATCCTGTGCCTGTATAATCTATTTTAAACAATTTATAGTTTAAATAATTTAGCTAAAGCTTCGGATAAAGGCTGATCGGTTCTTTCTAAGTCTTCAGGTAAATACTTTAGCAGATTTTCCCGAATTGGCAAGGGGTTCATATTACCCAGGGGGATCGAAAGCCTTGGTTTTATTGTATTTTTAAATTCAAAATACAAATTTTTTATATTCTCGCGCGGCTTATAAACAATAGAAAAATCTTTTATAACATCGTAATCATAAAAATTCTTTCCAACAACTAAGCCTTCGTCGGTTATACTAAAATCAACTTTTATTGGTTCTTGGCCATCGTGTATTATAATAACTAAAGTACCAATAATAATAATAGCAGCGAATAAAAAATTACCGCTAAAAAATGAGTAAATCAAAAATATCACACCAACTATACCAGCTATAATATACCAATTTTTTTCTCTTTTATGTTTGTCGTATTCAGATATTTTCCAGCCGATAATTTTTTTCCCAAAATCAGTGTTTTTATTTAGTTCTGACATATTTTTAATTGACAAAATAAGATAAATTATATATATTTATTATAGCATAAAATAAATTAATTATCAATTACGAATAAAAATTAATTCGTAATTTTTAATTACTAATGGAAGGGTGGCTGAGCGGCTGATAGCAGCACCCTGCTAAGGTGTTAGACTTTAACGAGTCTCGAGGGTTCGAATCCCTCCCCTTCCGCTAAGTTATGCATTACAATGATAAAATCTACGGACATTTTAATATAGCTGAACCAGTAATTTTAGAATTGCTAAAGTGCCCTGCATTAAAAAGACTAAAAGACATTGATCAAGGCGGCTACGGGCCGCTCTTTGCTAAACCTTATAAAAGAGTTGGCCAATTCGGCCATAATCGTTTTGCTCATTCTATCGGTGTTTTTCTGCTTTTAAAAAAATACGGCGCGCCGCTAGAAGAACAAATAGCTGGTTTAATTCACGACGTTTCACATTCAGCATTCTCGCATTGCATTGATTATGTAGTCGATGGTGGTGATGGCAAAGAGCAAAATCATCAAGACAATCTATTTAAAAAATATTTAAAAACAACTGCCATACCAAAAATTTTAAAAAGACATGGTTTTAGCTTAAATTATATAATAAATGATAAAAATTTTCCCCTCAAAGAAAAACAGCTGCCCGACTTATGCGCTGATAGAATTGATTATTCATTACGAACAGCTATCATATTTAAAGAAAAAACTCCGAGCCAGATAAAATCCATCCTAAACGACTTGCAAATAAAAAACGACAAATGGATATTTAAAAATCGCAAATCAGCTAAATTATACGCAAAACTTTTCTATAAACTTAATAAAGCACATTATGCCGGCATAGATTCGGCAATTATGTTTTTAGCGGTTGGCGATTGCCTAAAATATGCATTAGATAAAAAATATATTACTAAGACTGATTTATATAAAACCGATAAAATTGTTTTAGAAAAAATAAAAAAATATTTAAATAAAGATAAAAAATTAAAATTGTTTTGGTTAAGAATGAACGGAAAAATTAAAATAAAGCAAAGCTTTAAAAATTATGATGCTGAAGTATTTTGTAAATCAAGAATTATTGATCCGTTATTTATAAACAAACAAAAAATAAATCCCCACACTAAATTTAGTGTGGGGATAAAACGGCTGTCAGCAGCCGAGTTTAATTGGCGAAAAATAGTTAAACAAGAATTGAAGCCAAAACAATATTTTTTAAAATATAATTATTAGGAGAGATGCCAGAGCGGTCGAATGGGACGGTCTTGAAAACCGTTAGGCCTTCACGGGTCTCTAGGGTTCGAATCCCTATCTCTCCGCCAAGAATCACATTTCGAAAAATCAAGGTTGGAAGCCGCCTCGCTTCGCTCGGCGGCCAGTTTGTATTCATTTTTGGGCGAAAACGAAATGCATTTATCAAAAGGGGCAAAAGAAATTTTTTAATCATAAAGTCGAAAACAATTTTCATAATAAATCATATGAATCAAAAATATTTTAAAATTATTCTGGTAGTTGTAATCATAATTATTGCTGTCGGTATTTTTTATTTTTTTAAAAATTCTTCAGCACCTAATACTCCACAAACTCAACAATCAAATCAGCAAATTAATAAATCGGTTGATAATTTCCAGTATAGCGAAGTCATAAAAGAAAAAGTTGGCGTTAATGGTGGTATTCTGCAAAATTCTGATAAATCAGTAATTGTAATTATTCCTTCATTAAAAAAAGAAACGGAATTTACCTTGAGCTTCAAGAAAAGCGATTTTGAAGTAAGGTCTGGAGTGGGTTCACCCGTAACGATTATCATTTCTCCGGATATAAATTTAATAGATTCGCCGAAACCGATAAGCATAAAAGTTAAATATGATTCACAATATAATTTGCCTGTGCCATATTTGATTGACGAAAATAACAAATTGCATACTGTCGACATCGGCGAACTAGATAAGGTAAATCATTATTTTACGATGTATACTTTTCATGGTGGTAATTATTCTTGGATTTATGCGAATTAGTTCGAAAAGAATTTGCCGCCAAAGAAAAGCTTGAAATTGTTAATTTTCGCGGCGGAGCCGCTCATTTTTGCCCCGCCACATCCGAGCCGCGCAAAGCGCGGCGAGGGAATTCGGTTCGAGCTATTTTAAGAATACACCGCATTAAATATTTATTCGGTTTTATGCCGAATAAATATTTTAAGTTGAGATAGGATTCGAACGGGCAGAAGCGAGACAAATTTTTTGCCGAATTTTTGTCGGCAAAAAATTCAGGCGAGCGTCGATGAATGCGACCCTGGGAGCATTCAGCGCTGCCCAGGGCAACGAAGCTTGAGAGGAAACGAGAGCAAGGCGGAAATCCCTATCTCTCCGCATTTACCCCTTAGCCACAACCAATCCCCATACCTCGCCAGCGCCGTTAGCTTTTAAAACTTTGGCGCATTCGTTTAAAGTAGCGCCAGTAGTAACAACATCATCAATTAAAATGATGTTTTTTTTATTTAAATTACCTCCAATCCAACTAAAGCATCCTTTTATATTATGCAACCGCTCGATTTCATTTAATTTAGCCTGGGCCTTTTTATGTTTTATCCTAATTAAATTTTTATTATCTATCTTTAAATAATATTTTTTTGCCAATGTTTGCGCTAATAATTCAGCTTGATTAAAACCTCGCCAACGCGAACGCTTGGCTGATAAAGGCACGGGTATAATTAAATTGTCGTTAAAATTTAAAATCGCAGCTGGTAGTTTTTCGGCTCGTTCAAAGATTTTCCAATTTATTCCTTCTAATAAGCCTTGTTTTAAAATTTGTCTTTTAGCTAATATTTTATCAAGACAAACAATTAAAAGCTTGCTTAAATCTTCGGCTAAACCGCTAATAAAATAGTACTTTAAATTTTTAATAGCTTTACTTATTAAAATTTCATCATAAACAGCGGCGATCCAAACGCCATCTAAATTATAAATAATTCCGCAGGGCGCACAAAATTCGCCTAAATCATTTTCTTTTTTACAATGAAGGCAATATTGTTTTGGCTTTAATTTTATCTCCTTAAAACATTTTTCGCATAACCACTTACCCTCCTCGCCGCAATTTAAACATTCAATCGGAAAAATTAAGTCTAAAAAAAATAACCAAGCATCTTTGGTTATTTTAAATAACTTATTATTCATAAATCAAAAATTTTCAAATTATTTCGTCTGCCATTCGATACCGTCAACTCGCCAGACACCTTGCTCGCGAATATATTTTATCAATATATTCTGATAAAAAGTTATGCTATTGCCAGAAGTGCCGGACGATTCACGCCTTTGAGTTTTTACTAAAATTTCCGCTTTCCCAACATCAGAATCAAATTGTTTAGCTTCTCCGGAAATAGCTTTAGTTACTATGCCATAATAAATTGAAGTTTGAGTCTTATTAACTCTAGATTGATTAATATAATCATCTGCCCAATCTTTCATGGAATTGGTCATAAAAATTTGCAAATCTCGAATATTGCCATAATCAGATTGATTTGAATAGCTACCAAATCTTTCAGCAAAAGCCGACGCCATTCTAATAAGATCATCTTTATTGATTTCGGCCTTCTTTAACGGAGAAACTACTTGAACGGTCGTAGTATTTGTAGCGACTTGCTGGTTAGAGGTCGGATTTAAATTATTAACTGGTTGCTCAACGACTGGCTGTTCTATTATCGGCTGCTTTTCTATATTATTAAATTTATAGAAAAAAATAATATAAATAATACCAGCTATTATAGCCAGAGAAGCAATCACAATAATTATACCCCAAACTCTTTTACTCATATATTTATAATTCTACTTCTTCTCCCTCGGTATTATTCTCAGTTTGGCCGCTCAACATATTAGAAGCAAATTCTTTTTTCTCCTGCTCAATCTCTAATAGTTGTCTTGGGTCAGAAGTGATTAATTGATCTTCAGTATATGAAGCCACAACTTTAATGGCTACATGTTTAGAGCCGGCAAAAAATATGCCTTCGCCAACACCACATTCTAAAAGTAAGTATTTTTCTCCTTCAGTTAATACAAAAGTTTTCTGCACTAAATTTATAGATGCCGGGGACTGTTTTAAAAGAAGTTGCAAAGCTGAATTGTTCACTATGGCTTGGCCGTAAGGCGAAGTTAAAAAATCATTAACGTCCTGCGTAATAGTCGTAACTCCTAAATAATATTTACGGCAGCGTTTAACTAAAGCATAAATAAATTTGGCGCTGTCTTCATGCTGCATAAGCCACCAAGCTTCATCAATGACTAGAATTCTTTTTTTCATTTCTGAACGCACTATATTCCAAATATAATTGACTATAGTATAAATTGCAATCGGCCTTAATTCATCTTCAAGATCGCGCACCGAAAAACAAACCAATTGATTATCCATTTTTACATTAGTCGGGCTATTAAAAAGACCGGCAAAAGTTCCTTGGGTATATTTTTTTAACCTTAAAGCTAAACTAGCGCCACCTTCCATGCCTTCTAATATATCTTCTAAGTCCTGCATAATAGGCGCTTCAACTTTAGATAAATCAGCGTCAGGATTAATATCTTTTTTAGCATAAGTTTCTAATAAAGCTCGATCAATAATAGAATCTTCTTCATGCGTTAAATTACCTAACATTAGCCTAATTAGACCCTTTACGGTTATTACTCCGCTTCTAATTATATCTTCAGCTTTTGATTCGCCGGAAACCGAACGTGGTAAATCAAAAGGATTAATTTTATTTTCGCTAGCCAAAGAAATATTTATATAAGTTCCGCCAACGGCTTCAGCTAAATGTTTGTACTCATTTTCCGGGTCAATAATAATAACTTCCGAACCCATCATTAAACTACGCAAAACTTCAAGCTTAATGGCATAACTTTTGCCAGCGCCCGAAGTAGCAAATACTACGCTATTAGCGTTTTGTAAACTAAAGCGATCAAATAAAATTAAACTGTTATTATGGCGATTAATGCCATAAAGGATGCCATTATCCGAAGTAAGTTCTGAAGAAATAAAAGGGAAAGAAGAGGCCACCGGGGAAGAATTCATATTAAAAGCAATATACAATTCATCGTTGGCTAAAGGCAGGGTTGAATTAAAACCTTGCTCGGCCTGATAAAAAACTCTTTTAGAATAAACTAGACGCGAACCGAAAATATTTTCCACTTCTTCGGATAATTTATCTAATTCTTGTTTGCTATCTGCGTAAAGAGTCACATATAAAGCGAACTGAAAAAATTTCTCTATACCCTGAGTTAAAGCATCGCGCAAAGCTTCTATGTCTCGCAAAGCCGTCTCGCGCAAAGGATCTCTGGCCGCGCCTTTTTCAGCATCAGAAATAATTTGCGCTTCTAAATTACCGACTTTTTTCTTTAATTGATTTAAAACTACCGCGCTTTCTACCGGATAGAAAAACATAGAAATATCAAAAGTATTATTTAGATTTATAATCGGCGCGAACCAACCTACGCTAATATAGCGCGGATAATTTATAACAAAAATAGTCCGAACAAATTTAGAGCCCAATCTTAAAAAATCTGAATTTACTTCTAAAGAAGCTGGGGCAATCAAATCTTTAATGGAAAGCGCTCCTCGACGATAAGATTTTTCTTCTTCAATCAACTCGCGAGTTAAAGAAGGCGTTTCTTCAACCTGCTTGATGCTTTTTTTCTCGGCTAAAACTCTCTCTTTAAGCTCTATTTCTTCTTGTTTTTTAATTTGGCCTGGATTAAACATATTTTAATTAATAAATTCTATTTATTCTGCTGCCTTTAAATTTTTTATCTCCACTAATTTTTGGTTAGCGGAAGTTTCAGGATTATAAGTATTATAAAATAATTCAATTAGACTCTGAGTATCAAGCTGCACAGCGTTAACACCTATAGACGATAAACCGCCGATAATATTATCTAATCTTCTATTTAATTCAGATTTTCTTCTTAAAAATCTCTCTTCTTTCATTTTAATAATCGACGCGGGCTTTAAAGATTCTAATAATCTAGTAAAAAATCCTTTTTGCTTATCTGATAAAGGATTATAAGAAACCACCACATAAAACTTTTTATTCATAATTTTTCCCAAAGAAATCAACTCGTTAATATATTGTAAATATTCGGTAGTTTGCATTTTCAATAATTCATTGGTTTGCTCCTTTTCTTTTTGCTTTAAGGAAGCAATATAACTATCAATATTTAATTCGCGCGACTGAATAACAATTTGTAAAGGAAAATCAATATTATTCAAAAAACCTACATAAGCGGATATAATAGCATTTTGTTCATCCTCGCTTTTTAAAGCAAAATTAATGCTGGCTACCAAAAGAACAGCGCGCAAGGTTCCATCGCGCATAATTATTGTATCTTCGCGGAATTCAGCTATATCTAAATATTGCTGGGTTGAACTACTAATTTTATTTTTATTTAATTTATTAGACATAAATCTTAATTAACTACCTTTTTATTTCTATATTATTTTCTTCGCCTTGATAGGCTCCTTTAGTATCAACTATTAAAGATAATTCGGCTAAACGAGAAGTTGTATAACGTTTATCCTGAATTAAATTCACCGTTGGCATTGAATAGCTCTCCTCTACGCCATAATTATCGCCAATCATTAAATGTTGCCAGACTCTTAGTCTTGTCCTTTTCAAAGTTTGTAATAAATTTAAAACAAAAAAATGAAAAGGCCGGCCGTTTATTTTTAAAAAGGCAAAAATTCCGCTAATTGTAAATACTATCAAGCCAGAAACAACAAATAGAGAAAAATCAAAAATTTTATAAAAAATCGCGATAATTAAAAATCCAGCCAACATAATAATAAACTGCCGGGTAGTTATAGGACCTATAACTTTATCTTCTACATCGATAAATTGTGGTACTACAAATTGTTGCATATATATTAAAATCTTAAACTTTTATTTAAATCCATAATTGCTTTAAATTCATTTTCAGATAAATAATCTAAACCCGCCATTCTTCTTGCTTCTATTATAACATCAACCGGTTTATTTTCTTTAATGCTAGAATTGCCGATTTCTAAATATAATTTATAAATAGGGCTTTGGCGCCAAAATTTTATGCCTTCCAATTTTTTGCCATAATCTTCTTCTAATAAATTTATTTTATTTTTTATTTTTTCAACTCCTTTGATAGGATCTTTGTCTAATCTGCGAAAGTTAACAATATCCATATATTTAATTTCTTCCATCGGACCCATGACTCTAGGGACATATTTAACATCTTCAATTCTTGTTTTTTGACTTTGGCTTAAATTTTCAGCTTCAAATCTTCTCTTTATTAAAGGCATGGTACCCGGATCTTCTGTTTTAGCCGGCGCAGACGCTGGTTTAACATCTTTAACTTTTGGCTTTTCAATTTGCTTTATAGCTGGTTTAACCGTAGGTGTTAAAGGAGCAAGCTCATGTTTAGTGTCTAATTTTCTTAAATCTTGTTTTATTTTTTCTCCTCTGGCCGCTATTTTGGAAAAATCGTAAGCTGCATCGCGAGAAACAGATCGCTGTTTTAAAAAATCAGCTTTCTCTGATTCTGGCAATTTAATTTTAGGCAGAGGTTCTATCGGTTTGGCTGGTTCTGAGGATAAAACTTTATCTGCTAATAATATAGCTTTTTGGGCTGAATCTTCATCAAAACTTAAACCACCGCTGGAAAAAGATTTCATTAAAGTTGCTTTGGTATCAAGCTTATCTCGAATGCCGCGTAAATAAGTTTTTAAAATTTGCGCAAATCTCTCAGCCAGTTCAACTGAACCAAAATTAATCTGCGCTTGCTTGGTAATTTCTTTTATTTTATCATCAATTAACTTTGGAGTTAAGCTTGAGCTCTCGGCGATCATTATTTTTTGAGTTAAATTTCTAATTTCTTCCTCATCTTCAGGAGAAAAGAAAAAACTAGAACTTTTAACTTTCGGCTCTTTAATAACTATATCATCCACGCCTTGATTAATCGATTTCTGACTATCAGACAAAAGATAATCTTCTAGTTTAGAAAAAATTTTTTCCTTTAATGCGTTCGTTAATTCTCGCGCTTGTTCTTGATTTAATTTTTCTTTTAAAAAATAATCGATTAAATTATTAATATTAATTTCTTTAACTACAACTTTCATAATTAAAGCGGCCAGATTAACATTATATTTTTTTTCCAGCTCCTCAATTATAAGCATGGCACGGCTATCGGAAACTTTGTTTCTTATATCAGCTGGCAAATTATTAAATTTTTCCAGATAAGCAAGCATGGGTATTGGCAATTACGAATTACGAATTACGAATTACGAATTTAAAATCATAATTTATAAACCATAATCCCTGTTTTTCTTATTCTAACTCACTTAAATCTTTTTCAATCTGCTTTTTTAATCTTTCAATGTTTTTAAATTTCTTTATTTCACGTATTTTTTTATTAACAGTAATTTTTAATAAATAGCCGTAAATATTTCTGTTAAAATTTTTTATAAATACCTCGCAAGATACCGGCTCGTTAAAAGTTTTTTTTGGCCCATAATGCATAAGGCCATGATATTGATTTTTATTTAAATTAACCGCTACTGAATATATTCCATAATCTAAAGGTAATTCAATTTTATTTAAATTAGCCGTGGGAAAACCTATTTTATGACCACGCCCGCTACCAGCTATTACTTTTGCTCTAAAAACAAACATTTATTTTAAAATTGTCTCTACTAAGGCCAAGGCCGCTTCATAACCTTTATTAAATTTATCCTTACGGCTGCGTGCTTTAGCTTGAGCTTCATTATAAGTTGTTATAACACCTAATGCGATTGGCAAATTTTCATTAAGCATAACTTGCATAATACCATTAATTGCCGCTTGTGAAATATATTTAAAATGGGCTGTTTGCCCTTTAACTACCGCTCCTATGGTTATTATACCACGATATTTCTTTGTTCGGGATAATTTTTGACAAAACAGAGGAATTTCAACAGCGCCAGGCACTTTAAATACGCTTATATTAGCGATTAAAACGCCTGAATTATTTAACCCACGTATTGCTCCTTCGGTTAATTGATTAGTAATTTTTTCATTAAACCTAGCTTGAACTATGGCAATTTTTAATTTTTTCCCATCCAATTTAGAAAATTTATTATTTTTTACCCCGTTAAATACTTTCATGAAATTTACAATTACGCCCCTATAAAAAAATTTAACGGGGTGAATTTTAAAAAAGTTTTTAAAATTTTTTCATTAAAGTTTCAAGATATCTGGCGATCGTATCAACTTCTATATTAACTTTATCGCCGACTCGCAATCGACCGAGATTAGTAATTTTTAAAGTATGTCCGATCAAACAAACTTTAAAACAATCTTTATTAACATCAGCAATAGTAAGGCTAACACCGTTAATTGATGCTGAGCCTTTGTAGGCTAAATATTTTATAATTTTTTTCGGCACCTTTATTGTTAAACTAGCGTCTGCGCCTTGCTTAACAACTTTAGCGATAATACCAACTGCATCAACATGACCCATAACAAAATGTCCGCCAATCGTATCTCCAACTTTTAAAGATTTTTCCAGATTGATTAAATCGCCAACTTTTGATTGGCTAAATTTTGTCAGCCTTAAAGTTTCTGGCATTAACTCCACGGCAAATTTACCTCCTACATTTTTTATAACCGTTAAGCAAACTCCGTCGCAAGAAATGCTATTACCTATTTTTACTCCACGCAATAACCCGCCGGCTTCAATAGTAAAATAAATTTTTCCTTGCTTATGTTCGATTTTTTTTAGTTCACCCATTTTTTCTACAATACCGGAAAACATAAATTATATTTTAGCTTCTTTTCTTAAAATTTTAGCTTTATCAATTGCCTCCCAAGTAAAATCTTTATCAGATCTGCCAAAATGTCCGTAAGCCGCAGTTTTTCTGTAAATAGGCCTTCTTAAATTTAAATGTTTAATAATATTTTTCGGGCGAAAATCAAAATGTTTTTTTATTAACTCTAAAATTCTTTTTTCGGAAATTTTATTGGTGCCAAAAGTATCAATATAAATACCGACCGGTTCAGCCACGCCGATAGCGTAAGCGACTTGCAACAAACATTTATCAGCTAATTTAGCCGCCACCACATTTTTAGCCGCATACCTAGCCATATAAGCGCCGGAACGATCAACTTTAGTTAAATCTTTTCCGGAAAAAGCCCCTCCGCCGTGCGGCACCACTCCGCCATAAGTATCAACAATAATTTTTCTGCCCGTAAGCCCGGTATCAGCCGGCGGGCCGCCAAAAATAAATTTACCGGTAGCATTAATAAAATATTTTGTTTTGCTGTCTAATAGTTTACCAACAACTGGCTGTATTACTTTTTTCTTAATATCATTTCTTAATTTTTTTAAACTTACTTTATCACTATGATGCGCGGCAATTACTACTGTTTCGGCGCGAACGGCTTTATCATCATGATATTCAATAGTCACCTGGCTTTTGCCGTCTGGCCTTAAATAAGGCAAAATATTTTTCTTTCTTACCTCAGCCAATTTTTTAGTTAACTTATGGGCTAATACTATTGGTAAAGGCATATATTCCGGAGTTTCATTGGTAGCATAGCCGAGCATTAAGCCTTGATCGCCGGCTCCCTGCTCTTTATGTTCGCCTTTGCCTTCATCAACTCCTTGGGCGATGTCTGGGCTTTGCTCATGTATAGAAACTAAAACACCTACATCATCGCAGCAAAAACCATACTCTTGCTTATCGTAACCGATATCTTTTAAAACTTCTCTAACGACTTTATCAACATTCACATAAGCATTAGTCGTTACTTCCCCGCCGACAACGACTAAACCGGTAGTGCAAAAAGTTTCTACGGCACTACGGCTAGTAGGATCGTATTTTAACATTTCATCATAAATGCCATCGCTGATTTGATCGCAAACTTTATCTGGATGGCCTTCGGTGACTGATTCCGAAGTTATTAATCTTATATTTTTTTCTTTCATAAATATTTTAATTATTAATAATTTTTTAATTTTTAATATCTAAATATAAAAGCATTTAATTAAAATTTTGTCTTATGTTCCTGTCTGCCAACTTTTTAAATATTTCTCCTGCTCTTTAGTGAGTTTGTCCACTGCTACTCTCATGGCTTTTAGCTTTAAATCAGCTATCCATTGTTCTATCTTTTCCGGCACATTATAAACTTTCTTTTCTAATTTTTTGTAATTCTTAACCACATGTTCAGTAGCTAAAGCTTGGGTAGAAAAACTCATATCCATCACGCTAGCCGGATGGCCTTCGGCGGCGGCTAAATTAATTAGCCTGCCTTCGCCCAATAAATAAATTGACTTGCCTTTTAAAATATATTCATCAACATTATTTCTAATATTTTTATTTATTTTAGTAGATATTTTTTTAAGCTCTTTAACATTAATTTCCACGTCAAAATGCCCCGAATTGCAAACTATCGCTCCATGCTTCATTAATTTAAAATGTTCGCCCCGAATAACATTAATATCACCGGTTAAAGTGCAAAATAAATCTCCAATTTTGGCCGCTTGTTTCATGGGCATAACTTCAAAGCCGTCCATGGCCGCTTCTAAAGCTTTTATTTTATCAACTTCGGTAACAATAACTTTGGCTCCCATACCGCGCGCTCGATTAGCAAAACCACGGCCGCACCAGCCATAACCAGCCACTACTACGTTTTTTCCCGCAATTAAAATATCCGTGGCGCGAATAATGCCATCAATTGTAGACTGACCGGTGCCATAACGATTATCAAACATATTTTTGGTTTTAGCGTCGTTAACGGCCATAATTGGCACTTCTAATTTACCGGACATCTCTAAAGCTTTAAGCCTAATAACTCCGGTTGTAGTTTCTTCCATGCTACCCCAGATGCTTTTAGCTTGCTTTTTATATTCAGTATGGAGCAAGGTTAATAAATCAGCGCCATCGTCCATGGTAATATTAGGTTTAAAATTTAAAGCCGCGGCTAAATGCGAATAATATGTATTTTTATCTTCGCCGTGAATAGCAAAAACTTTAATGCCATAATCTTTAACCAGCGATGCGGCCACATCATCTTGAGTTGATAAGGGATTAGAAGCGCAAAGTAAAACTTCCGCTCCGCCGGCTTTTAATGTTCGAACTAAATTAGCAGTTTCAGCCGTAACATGTAAGCAAGCCGAGAGTTTAACGCCCTTAAGCGGCTTTTCTTTCGTCCACCTAATTTTAACCAAATTTAAAACAGGCATGTCTTTCGCTGCCCATTCAATTCTTTTCTTGCCTCCCATACTTAATTTTAAATCTTTAACATCGTGTTGCATATTATTCTTTATAATTTATTTTATATCTTTTTTTTATTTCTTTTAAAGTAAACTTATGATTCTGCGTTCCCTGGCTTTCTACTACATAAGCCGCTACTACGCTAGCTAATTGCGCGCATTTTACTAGCGACCAATCCATTATCATTCCTTTAATAAAGCCGGCGCGGTAAGCATCGCCGGCACCAGTCGTATCAATACTAACTTTCTTTTTAGCCGTAGGTACAATAATTTTTTTATTTTTATTATATATTTCCGAGCATTTGCCACCTTTAGTAATTACTAAAATTTCTGCCACTTTTATTAGCTGTTTTAATTTTATTTTTAACTTATCTAAAATTAATTGAATTTCATAATCATTGCCAATCAACATTTTAGCGCCTTTTATAGAATCTTTTAATTCTTTAACGCTATAATAGGCGGTCTGCTGACCAGGATCAAAAATATATGGTATATTGTTTTGTCTGAATATTTTAGCATATTCTACCATTCTGGCAACTATATCTGGGGCGATAATGGCTAATTTCGCTTTTTCATTTTTTACGATATTAGCAAGCGAAATTTTACTACCAGCATAAAACGTTGTGATTTGGTTATCGTCTTTATCAGTTAATATATGGGCATTAGCCGTTAATTCATTTTTTACAATTTTTACTCCGCTAATATCTATTTTATTTTTAAGCAACCAATTTTTATATTTACTAAAATCTTTCCCGACCACGGCGATTAATTTTGGCTTCTCCCCGAGCATTGATAAATTATAAGCGATATTTCCGCCTGTGCCGCCAAAACTTTCTTTAATGCCTTTAACCGTAAAAGATAAATTTAAAATATGCGTTTTTTCAGCTAAAATATGCTCGGAAAATCTGCCCGGAAAATCCATTATTCTATCATAAGCTAAGGCGCCGCAAACTATAATATTTTTTTATTATTCATACAACTTGTCATTGCGAGCGACCAACGGGAGCGTGGCAATCTCACACACTTTATAAATTATCCTTTAAACCCTATTTCCTCTTTTTTATTATTTTCCGGACATGTTAGTTGCCCCAATATCTCAAAAATTTTACCGATTTTTTTATCCATTTTTTCTACTTTTTCCGCCAAATCTTTATAAGAATAAATTAAATTTCTTATTTTAACGAACGCTCTCATAATTATAATATTCATTTCAATCGCCCGTTCACTTTTTAATACACTAGATAGCATAGCCACGCCTTGCTCAGTAAAAACATAGGGCATACGTCCACCGAAACTTCTTTTTGATGGTATCACATTTTGTGATACCAAGGATTCAGCTTCCATTTTTATCAGCTGAAACATAAAATCACCTGGAAATCTTCTTTTATTTCTCTTTACAGCCTGAATCAAAGCACCTGTTTCTACCCCATATAACTTAGCTAAATCTCTATCCAGCATAACTTTTATACCACGCATTAATAGTATTTTATTTTCTATTTTTTCTACTGGTATTAAATCGGACATATTAATTTTGTGTTTTTATTTTATGATTCCAGTTTTTTTATTTCCTCCTCGATCGCTTTACGCTCGAAAGAGCCAACAGAATAATTAGCAACCATTTTTTTTAATTCATCTATATTATTTCTATCATTAAAATTTTGTTTTTCCAAATTAGTTATATTTTTAATTTCTTCATAAAGCTTTAATATATTGGGCGGAATCACTTCCATTTTTTCAAAAGACATTAAACTAACTTTTCCGTTCGGTAAAACAGCGACAAAACTCTCTTCAAACATTGGATATAGAACAGACGAAACTTTCATATTTTCAAAAAAACCTAATAATTTTTTTAATTTCATTTTTTCCTCTGATGATAAAAATTTAATATTATTGCTATTAACTAAATACTCGTTTATTTTTAAAGAGTCTACTTTTTCCATACCAAATTTTATATAAAAATCTTTTAGCCAATTAGCTACCGTAGGTGCTTGCTCTTGCCCATTAATTAATATTTTGTTTTTACCTAGTAGAGCATTGCATTCTAACAGCGCTTGGCGAACTTCTTTTTTAAAAATATCTCGTTTTTCTAAACCAATTATAGTTCTTATTTTATAATTAATTTTACGATCTAAATCATACTCTGGACAATCTAAAACAAAACCAAAGTTATCCCTAATAAGTTCAATAATTTCTTTTTGTTCAAGGTCAACGATGGCGACATATTTCATCGCTACTAAATAATAATAATAAATTTTATATAAAGAAAAATTAATTTTATTAAACTCAGGATTATGCAAAAAAATATCCAATAAAACTACTATTAATTCCTTAGCTTCGCTGATCGAATCGGCAATAATAATATTACTAATAGTTTTATTAAACTTTTCAATCATTTCCTGATTATTTAATTTTTCCAAAACTTGTTGACTCATAAAAATATAATGATTCAATATAGTTTAATATTATAAATATTTTTAATCTATGCTCCGCTTTTTCTAAGCCAAGCCGCCATTTCGCTTGGCTTAACGCTCGAATCTTTAGTTAAACCGCGCTCTTTTAATAAAGCAATAGTTTTATTAGATTTTTCTATATCATTCTCCATTAACTTTTCTAAAATCGGTATAATATTAGGGGAAGTAAGGTTGGCAGCGGTATTACCCAAAATTCTTCCAGTATTCTTTTCATAAGCCCCGGACGAGGCTAAATATTTATATAACATTTTGCCTAAGCTAGCAATCTGAAAATTACCACTCCCATCTTCGCCGCCCATAGCTAAACGATTCATGCTATTAACAATTTTCTGCGGATCCATTTTAATAACTTCTGCATAAGCAGCTGTGGCATGATCCATATCATCATATTGTATACGTCCTCGAGCATCTCTTTTTACAGTTCCATCTGAATTATATATTTTATTGACCAAACTTTTCATTTCTCCCTTAGAATTTATACCGACCATTTTAGCCATATCCCAATGACCAACTCTTTCCGCCGCTTCACCTAAATCATTCTGTATTTGCAATCTTTCTTTGTCTGAAAAATTACCTTTTAGGCCTTTATGCTCACCAAAATCATTTTCATCATTAAAAACATAAGCATGTAATCCTTTAGCGCTACTGGAATAACCTTTAGCCCTTAATTCTTCATTTAAATTGGCGTCATTTGTTAATTTTTCTAAAATGGCAATCTGATCAAACTTATCACCTCTTTGTTGAGCGTCAACATAAGCTTTTTTAAGCTCCTCTGGGTTAGTGATACTCTTATATTTACTCTTGGCTTCATCTATATCCTTACGATATAAAGAACGCGCCTCAAAAGCCATTGGAGCTTGTACTTTCATTATTTGATCTTTGACTTTTTGCAAATTTTCTCTATCTATTTTGATATTAGCTTCGACATCGGCTATTTTTTTACCCTCAGATGTCGCAAAAAACTCTTCTCTAGCTTCTTGTTTTATTTTATCTGTTCTATCATTATACTGCTTTGATAAATCTTTCGATTGTTTTTCTAAAATTTGTCTCTCCTTTTTTTCATCAGAAGTTAAATTTTTCTTATTATCTAACTCTTCCAACCTTTCGTTAACCTTCGTTTCTTTTTCTCGGATATTATTTAATTCTAGATCTCTATTTAATTTTTCTTGCTCTCTATATGCTATGGTCGGCCCTACTCCCACTAGTTGTTCTTCTCCTGCTTTAATTTTTGTTTCAATATCATCAATATCTTTACCTAAACTTTTTCTTTTAAAGGGGTTATAAGCTATCTCTTTCGCGGCGCGCCCTATACCCTTATAACCCAAAAATCCCTCGGTATATCTATTAAAATAATCCTCGCCCACGCCTGCACCAGCAAAAACTGACCGTAACCCCCCCGCCTCATAATTCTTTTTTGACTTTTCTCTTATTGCTGTCTCATCTTTTCTTTTATTTGTTTCACGGCTAGCCTTCCAAGACTCAGCTAATTTTATAGGGCGCCAATCAAACCCAGTAACTTTGGCAAATTTACGAGCAACAAAATTATCGCCCGTAGCCAATTTGACTCCTCCTTTAGCCATTAACGCCCCGCCCTTTTGCACCGCTGCCATTCCTTTACCCGCAATACTCGCGGCCATGCCGCCCATTTGCTGAGTAACCATCAAACCGCCAATCAACATACCAATAGAAATAATAAAGGTTGAAAAAGTATTGCTACACATTAAGCTAATTAATAAAGCGCTATTACAATCACTGGCTGGTGATATTAAAGTTCCCGCTCCCTTTGCTGTAGATAAAGCCAGCCAAATAAAAAAAGCTAGAACCGGCCCAACTATTACATGTTTAGAAAATTCACCCCACCACTGACTTGAATATTTTTGCCCGGCCGGAAAAGCCGCGGCCAAAAAAGCGATTGGTGATAAAATAACATAAATCCAAAGCATAATAATTCTCATAACTAGTACTGCCAATAAAACCATAACTGTTATTAAAACTATTATAGAAAAAACTAAAGCGGCTATTATTGAAGCTAACATTGATGTGCCAGTTACTTCCTGGGGGGTCTTTTCACCAGTATTAAAAGCTAAAAACTCCTTTATTTTTAAGGTATTAACAAAATTATTAGCTCCAGCGCCAAACCCATTAACAAAAGTAAGCATTATAACTTGAGCAAAATCTATTATTAAACCGCAAATCGTTCGAGAGAAATTTATTAAAACCGCCATTATTAATAATTTAGGCAACAATTTCTTATAATTATAGCTTTCTATCCTTAAAATCGTAGCAAAAGCAATAACTAGTAAAATCAAAATAAAAAACATGTTACATAAATCTCTAACAATCACCCAGCCTTTTACTACTGGATCGGCATCAATTATTTTACTAAACCCAGCCACTTCTACTAAAGTGCCTATTATAAAACTAGCCAACCAGCCGACAAAAGCTATAATTGGATAAATTATCCAGCCGACAACCTTAGCAACATCTGCACCGAGATCAGCTTTTGCCGGTGAAACAATAATAAAAAATAATACTAAACTAAATATTATAGTATTTAATAATATAAATTTTTTATTTATACTATTTTTTATTAATTTTTTCTTAAATAAATCTTTCATTTTTATAATAAACTACTAAATAAAAGCTTTAAAAATGAGATTGCGCCCCAACCTAAATCAGCTATTGCTTTTAAAGGATTCTTTACCCAACCCATAATCATGACTATAAAACTAACTATAATTAAAACAAAAAATAATAATATTAAATCCAAAAGTAACAACCCCATAACCTCAACTATCCCAAAAGCAGTACCGCCTATATTTTTACTACTTTCTGGAGCTACGGTTTTAGGGATCCATTCTTCGCCCAATTTGCAAAAAGCATCAGGAAAAACCCATCGTAAAAACACGTGCATGTTTATATAAATTAAACTTAAACCAAAGCTCGGTATTAATGTCGTCCAGGCCCATTGCAAAGCTCGACCTGTTGCCATTTTCGCCGGCGCCGCCACCTTTTCTTTCAATTTTTCTTTAGCTTTTTCTTTTATATTTAACGCTTGCCGCGCCTGCATAGTTCTTTCTCTAAGCGATCCGGATCCGCTTGCATCTTCGGCTTCATTATTAACTCCTCTTTTTTGACTTTTTAATTCTTGCTCTGCTTGTCTTTGCTGATTTTCGTTTAATAATTGTTCATCTATGCTAGCCATAACATTTATTAAATAACAATTTTTTTATTTTTCGTTAACAATAATCCAATCGGAAAAATTATCCCATGCGCCAGGCGTATTAACTTGCGAACCGTTATTATACCACCCCCAATTATCTCTAATTTGAACTCTTGGTTTAATTCTGCAATAAGTATCAAAACATTGTCCGTTAGATAACAAGCCTCTATTAGCTTTAGATTTTAAATCCCAATAACTATATAAATGATACATAGAATGAGGAGAATCAGGATTTGGACGATCGCGCATTTCTACGCCGGTAACGGCTGTTTTTTCTCCGTCGCCCCAATCAATAGTGTAACCAACTAAAGGAAGCTGATTAGAATCTGCTTTACTATTAAAAGTTAAATTGACAAAACCGTTTTTAATTAAAGTAACCGCGCCAGATTCTACTGAATTAACTTTAACATGAGAAATATAGGGTAGAATAGCGCAATAATCATTAGGGTAAGCCGGGCGAACATTACCGGGGCACGATGCCGTCGGCGTACTCCATTCTATACTAGGTAATCGCTCATATTTATTTGTTGCCGATGACCACTCCCAAGCGCCATAACTTTGAGCAAAAAGCCGCTTTACCGTGTCTAAAGTATGAGGACTGCCAGCCCGGACATCACTATCTTCCGGCATATAAAATTGAAGTAAAGGCCATTCAGACGGATTATTGCTCGGATTTGGAACGCTAGCGCTGCCAAAAGGTTCTAAGTCCGTAGTATAAGTATAACCAAAATTTGGAACAACATAATCACTTCCTTTATATACCCGAGAACTCCAATACTTATTCTGCCCGACAGATGAAACTGTTTGAACTAATTGCGAACCATAACTCAAGTTAAATTTTGAATTTGTATTTATAATAATATCATTTTCTATTTGATCGGAGCACCGGTTAGCATTGCTATTATCCCCGCCATGAACATAAACGCTAGTTAACACATCTTTTGCATCAAAGGTGACTTTACCGCAATACCACATTCCATGCTTGCAGGAAGGACCGTTTATTTTAGTGTCAACATCAACGTATGGCTCTGGGGTCCAAGTGCTAAAGCATTTTTGCGTACACGCCTGCCAATTATTAGCAACATTTAACACCAAGGCATCAATAGTTATATTATCTATAGTATTTTTATTATATTGGTTAACCGCATAATTTAAGGGTATTAAAGACGAAAATGGCAATCCAAAATCGCTGTTCAAATTTTTAGTTACTCCAGAGCACTTCACGCTAAAATGCGCTTTCGCGTTATTAGCAACCGACACGCCGGCAATAGTATAATATAATGGGAATCTACCCGTATATCCTGCTCCCTCTTCAATGCCATCGCCTTTAACCTTATCAACCGGATACCATAAAATACAATTGTTAGGATTGCCCGGGGCTCTATCATATTCTAAACAATAACCATACCAACCTTTTTGTCTTATTCCTGAATCTTCATAATAATCGCAAGACAAAGAATCATTTTTTGGGTAAAGACGGCAAGATTGGGTCGTATACCATTCAGTGCTTGACGTATAACTAATTTTTCTTGAATTTAAAGCCGGTCTTATTTTTATATCATCAAAATAGAAATTGCCTTGGCTTGCAACTGATCCTGCTGAAGCTGAATAAAGTTTTATTTTTATTCTTGAATCGTTTGCGTCGGTGGTAAATGTTCCTACTTGAAATTGCCAATCCATGCCCAGCGATTGGCTTATTGTTTCAGAGCCGCTATTGTTAATCACGGATTCAGAATTATCCAAAATATCTATTTTCGCCGTGCCTGATTTTAAATTTTTTGTATTAACATAGGCCGTAATAATATATTTAGTATTTGGCATAACATCAGTTTCTTCGCTGATTGCGCTATAAGACGAACCTAATTTTAAGAAAGAATTGCCGTCAGGCGCATAACCGATAGATTCAGTTTGAGCCGAAACAGGATTGTTAACAATTGAAAAGAAGTTAGCATCCCACTGGGTATTTAAACCGCTCCAGTTCCAACCTATTGGATAAAAATTAGAACCATAATATTCAAAACTGCCATTAGCTAAATTAATTAATTCACCTTCTTGCACCATTGCTCCCAAAGGATAATAATCGCTCTTTAAACTGCCGTTAGCAATTCCAACTTTTGCATAGCCGGATAAATTGCTAATTTTATTTGCATCCGCCGAAGAACTGATGGCTTGATTGCTTTTTACTGATTGAATAAAGTTTGAACAATTGCCATTGGCATCAACCGCATCACATAATCCCACATCAAAACAAACATTATTATTTTTTTCATCTTTAATATAACTTCTGCAAGACAACCATTTGTCACAGACGCGATCCGGAGAAACTTTAATTATAGTATTCGCGTTTAATGTACCGGATTTTTCCGGAGTTCCGCCATTAGTCGTAGCATCAGCGTTAAAAGTTAATTTTGCCAAATAAGCGCCGTCATAACTGCGTTGATTAAATAAAACACAACCATCATCAAAATCAACTATGCCGTTGCAAGAAGTAAAGTTTACATTTTGTTTTAACTGATAATCAACTATTATTTTTCTTAAAGCAACCGGTTTGCTTGGGTCAGCTGCTGGAACGCTTGCTTTGCAATTAACTGCTATATTATTGTTATTATAAAAAATTGCTGATGTTGAAATTGAAGCTGGCGCCACTAAACCAGTAAAATTATTATTGGAATTTATAGTATAAAATCCGCCTGATTGGCAATTTAAAGTTAATGGTCCTGATATACGGTAAACAGTATTTGCTTCTAAAACTATATCTTGGCTTAAGCCGCCGCCCCAACCATCATTATATGTACCGTTTCCATCTAAATCCTGAAAATCACCATTAAAAATTAAATTAGTATTAAATTTTGAAACAGGATCAATGTATTCTGTACAACCAGAGTTAGCGGCTGAACAAATGCCAGCCCAACTATAGCCATAATTATCAAAAGTCGGCTGCTCTACTTTATTACCTATACCGCCAAAGCCTAAGGTTTTAATACCGCTAGTTTGACAATCATTATCTTTAGTTTCCATCTTACAAGTTTTTCCTGCTGCGCAATCGGCATCCTTAAAACAAATTTCTCCGCCATCACCTCCGCAACGCTTAACTTTCTTTTTATACCAACTATAATTTACTGAATCACTTTGCTTGCGCCATTCACAAACCTGATCGCCAGGATCTTTAAAATATTTTTCACCGCCATCATATGTAAAAGCTTCGCAGCCGACCGCATCAGCTACGCAAGAAATTGTATTATATTTATCCGGATCGTTTTTTAAATAAGCATCAATATAAAGAGTTATATCTTCGTATTCATAGGCTTTGCCTAAAAGCTGGCAACCTTTATCCTGAGCGTTGCATAATTTATCTTTATCATAAACAACATAAGCAAAATCATCATCATCTATATCGGTAGAATTTTTTGTATCAATCATCATCTCGCAGCCCACGGCCGATTCCGAACAAAGTTCGGTAAAACTTTTTAAATAATGCGTTTTATTATCCCGATCAGTATATCTGCCGCAACCAAGCATATATAAAGCATGCGGGGCGCCTGCCTGGTCTTCATCGCATGATGCCGGCGTAACCCAAGAATCTTTTATTAAATAATAGCGATCAACTACTTCTGTTAAAGTTATATTGTCAATATAAAAATTATTTCCGGCTGCCAATAATAATATTTCATCCAAGCTAACTTCATGATCAAGATCGGCTAAATTAGTTTGAAAAATCTGCCAATCAATAGTTAAAGAAACTTGGGCAAAATTGGCTCTTTCATTATTTGAATTAACAAAGCTTAAATTTAAAACAGTGTTGGCGGCGGCTTTAGCCACAAAGCTTAAAACATAAGATTTGCCTCTGCTAACAGAAGTTCCGACCGTACGGCTGGCGCTAAACTGCCCGCCTTTTACATATAAAGAACTGCCTTTATTATTAGCATCTAAATTAATCGATTCGCTGGATGGCTCGACAGTAGAACCATTAACACCAACCCAATTAGCAGTAGTGCCGCCGGTAAAATCATCAACAAAAATATTTCTTACGTTGTTGCCGGTATTGCCCGTATATTCTCGACAGCCGTTTTGCGCAGCCGTGCATCTAACTCCCTGCCCTGGTATAGCCATATAAATGCATGATCTATCGGCATTATTCCATGTTCCGCCTTTGCATGACTCAGCTGCTTCAGTTTCTGAAATTGTTTTGCGGTAAGGATGGCAATCGTCTGAGCAGGAAATTGTATAATTATATAAATGATAAGATAAAAAACCTTCGCGATTATAAAATTGACGGCAATCAGGATTATAGGCTGGATTGCTTGGTAGTAAATTATAAATTGTTTCATTGCATAAAGCTGAATCGCTGGAAGTAACCGCCGGCTCTGAATTATTGGCTTTTAATGTTTCAACTTTTAACTGATAACCGGACTCATCCGATCCTTCCCAGCTATAAAATTCAGCGCAACTTCCTTCATTGCCGGTTTTCTTTAAACATTGTCTTAAAACGCTGTAATATTCAATTCCTTCTCCGCCTCTGGCAACTTCATCTAAATTAGTAAACTGACTGCAACCAACGGCTTCGGCTGTACATTTTCTAGCGGTTCTGGGAATGAAATAAGCTTCTCGGCTTAGATCAAAAGCAGTTTCTTTTTGTATGTAAGTATCATAACCGACGCATTCTGATGGGCAATAATCGTTAGGATAAACTTTAGCCGGAATTTCCGAGCCGTCTAGTGAATTAGTATATAATTCGCAACCTGCTTCTTCGACCCTGCATTTACGGACAAAATCCAAACATTTTTCCGGAGCGGTACTCTTAAGTTTGCCGTCTATTCCATAGCAAACGCTTTCTAAATAATTAGGTAATAATTTTTCATAAATTGTGCCGGTTGAGGAAAATCTGCTATAAGCCGTGCTGATGCCGGCTTCTCTAATATCTATATAAGATTCATCTTGCCCGGGATCCAATCTTATAAAAGCATGGCAGCCTTCATCTTCTTCCTGGCAAGTTTCCGCATTTTTATTAAAATACAAAGGGTTATTCGCTTCATTCCAATTGACCGATTGGGTATCAATATCATACAAACCGCTGACAGCATATTTTTTACACCCGGCATTGCCAGCATTGCAAACGCTATAATCTAAAGTATTTTGTAAATAAGATATGGTTTGGTCGCCTAATTTAAAAGTCTGGCAAGTATTCTCACGCGGTTCGCAAGATTTTGCGTTAAAATCCCAGGTTCTTTTTTCCTCGGTGCAATATCCATAAACCTGGCAAGAGCCGTCGCTTTTTTCTTTAACGCATGATTGCTCGTCGGCGCAATAAGATTCATTTCTGGAAACAACCAAATAGCTATTCGATCCTTCGCCGTAAACTTCTTGTGATAAAACTTCCGGACCAGCGCCTTCTTTGGCGCAATAATTCTGCGGCGCTTTTAAAACCCAATTAGGATCAATTAAACCTCGGCACCAGTCTTCTCCGCCCTCAAAACAATCAACTAAATATTTTAAATTTTTTGTGCCTTTTACTATCTGTTGCTGATCTTTAATTTTTTCTGCCGCCACTTCCCAGCCAACCGGCAAAATTCTAAATTTTCTTAAAATAGTCATTGAGCGATAGGGATAGCCTTCTTTATAATTAGGTTCTAGCCCGTCAGAAGTAAAGCCAAATATACCATTGCCATTTAAATAGCCTTGTTCTATAGCCTGCTTAACCGTTAATTTTTTTTCTATAGCTTCTCTAAACTTTTGGTCAATTACACAATCAGTCGGACCGGCCTTACTCGGGTCAGGACACATAGTTAATTCATTTAAAATATCATAATCTCCTCTAACCTTAAAACTGGCTTCAACTAATTTTTTAAATCTATCCTCAGCCTCAGAAATACCTCCGCCTTCGTTTTGCGCATTAGAATCGGTTAAACCGCTGGTAGCTTTGCTGGCAAAATCAGTAACTATGCCTTTTTTCATCCATTGATCTACTAATTTACCTAAAAGCGTATTAACAAAAACATCAATAGCGTCAGCAACTGCATTGCCGGTATAAGTAAAATAATCTTCACTGGACTTTCTTAATGTATCTGTGCCATACTCTTTGATTAATACGGCAGGAGTTTTTATTTTACCCGTAATAGGATCTGTTAAATTTTTATAACCTTCGGTTTGCAATCTTTCATTTAAAGCATTGTCAACGTCTATATTAATTGACTGAGTCATGCCGGTTTGCAAAGTCAAAGCTATGCCCAAATCGTTTGACCAAGGGTTAAACATGTCCTGAAATTTTGTTAAAAAATCTTTATCTTTAAGAGCCTGATCCCAATTGCTTACTAACTTGCTAAATTTACATTCCGGGGCGCTCGGACGAACTTCCTTTTTTAAGCCTAAATTTATTTTTAATAAAACTTTTGGATCTGGAGTACAAAGATTAAATTCGGCTATACCATCTTTTTTACCCAAAGTTTCTATAAAAGTTCCGGCCGCATTATCGGCAGTATTTTTTAAATATTCTCCCCAACCCTCGGTGATAAACATAGGTTGTTGTCCTTTATCTCCGGTAGCTAAATAAGTAGCAGTATCATAAGCCAAAGTATTTAAAAAGTTTTTTAACATTGCTTTATAAGCTATTGCCGTAGACTCTGCTAATCTATCTATAAGTTTGTCATAATTTAATTGTTTAAGGTCATCCCACCATGTTGTTTTTGTGCCTTTATCAACTGCTGACTCTGTCCCCGGCGCACTAGTTTTAATAGCATCAGCAATAGCAGACGCATTACCCTGTGTAGAAAAACTATTTAAGTCGGCGACACCACCGGCTGCAAAAACAATATTTTGAGTAAAAAATAAATAACCTATAATTAGAATAATTAAAATTAAAAATTTATATAAATTTTTATCAAATATTTTTTTGTTTTTTTGTTTTTTTATTTTTTGACAATTTTTCATATATATGTTAATATAATATTCAAGAAATTGTTCTTATTAAACTTATAAAAAATCAAAAATTTAATAAACCACAGGAGGTTATGAAATGAAAAAGAAAATATATCGTTTATCAATTTTAACGTTTATTTTGTTATTCTGTAGCGGATGCCTTGCTGAAACTCTCTATGTCGGCGCTTACGTAATTGAAGGAGCAAAATTGGCGACTGCGTTAACATCATCTGATAAAAATTCTTCTTCAGAAAAACAAACGGATTCAAGTTACGGAAAACAGCGAGAAAGAATGATGGTTGGAAATTACGATATCAGCGTTAGAGATGGATATTATAACAAAAAAACTTGTATTCTTTTTGTGGCTTGCAGCAATGGCCAACCTGTTAAAGTTATATATTTTGATAAAGACAACTCTGAAGACATAAAAATGATGGATAACTTCTTTAAGATGACTGAAGCCGAGAAAAAAGAATTTATTAAAAATCAATTTAATGAACTTGCCAAGTTCGACCTCGGCCCCATCGCGGAAAACGTCGCTCCTGAAAAAACAGAGACTATTTCTTCCGCCACTATTCCGGCAATGGGCTTCCGGTAAAGGCAATCGTTCATTAAACCTCTAACTTGCCTCGCGGACTCTAAATCCTCGAGGCTTTTTTTATCCTGTAAAATACAGGATTTTATTCTTTATTTAATACTTCCTGAAAACTTTTTAAAAGATCGGCGTCGCTTATTTTATCTAAAGTCGCTTTATCCATGCCTTTTTCTAAAAGCATTTGGCGCAAAGTAGCGGCGTCTATATTTTTAATAATATCTAATTGCTCACTAGTTAAATTATTCGAACTATCCGCCGATTGATTACTGCTACCGCCCAACAAATTAAGTAAATTGTTAGATGTATTATTTAAACTTGTGTCTGTGCTCGTGGCTTCTACGGGAGGATTATCTAATAAACCTCCATTGCAAGTTTTACCCTGCGGGCAATTAGGGTCATAGCCCTTAGCTATTTCTTCGCCGTCTTTAAATCCGTCCGAATCAGTGTCTTCCAAATAAGGAGAGGTTTCATAAACATTTAACTCATCGTAATCGTTTAAACCGTCCCCGTCCGTATCTTTATTTTTTAAAACTTGATCATTATTTTCTTGTTCGCTGGCAATTTGATTTTGGCTGGTTGAATTATTAAACGGACCGTAAATATTATTTTTTAACTGCGCTACCCATAATATAACAACGAGAACAGCAAAAATCGCTAATCCTATAACCGCGATTTTTTGGTTTTTATCCAAAGGTGATGGCGTTAAAGGTTCTTTATCTAAACCTTGGCCATTTTCATTAAATTGTGAGCTTTCAGGCATGGGAGCTATAATTAATTCTCAATTTCTAATTTCTAATTTCTAAACAATATTTTAATGTATTAATTTTAAAACATTAAAAAATTGAAAATTGTTTGAAAATTGAAAATTGAAAATTGAAAATTATCCTAGAAGTCTCTTATTTTAGCTTCAAACTCTTTCTCTAAATGCTTTATTAATTTTTCTTGAACCGCATCAACTTCTTCAGAAATTAAAGTTCTGTTTGCCTGGTATATAATATGAAAAGCCAGGCTCTTTTTATCTTGGCCCAATTTATCGCCTTGATAGACATCAAACAACTCAACTTTACTTATCAAATCACTAAAATCTATCATCTGTTTCTTGATATTATTATACAATATTTTTTTATTTACCACAAATGCTAAATCACGGCTAACCGCAGGATGTTTTGGCGGCTCTTTATATTGCTTAACTGCCATGTTTTTTACTAAATTTAATAAGGCTGGCAAGTTAATTTCCGCTATGGCAGTATTTTTCTTTACGCCAAAAAGTTGTTTTAAACTCTTATTAATTTCAGCTACTATCCCAATATCAGAATTATTGGCGATAATTTTTGCCGAAGCTGAATTATTATATTTTGACGCTTCAAATTCAAAAGTTGTCTGCAAATTTAAAGAGGTTAATAAAAATTCTATCACGCCTTTTAATTTTCTAAATAAATCTTCTCCGTCGCCGCCAGCCAAAGCGATAACTAAACGTTTTTCCTGAGAAGGCAATTTTTCTTTCCCGCTTTCATCTTTTTTAATATCTCCCGGCTTATTTAAAAATATTTCTCCAATTTCATACATAGCTATTTCATCTTCTCCGGCCTGATTGATTTTTATATTTTCTAAAATAGCCGGAATTAAACTCGGCCTTAAAATCGCTAAATCTTCCGAAAGCGGATTAGCTAATTTAATTACTGAATCAAATTTTAATTTTTCTGCCTGCTGCCTGCTAAGAAAAGAATAATTATAGGTTTCGCAAAATCCAGCCCCTATTGATAAAATATTTTTGATTTTTCTAATCAATAACTTTTCTTCTATCATTAGAGGTGGAATTAAATTTACTTTAGGCATTTCGGATTTTAAATTATTATAGCCATAAATTCTTACTATCTCTTCAGCCAAATCTTCTTTTAAGCTTACGTCATGCACCGCGCGCCAACTTGGCACCGTTACTTTAAAATTGTCGCCATTTATTTTTAAAGTAAAACCTAATTTTTCTAAAATTTGCTTTACTTGTTTAGAAGTAAATTCACAGCCAATAAATCGAGCCAACCAATTTAAATTAAATTCAATCGGCCCTTGGTTTAACTTATATTTTTTTTCATCAAACAAATTTGCGGCTACTCGCGCTTCTGGACAAATTTGTAAAATTAATTCTACGGCTCGCGATAATCCCAACTCGCATAAGTTCGGATCTAAACCTTTTTCAAAACGCATAGAAGATTCAGTTCTAAGCCCGAGTCTCTGCGCCGTCTTTCTAACTGAACCAAAATCAAAATTAGCTGATTCAATTATTATGGCTTCGGTTTTATCATTAATTTCACTTGTTCGCCCGCCCATTACTCCGGCCACAGCTATGGGTTTAACTTTATCGGCAATAACTAACATATCAGATTCTAATTTTCTCTTTATGCCATCGAGTGTTTCAATAATTTCGCCAACTTTAGCGGTTCTTACTACAATTTTATCAACAAAATTTTTATCAAAAGCGTGTAAAGGTTGACCTAGTTCAAGCATGACATAATTAGTTACATCAACAATATTATTAATCGGGCGCATGCCGGCCGCGGATAATCGATCTTGCATCCATTTCGGCGACGGCGCGATTTTTATGCCCTCAACGCCAACCGCCATATAGCGCGGACATAAAGAAAAATTTTCCACTTTAACATCAAATTTAAAATTAACCCCATTAAATACGCCCTGCTTTCCTTTCAGGAATTTAACGGGGTAAACTTTTTTTGCTTTTAAAATTCCGGCTTTAGGCTGATAAATTTTAAATTTAGAATTTAAAAATGCTGAAATGTCCCGCGCCATGCCGTAGTGCGACCATAAGTCAGCCCGATGCGTAATGCTTTTATTATCAACTTCAAAAACAACATCATTCAAATTTAAATAATCGCTAAAATTTTGTCCGACTTTAACTTTATCTAAAATTAAAATGCCGGTATGATCTTCGCCTAATCCTAATTCATCCGCGGCGCAAAGCATGCCGTTAGATTTTACTCCCCTGATTTCCGCCGGTTGTATTTCTATACCATTAGGTAAAATCGCGCCGGCTAAAGCCACGGGGACTAATTGGCCGGATTCTATATTGGAAGCGCCGCAAACAATTTCTAATTTCTCTTTGCCGATTTCAACTAAAGCCAATCTTAATCTATCCGCATTAGGATGCGGCTTAACTTCTAAAATTTTTCCCACAATTACATTTTTATATTTCTCGGCCTGCGCTTCAACTTTCTCCACTTCTACCGTATGCATAGTTAATTTTTTCCCCAATTCTAAAGCCGATACCTCTTTAGGAATATCTACAAAATCTTTTAACCAATTTAGGGATAGTTGCATAGTTAATTAGTTTTTAGTTTTTTGGTTTTTTAAAAATTTTATATATGAATTAATGCCTTTTAAAAGCTCTGTATATTTTTCAACTATAAAATTAGACATTTTTTCTGTAATAAAGCCTTTTTTATAGGCTCTATCAACTCCACTTCTTGTTTCTTCCACTTCTCCTCTAGCAATGTATAAATAATTTATTTTTGATTTAAAAGAATGACGACCATAACTTTCAGCTATATTATTTGCGACTGATAATGACGATCTTCTTAGTTGGCTTATACTATTATATTTTTCATCTACTGGAAATTTTTCTGTTACTTTATAAATAAAAACTTCTAATCGCGCGGCCAGTTTATATATTTTTAAATTTTCTAACCCTGTCGCCATAAATTATAATATCTTATAAACTTCTTAACTAATCAACCAATTAACTAACCAACTACTTAAAACTGCTTAAGAAATTTTAAATCACCACTATGGAATAATCTAATATCATTAATGCCATATTTTAACATAGCTAATCTATCTAGGCCGTAACCAAAAGCGAAACCTTGATATTTTTTTGGATCAACGCCACCGGCTTTTAAAACGCTTGGATGCACCATACCGCAACCGACGATTTCCAACCAACCAGTATTTTTGCATAAACGGCAACCAATACCCGAGCATAAAAAACAAGAATATTCGCCATTAGAACCCGGCTCAACGAACGGATAAAATTTTGGACGCATTCTAAATACTGTATCCGGTCCAAACAATTTTTTACCTAAAACTTCTAAAATAGCCTTTAAATTACTAAAATTTATATTCTCATCTATCATTAAACCTTCTAATTGATAAAAAGTATGTTCATGACGTACGTCGGTTGCTTCATTTCTAAAACAACGGCCTGGCACAACGCATTTTATGGGCGCGCCATATTTTTGCATGGCTCTAATTTGCATAGGCGAAGTTTGCGTGCGCATTAACATATCATATTGACCGTCTTTATTAGTATGATCAATATAAAAAGTATCCTGCATGTCGCGCGCCGGATGAAAAGGAGGAATATTTAAAGCCGTGAAATTATAATAATCGCTTTCTAATTCCGGACCATCGAGCACCATAAAGCCAAGTGAAGAAAATAAATCTTCAATCTCGTTCTGTAAAATAGTTAAAGGATGCAAATGTCCTTGCTTAATTTCTAAACCAGGTAACGTCGCATCAACATAATCAGCGCTAACATTTTTTCCTAAATCAGCTTTAACTTCTTCAAATTTATTAATTAATTCGATCTTTATTTCATTAGCCATTTTTCCTAAAGTCTTTTTTTCTTCCACGCTTAAATCAGCTACGCTTCTTAAAATTTTTGTAAGCTCGCCTTTTCTACCAAGATATTTTATTTCTAAATCACGTAAAACTTCCGGCTTTTTAACTTCAGCCAATTGATTTAAAATTTCTTGTTTTAATTTTTGTAATTTCTCTTGCATAATTATTTCTAATTTTCAGTTTCTAAACAATTGTTAAATAGTTATTTATTAATATATTTTAAATCACCCGGGGGTTTGGGGGTTTGAGTTGGCGACAAGGCTTACAGTAAATATTTTAATCAATGTGATAGCCAATCGAAAACCACCAAAACTCTTTGCTCACTTTCTGGTTGCAGAAAGTAAGGCCCGCGGCAGCGTTACTGTGGTGTATGACACACAACGATTAAAAATAATTATTTCAGTGATTCAATGACAACTAATTTTATTTTTCTCTTTATATTGTCATTCCTTTTGTTCACTACTGGATGCCGGTTCGGAGGCCGGCATGACGCCTTGGCGACTATAACTTAAAAGAAAAAATTCTAAAGCGGATAAACCGATTATTAAAATTGCTAAATTTAACCAGCTTAATAAATTTTTAGAAAGCAGAAGTAAAACTGCTACGATAAAACCGGCGAAAAAAAATGACTGGCGAAAAGCAACTTTTACAGTATTAATAATTAGCTCATGGCGAAAAATTATAAATCTAATTATAAAACCAATAATAGCCGTCGCGCCGCTAACCAATAAAAATAAAGACAGATAAAAAAGAAAAAAACCTACGCTATTTGTAGTTTGCGGATCAACCGTAAATAGAATATAACCAAACATAACGGCGCATAACGCCGTCATGGCTGACATAATTAATAAATATAGACGCAAAGACATAAATTATAACTTTACTTTAACATTTTATGGCTAAATTTTCAACCCCGATTAAATAATTTTTTATAAATTTTTACAACAATTAACTCAATGCTTTATTTAATATTCTTTTTTCAAAAATGCGCACTTTGATTTAACAGGGCTAACCTCTAAACTCACAAATTTCTTTAAAATCGCACCAAGCGCATAAAGCGCCCGGGCTGGCTTTAAATTTACCTTTTTTTATCTCTTCTATAGTATCAATAATTTTATTTTTTATCTTTTCTAAATCTTTAGTAGAGCCAATGAATTCAAATTCGCTATTATCGTCAAGATAATAGAAAGTTAAAGCTTTAACTTCTTGTTTAAATAATTCTTGAACCGCTAATTGATAAATTAATAATTGCTCTTTATCGTCAAATTTAAGTTCTTTTTTTGGCTTGCCGGTTTTATAATCAACTAATTTTAACCCGCCATCAACTTGATCAATTCGGTCAATCGCGCCTCTTATAATATAAAAATCTTGGCCATTTTTAATTTTTAAATTAAAACCCTTTTCTAGATATAGCGCCGATGGCCAATTAGCTTTATATTTTTCATAAAAACCTTTTAAAATAACTTGACCCTGCTTTTTTCTTTCTTGCTTTTTATTTTTAGATTCAAACCAATCATCAATCCAGCTCTCTTCGTAAAGTTTTAAAATTTCTTCAAAAGTTATATCTTCTTTTGATTTATTAATTTTATTATCAAATAAACCGGCCTGGCCTAAACCTTTTTTTTCGTTAAGTAAAATAAATATTTTCTGCAAAGTTGAATGCAAAGTTTTACCAAAAGAAAACTGTTCTTTACCCATGGTTGGGATTTTTAAAACATGGGCAAAACGATATTGATATGGGCAGGCTGAGTAAGCGGCTAATTGCGAATAGGAAAAATGCCCAGGAATAATAAAATTTTCCGTTTTAGATTTTTGCTTTTCTTCTTTATTCGTAATTTGTAATTCATAATTCGTAATTTGAGATTTTTTTATTTCGCTCGCGCCTTTTTTTATTAGCCCAAGTTCTTGTAAAAATCTTGACGGTTTCTTTTTAATTTTACCGCCGTAATCCTCGGCCCAGGAAAAATATAAACCGTTTTTAGCGCGTGTAATAGCTACATAAAATAAACGTCGCTCTTCTTCTAAATGCACATCGCCAACTGGTAAAATTTCTTTAATTAAAGCATCCGGCAAGCTAATCTGTTCATTTCTTTCAATCGTCGGGAAACGTTTATCAACTAAATTGCTAATAAAAACATATTTAAATTCTAAACCTTTAGTGCCATGCACAGTTAAAATTTTTACGGCCTCCGGACCAATATCTAAGTCAGCCTCTAAACTACCTTCTTCCCCGGCCTCCATTTCTAAATTTAATTCGGTTAAAAATGCTTTAACGTTTTTATTGTCTGAAGAACTTTCAAAATTTTGCACCCGTTTTAAAAATTGATTAAGTAAAGCAATGGCTTCGCCTGTTTTTGGATCTCCTAAACTAGATAAATATTTTAAATAACCGCTGTCATTCATAAAAGCCAAAAAAACTTCGCTAATAGATTTCTCCCGCGCCAAAATTGAATGTTTAGAGATTAAAGCTAAAACCGGTTTTATTTTATTTTCTAACTCACTCGAAAATTTTAAAACGCTACCGCTATTTATGACCTCAAAAAGCGACCAAGCTTTTTTATTAGCTAAATGGTTAAAATTAACTAATTCTTCAGAAGTAAAATTAAAAATCGATAAATTTAAAATACGCCATAACGCCAAACTTTCATGATAATTATCTAATAATTTAAAATAAGCTATTATGTCCATAATTATCGGTTTGGCATAAAGTCCTTTTGAAGCGCCAAAAATAAAAGGCAAGCCACGGCGATCAAATTCAACCATAAAATCATTAGCCGAATCATTAGCGCGCACTAAAACCGCAAAATCGCTTAAACTTAAATTTTTGTTTTTCTTTTTTAATTCAATTATTTTATCAGCTACTAATTTTACTTCTTGATTTAAATCAGCGCCTTGAATAACCGCAATTTCACCCTGACCGGAATTTTCGGCTATTAGTTTTTTACTTAAATTTTTATCTTTTTTAAATTGCCATTCCAATCGATTAGGATTATTTTGTTTTATAAATTCATAAGACAAATCTAAGATATTTTGCTGACTGCGATAATTTTTAGTTAAAACTATTTTTTCAGCTTTCAGATAATCTTTAGAAAATTGCAGAATATTAGACATAGAGGCACCGCGAAAACGATAAATTGATTGATCATCATCTCCGACTACAGTAAGATTATTAGTCGGTTCAGACAAAAGCTTTACTAATTCATACTGCGCCCAATTAGTATCTTGAAATTCGTCTACTAAAATATATTTAAACTGTTTTCTATATTTTTCTAAAATTGCTGGGCGCTCGCGGAATAATCTTAAAGTATAATTTATTAAGTCGCCGAAATCTATAGCGCTATTATCTAATAATAATTGTTGATAAACATGATAAGCGTTAGCAATTTCATTAATGCGCGCGACCTCCTGTTCGACTATTATTTTATCTGAAGCGCCGGACAGCATACTATCTAAATTTTGTTTTAGTTCGTCGGCATATTTAATATAATTAGCCGGACTTATATCTTCATCTTTAGCGCGAGAAAAATGTTTTAGCATGGCGCGAATAAATTTAGTTGGATTGCCTAACGGTCGATAATAATCTAATTCAAATTTATCTAAATTCTTTTTAACTAAAGCCCATTGCTCAAATTCATTTAGCAATTTAAAATCGCCGGGTAAACCAATAGTTAGGCCATGTTCTTTTAAAATTCGCTCAGCAAAACTATGAAAAGTTGAAACCCATAAATCAAAATAACCGATAGGCAGTAGCGAACCGACTCGATCTTCCATTTCCGCAGCCGCCTTTTCCGTAAAAGTTAAAGCTAAGACTTCATCTGATTTAGCCAAACCCTGTTCAATTAAATAAGCGATGCGCTGAGTTATAACCGTAGTTTTACCTGTGCCGGCTCCGGCCACAATTAAAAGCGGTCCGTTTTTATGTAAAACAGCTTTTAATTGCTCTTTGTTTAAATTTTCTAATAAATTATTCATAAACTAAAGGCTAACACCGGTTTTAAAAATTACGGGTGATCCGCTGTTTAAAAAATCGCTAGTTAAATATCTAATTATAACAATACCCGAACCGCCAGCACCACCTAGAAGACCTGGCCCACCAAAACATCCCCCACCACCACCCCCAGTATTTTCAGTGCCATCTCCTCCAGGTACTCCAGGGCTTGAACCTCCAACTCCTCCACCACCTTTACCACCAGTTCCGGAAAGTGCCGCACCTCCACCAGCAATCCAGTGTGTTCCACTTATATCCACACCTGCATTTGCAGCAATAAGTAAATCAGAAAATATATCTAATCCATCTCCCCCGTTTGGACTTGTATAATAACCAGTTCCATCTGCTCCAGCTCCTCCACCACTACCTGAAATATCGCCTGCGGTAGCATCTCCTCCTTTATGACCATATCCAGTTGCCCCATTCATGTTTATTTGAGTTGAAGAACCACCGCTTCCAAAATTATATCTGCCTCCTCCGCCAGAGCCACCATCTGCCAAAGAAGGTGTTGCTGATTCTTCGTAATTTAATCCTTTACCCCCACCGTATGCGGTCAAATCATCAAAAACAGAGTCTTCGCCTTTTGTATGAGATGCTCCTCCACTACCAACAATTACTGAATATTCTTGTGCTGTTACAATTTTTGCTGGATGATAAAGAACGCCGCCAGCGCCACCCCCAGAACCAGCCCAAGAGCTTCCATTTCCTTCTCCTCCACCACCACCTCCGCCAACAACTAAAACCTCAACATTACCGCCCTTAAAAAATGTCATTGTCCCGTCGGAAGTAAAAGTATGGACAGTATAATCTCCATCAGTTGTAATTGTTCCACCGGCTGGAGCTGATAAAGAGGTTGTTCTAAAAATTATTTTTCTTATACTATTAGTCGTATCTGAAAAATCACTAGTTAAATATTTAATAATAACAATGCCTGAACCGCCGTTACCACCATCAGCATAATTTCCTCCTCCTCCTCCTCCTCCAGTATTAGCATCTCCATTTTCACCTGCAGTATTATAACCGCCATTTCCGCCTCCACCTAAACCTCCATCGCCTGCTGAAACAGTATAACTATCAACTCCGCCTCCTCCGCCTCCTCCGCCATAGTATGTTGAAACTCCGGAAATATCATAAGCAAGACCGTCACCGCCATTTCCGCCTCCGCCAGACGCTGGTGGTTGACCATCTTCTCCAACTTCTCCTGCTCCTCCGCCGCCGGCCGCGCCATAATAAGGAGAAGACCAAGTGCCAAGAGCATCGCCTCCGTCATATCCTTGTCCTACTGTTCCTGAACCTCCAGTACCATCAACAACTTGACCGCCGCCGCCAGAACCGCCATTATTTCCAGTCCCCCCTCCAGAAATCGAACCTCCACCCCCGCCGCCGCCAACTGCTGTTATATTGTCAAAAACTGAATTTTCACCATTACCACCGTCCCCAGAACTTGCCCCCACACCTCCTCCTCCAACTGTAATAGAATAGGATTGAGCGTTAACAGCATGTGATGCTTCATAAACTACACCGCCGCCGCCGCCGCCGCCAGCCCAATTATCTCCTCCTCCTCCGCCGCCGCCAACTACTAAAACAGAAACATTGCCGGCTTTAGGAAATGAAATTGCCCCACTAGAATTAAAAGTATGAATAGTATAATCTCCATTAATTGTAATAGTTCCACCAGTGGCTCCTCTAGCAGGAGAGGTACGAAAAATTACCCTATTTAAAATTCTTACATCAAAATCGCTAATTAAATATCTAATAATAACAACACCCGAACCGCCTGCTTCACCATAATCTGGCGGAGACCAATTAGCATAATAACCGCCGCCGCCGCCACCACCAGTGTTTGCGACACCGGCTGTACAATGGTGAGTTTGATCAGCGCTACTACCACCACCGCCAGCACCGCCCGGTCTAACTCCACTATCAGGAACATTGCTAACTCCACCACCGCCGCCGCCATAGTAAGTTAATGAACCGGAAATAGAAAATGGCAACCCGTCTCCACCCTTACCCCCATACCACATAGCTGGATAACCATCGGAGTAAATTCCTCCGTCTTGGCCAGCTTCTCCGGCTCCACCACCGCCACCACCGCCGCCGCCAGAAGAATTATTAGCATTAGCGCCACCATTATACCCCTGCCCAATTTCACCCGTTCCTCCAGAATAAATTCCAGAAGTATCTCCACCAGCGCCACCACCACTTCCGCCGTTACTTCCAGAGCTACCACTACCGGTATATCTTCCTCCTCCGCCGCCGCCCTTTGCTGTTAAAGGCGTTCCACTTAAATCAAAAACAGAGTCTTCTCCATTATTACCTTGACCATCACCAGTCATTTTAGCTCCACCATCGCCTACGGTTATTAAATATGTTCGGGCAGTAACAGCGTAAGAAGGTTCATAAATCACTCCGCCGCCGCCGCCGCCGCCGCCGAGCCAAGTCCCCCCAGAACCACCGCCAGCGACAACTAAAATCTCAATATTACCACTTAACCCATCCGGAACTACAAAACTAGAAGTGCCAACATTTTTAAAAGAATGAATGGTATAATCGCCATCGGTTGTAATATCGCCACCGGTCGGCGTTGAAGAATTATAAGCATAAGTTATTTGATCGCCGAATTCAAAACGTAAAACATGATTGCCGGCTTTTTTAGTATAATGAATAACTTTGCCATTTCCGGCACAAGACCAATTTGGATAAAAAATAACATCGCCAGCTAAAATTTGCGGATCTCTTTTTTCTCCATCGCAAGATAATGATATAAATTCATCATCATTTATTGTTGCCTGATCATTGGGGATTATTTTTAAATCTGTCGCGCCTTTAGTAGAAAACTCAACCTCCCAATTTTCCCCTTGCTGAGGATGAGAATGAATATTTAAAACCACAATTTCAACTGTTGGATCTAAAATTACCGGATATTTTGCTCCAGCTAACCATTTTTCGCTCGGCCTTAAAGTAAGGAGTCCTTGATTATTTAAACTAGTTTCAACTTCTTTAGCAGAACTTCTTTTATTATCAGCATCAATTAAAAACGGCGCTGGAATATCAAAAACCCGATAAAGCTGCTTTCCTTTTTTACCTTTAACATAAAAAATAAAATTACCTTCTTTATCTTTTTCAAAATCATAAAAAGTTAAATCGATCTGATAAGCGAACTCTTTAGGATGGCCGGGCTGTTTTAAAACTATATCTTCTTTAAGTTTTTCCTTTTCTCTTGTTTGAACGACATCGGTATTGGGAAAAGCGTCAATGTATTGAATAATATTTTCCCCGACCGTTTGCGCCTTAGCCGTAAGAGCCCCGATCGGCATAATAGAAAATTCCTGGCCGAATAATTTTATTATTAACCGTTCATTATAAGAAGAGGGTTGAATTATTTCAAAGGTAAACTGCCCGCCGGACGTAGAATTTTCTTCTAAATCAATAAAAATATTATAAACCGATAAA
This sequence comes from uncultured Gammaproteobacteria bacterium, assembly GCA_964537265.1. Classification (GTDB taxonomy): domain Bacteria; phylum Patescibacteriota; class Patescibacteriia; order Patescibacteriales; family GWC2-42-12; genus JACPHD01. The sequence goes on along the minus strand of CAZHZE010000002.1, from coordinate 99,692 downwards.
CCCACAAAAAAAACAAAAGCAGCCATAATTAAAACGCCCAAAATATTCATTCTTTGGTCTTTATTAGTTGAAAAAATTGATTTAAAACGATTTTTCATTTTTAAAAATTATAAATATAATATTTTCTTAATTTCATTCTTTTCTTTTTTACTATAAGGCCCTATAACGGCTAAATTCAATTTATTATTGACAAAAATTTCTTTGGCTACGCGGCGAATATCTTTAACGCCTATTTTTTTTATCTGATTATAATATTTTTCCGGAGTTAAAACCTTATCTTTTTTATTCTGCTCTTTAAATAAAATCGCTTGGCGAGCATACCAATTAGCCAAACTATCGGAAGATTCAAGATTTAAAGTTGTGCGGCCGATTAAACATTGCTTAACGCGATTTAATTCTTCTGCGCTAATTAATTTTTCCGTTAATTTTTTATATTCACTTAAAATTATTTTTATCGCTTCAGATAATTTATTTATTGGCACGCCGGCCTGAGTAGTTAAGTAACCGGAATCGGTATAAGGTTCGTTATTAGTTCTAACATAATAAGCCAAACCGCGTTTTTCTCGTAGTTCAGTAAATAGGCGCGAACTCATTGTTCCGCCTAAAATTATGGAAATTAATTTAACAACAAGTTCGTCGGGGTGATTAAAAGAAAAAGTTCGCACGCCTAAAGACAAATGCGCCTGATCGGTTTTTTTATAAAATAAATGCAAATTAGCTTTATTCTGTTTATCATTAGTTTTTAATTTTTTTTGATAATTCTTTTTAGAAAATTTGCTAAAATATTTTTTTATTAATTTAACAGCCGAAGGCTTAAAACCGCCGGCCAAACTAATAATTATTTTATCAGAACTATATTGTGAGTTAGCATAAGCTAAAAGTTTTTTTCTATTTAACTTTAAAATTGTTTCTTTAGTGCCGATAGTATCGCGGCCGGCCGGCGTATCCCCGTAAAGGCATTCTTCAAATAAATCTTCTATATATATAAGAGGATTATCAAGATACATATTTAGCTCTTCTATAATTACTCCTTTTTCCCGTTCTATTTCATCTGATTCAAATTTAGAATTTAATAATATATCACTTAAAATATCCAAAGCCAACTCTAATTGGCTAGCTTCAACCTTAACAAAATAGCCTGTATATTCTTTACCGGTAAAAGCGTTAAATTCTCCACCAACCCTGTCTAATTCCGAAGAAATTTCCAAAGTGGTGGGCCGATTAACCGTTCCCTTAAAAAACATATGCTCAAGAAAATGGGAAATGCCGCTTATTTGCTTATTTTCAAACCTTGAACCAGTAGCCACCATAACTAAAACCGTTATAGTTTTAGTGCTTTTAATCGGCGCAGCGATTATTTCTAAATTATTGGATAATTTTATTGTTTTGTACATATAAAAAGGCTGATAAGGCTAAGCTTGATTTTTAGCTATAATTAAATAAAAATTAACTAATTAATTATCATTAATTAGCTAAACCAATTCTTGATTTAAAATTTAAAAAAATATTTAATTTAAGCTATTTTTTAAAATTTTTATTTATTTTATGATAAGCCGACCAGGATTTTTTATTTAATATTAAAATAAATCTATCTTTCATATTCTAAAATAGCTTTTAGAACTTTTGAATCTGATTTTAAGGGAGTAAGCGTTGATATATTAGACTGATAAATACTGATAGTACTTTCCGGGCCATAGGTTTCTTTGCCCTGTTTAACCAAACGCAAATCGCCTGTTCTATTAAAAGGCTTATTATTTTTTATCGCTTCGTTTTGATCATAATCATAATAAACATTGTTAATTATCACTGGATTAGCTTTTATATCGAAAATCTGCCCATAATAAGTCATGCCGCTATCTTTTAAACTAATAGCATACCAAGAAGCCTTTTTATTGTTTGCAGTAAAATTATTAGAGCTATAAAATAAAAAATAAATTGTAGTGCCAATTACTAAAAAGGCTAAAATAAAAACTATAATTTTAATTAACCCCTGGGGAAATTTTTTTTCTTTCGGTTGATCTATTTTTTTTAGATTAGAATCTGAATTATTATCAGATTGATAAATTTTATCTAAAGGAGCGGCGACATTTTTTGGCGCAGCTGTCTTTTTTTGCTGAACTTTTCTAAGATCTACTGTTTGTTGAAATTCTGGCATATGATTATAAATTAATTTATTTCATTTGAAGATGGCGTTGTTTCGGAAAAAGAGTTTTCCTCAGACGCGCTTTCTGTTGTTGTGTTTTCTAATGGTAGGGATTCTATTTCCGGCAATTCAATAATATTAACATCAGTCGGTTCGGCTGTAGGTGCATCTTCTGAACTATTTTGATTTTCTGGTTCAACTATTGTCTCGTCTGATGTTTGAGTATTTAAATTTTCTTCTGATGTTGAAGGTGTTGGCTCATTAAACAAATCTGGATGCGAATTTACATAATCATTATAAATTTGAGTTAAATTATCTGCGCTATTATCTATCGGTAAATTAGAATTATTTTCCGGCAAATCAAAATTTTCCGGGGTGGGCAATTCTTTTTTCACAATCGGATCATAGCCCGGGAAAACCGTAGCCGCTAAATCAAGAGTGATTCCGACTAGGCCGCTATATTCGGTAACTTCCACCCGCTTTGTTTCGCCTTGGGTTTGAGCTTTAATTTTTTCCTCTTTTAATTCTCTGATTCTTGACTCGTAATGTTTGGCTAAAAATTTAGCCATATATTCGCCGATGTCTTGTTTTATTTTTTTGCTGATTTTTTGGGTTCTTTGATTTAATTGATATTGCCAAGCGTTATCAATAATAACAATATCTAAATAATTATAAACGACATAATAATATTTTTCGTCTTGCTCTATATTTTCTATTTTAAAATCCATATTAAATTTAGATAAATCAACGCTTAAGAGTAAAGTGTTATCTATTCCTTGTATACTGGATTGCTTTTGGCCGATATTCTCGGGCCCGGCGGCTAAAGCTCCGCCGCCGATAATTAAAACTATGGCTAGAATGATTATCGTAGCGTTATTATATTTTAGGAAATGGATTATTTTGTTGAACATAGGTTTAGTTCAAAGTTAAAAGTATAAAGTTATAAAGTTTTTATTAGCCCAGAAATTAATCTTGAAATTTCTACGGTTAAATTATAATCTATTTTAAAATTATCTTCGGAAATATATCTTAATTTAACTGCTAAATATAATATTGATCTTACTTCTCCACACGAACCTTTGGCAATATAAAGAAAATTTACAAATTCTTTATTAGTTCTTCTTTCAAACCCTTCAGCAATATTATTCATTATAGAAACAGCGGCTCTTTGAATTTGATCTCTAAAACCAAAATCTCTGCAATCTTTAAATTCTTTATAAATATTTATTGTTAACTCTCCGGCCTTCTTCCAAGCTATTATATCTTCAAATTTTTCTATTTTCATATAACTTTCAACTTTACAAACTTTTTAACTTTAAACTATTCGTTATTTGGCGCATCTAAATCCTATGTCGGCTGATTTTTCGCTTGGCGCATGAGATAAATCTAAACTATAAATTCCGCCTGAGCCTCGAATAAAACCTTTTAGGACTGAAGTTGAACCAACATAAATTTTTCCTATATTATTATCTGCATCAGTTAAATAATAATCCGGCGCAATATTTAAACCTTTATAATCAGAAACTTCGCTATATTCAAACCAATTATTATATGACGGCGTTACCGGCGACCCGGCGGCAGTTACATTTTGATTAGTCCATTCATTAATTGAACCGACTAAATTATATAAAACATTATCATTTGTTAATTTGTAAGAAGGAGAGACTATGGCTAGCTGCATGCCGGCGATATTAGAATCAGAATCATTATCAGCCGCCTGCAAAATATTTTCTGCGATGGTCAGCCATTCATTCTCTCCAATTAAGTGATAGCCTGTCCCTAAAGCTTGGCAACTGATTTGCGCTTGGCCTTGTGAAATATTAGTTTTAATTTGTTCAAATTCATCTTTCATTAAATCTGCTTGCGCGCAGAAGCCGGGCAAAGTTCCATATTTAGCCGAACCCGGCACCCAGACGAAACCGTCTTCGCAATAACCTTCGAACGCTCCGGCCACGACTTTACCTTCAACCCCCAAATCAGCCATGGTTTCGTCAACGGCTGAATCTAGGGCATCAGAGCAATAACCGCCCGAGCAAAGCATAATTCGTCCGTCCACTAACATAGAACCCATAATTTTAACTTCTCCTTTTTGATCAATATTCATAATAGACACGCCATCAGCTTGAAAATCAGCTATATCTCCTGTGCCTGTTTGATTAACTATGAAAGCGGTTTTAGTTGAAGAAGCGGTGATTGAGGTAATATCAATAATCTTAACAACCGGAGTCGAACTAGCTTCAATCGAATTAGATATATTTATAATCAAATTGCCTTGCTGATCAATTTGAATATTTTGATTTATGTTTGTTAAATTAGCTAATTGAGCATTTATAGCAGCTAATTGATTATTAAAAATAGTTTCTAGATCAGCCAACTGGTAAGTTAGATTAATAATTTTACCATTAGCCTGATCTAAGGTTACTGATATGATTGAATCTAATTTACTGGCTTCGGCTTTAGCTATTTCTTCAATTTTCGGATCTAAATTTAAATTTTCTACCGCTTCAGTTATTAACTGCTGAACTCTATCTTCAATTTTCATATTAGCTATACGCTCTACCACTAAATCCTCAACTTCTTCAACTGCTAAACTCTTATTGCGCCTGGAAATTAAAACTTTAATTTTACCCGTGCCTTCTTTTAATGATTCTAACGCAATACCCACAGTAGAATCGCCGCCGTCAGCGCGCATAGCATAACCAGGCGTTGATGAAGCTGATGTTAATGAATCGCCAATATTAATAGGGCCATTTTCCGCTGACACATAAGCGTCAACTTGACCGAGCATACCGACAATAACATAATGGTTAGAATTAGAAGCGGCTTCTTTAGTGTAATTACCAATAACAGCCGGCTTAGTAGAAACTATGCCCATAACATTATTATCCGCTTCGCGCTCGCATCTTTTCACTGCATTTTCTTTCACAACATCCACACAAACAGCTTCGCCTGGGCGCAAGTTAACGCTGTCAGTATAAAAATATTCGGCATAATCGGCGGCCGGAGAAGCATAAGCGCCATCGCCGTAAGTCTGACCATAAGAATCCACTTTAAATACTAATCCTGAAGTAGAAGTTGAAATAGCAAATACGTCATACAAACCGGCGCTATTATTAACCAAAGATAATCTGGCATAAGGCGAGGTGGTACCAATTCCAACATTACCGTTTGAATCAATTCTCATTGATTCTTCTCCTGAACCAAAAGCTGCTGAACCATTAACATCTAAAGCATAATTTGGTGAAGAAGTGGAGATGCCGACATTTCCATTAGATTTAATTTTTAAGACGCTAGAAAAAGTATTAGCAGCAGTTGTCGTTGAAATGTTAAATAAATCAGTTTGCGAACCCAAAGTACCAAAAACATCAAGCCAGGCTGAAGGCGTAGTTGTCCCAATACCAATATAACCGCTAGCTTGCTGGACAACAAATTTATTAGTACCCACGGTTAAACCATTGGCAAAAGTTGAAGTAGCAGTCCCAGAATTTAAATTAATAGACCCGTCAGTGGAACTAATACCAGAACCATTTATATAAATTGTACCTGTGCCAACTTTTAGAGCGCCCAAAACTTCTAAATTCTTTTCAATAGTAGAAGTGCCGTTACCGCCAATATACATTAAATCAGAAATTGAAAATTGCTTAGCTGGAGAAGTTGTCCCGATTCCAATATTCCCGGCAGAATTTATATACATTAAACTAGCTCCTGTTGAAGAAGCAATATTTAAAATGTCCGTACCGGCAGTGGCTTGAACAGAAAATTTAGTTAATGGAGAAGAAGTGCCAACACCGACAAGGCCAGTATTTTTTAAAGTCATTGTTTGTTGTACAACTCCGCCCGTTCTAAATACTAAATCAGAGTTGCCAGACAAATAAACATTGCCTGCTCCATCGTCAACAATTTGGCTTCCCGACTGAGATGTAGAAAAATATATCGTTTGCGCAGCCGGTATTCTAATTGAGCCATTTACATCAAGAGCATAACTAGGGTTAGAAGTGCCAACGCCAACATATCCATTGCTAGCTACAGTTAAATATGTTGAAGTGGCCGCTCCGGCGGTTGAAGAAGCAATCGTAAACAAAGGAGTCGTGCCGCCAGCTGTAGCTTGAACAGAAAGTAATGAATAAGGAGAAGTCGTGCCTACGCCCACATTCCCGTTACTAGCTACATATAAACTACTAGTCGCAGTCCAAGCATAGTTTTGATAAGTTAGAGTTTGACCGGCTGTTCCGGTTGGTAAAGAATCAACACCTGCTGTAAATAATGTTGATGTAGAAATCCATTTGGTAGCTGAGCCGGTAGATTGGAGAATTTGAAAATTACTGCCGGCGGATGATAGAGAATCATAAAATGCTCCGGTTAAAGCCATGTCGCCAGAAATAGAAAAAGTTTTATATGGAGAAGAAGTTCCAACCCCAATATTACCAGTGCCTAAAATTCTCATTCTTTCGCTTGCCGTTGAAAGTCCTCCGGTAGCAAATATAATATCCTGTGCTGTTTGAGTAAAAATTAAAGTATCGGTTAAATAACTGCCAAAAAAAGCTCTACCGCTACTATTAAATAATTCATATCCTCCGCCAGCATTCCAATTAGATCCAGCTATGCCATAATAAGCAAGGGAACCGGCATTATTTGTTAAAACATTTTGAATCATGGCGCTACTACCTGTATTAGAATTTACCACCCTGAAGCCGGCTACCCCGTTTTGATTATCAGCTATATCTAATTTGTAGCTTGGCGCATCTGTCCCAATACCGACATTGCCAGTGTTTAATATGGTAATTGCTTGATTTGTGCCGCTAGTTCCTAATGTTAAAGGTAAATCATTGTCAACTCTAATTAATCCTGATGTTATAGAACTTCCATTAGCGCGATAACCAAGGAAAATTCCGCTTCCGCTCGTATTAGCTACTGATTGAGTGACAAAATGTTCTCCATTTGTAACACTACCATCTCCTATAACTGACAATTTATAGCTAGGACTCGCCGTCCCTATCCCAATATCCCCATCGCTCGCTACATATAAATTACTAGTCGCAGTCCAGTTAGAATTTTGATAAGTTAAGGTTTGTCCGGTTGTTCCGGTTGGAAAAGTATCTATGCCGGCGGTAAAGAGAGTTGAAGTAGAAATCCATTTAGTAGCCGAACCGGTTGATTGTAATATTTGTAAATTACTGCCAGCAGAACTTAGGGAATCATAGAATCCTCCGGTTAGAGCCATGTCGCCGTAGACAGAGAGAGTTTTATATGGAGAGGTTGTGCCGATACCGATGTTGCCGCCGTCAAAGATAGCTAAACTATTTTGTTGACCGTAGTAGTATTTAACTATAACAACTCCAGAACCTCCGGCCGCACCAACGCCAGCGCCACAGCCAGCACCTCCTCCTCCACCACCGCCTGTGTTAGCAGTTCCTGCCGTAGCTTCAGATGATGGACCGCCAGCACCGTGATCACCGCCATTTCCACCGCCGCCATTTCCACCATAACCTCCAATAATTCCATATCCATTACAACCTCCTCCACCTCCTCCACCACCATAATAAGTAGAGGTGCCAGAGATATCTGATTCATAACCAACACCTCCTGTAGGACCAGGAACGCCATAAATATTATCTGAACCTACTCCTCCGGCACCACCACCACCAGCAGCTCCTCTACCTCGACTTGGATCAACATCTCCTCCGTCATATCCCTCTACTGGAGAATAACCTCCAATATTACCCAAACCACCTGAATAAGCTTGATAATTATCTACGCCGGAACCTGCTCCTCCTCCAGAGCTACCATTAACTCCATTACCAGAGTTTCCGCTATTACCATATCCACCACCATCTGCAACCAATACTCCAAAAGACGATGGATATCCTGATGTAAGAGCACCGCCCCCAGAACCAACTTCTATTGAATAAGTTTGAGATGTTAATGAATAATCTGTAACATGTCTAACTCCGCCGCCGCCGCCGCCGCCGCCAACATTATGACCGCCGCCGCCGCCGCCGCCAACAACGAGAACCTCTGCTTCTATACTATCCGAACAAGTAAGTGCCCCATCTATTGTAAATGTTCTGACAATATAATAACCATCTATTTCTTTTGTGCCACCAGTACACGGGTCTTCATTACTAACAACAGAAAATTTAGCCAAAGGAGAAGTAGTTCCTATACCAACACTTCCTATAGAATTCATATACATTAAACTATCGCCGGTTGAAGAGGTGAAATTTAAAATATCAGAACCAGCTGTAGCTTGTACGGAAAGCTTGGTTAGAGGAGAAGAAGTACCAATACCGACGTTGCCGCCCGACGTCGCAAAATACGCATTACCAGTAGAACTGATTTGAGTTGTTGAAGCATTAACTAGAGAAGTTAAACCAGCGCTTACCGTTAAACCGGTATCTATTTGGACTGGCGTATTTCCACCACTACCACGCAAGTAATTTGAAACAATTAAATTATTATCTGCTCTAGCATAAGTCCCAAATAGCGTAAAATTTGAGGTACCGCTTTCATTAGTTAAGTGAACCCAACCGCTTGAATCTCCATAAATTCCGCCTGTACCATTTGGGCCAAAAGTAATTCCATTGTTTGCTAAAGTGCCAGCCCCTCCAAGAGCTAATAAAGACTTTGGTGTGGTAGTACCAATCCCGACGTTGCCAGAAGAATTTATATACATCAAACTCGCTCCGGTTGAAGAGGAAATATTTAAAATATCAGAACCAGCAGTAGCTTGTACAGAAAGTTTGGTGAGAGGAGAAGAAGTGCCGATACCAATGTTGCCGCCGGGCATATAAGAATCTGCTATGGATCCATATATTTGTCCACCATAAGCTGCCGTCGTTTGTATTTTGCCGTCCGAAGACATTGCCACTGATAAATAATTACGATTATTGCCATCTTTTTGTGTCCAGGTAACGCCATAGTCTGTAGAACCATATATTCCTCCTCCATAAATTACTGTGGTTTGGATTTTTCCGTCCGAAGACATTGCCACCGAACCATAAGCGCGGATATTGGCATCTTTTTGCGTCCAGGTAACACCATAGTCTGTAGAGCCGTATATTAATCCATTATTAACTACTGTAGTTTGGATTTTGCCGTCCGAAGACATGGCAACTGAAGCATAAGCGCGGATATTGGCATCTTTTTGCGTCCAGGTAACACCATAGTCTGTAGAGCCATATATACGTCCGCCAACAAAAACCTCATTACTTACTGCTGTTTGAATTTTGCCGTCCGAAGACATGGCAACTGAAGTATACATGCGACTATTGCCATCTTTTTGTGTCCAAGTAGCACCATAATCAGTAGAGCCATATATCAATCCGTTAAAAACTACTGCGGTTTGGGTTTTACCGTCTGAAGACATGGCTACTGACATATACATGCGACTATTGCCGTCTTTTACTGTCCAAGTAGCTCCATAGTCTGTAGAACCATATATACCTCCGTCAAAAAGTACTGCGGTTTGGATTTTGCCGTCCGAAGACATGGCGACTGACATATAATTACGATTATTGCCATCTTTTTGTGTCCAGGTAGCACCGTAGTCTGTAGAACCGTATATTCCTCCTCCATAGACTACTGTTGTTTGTATTTTACCGTCCGAAGACATGGCGACTGAATAATAATTACGATTATTAGAGTCTCTAGATGTCCAATTAGAACCGTAATTATTTAATTTCCATTGGTTTTCTGTAAGACCTACGCGACCGAAATAAGCTCCGCCTTCAAGTTGCGATAGTAGCATATTATCCGTTGATAATAATCCTTGCTTATATGAACCGGACGTACCTGAATTGTACGCGCCAATAGTTAGAAGATTGCCCGGATTTGCCGTCCTAATACCAACGTTTCCATTATTAGCCACAATAAAATTAGTTGCCGTAGAAGAACCAATCACAAACTGCGGCGCGCCAGAAGTTAAACCATTTGCGTTGACGGACAAAAGACCCCATGGAGATGTCGTCCCAATGCCGACATTGCCAGCAGTTGTTATTCTCATTCTTTCAATATTATTTACATCAAAATAAAAATCATAATTATATGGATTTCCAACACCTCCAAGGCCAGTAGCAGAAACATAAGCTAGTCGCGGGCCACTATCTATACCAATAGTATGAGTTCCACTAGCAGAAACATCTTGCATAAAAGAATTTCTAGTAACATAGGCCATTCTTCCACTAGTGCCATAAAAATAAAGACTATTATCACTTGTTTCAATTTTATTTCCGATTGCTTCGTCATACCACATTTGAATATAGCTACCAGAAGAAGCTCCTGATGCTCTAATTTTTCCATTACTTGCAATTTCTAATTTTGTTCCTGGACTCGCCGTCCCAATCCCCACATTCCCGTTCGCTAAAACAGTCATTAGAGTTGAAGTTGAAGTTCCTGCTGTTGTTGAAGCGATAGTAAATAGAGGTGTATTAACCGCTGTTGACGCAGAATTAGAAATTGATAATAGAGAATAAGGCGTAGTCGTTCCGACTCCAATATTCCCATTCGCATCTATTCTCATTCTTTCTGAACCGGCAGTAGAAAATTTTAATTGATCATTATCAGCGCCGGCAGAATCTTCAGCAGTTATTTTTGTATCTTGGTCAACATCAATTACTCCGCCTAGCGAGCCCCAGGAAGTATTGCCATAACCTTCAAATTGGGAAGTCTCGCTATTATATCTAATAGTACCGGTAACTAGAGAAGTTGGCCGCTCGGCCGTTGTGCCGACTGGTATAACTAGACCATCGGTGCCGGCAATATGAAAAATTGTTTTAGGTGTTGTTGTGCCGATACCGATGTTGCCGCCTGGAGCAATATATAAACTATTAGCCGGAGCAGCATAATTAATTGTTAGAGCGGAATTATTACCTGCGGTAAATCCACCGGCAAAAGTAGAGGTAGCTGTGGTTGAAGTAGCAGAGAAATAACTAGCTACGGCTTCACCGACAACAGATAATTTAGCGTAAGGGGAAGAAGTACCGATACCGACGTTGCCAGAAACTATTAATCCATTAGTAGGTGCTGCAGAAACGCCGGCATAACTACTACCAATAGCGGCTGCGCCGTTAATGTCTAACTGGTTAATTGGTGCAACGCCAACTCCAATCCCAGAATTCATAGTGCCAGAACCATATACAGAAGTTGGAGGAGTAAAATCAGATGTCCAACGGGCTATGCCTTTAGAAAGGCGAACTTCATCAATATAACCAGTAAAACTGGTATTGGCTGGACTGTATGATGCATATCCTATGGTAGCGGAACTAAAATCAACAGATGAAGCAAGATAACCTGAATTTGAACCAACCAATATTCCATCAATAAATAAATAAAAAACTCCAGATTGTCTTGAAACTGCAATATGGTGCCAAGCATTATCTAGCAAAGAAGAATTGCCTGCGATTAATCTATCGCCACCGATAGTAAATGCTGGGTATCCTGAACTTACTCCATCAGCAATAAGAAGAGATCCTGTCCCATAAGTGCCACCTGTATTTGATGTAAAAAATATTGGATACGAAACACTTTGTGAGCCAGCTCTGACCCATCCATCAACAGTAAAGTCAGAAGTTCCTAAATTAAAATCCGAAGTAGATACGCTTAAATAGTCTGCATTCCCGTCAAAATATGCACTCTTGCTTCCGAATTTGTATTGGGTTGCACTTTGGGTAACATCTCCATTAGCACTAACTGTATTGGCTGAAGCAGAACTGTCTATAAAAGTATTCCCAGAACCATCAGCGTGTAGAAGTAGTTTTACATATGAATCATTTCCTCCATTAGAACCGGTGGTACCAGAAACCATTAAGTTATTGTTGTAAATATGAAAACCAGTAGTAGGATCAGTTGTGCCTACGCCGACGTTGCCAGAAGAATTTATATACATCAAACTCGCTCCGGTTGAAGAGGCAATATTTAGAATAGATGTACCTGATAAACCTTGCACAGAGAGTTTGGACAGCGGAGAAGAAGTTCCTACACCGACATTGCCTTGTATTATCATCCCATTTGTTGGTGCGTCTATATTGTTGCCAGAAACATAAGAACTTCCTACCGCAACTCCATGACTTGCATAAACAGACATCCCAACAAAATCATCTATATAAATATCTGATGACCAATTATTATAACCTATTCCGATGCCTAATCCTCCTGAGTGCGTTCCAGTAAATTTTATTAACTGGCTATAGGGGTTGCCAAAAACTTCTAATTTTGAAGAAGGCGCCACTGAACCAATCCCCACATTCCCGTTCGCTAAAACAGTCATTAGAGTTGAAGTTGAAGTTCCTGCTGTTGTTGAAGCGATAGTAAATAGAGGTGTATTAACCGCTGTTGACGCAGAATTAGAAATTGATAATAGAGAATAAGGCGTAGTCGTTCCGACTCCAATATTCCCATTCGCATCTATTCTCATTCTTTCTAAACCGGCAGTAGAAAATTTTAATTGGTCATTATCAGCGCCAGCAGAATCTTCAGCGGTTATTTTTGTATCTTGATCAACATCAATTACTCCGCCAAGTGAGCCCCAGGAAGTATTGCCATAACCTTCAAATTGAGAAGTCTCGCTATTATATCTAATAGTGCCGGTAACTAGAGAGGTTGGCCGTTCGGCTGTTGTGCCGACTGGTATAACTAATCCGTCTGTGCCGGCAATATGAAAAATTGTTTTAGGTGTTGTTGTGCCGACACCGACGCGACCACTTGACTGTTGAATAATAAATTTATCAGTTTGTATTGTTAACCCCCCAGATAAAGTTGAAGTGGCTAAAACATTAGTAGCAGTAAAATATGGAGCTGAAATTACATTAGCCGCCGTAACTGTTCCACCAAAATTTGTCGCCCCATCTCCCAAAAAAGAAAATGTTGGATTTAAATTTGTATTGCCAAAAGCAATGGCTTCAACTCCATTAGTCGTATTAATATTAATATAATTATTAACGCCTTCACGGACTAAATAGGCGCTAGCTATATTATCCGTAATATTGTTAGTGATAACTCCGGTAGTGATAGTATCGCCGTTAATCGTTACTAGCAATCCTTCAATCGTAGTCGTGGCCGTAGTATCGCCTAAAACCAATTCGCCATTAGCTAAAGTTTCAATTCTGGTCGTGCCATCAGTTAATTGAAATTGTCGGCCGTTCGGGTAGGTTAAAATAATGTTGCCGTTAGACGATGTTAAATTAATTCCAGTACCGGTTAGATTAATAGTTGAATCAGACAGCATGGCGATTGACGAAGTAGCATAAAGACTATAAGTTGAACCGGTTTTTTGTGTAATGGCGCCGGTAGCATTAACTATATAAGCGCCGGTTGGGGTATAGGTAAAATCAGTACCGTCAATCGTAACCGCACCAATAGAATTTATATCAAAAGCATTAGTTTCAAACGTAATATTTTGCTCTGAGCCATTAACGCCGATAGTAATTGCATCGGTATTATTAATGCCTAAAGTTGTAGTATTGAATGTCGTGGCCGCACCAGTAATATTAATAATCTGACCGGTAGCATCAACCGTATAGTTACCACCAGAAGTTAAACTCATGGTGCCGGTCGTGTTTAAATTATAAATAGCAGAATCTAAATCCATAGTTTGTCCGGTTGCATTTAGTGTCATAGTTCCTGCCGATGAATTCATGCTTAACCCACCGGCTCCATTTAGAGTTAAAAGACCGGCGGAAGTCTGCCAAGTAGAAGCCTGCCCTGCCGTCAAGCTTAGGGCATCAGCTGCATTTAAATTTAGAGCGCCGGAAGTGGTTTGAATGGTAGAGGCTTGACCCATGCTAACATTACCGGCTCCAAAAAATGTTAAACTATCACCCGTACTTGTGGCCATTCCACCAATACCAACAGAAGTTCCAAAATAACCGCTGCGCCATCTTAACCAATTAGAATCAGAGCCTATATCAAAAACATTATCAACGGTCGGAACTAAATCAGTCCCAATACGTGAATTAAAATATACTATGTCAGTAGTAGAAGCGTCGCCTAAATAAATATTGGAATTAAAATAGGCATCAGCCACTGTTCTCGTTGTGCCATTAATATCGAGAGTGTAATTAGGCGAACTTGTCCCAATTCCTACATTTCCTCCATCCAAAATGGTAAAAATTTCCGTATCTCCATCGAATAAATTCATAATATCGCCATCACCATCTTGCCTGACGGTTAAAGCCGTAGTGGAACTGGCGGAATTAAGAGTTAAATCCTTAATATTTAAAATCATTTGGTCCGTAGTTGAACTATTACCGAAAGTTAAAATGTCATTAATAGTATCAATATTGATATTGTTATTAGCGCCGTCACCCACAGTCAAAGCTGAAGTTGAAGCTACGTCTAAATCCAGGGCGCCGTTTAAATCCATATCGCCGGTAAATTGAGAGACACCGGTATGGTTTAAAGTGGCGGCGATAGTAACTATATCATCGCTGGTATTAACCGTAAAAGTATCAGTAGTGCCGTCGCCGATGCTTAAAGCTAAGCCATTGTGATCTATGTCTAACAAATTATTTAAATCAACCGCTCCGGCGATTAAAACATTTTCGCCGTTTAAATGAGTATCACCGCCAACGGTTAATCCGCCTTCTCCGGCCGATAGGCTTTGCGAACCGACCGGGCCGGTAGAGCCTAGGCTTGGGACTTCAGTATGGCCGGCTGAAACAGTGCTGTTAATAATAGTATTGTTGTAAGTTATTTGCGTACTGGTAGCTAATGGCCAGCCGGTTATGGTGGAACCGGCAAATTTAATTGAACCGGTGATTATTAGATCTTTAACTGTTAGAGAAGTATGTACTAATACATCGTTTAAAAATTCGCTTTGGCCGACAACCGTTAAATTATCTTTAAAACTAACCGGGCCGCTAACATTTAAAGCCCCGCCGATAGCGGTATTGTCAGAGATAGATAAATTTTTAATTGAATTGCTAAGTTGCGGGCTACTTTGAATAATCGCGGTTTGCTTTATCGGCTTTTCTACAACTATTTGCTGTTGTGCGCTAATTTTATTATCTGATTTATTATTTTGATCCTCTTGGGGGACAAAATAATATTTCGCATATTTTTCTTTTATTTGATCTGGCAAAATTTTATCAATAAATTTTGAATATAGGTTGTAAATAGACCATAAAGAACGATTGGCCTCAAAAGTTAAATATTTTTTTCCATTGTTATTATATTCTTGAATTGAACTATTTGTCTGATTAATTGTATCTTCGGCTTGCGCTAATTTGTCTTGGCTACTCTGCGATACAAAACCAACTCCCTTAGCCGCAGATAAAGTAAGTCTGGCTAATTTTTTTCCTAAATCCAAAGATAAAGATTTTTGCTTATCAGCTACGCCCTCTAAAACCGCTACTGTATTATATTTTGTGTTACTAATAACCTGCTGGCCGCGTCGGGAAGTTATATCGGCCAAAGCTAAAAGGCGCGGAATCGGAGAAGAAAAAGCCGGAGCAGCTTCAGAAACTCCAGCAACCCTGCCTTTTGTTTGGCTGATTTTATTTGTCTGCGCTGGCAAATAAAAAATGTTAAATTTTTCTTGAATTAAATAAGCTATATCGCCGATTGACTCGCCTTGATAATTTATAAAACTATGTAAAACCGCCAAACTTCCTTTACTAAAATTAGAAATTTTATCAGGTAAAATATTTAAAGTTGTCTTTAAGCTAAAAAATTGGTTGCCGATTAACCCAACTGGCTGGCTAATATTATTTTCATATTTATCCTGCCAAAAACCAACTATAAATAAAACTTGATTTTTTATACTACCTAACCTTCTAGCTAAAACTTTATTACGGTAGCTAATATTATTTTCCAAACTTAAACTAGCCGACCTTGTTTGATCGGCTAAATTTAAAAATAAACTATCTAAAGAGTTCTTGCTATTTTTTACTAAAGACTCTCCCGGGATTACATGGCTATTGTTAATGAAAAGTTTTTTAAAATTATCTAGCGGTTTGTCTATCTGCGCGGCTATATTATTAAAAATTCTTTTAGTGTTTTGGTTAAAGATAGCGGTTTGCTTTAGAGAAGCTAAAGAAACTAAAGCTAAAATTATAATTAAAGTTGCAACAGCGGTTTTTAAATATCTAGTTTTAAAAAATAAATTCGGTTTTATTTTTTCTTTGATTAGCGTTTTAACTTCAGAGAAAAAATTATCAACTGCTTTTATGCTATTAGAAATAGCCTTTATAAAATAAGCGCCTAAAATTAAAAATTTATTTTTAGCTAAATCAAATAATTTTTTTAGTCCTTTTAAATTTTCGCTCGCCAATAAAGCAACGGGTAAAAATATTTTGTTTGTTTTTTCTAATAAATTAATTGCCTTTTCTTTTCTATTAAAGACGTTATTTTTTTTAACGGCTTGCTTTTGCTGGGCTAAAAAATCTTTTGTTTCTTGATGCAAATTTTTTTGCCATTTAACTCCTAATCTTATTTCTGGTTCAATAAAGTCAGCGATCAGTCTTGCTTCGGGAACATCAATGGCGCTATTTAAAATTTCAGCTAAATTTTTTTCTTCGGTTTTTAATTGACCGCTAGGGGTTATATAAGAATTTTTAATGCCACTTTTTCTTTCGGAAAATATTTTTTTCTCAAATAAATTTATTTTTTCTTCAACCGCTTGTTCAACTAAGCTATCAATATAATTTTTTGCTTTATTGGATTCATCTAGTTTCTTGTCTAACTGGCTTTCTGAAATGTCTAACGGCAAATCTTTCGTCATTTCCGAGGTTATTCGTTTTTCGTCTCGCGCATGGAGTTCTAAATATTGATTGAACCATTCTTGCGTTGAATAATATTTGTTGCCAATTTTTTTAGCCTTGAGCTTCTTTCTTTGCACCAAAATAGAAACATAGCCCAAACTATAAGAACTGGCTTCGGCTATCCTTTTAAGAGGCACTAACTTTTTATAATTATCAGATTGTAAACGACGCATGGGGATGTATCGTTTTGAGCTTATTAAAAGCTCAAACTATATATTTAATTTATTTATTTAATTTTAGGGCAAACTTACTATTGCTATTATCAAATGCTTATCAAATTTTATGTTTATATTATACCATAAAAATGCTAAAAATTATAATATATTTTAAAATAAATAAATTAAACGAATTTTTTAATATATAAATATTCTTTAAACATTAATTTGATCATGATTGTGTGTTTTTTTCTCTTATTTTAGTTAAAAATTTAAAACATATTTTTTGTATAAATTTTTAATAATAAAACAGGTTAATATAGCAAATAAAAAATCGCCCACTAAGAGACGAATCGTTAAAACATATTTTAGCTGATTTATCCACAGAAGATTATGATTTAACCAGCCAAAAAGAAAATATGGATTCTAATTAGACAATAATTTTTTATCAATTTTTTTATCTGACACCAAACTTAAAATCAACCATAAAAATAAAATGCCGAAATGCAGACTCCAAAGCCAATGATCAAAAAACATTAAAATAACCAAGCCAACTAATATAGATATTTTGGTTATTTTATCTTTGTATTTTTCGCTTCTAAAAAAAATAAAAAAGGCTAAATATAAAATTAGCCCCATAAATAATAGCCAGCCTAAAAACCCTGACTCGGCAAAGACTAATAGAAAAATATTATGCGCTGGTTGATAATAAAAATTTTCTTGATTTGGAACTATTTTTTTTAAAGCTAAAGTATAGTTTCCTAAACCCACGCCAGCCAGCGGATATTTTTTTATCATACTCAAAGCTTCTTGATAAGAAGTTATTCTCTCGATTTTTGATTTTTGTTCTAAGCGTGAATCATTCAACATTCTAGTTGCCACCAACTCATTGTATTGAAAAAATAAAACACCAATTAAAATTCCAGAGATTAAAATAGCTGAGAGTATTTCTTTCTGCGCTTTTAAATTATGTTTAAATGTAAAGCCGGCTAAAATAATTAACACGCCGACAAAAAATGCCAGCCAGGCCGCGCGCGAAAAAGTAAAAAATAAAGCTACGGAAAATGTGCCCAAAAAAATCCAATTTATTAATTTTAAAAATTTATAATTAAAAACCTGATTAATAATAATCTCTGATATTAAAATTAATAAGGCTATAGCCAATACTCCACCTAAAATATTCGGATGATCAAAACCGCCGTAAGCTCTAAGCCAGCGTTCGCCTACTCCGTCTTTGGCGATAAACTCAACAACCGAAGCGCCTAATTGAGCCGGATCATGATAAGCTAAACCCAACCATTTATTAGAAAAACTATTTTGAACTAAAAACTGCCAAATGCCTAAAATCGCCTGTAAAAAAATTCCGAATAAAAATGAATAAATTAACTTTAATTTATTATAGCCGACGCTATTTATTAGCCAAAACAACCCTACTCCTAAAATTAACCAACTAAATTTATATAAAGCTAATGATTTATTACCCGCCGACAAGACGGAAAAAACTAAAATTAAAAATAAACCGGACGTAAGCCATTTACCCCATTTTTCATTGCCTAAAAAGCCTTCCTGCTCGGCGGTCTGACTATAACTAGAAAATAATCTGCTAATAACAAACAACGCTAATAATAAAACTAATAATATATCCACTCCATACAAACTAAAAGTTTGATATTCGTTTAATCCTGGGCTAATAATCCATCTTGTCTGGATAGGCAGTAAAAACACCAATATATACAAGCCATATTCAATAATTTTAGATAAATATTTCATATTTTAGTTTAAACCTCTTATTTTTTGCTCAAATTTACTTTTATATTCTTCTCGCCTGTCGTTAGCGTGCATTTTTATAACTTGATTATTAATGACTACACGGCTGTCTGGCTGATCCATTAAAATTTTTAATTGCGCCGGCAGCCATTTTAATTGTAGGCTCTTAAATTGCGGCTCTAAACCGCCTATAAATAAACTAATTAAGTCATGGTAAAATTCAGATAAAAACGGCTTGACTTTTCTTTTGTCAGAAACATTAGCCGGCTGCCAATTAGGTAAATATTCTTTTATCCATGAATTTACTTCAAGAAATTTATTATAAGCATCTCCGATTTCAAAAATCGGAGTCAGACCGGCTAACCAATAAATAAAATAAATGTCTTTATTATCAACTCCGCTATAATTAAACATTAAATTTTTAAGATCCATAGCTTTGTCGCTGACATAAAAACTTAAGCAAATTTTATCACGCGATTTTTCTGGACGCGGACGCAAACCTAAAAGCTTAGCGATGCTAGCGCAAAAAAATCTAGTTAACCAAATTTGCTTATCTTCGGTAACAATAAAAAAATCTATGTCGCTATCGTCTTTTAAATTATGAGCGCCTAATAAATTGCCGATGGCGATCATTTTTATCCAAGGAATAAACCTAAAAATTTTAGCCACTAAAATAGCGCGTTTAAATTTTCTGTCGGCAAAACTATAACGATTTAGTCTTTCGGTAACATTTTTTCCTTGGCCGGCTAAAAAATAAAAACCGTTAAAATAACTAATTTTTTCTATGCTGTTTAAAACTTCCATAACTTCATTTAATTCGCATCTAACGCTTAGATTAAACCAAATTTCCCTTACGGTTAATGGATAATTAAATATGTCAAAAAAAGCAATCACTTTAATGATCGCCTCCTTTAGGACTACTTTATTATTTATGTTTTCTAACATAAATTATTCTATGTTAGGCTTATCAATTAACATCGGTTCAATTTTTTTATCGGTTCCTATAATTTTTACTACATCCTTATCGATTTTTCCAAATTCCTTATAAGCATTATTATAATGATTGACTGTCGTGCTCATGCTAACGCCTAATTTTTTCATAAAATCTTCATAGCTTAAAATATGCTTGCTTAATTTCTGTACATTAACCAAAATATCTTTAGCGCTTTCTTCAATTTGTAAAGCTCTTAACCCCTGCAAAACCGTTTGTAAATAGGCTAAAAATGAAGTCGGCGAAACGATGATAACATGCTTTTCTTTAAAAGCATACTCAATTAAATCGCGAGTGTTAATCTGTACTGCTCCTACTTTATTAATTAACAAATCATAATAAATCGCTTCAGAAGGAATAAACATAAAAGCAAAATCCATGGTTTTTTCACCCGGTTTTACATATTTAGCGGTTTCATCAATACGCAATTTTAAGTCCTGTTTAAAAAGTTTTTCAAATTTTTCTCTTTCTGCTTGATCGGAACTATTTAAAATCTTTTCATAATTTTCTAAACTGAATTTTGAATCCACTGGAATAATTTTATCTTTAACGAACACTACCGCATCAACTATGGTGCCATCTTTAAAACCATATTGCATCTGATAAGAATTAGGCGGCAAAACATTTTTTAAAGTTTCTTCTAAAAAATACTCTCCTAAAACACCGCGCTGTTTGGGATTTTTCAAAATATCCTGCAGGCTGGCTAATTGGGCGGAAAAATTAATTACCTGCTTATTGGTTTCGTCTAATTTAGTAAGCTTTTCTGTAACTTCGGAAATAATTTTTGCGGTTTGACCAAATTGAACTTGGGTGGCACGATGAGTTTCAGATAATTTTCCATCAACCGCCTGCCTTAATTCTTTATTTTGTTCAGATAATTGCGCCAACCTCTCCATCATAATAGTTAACTTCTCATTATCAACACCGCCCCTACGCTTTGTTAGAAAAAAAATAACAATAGCAGTAAAAATAATTAAAACAACAAAAAATATAATTAACAAATAATTTTCCATAAAATAAGACTAAAAATTATATGGGATTTTGGCCAATTCCTCTTTTAGATATAAATTTTATAATTTCAAGGAAATTTAGAACGAATATGAAAATTGGCGAAAATCCCAGCATAATTACCCTATCACTTTTTATAAAAATTTTCAATAAAGCTAATTTTATAAAAAAGCCCGGCAACATAGCATCTATTGTGCATATTGCCGGGTTAAAATTCCGCCTACCATTCCCAGCCTAAGCCGAAAAAAAGCTCATCTTTAGCAATCTCAAAATATGGCATAATTTTGGGATTTTTAGAAACTCTATAAGCGCTGAAAGCAGTATAAGCCAGAAGAACCACTTTAACAACATCCGTATTTATGCCGCTTTCGCGCATAAATTTGAAATCTCCGTGACCACCCTTAACAACACTATCCGTAATTATATATGCGATAGTATTAACATTATTAAATGCCACCCATCCCACAGTAAAAGGGTTTATAATATCTGCGCCCAAAATTACTTCTTGGCTTAATATCTGAGCGCCAAACCCTCCTAAAGAAATAATTCGAGATTGCGACGGAGAAGAACTAAACATAAGCCAGCCTCTGCTATCTACATAATCTAATTCTACGCCTTGCAAACGAGCGGCTAAAATATGGCCTCCTTCATGAAATAATGCTCCGGCCACGCCACCACATAAAAAAAGCGCAAAATCTTTAGCTTCTAAATTAGATTTTTTTATAGCGGCAAGATTTATATTCTCTTTTTGCGCCAATTTTTTTTCTTGTGAGACAATTTCCTCTGTTAAATTAAGATTTCCGATAAATACATCTTCTTCCGCTCGACAAATTGCAGAAAAAAATAAAAAAATAACTACCAAAAAAACAATCAGACAAAATTTATTTTTCATTTCCCCTTCTCCTTATATAAAATTATTTTTATAAATTTTAATTTTTAAAATTAGTCAAAAATAAAATTTTTATTAAAGAACTATTAAACATATTAAATTAGCATAAAATTTATTTTTCGTCAATTAAAAATTATTTATCATTTCTTCTTGCCAAGAACGCTTTTTTAGTATATAATTGATTGCATTGTTTTAACTTCTTATATTTTACTTATGTCCAACTATATAAAAATTAAAGGCGCGCGCGTTCATAATTTAAAAAATATTGATATAGAAATACCTCGCGATAAATTAGTTGTATTGACCGGCCTATCTGGCTCGGGAAAATCTTCTTTGGCTTTTGATACTATTTATGCCGAAGGCCAGCGCCGTTATGTTGAATCTTTATCGGCTTATGCCAGACAATTTATTGGTCAAATGAATAAGCCTGACGTTGATTCTATCGATGGACTTTCACCGGCCATTTCCATTGATCAAAAATCTACTACCCATAATCCACGTTCAACCGTAGGCACTATTACGGAAATTTATGATTATCTGCGTTTACTTTATGCCCGTATCGGAATACCTCATTGCCCAACTTGCGGAGAAAAAATTAAACCCATGTCTATCGATGAAATAGTCGGACAAATTACTGACGGCTTTAATGAAAAAGATGTGATAATTTTAGCTCCTTTAATTAAAGATAAAAAAGGAGAACATAAAGGCTTAGTAGATAGCGTGGCTAAGGCCGGCTATGCGCGTTTAAGATATGATAAAATAATTTATCCTTTAGAAGAAATTCGCGATTTAAATGTAGACAAACAAAAAAAACATAATGTAGAAATCGTTATTGATCGTTTAACCATAAATAAAAATAAAGAAGATTTGGCGCGATTGACTGAAAGCGTAGAAAAAGCTTTGGAATTAGGCAATGGTTTAGTTATGATTTCTACGGCTCCGCAAAAAGCCAAGCAGGAAATATTAAAAGAAACTATTTTTTCAAAACTTTCCGCCTGTTCTAAATGCGGCATAAGCCTGCCCGAACTTGAACCACGTAATTTCTCTTTTAATTCTCCTCATGGCGCTTGCCCTGATTGTGCTGGTTTAGGCACAAAATTAGAAATCGACCCGAAATTAATTATCAATACTAATTTAACCATTGCCCAAGGCGCAATCAGGCCATGGGCTCATAGCACTGCCGGCAGCCAAGGCTGGATGATGCGTATTTTAGGCACGGTTGCTCAAGCGCAAGGTTTTGATTTAAATACTCCAATTAAAGATCTGACGAAAAAACAATTAGACATAGTTCTTTATGGTTCAGGCGAAAAAAATTATAATGTTGATTACCAAAGCGACCGTTTTTCCGGAGAATTAACCACTGAATTTGAGGGCGTAATTCCTAATTTAGAGCGCCGCTTTCAACAAACCGAATCTGATTATGTCAGAAAAGAAATTGAACAGTATATGCGAGTCTTAATTTGCCCGACTTGCTCTGGAAAACGTTTAAAACCGGAGATGCTAGCTGTAAAAATTGCCGATTTATCAATTTATGACATTTCTTCAAAAACTATTGATCAAGAAAAAAAATTCTTCAGCGAATTAGCTAATTCAAAAATAATATCTATTCGCGATAAAAAAATAGCCGCCCAAATTTTAAAAGAAATTTGCGCCCGTCTAGATTTTCTTTCCAATGTTGGCTTAGATTATTTAACGCTCGGCCGTTCGGCTAACACTTTATCCGGAGGCGAAGCTCAGCGCATTAGGCTGGCCACGCAAATTGGTTCAGCTTTAATGGGCGTAATTTACATTTTAGACGAACCGTCTATTGGTTTACATCAACGTGATAACAGTAAATTAATCGGCACGCTTAAAAAACTGCGCGACTTAGGAAATACTGTTATAGTTGTTGAGCATGATGAAGCTACTATGCTGGAAGCTGATTGGCTTGTTGATATTGGCCCTGGAGCTGGCGAACATGGCGGTAAAATTGTAGCTGCTGGAACTCCGTTGGCTATAAAGAAAAACGTCAAATCTTTAACCGGTCAATATTTAAGTGGTAAAAAATTTATTCCCGCGCCGGAAAAATACCGCTCCGGCAACGGAAAAAAATTAAAAATTGTAAAAGCCAGCGAGCATAATTTAAAAAATATTGATGTCGAATTTCCTTTAGGAAAACTTATTGCTATCACCGGCGTTTCCGGGTCAGGTAAATCAACCCTAATGACTGATATTTTAGCCAACGCTTTAAACCAAAAACTTTACCGAGCAAAACTTGCGCCAGGCAAACATCAAGAAATTCAAGGCTTGGAAAATATTGATAAAGTAATTAATATTGATCAGTCGCCAATCGGCCGCACCCCACGCTCCAATCCAGCTACTTATACCGGAGCTTTTACTCCGATTCGCGATTTATTCGCCTCGTTGCCGGAAGCTAAAATTAGAGGCTATAAAACTGGACGATTTTCTTTTAACGTTCCGGGCGGGCGCTGCGAAGCTTGCAGCGGCGACGGCATGGTAAAAATAGAAATGCAGTTTTTGCCTGATATTTATGTTGAATGCGAAGTCTGCCATGGCCGGCGCTACAATAAAGAAGCTTTAGAAATTCATTATAAAGAAAAAAATATTTCTGATGTCTTAAATATGACGGTTGAAGAAGGATTAAATTTCTTTAAAAATATTCCGGCTATTGAGCAAAAACTTTCTACCCTGAACCAAGTCGGATTAAGTTATGTTAAGCTCGGTCAATCAGCCACTACTTTATCAGGGGGCGAAGCCCAAAGGGTAAAATTAGCCACCGAATTATCACGCCGCGCCACTGGAAAAACTTTATACATACTTGATGAGCCGACTACGGGTTTGCATTTTGATGATATTAAAAAACTTCTCCATGTTTTAAATCAATTAGTTGATAAAGGCAACACGGTTTTAATTATTGAACATAATTTAGATGTAATTAAATCGGTCGATTGGATTATAGATCTTGGCCCTGAAGGCGGAGAAAAAGGCGGAGAAATCGTGGCTCAAGGCACACCGCGACAAATTGCTAATAATAAAAAATCATACACTGGGCAATATTTGTCTAAAATACTTTAATAAAAAATAACCCCTTTTCTAAAAAGAAAAAGGGGTTTTTATTATGGCGAGAAGTCTCTGCTAAAAGAAGTTGTGGAGCAAAGTTTCGTTGATGGACGAAGCGATGCCTTCTTGAAGATAGCAAAGACCCCTCAAAATTTAGTCTGGATTTAAAATTTTTATAAATCCAGTAATATTCAGGGAAGGAGCCCGCTGCTGAAAGGACCGTGGTGAAACCCTTTGCCGGGGCAAGCCACGAAATTACAGCAGGCTCCTTTAAAATTCGGCGCGCCTGGCAGAAGGCTATATTACAATCAAATTTAATAAGGGGTTATCGCTGATTGTAATAATTACCGAATTTTATTTAATTAAGTAAGTTGACCCGGAATTTTATTAACCGGGTCAACCTATGCCACTGAAGAGACGGTTAGTTTCACGCGCATGTACCCGCATGCGCGACAGCGGCATTAAATAAAGAACATAATAGTATTACATAATACCTTATATATAAATTTTTGTCAAGACTATCTATAAAATAATAAAAAATAAGAAAGCGGCATTATGCTTATGCCGTTATTATTTTCTAATTTATCTTTACTAATAATCAAGCCATTTTTAAACCCGGCTTGTTTAAAAATATTTAAATCCGACTTGGTGATTTCTTTATTATATCTGACTAAAATAGGCATAATTTTTTTGCCTTTTTTAACTAAAAAATTAATTTCTATTTGTTTAATGTTATCTCGCCAATAAGTTATTATATTTTCTTTATTTTTAATTAAATGGCTAAAAACAACGTTTTCGGCTAAAACAGAAAAAACTTTTTGATTATGCAACCGTTCGCGGGCTAATTGATAATAATTAAGCGAACCATAAATATAAGAATAAAAAAGCCAAAAAATAAACTGATCCCTAAAATAAACCTTTTTAGCTTTGCGGCTAGACACTTCTCCGCCATTCGATTGATAAACCGTTTTGATAGCTAGCGTTGATTCTAAAATATTTAAATATTCAGCCGCTGTTAAATGAGTTTTAGCTTTAGTTTTATGAGTTAAGGTTTGATAGCCAACCGGTTGACCTAAATTTAAAATCAATCTTTCCATTATTTGCCTAGCTAAAGCTATATCTCTGTTTGACTTAGCGATTTGGATTAAAAACCAATGTAAAAAACCGCTATAAATATTTTGCCTGACTGAACCATGCTCTTTGTAGTTGTTAATAGCGGAAATAAAACCGCCGGTCAAAAAATAAATATCTAAATAATATTCTAGTTTATTTTGCTTAAGTAAATAATTTTCTTCACCTAAATTTTTAAAGAGTTCTGGATTTATTAAACTGCCAAATTCGCTAAAAGATAAATTATCTATAAAAATATTTTTTATATTATTAAACTTATTTTCAGTTAAAGACGAGGCTGAAAGAACTGCAATCGCATTAGTTAATTTATTAGCCTTGATTAAAAAATTAATACCCTTCTGCCAATTTTTTAGCATGGCAATCTCGTCAATAAAAATATAATGGCGTTGTTTTTTTACTGCCTTTAAACTTAAAAACAACTTAATCATTTCATTAAGTTGTTCAAAGCTGTCTAAATTTTGGCAGGAATAAAAAAATATATTATCCGGATTAACATGATCTTCTTCAATTAATTTTTTAATCATCAATTTTAATAACGTAGTTTTACCTACGCCCTTAGCGCCACTTAAACAATAAACATTATCTTTATTAAAATTTATTTCATCTAAAACTGCCGGCCGCCATTTTAAAGCCTGGTGATTATAATATTCAATTTTTGTATCAAATTTTAAATTTTCTCCCTGGTAAAGAGATTTTTTGGAATTATGCCACCAGGGATTTTGAATAGATAGAAACTCTAAATTTAATTCCATAATATATTAATTAATTTTTTCCTGTTTTAAATGTCTCCTTATATACCAAACTACCCCAAATAATATAATCAGCAAAATAACAACATCAAACTTATGGAAATAAACTCCGAGTGTATCCCAATTATCTCCTAATTTTTTGCCAATATAAGCCAAAACATAGCACCAAGGTAGAGAGCCTAAAAAAGTATAAATAACAAATTTTAAAAAATTCATTTTAGCAATACCGGCCGGTAAAGATATAAAAGTTCGTACTACTGGCAAAAGCCGTGATAAAAAAATCGCGCTTGAACCGTATTTATTAAAAAATTTATCAGCTACTTCTAAATCATGATTAGAAATTAAAATGTATTTTCCGTATTTTTCAATAAATGCTCGCCCGCCATAAATTCCAACCGCGTAAGCCACGATTGAACCAACAACGCAACCTAATGCTCCGGCTAAAGTAACGCCTAAAAGAGTAAATTTCCCTTGAGCAACTAAAAATCCGGCAAACGGCATAATTATTTCCGAAGGCAAAGGTATACAAGCGCTCTCAATCGCCATCATAGCGCCAACACCTAAATAACCCAAAGAAGAAATGGCATTAACTATAAAATTTGTTATGAAAAAAATAATTGAACTTATCATTTATTTTTTATTATATGAGTATAAAAAAATTTACATTTCCTCCATTACTTCTATGCCTAAAATTTCTAAACCATTTTTAATTACCTGGCTAATAGCATCTATTAGAGCTAATCTAGCAATTTTTACATCTGTTTTTGATTTTAAAACCGGCACGGCATGATAATAATCGTTTAATTCCTGGGCTAACTCAAATAGATATTTAGCAATCTCCGAAGGGTCATAATTTTTTCCGGCTGTAATAATAATTTCTGGATATTTAGATAATTTATTAATTAATTGATTTTCTTTTTTATTAATTAAATTTTTATAATTGATTTTTATTTTTTTCTTTTCAGCGTTTGACTTGCGCATAATACTTTTTATTCTGGCGCAAGTATATTGCAAATAGGCCGCTGTATAACCATCAAAACGTAGGGCCTGATTAATGTCAAAAGTAATTACCTTGCCGGCCCCAACTTTAAGCATTTCAAACTTCATGGCTCCATTAATTAATTTATTAGCCACTTCATTAACTTTTTTCTCACTCCAGTTTTTATGTCTTTTTTTAGTTTCGCTGGCAGCTTTTTTGAAAGCTAAAGAACGTAAATCTTCATAAGTTATAACATTGCCCGTACGAGACGACATCATGCCATCAGGCAATTTAACAAATTCGTAGCCTAAATGTTTCATTTCTTTTTTATAACCCAATAATTCTAAAATCTTAAATAGTTGCTTAAAATATAAACTTTGCCTAACGTCAACGACATAAATTGATTTATCAATTTTATACTTTTTAAATTTTTCCTCGGCTAACGGTAAATCGGCTACCGGATATAAAGCCGTACCATCGCCCCTTAAAATAACTAATATGCCTAAATCATATTTATTTAAATCAGCAATAACTGCGCCTTGGCTTTTAATTAAAAAATGTTCGGCATAAAGCTTAGTTACCATATCTAACCCCTTACCTATTTCTTCGCTTTCATAAAAAGTATGCTGGAATTTAACGCCTAATTCTTTATAAATTTTATTAAAACCATCAATGCTCCATTTTCTGGTTTTTTGCCAAATTTTATATTCGCCACCCTTCCGACTCTCAATTTTTTTCATAATTTCTCCTACTTCAGTTTTGGCGTTTTCATTATTTTCTAGTTCCTGGCAAGCTCGAACATAAACTTTGCCTAAAAAATACCCTTTATTACCCCCTCTCATTGCCAAGGAGAGGGCCGGGGTGAGGTCTTTCTTAAATTTCTCTAAGGCCCATAAAGTTTTTGCCACATGAATACCGAAATCATTAATATAAGAAACTGGCATAGCTTTATAACCGTTGGCGTTTAAAATTTTAGTAATAGTATCGCCATAACAAATATTTCTTAAATGCCCGACATGATATTCTTTATGCGTATTGGCATTAGAAAACTCAATCATAACTTTTTTATTCTGGCCAGCATTATTTACGCCATATTTATTCTTATTTTTTAATATTTCTTCAATCACGCCTTGTGCTAACTTAGTTTTATTAAAAGTAAAGTTTAAGAATGGCCCAATAGCTTTAACCGCTATTACTGTATCATTAGTTTTAATTTTACCCACTAAAAACTCTCCGACTTCTACAGCCGTCTTATTTAATTCTTTAGCTAAATGAAAGCAAGGCAAACTTAAATCCCCGAATGTTGGGTTAGGCGGATAAACTAAATCTGATGCCTTAATTATTTTCTTTTTTAAAGCCTGATTAATCGCATCAGCAATATTTTGTTTTATTTTTTCTAAAGCAATCATATTTATAAAATAACTTTTTTAACATCTTTTAATTCTCTTACTAAAAGCTTTTTTCCTAATTCTTTAAATTTATTTACTTCATCAGTTGTATAAAAAATTATTTTCCCATTTTTTTCTAACTTTTTTTCAATTTCTTCGTGCCGCTTTAAATAATCTTTTAATTTTTCCGCAACGGCCACGGCCGTATTAATAACTTTAACATTTTTTCCTATAATTCTTTCTATATCTTTCATCATTAATGGATAATGGGTACAGCCTAAAATTAAAGTGTCTATTTTTTTAATTTTCAGCGGCAACAAATATTTTTTTAAAATTTTATTAGTTTCTGGTTTGCCGATCCAACCTTCTTCAACTAACGGTACAAGCAAAGGGCAGGCTTGATCATAAATTTCCAAATCGTTTCTTAATTTTTCCAACTCTTTTTTATAAACGCCGGAGTTAATTGTGGCTTTTGTTCCAATTATTCCCAATTTATGATAACGACTTAGTTTTATAGCTTCTTCAACAATCGGGACTACTACTCCTAGAACTCGCTTATCAGGATAGGCTGTCAGTAAATATTCTTGTTGAATGCGTCGCAAAGCTTTAGACGAAGCCGTGTGGCAAGCAATAATTATTAATTCGCAACCCTGTTTAAATAAAAAATCAACCGCTTGTTTTGTATATTCATAAATCGCTTCATCAGACTTATTTCCGTATGGCGCGCGCGCATTATCGCCTAAATAGATATAATCATAATCAGGTAAAACTCGTAAAAATTCCTTTAAGACGGTTAAGCCGCCAAATCCTGAATCAAAAACTCCAATCATAAATCTCCGCTGTCATTCCGGTCTTGATCCGGAATCCAGAATTATTTTTTAGTTACTTTAACAAATCCTCTTTTGCCTTTTTGCAATAACATACCACTTTTAGTAATTTTAATTATCTTATTTATATCTTTAACAACATTACCATCTAATTTTACTCCGCCTTGTTCAACCAATCTTCTGGCCTCGCCCTTGCTACCAGCCAACCTAACTTCCACTAAAAGATCTACTATTTTCCAATTCGTAATTGATAATTCGTAATTTGTAATTTCTTCCGGCACTTCTTTCTTCTGCACAGTTTTTACAAAATACTCCTCGGCAGCCGCGGCTTTTTTATCACCATGATTTATTTTAGTTATCTCGTAGGCCAAACGCATTTTTATATCACGCGGATTTAAACCTTTTTTAATTTGTTCAACCATGCCTTTAACTTCGGCTGACGATAAATTAGTGCATAATTCTAAACCGGCTTCAAGCACGCCGTCTGGCCAAGACATAACCTGCCCATACATATTTTCCGGGGTTTCATCTAAATTTACGATATTACCTTCGGTTTTTCCCATTTTTTTACCACTAGCATCAACTAATAATTTCATGGTTAAAACAAACTTTTCTTTATTTTTCATGGCCCTCATTAAATCGCGGCCACAAAGCATATTGAAAGTTTGGTCATTTCCGCCGACCTCTAAATCAACATCCATAACTACGCTATCATAAGCTTGCGCTACTGGATATAAAAATTCATGCAAATAAATCGGCTTTTCCGCTTTTATTCTTTCCTGAAACATATCGCGGGCAAACATTTGCTGTGCTGTAAAATTCGAAGTCACTTCAATTAAATCTTTAAAACTTAATTTATCGTGCCATTTACTGTTATACATTATTTTAGCCGGATTAGCACCGTTAAATTTTATATAAGCGCTGGCCTGTTTTTTATAATTTTTTGCATTAGCTAAAACTTCTTTGCGGGTTAACTTTTTTCTGGCCGCTGTTTTATCAGTCGGGTCGCCAATCATTCCGGTAAAATCGCCGACTAAAAATATTATTTCATGGCCTAATTCCTGAAACTGACCTAATTTCATTAAAGAAATAGCGTTGCCGATATGTAAAGCCGGCGCGCTCGGATCAAAACCGCAATAAATTCTAATTCTTTTTCCGGATAATAAAACACGCTCAAAAATTTCGCGATTAGGATAAATATTTTCCACTCCGCGCATTAAAACTTCTTGAACTTTATTTTTATCGGTTGTTATTTTTACCCCGTTAGATATTTCACTTTTTTTAATTACCATATAATTTTAAACACCCTATGTTAAAAATAAAATTAAAATTATTAAAATTTTATCTAACGGGGTGAATATTTTTATTTAATATATTATATTTTGAATATTAATTAGACTCTAACTTGTTTAGCTAAGATAGGTGCATTTTTCTTTATGGCTGGATTTAAAAATTCTAATCTAGAAATCGGCTGGCTTGTTTCCTTGGCAATATCAGCTAAAGTTATTTGATTGACTTTGTTTGGTATTTTTATTTTTAATCCTGGCTTTAAATTTCTAATAGCTTCGGGGTTGGCTTCAGCTAATTTTTTAGGATCAATTTTAAGCTTTTTAGCAATTCTAAATAAATTTTTATCAAAATATTTAGCCGTATAGATATTATACCTAGGAATTGATGGCTCAACTTCTTTTATGTGAAAATGTATCGGATCTTTCTGCTCTTTGGCCAAACCTTCTTCGATTAATTCCATGATGGCATAATACTTAGCCGGATAATTCAAATTTTCCGAAAAACCGCTGACTTCCTTATTAAACATGGCCTGCTTTCTCATTTTACTAAAAGGCACAATCAAAATTTGGCCTGCTTTTATATTTCTATAATTACTAATTTTATTACAACTAGCTAACTCAGCCACGCTAACATCGCTTTGAGCTGCGATGCTTTCTAAGGTATCGCCTCTTTGAACTTTTCTAGTATAACTATCTAAACTTTTAATATCATCTTTAGCCGCATTTAATTTATTCTCAATAAATTTTAAAAAACCTTCATAAGAAACTTCTGCTTTTTCCGCCTTTGATTCTTTTAAATACTGCCAAATAAAACCGCCATTATAGCCGGATAATGCCAACGACCAATCTTTAGTTGCTTTATATAAATCGCTCAATAAGTCGGCGCAAGCTCGCGCGCTATCTAGCGGATCTTTTCTTTGATCATAATCAATACTTACTTTTAAATCATAAAGTTTAGCTGTTTTCGGCATAAATTGATAGGGTCCGGCCGCGCCGGTTCTGGACACAGCATTAGGTTGCCAATGAGATTCAGGAATAGCTAAAAATATAAATTCTTTAGGCACGCCTTTTTTTTCAAATATTTTTTCTAAATAGGGCTGCCAGCAACCTATTTCTTTATAAGCATTAATAAAACTTTCTCTTAATTTAGGATTATTGCGATATTTGTCTTTCCAGTTATTTTTTATAGCCTCAACAGTTTTTAAATTAAATTCTATCGGCCCCTCTTTTTCTAAATTTAAAATTTCTTGTGAAGATATGCTATCTTGAGTTTCAATTTCTTTTTGTTCTTCGGTCGGCTCTTCTATAATCTCAGATTTTTCTTTTTCTTCTTTATCGGCTTCATCGCCGAAATTATTAATAAAATAATCTACGCCTTTACCAACGACTACTGCGCCGGCAACCGCGAACATACCTTTTAAAAAACCTCGGCGAGTTATTCCGCCTTCTTCTTTTATATGTTTAATTTTCTTCGGCTTTTCGTGTGTAACTGGTCTAAAACCAAAATTATTTTCTACTCCCATTTTATTTTTAATTTATTACTTACTCTTTAAACTTTTTAATTCTGCCTGCCAATTTTTTAATTTCTCTTTTTCTTTCTTTACAATTTCGGCTGGCGCCTTATCCGTAAATTCTTTATTAGACAATCTAACTTTAGCCGAGGCAATTATTTTTTCTAAATTAGCAATTTCTTTTTTTATTCTGATCTTTTCTTTAGCCGCGTCAACCGCGCCTAATAAATAAATTTCAATATCACCAACGGCAACATAAATAGCATCGGATAATTTTTCACCTTTATCTAAAATTTCTAATTCACTTATCCCCGTGCGTAAATTTTTAATTAAATGCGCTTGCGATTCAATTAATTCTTTTTGGTTGCCTGCATAAATTACTGCCTTAATCTTTTTAGCTGGTTCAACATTATTCTCTGCGCGCGCGTTACGAATTGCTGTAATAACTTCCTTAATTAATTCAAAATTATTTTCTATTCTATCTGAAATAATTTTTGGCCATTTTTCAACTATTAATAAATTATCTTCTCCTAACTCTCGCCATATTGTTTCGGTTACAAAAGGAATAAAAGGATGCCATAATATTAATAAATTTCTTAAAATATGATATAAAATTTTTCCTTTTTGTTCTGTTTTTTCAAATTTATTTGCTTCTAAATACCAATCAGCTAAATCGTTCCAAGTAAATGTTCTTAATCTCTCTGCGGCTGATGAAAAATTATAATTATTAAAATCTTCTGTTACTTCTTTAAATAAAACATGTAATTTTATCAATATCCAATCTTCAGCCATTGTTAATTCATCGGCATCAAAATTAATTTCACCTTTTTCAATATTGGGTAAAATATACCTAGAAATATTCCATAACTTATTCACCATATTTCTCGCGCCCTCAACTTTTTCTTCATAAAACTTTGCATCATTGCCCGGAGCAATACCGCTAATCAAACTTAGTCGTAAAGCGTCAGTACCGAATTTAGAAATAACTTCAATCGGATCAATATTATTACCTGATGATTTAGAAAATTTCTTGCCTGATTCGCTTCTTAGCATGCCATGAATATAAACGTCTCTAAACGGAATTTGATCTAAAGCATAAGTCGACATTAAAATCATGCGCGCCATCCAAAAAAATAAAATTTCATAACCCATTTGCATCCAGCTTGTTGGATGAAAATTTTGTTCCCAATTTTTTTCTGGCCAACCCAAAGTAGAAAATGTCCAAAGACCTGAAGAAAACCAAGTATCTAAAGTGTCTTCATCTTGGATCCAATCTTTTCCATCTGGCGCCTCAGAGCCAATAAATATTTCTTCACCTTTATACCAAACTGGAATTCTATGTCCCCACCAAATTTGGCGAGAAATGCACCAATCGCGCAAATTATCAATCCAATTTAAATATATTTTTTCAAATCTTTCTGGCGTAATTTTTACTTTTTGTTTTTTATCTCCATTATGCCCGGTAGTTACGGCTTCGCGCATTAAATCTTTTAAACTTTTATCTTTACCGGTAATTTTTTTATTAACATCAATAAACCACTGCGTCATAGGTAAAACTTCAATCGCATCGCTAAAACGATCAGAAGTGCCTACGTTTTGCATAATATCTTCTTCTTTTTCTAATAATTTCTCTTTTTTAAGCCAAGCGATAAATTTCTCCCGAGCTTCTAAAACTGACAGGCCGACGTACTCTTTCCCAGCGGCTTCGGTCATTTTTCCATTTTGGTCAATTACTTGAATTAAATTAATCGGATCACCTTTAGTTTTTTGTTTTTCATACATTTCAAAATCAACCATGCTGTGCGCCGGCGTAACGCCAACTGCTCCGGTGCCGAAATTCATGTCCACCGCTTCATCGGCAATAAATTTTATTTCCAAAGGTTTGGCCGCGCCAATATCAACCGTAAAAATTTGTCCAATATATTTTTTATACCTTTTATCATTAGGATTTACCGCCACGGCTGTATCGCCTAACTTAGTTTCCGGCCGAGTTGTAGCTACGGCAACAGGAAAATCTTTAGCATATTTAAAAGTGTAAAATTTAGCTGGCCTTTCTACATGCACGAGCTCATCATCAGAACAAGTTGATTGACCTTTAACCGACCAATTAACCACGCGGTTGCCGCGATAAATTAATCCATCATTATACATTTTTATAAAAACTTCATTAACCGCCTGGCTACGTTTTTCATCAAAAGTATAAGCCAATCGCGACCAGTCGCAACTAGTTCCCATTTTTCTAATTTGTTTTAAAATCGTAGATTTAGATTCTTCAGCATACTCACGAATTTTTTCTAGCAACTTTTCCCGGCCTAATTCTTGACGCGGATTTTTTATACCCTGCTCAACTAATACTTTTTCTACTTTAGCCTGCGTAGCTACGGCCGCATGATCAGTACCAGGAAGTAATAATACTTTTTTACCATTTATTCTTTGATAACGCGCCATAACATCCATTAAAGAATTTTCTAAAGCATGACCAAGATGAAGCACGCCGGTAACATTCGGCGGCGGCATCATTATAGAATAAGGATCGCCTTTAAGATTATCCGGATTAAAAAAATCAGATTTTTCCCATTTGGCATAAATCGCATCTTCGTAATCAGCCGGATTATATGTTTTTGGTAATTCTTTGTTTGACATATTAAAAATTCACTTGAAATTAACACTAAATTTCCAGTGTTTTTATAACTTAACAATAACAAAATTAGCCTTATTTTGCAAGAAAAATAAAGATATTTTCATTCTCTTGACACCCTATTTAATATGATATATATTTACTAATTACCTTATAGTCTTCATGCGATTAATAAAGCAAGAAAAAAATGTTAACTCAAGAACAACAAATTTTTGAACAAATTAAGAAAGCTTCAAATATTTTGATTACTTTCAAAAAAACTTGGACCGGCGATGCCGTAGCTTCGGCTTTGGCTATATTTTTATTTTTAAAAAAAATGGATAAAAACGTTGATGTGGTAGCGGAAAAATTCAGTTTAAATAAACTTTATTCATTTTTACCCGGCTATACTGAAATAAAACATAAGCTGGATAATTTAAGAAAATTTATTATTTCTTTAGACGTCACCAATACTAAAGTAAGCCAAATCAAATATACCCAAGAAAAAAATCAATTAAATTTTATTATCTCACCTAAAGATGGTTTTTTTAGTTCATCGGATATAACTTCTGGCGCAAGCGGATTTAAATATGATTTAATTATTACGATCGATACTCCGGATTTAGAATCTTTAGGCACTATTTATGACAATGACACTGAATTTTTTTACCATACTCCAATTATAAATATTGATCATAGTTCAAATAATGAAGGTTATGGTCAAATTGATTTTATTGAACTTACCGCTGTTTCAACCTCGGAAATTGTTTTCTCTTTAATGGAAAGTTTTGGGCAAGACTTTATTGATGATAATATAGCCACTTGCCTTTTAACCGGCATGATCGCGGAAACTAAAAGTTTCAAAACTAATAATGTCACACCACGCGCCTTGCTTACCGCTTCACAGCTTATGTCGCTAGGCGCCAGACGCGAAGAAATCGTTAATAATCTTTATCGCTCTAAAAGTATTAACGTCTTAAAACTTTGGGGGCGAGTTTTAGCTAGATTATCTAGTAGTTTAGATAATAAATTGGTTTGGTCAACTTTATCAGCAGCTGACTTTTTAAAAACTAATTCTTCGGAAAAAGATTTAACCGATGTAATAGACGAATTGATTGTCAGCATTCCCCAGGCTAAAGTTATCGCCATTATTTATGAAAACATTGAAAATAAAGAAAGTTCTAACGAATCAATTAATAAAACAAACTTATTACTTTATACTATAAAAAATATTGATTCATTAGGTTTAATAAAAGAATTTAATCCGACCGGAACAAAAAGTTTGTCTCGGGCAATTATAAATTTACCCATTATTGAAGCGGAAAAAACCATTATTGAAACTATACAAGATAAATTAAACAAATTGCCGTTATAGCACTTGAAAAAACATAAAAACAATGTTAAATTATTAAAAAGGATTAGCTCCTTTTTTTCTTTTAGATTTAAGCGCGTGTAGCTCAGCTGGTTAGAGCACCGCCCTTATAAGGCGGGGGTCGATGGTTCAAGTCCATCCACGCGCACCTAAAAATAAATATAATGGACAATTAGCTCAGTTGGTTAGAGCGCCACATTGACATTGTGGAGGCCACAGGTTCGAGTCCTGTATTGTCCACAAATCCATGTTTAAATACCCTACTAATGGCTTTACCAAGGTCTAAGTAAGGGTTTGAACACCCCCTTGAGAAATACTCACTTAAGATACTATCTTTTCAGATAGTGTTTTTTGTTTTAACCGCAGAATCTGCCTCTATTCTAATTATAGCGTGTTTCGGGTCATTTAGTTGCGGAAGTACACTTGACCTATATTTACATTATAACGAATTTGGCTGGATTTTGAGGCAATCAAATAATTTGAAATCCGCGCAAAGTCGAGCTGAAACTTTGTTTGCCATGTATTAATTAATCTCTCATGTTATAATATATGCATAAGTAATGCGATAGTAATTAACTTAATAATAAAAATATGATTAAAAAAACTCTAACTTTAGTAATTTTACTAGGAGGAGTTGTCGTGTTATCAGGTTGTGGAAAACAGACCGATAATGCAAATCAACAAATTCAACAAAAAGATTCTACCCAAAATCAGCAAACTAATACTCAGAACAATTCAAAAGAACAAAATAATACAGCTGCTGCGAATAATAATGTTTTTGATTGTGGGGAAGATCGTACTTGCCTAGTGGCAAATTGCAAAGAAACAAAACAATGTCTTTATGATCTTGCCGCAAATTGTTCTCCGACGAAAGGAATTGTTTCTTATGACGATCCATCATTTGATGCCAATACAAAATTTCAAGTTGAACATACAATTGCAGGATCAAGAGATAGTAAATGCATATATGATGGGAAAATTATTGCTTCAGGAGGTGCAGTTGGTTTTAATGGGCTTGCCATACATTGTGAGCTTAGCAATGATTTAATGCAGCAAGTTTTTACGAAAGGAATATTTGAAAAAACAATCAGAGAAAATTGTTCCGGAACTTATGTTAATTTTTTAAAGCAAGCAGCAACGCCAACATCTTTTTCTGCTGCAAATACGAAAACAAAAATTACATTTGAAAAATGTTTACAACAAAGTGGAAAAGCTACTCAAATTAAAGCTGATGGTACAGCGTGTGGATCAGACTGGAACGATTTGGGATCCATTGAAGATAGTTTTGAGACGAATGGTAAATTACCTCAATGTTGTGTTATTAAATAAAAAATCAATATATCATGAAAAGTATACTAAAAAGAATTATTTATACAGTCCTTTCTGTGTTAATTGGTTTGGTTTTTTCTTTTAATTTTTATTTAAAATATAGCAGAATCGGAACTATTGTAGACATAAGGGAAGACGCAATAGTTCTTCAAGGTGATGGTCCTTATGATCCTGCTTATGTATTGAAGCTTGAAGACAAATCACGCTTCTACAACAGCGACGGGGACAAGATTACTTTATCGGAGCTTAAATTGGGAAATCATGTAAAAATACAATTATTTCCAAGAGTATATGGCGGCATATTCTTGGTGAGAGAGCAAAAAACAATAAACTGGGTGAAAGTCTTATCGAAATAAAATTGCCAAAAATTATTTAGCACTTAAGGTAAAGATAAACGGGCTGATCCGCGATAGGACAGCCCGTTATTTTATTAACAGCCTTATCTGTTATATGTTATATTAAACACCAAAGACTCTTGCCGATTTTATTTTGACAGTATATAATAAAGCAGTTCTTGATTTATGGATTTTTTGCCTGAAACAAAGTCAAATTCCTCTCTTACTTTTTGCCACTGTATCATTTCTATGATAATTCGGTTCCAACCTGTGAGCGAGAGGTCCACCAAAAAGACAATAAATATTGTGGAGGCCAACCCTGTTTTGAAAATTCGGCTCCAAGGTAAGCACAGAGGCGCTTCGAGTCCTGCGTTGTCCACTTGAATTGACAGACTTCATATCAGAAATAAAAATTATAATTATTTGCATGCACTCTTGTTAAATATTATAATAAACATTATAATATTGATATAACTTTAAAAATATATGGCAAATTTTTTCAAAAAATTATCCGGTTTAGATGATAAAAAAAATAAAAAAAATGAAGAGAAAGACATTGTTGAACAACTTCTAGAAGGAGAAAATATAGCAAACGGCGAATGGTTGGGTGGCGATTATGACGAGGGTCAACTTTCTATTGACGTTTTTCAAAGCCCGGAGAATATTATCGTAAAATCAACCATAGCCGGAGTTAAACCCGGCGATATTGATATCTCTATTAATAATGACATGCTAACCATCAGAGGCAGAAGAGAAATCCAAGAAAGAATCTCCGAAGAAAATTACTTAATTAAAGAATGTTATTGGGGAGGATTTTCTCGTTCTATTATTTTACCGGTAGAGGTTGAGGTAGAAAAAGTTGAGGCGTCTTTAGATAATGGCGTTTTAACTGTAATTTTACCTAAAGCAAAAAGCGCTAAGCAATTTTCCATTAAAGTAAAAGAAAAATAATTTATGTTAATTAAATTAACTGTTGATCGGATTGAAGGAGATAAAGCTGTTTTAGTATTAAATGACGGTTCGACTATTGTTTGGCCGAAAAAAAAATTGCCTGATAGTATTCATGAGGGTTCGGCCTTAAGCTTTAATATTATAGAAGAAGCTGAACAAGAAAAAAAAGACAAGCAAACAGCCAAAGATATTATTAATGAAATTATTAAAAATTCTTAAATATCTTTATTATTAACCGCCTGAAGATGTTGGAGACTAATAAAAAAATGTATAAACTGCGATGGTTGCTTATTTCGGCAATCATTTTTTTTATTTTGCTGGTTTTAACCGCCGGCGGCTTATTAATATTTGATAAACTTTATCAAGGTAAAATTTACCCCCATATTTTTATTGGCAATTTAAATTTAGGCGGCAAAACCATTGAACAAGCCAGAGAAGAAATAAATAATGAAATAAATAAAATAAACCAAAATGGAATAATACTTTCATATAAAGGCAAAAAAACAACTATTATGCCGGTGGTCACTTCAATTAACGCCGATTTAGCTGTTCGCATTATAGATTTTGATACCGATTCTGCGGCTAACAAAGCTTTGAATTATGCTAGAAATAATAATTATTTTATAAATTTAGAAAAAAAATTATTATTATTAATGGGCAATAAAAAAATATTATTGCCCATTACTATAAACCAAAGTCAGATTGAAAAAATATTAAAAAGTAGTTTTAATGAAATTTTTCAGCCAGCCGAAGACGCAAAATTAATTGTTAGCAAAACTCAAACTTCCGGTTTTTATAAATTTTCTATAACCGAAGAAAAATTAGGAAAAATTATTGATGTTGAAGAAGTTATAAAAAAAATATTTAATAATTTATCCTATCTTAATAATCAGGAGATAAAACTTTCTACTATAACCGAATATCCAAAAATTTTAGCCAAAGATTGTCTAAATATCGAAAGTAAGGCTATAAATTTTTTAAACGCCGCCCCTCTAACTTTAATTTATGGCGATAAACAATGGATTATTAATAAAGAACAATTAGCTGAGCTTATTGGCTTAAAGTTAAAAGATTTGGGAATTGATAAAATTGATATTGGCTTTGATAAAATGAAAGCTGGCGCTTATCTGAAAGAAAATATTTCTAAACAAATAGATAAAGAGCCGATGGAAGCCAAATTTGAAATTAACAACAATAAAGTTAGTGAGTTTCAAAATGGCCAAGACGGCATAGCATTAAATATAGAGGCTAGCCTTAAAAAAATTGAAAACGAAATAAATAGCGGCAAACCAATTGAATTAATAGTTGAAACTCAGTCTGTTTTAGTTAACGCTGGCGATATAAATAGTTTTGGTATTAAAGAAATTGTCGGGGTAGGCACTTCAAACTTTTCCGGTTCACCGACAAATCGACGCCATAATATAAAAATTGGCGCTAATGCAGTAAACGGAACTCTAATAAAACCTGGGGAAGAATTTTCTTTGTTAAAAGTGCTGGGCGAAGTAAGCGGAGCTACCGGCTATCTGCCGGAGCTAGTAATAAAAGAAGGAAAAACCATACCGGAATATGGCGGCGGATTATGTCAAATTGGCACAACAGTATTTAGAGCGGCTATTAACAGTGGTCTACCAATAACCATGCGCCGTAATCATTCTTACCGCGTCTCTTATTATGAGCCGGCTGGCACGGATGCTACAATTTATGACCCTTGGCCGGATTTTCGTTTTATGAACGACACATCTAATTACATTTTAATCCAACAAAAATTTTCTGGAGACAATATCTCCTTTGAATTCTGGGGCACTAAAGACGGACGAATAGTCGAAAATACAAAACCGACAATTTATAATATTGTAAAACCAGCGCCAACTAAAATAATTGAGACTACCGATCTAAAACCTGGTGAAAAAAAATGTACCGAGCATGCCCATAACGGCGCCGATGCCTACTTTGATTATAAAGTTACTTACTCAAACGGAGAAATTAAACAAGAAAGATTTTCTTCTCATTATGTACCTTGGCAAGAAGTTTGTCTTTTAGGCGTAGAAAAAATAACTACGCCGCCAGTCGATACGGCTACTTCTACGGCAAATATTACTGCAACTTCAACGCCAGAAACTATAACTAATTAAAAATGCTTCCTAAAAAGGAAGCATTTTAAAAAAAGACCGACTTGAGCGGGCAGGCAAGAAAATTTCTACAAGGCGAAACACAGTTCGTAAACCATGTTATGCCTTATAAGAAGATCCCCATGCTTGTCGTGCCTAACCCGCTTAAATCGGCCTTTCTTATATGTTTTTTAAGTGATTTTATAGTTTATCATAACTAAACAATCTTGTCAAGTTATTTAGTTTTTGCTATACTTAGTTAGTTAAAAACCTTAATTAAATCGCTATGCCGAAATTTTTGCTCAAAAGTAAATTTAAACCTACTGGTGATCAGCCCGAAGCCATCGCTAAACTTGTTAACGGTCTGAAAAAAAACTACCGCGACCAAACATTATTAGGCGTAACAGGATCAGGAAAAACTTTTACTATGGCCGGAATAATAGAAAAGATTCAAAAACCAACTTTAATAATTTCTCATAACAAAACTTTAGCCGCCCAGCTCTACGGAGAATTTAAAAAATTTTTTCCCGATAACGCTGTACATTATTTTGTTTCTTATTACGATTATTACCAGCCGGAGGCTTATATTCCGCAAACCGATACTTATATAGAAAAAGAAGCAACTATTAACGAAGAAATTGATCGCTTGCGCCATGCCGCCACTCAATCTTTACTAAATCGTGAAGATGTCTTAATTATAGCCAGCGTTTCTTGCATTTACGGTTTAGGAGAAAGAGCCGATTATGAGGCTATGAGCCAACATTTTAAGGTTGGGCAAACAATAAAACGCAACCAGCTTTTAAGAAATTTGGTAAAAATCCAATATACGCGTGATGATAAAGAATTTAAACGTGGCAGTTTTCGCGTTAAAGGAGAAAATGTTGATATTCATCTAGCTACTGGTGAAGGTGTTATAAAAATATCTGTTTTTGGAGAAAAAATTGAAAAAATTCTAATTTATAATACCCGGCCCGGACAAAATCAACCGCTTTGGGCCGAACAATTTGAAGCTAAAAACAGCCACCAGCTAAAAGAAATAACAATTTTACCGGCCAAACATTTTATAACTCCAGAAGAAAAGCAAAAACGCGGCTTAAAAACTATCCGCCAAGAATTAAAAATAAGACTTAAAGAACTTCTTAAACAAGGTAAAGAAGTTGAAGCTTACCGATTAGAGAAAAAAACTAATTATGATTTAGAAATGATCGAAGAAATTGGATATTGTAATGGCATAGAAAATTATTCCAGACATTTCTCGGGCCGCGCGCCCGGCTCGCCGCCAGAAACATTAGTTGATTTTTTCGCCAATGATTTTTTAATATTTATTGACGAATCACATGCTACAATTCCGCAAATTCGCGGTATGTACGCCGGCGACCAATCGCGC
This sequence comes from uncultured Gammaproteobacteria bacterium, assembly GCA_964537265.1. Lineage (GTDB taxonomy): Bacteria > Patescibacteriota > Patescibacteriia > Patescibacteriales > GWC2-42-12 > JACPHD01. Next base: position 56,950 of record CAZHZE010000002.1, on the reverse strand, counting down.
AAACAAACTTTAATTGATTTTGGTTTTCGCTTGCCTAGCGCTCGTGATAACCGACCGTTAAACTTTGAAGAATTTAATAAAAAAATTAATCGAGTTATTTATGTTAGCGCCACACCATCTGAATATGAAATAAAAAATTCGCGCCAAGTAGTTGAACAATTAATCAGACCGACTGGACTTTTAGACCCAGAAATTGAAGTAAGGCCTAGCAGCGATCAAATTAAAAATCTTATACAAGAAATAAAAATTAGAACTAATAAGGGTCAAAGAACTTTAGTTACAACTTTAACAAAACGCATGGCCGAAGAGTTGACTATTTTTTTGCGAGAGCAAGATATTAGAGTCCAATATTTACATAGCGAGGTGGAAACCTTAGAACGGGTAGATATTTTACGCGATTTACGTTTAGGTAAATATGATGTTTTAGTTGGCATAAATCTTTTGCGCGAAGGTTTGGACTTGCCTGAAGTTTCGCTCGTAGCTATTTTAGATGCTGATATGGCCGGTTTTTTACGCAATGAAACATCTTTAATCCAGACTATGGGACGCGCTGCACGCCATCTTGAAGGTAAAGTTATTATGTACGCCGATAAAGTTACGCCAGCCATGCACTATGCCATCAATGAAACTAAGCGCCGTCGCAATTTTCAAGAGTTATATAACAAAAAACACGGTATTACACCGCGCCAAATTATTGCTGAATTTCATGAAAATATAGTATAAATAAATTCTTTATCAATCATGTTTTTATTTTATAAAACTACGACTTCTTAATTTTTTATGATAACCAATAGCAAATCTGTGCGCTTCATCACGTACTCGTTTAATTAAATGTAAAGCTGGCGAAGCTAAAGGCAATACCAGGGGTTTCTTTTCCCCGGGAAAAAATAATTTATCAGCCGCTAAAGCAGATCTTAAACCCTCTCCTTTGGAAATAGCAATAAGAGGAATTGTTAACCCTCTTTTTTTTATAACTTGCCCAGCCGCATTTAATTGCGCCTTGCCACCATCGACAATTATTAAATCCGGCAATAGCCAATCATTATTAAACCTTCTTTCTAAAATTTCTTTTAACATACCAACATCATTAGCTTGGCCTTGCCCGACTTTAATTTTAAATTTTCTATACTGATTTTTATCAACTTCACCATCACTAAATACTACCATTGACCCAACGGCGTTTTTACCAAAAATATTAGCTATGTCATAACCTTCTATTCTTTTAGGAATTTTTGGCAAATTTAAAATTTTTGTTAATTCCAATACATCATTGGCATATTTTTCTCCCACGCTCAATACTCTGGAATTTTCTAAAACATACTTAATGTTTTTAAGTTCATACTTTAATTTTATCAATTCTTCATTTTCGCAATGACTTTTTTCTATTTTTTTAATTCTTGTTTCTAAATTTTTAACTACATTTTTCTTTTTTCCTTCTAGAAGTAATATAAGCGGCTTAATTACTAATTTTAAATATTCTTGCCGGTTAATTTTATTAGCGCAAACTCCCAAACAACGGCCAACTTGATAATAAAAACAAGGGCGTTTCTGCATTTTTTTCATATTACAGTAAGGAAAAATTTTTCTAAGTGCGCGAATAGTTTCTTTGGCTGCCTGCGAGCTAGTAAACGGCCCAAAATACTTTCCTGATTTATCAACGGTCCTAGTTAAAAAAACTCCGGGGATTTCGTCAGCTAAAGAAATTTTAATATACAAAAATCTTTTGTCATCGCGCAACAGAACATTGTAATATGGCTGATATTTTTTTATAAGATTAGCTTCCAAAAGCAAAGCCTCTATTTCACTATCAGTTTTAATTAATTTTATTTTTTTTATTTCCTTAAGCATTTTATTTTTAGCTGGCGTATGATTCGCACTTTTTTGCCAATAAGATAAAACGCGGCTTTTTAAATTAGCCGCTTTGCCAATATAAATAATTTCACCTTTGCTATTATAAAATTGGTAGCTACCAGGCGATGACGGAATATTTAATTTTTTTATATCATATAAATTCATAAAAATTTATTATAATATATCATCTTAAGTAATAAAAAACAACCCTATCCAGGGTTGTTTTCTTTAATACTATTTTACTTCTATCGCTTGCGTCGGGCAGCTTTCTGCCGCATTTTTAGCGCATGGCGCTTGTTCCTCGTTAATGACACTAGCTTTACCTTCTTCGGTTAATTTAAAAACTGCTGGGCATAAAGCTTCGCAAGTTCCGCAACCGATGCATAAATCCTTATTTATTTTTACAGACATAATTTTTATTTGATATATTATATTTTTTAATTCCCCAGCTGGCGGATATTAAAAACCCCTTCTAAAAAGATTTTTAAAGAATTAAGTATTTTTTAACTTCCTCGACTAATTTCGCCGGCGTAATCATGGATTTTAACAAGTAGTTGGCGGCGCCTAATTTTTTAGCTTTTTTAATGTCCCCATCTTGCGCGCTATTAGATAAAATTATAACTGGTAAATTTTTAGTATTTTCATCAGACTTTAAAATTTTAATCGCTTCATAGCCATTCATGGCCGGCATAACCATATCTAAAAGTATAACATCAAATTTTTTTTGCTTAGCCAATTTTAGACCCCAGGCGCCATTGCGTGCTACTTCAATTTGTAAACCTTCTTTTTCAAAACGTAATTGATACATATTTATAATCGCTTCCTCATCTTCAATTAATAAAATTCTAGCGGATTTTTTCTCAACTATTTTATAATCATCTTCTTTTTTAACCTGTGTACTTTTATCCTTTTTAATTTCCTTTTTATCATTAAAAAGGCCATTTATCTTTTCCATTAATTGACTAGGCGTCATATTAGCTTTTATAAAATACCCGTCAGCGCCTGTTTTTTCCCCTTTTTCTATTTCACTATTCTGGCCGAGATTGGAAAAAATAAATACTTTTATGCCTTTAGTAGCTGAGTCTTTTTTTAATTCTGACAAAACCTTAAAACCATCCATGCCGGGCAAAACCAAATCTAAAAGCACTAAATCTGGTTTTTCTTTTTTTGCTAATTCTAAACCCTCCGGTCCGTCTTTAGCCACCACCGCTTTATAACCCTCGTGTTCAAATTTCATTTTGTACATGTCAGATAAAAATTGTTCGTCTTCCACAATTAAAATTTTCTTCATATAATTAAGGGTTAAATTATAAATAGAATAAATTTATCTTTAAATTTTAGACCCAAGTAACGCAAGCGACTTTATCAGAACTTTCTTTAAATCTCATCAACCTTACTCCTTGAGTATCGCGACCCAATTGATTGACTGTCTTAAATTTTAATCTTATAACTTGGCCTTTTTCTGAAATAATAACCAAATCCTTTTCAGCCATAACTTCAGCATTAACAACAAAAGCGTTAATTATTTTACCTGTTTTAGAAGTTACTTTAGCAGTTTTGATTCCTGACCCACCCCGGCCTTGAACTTTATATAAATTAATCGGGGTGCGTTTGCCAAAACCATTTTCCGAAATGGCTAATAACTGAAACTTTTTCATTTTTTCTTTATCATTTTTAATAATACCCATACCGACGACTGTATCTTCTTTCTTTTTTAATCTAATTCCGCGAACGCCGGCAGCATTGCGCCCCATATCGCGAACATCTTTTTCTTTAAATCTAATCGCCTGGCCTTGAGCCGTAACTAATTCAATATGATCATCGCCGTCAGTTGGCTTAGCCCAAATAAGAGAATCATCTTCTTTTATTTTAATAGCAATTAAACCTGAACGCCTAACGTTTGAAAAAGCGTTTATTTCAACTTTCTTGACTAAGCCTTTTTCGGTAGCAAAAAATAAATATTTATTTTTAGATAATTTGTCTAAAGGCAAAATTGAAGTGACTTTCTCTCCTCCCGCCAATTGCAAAAAATTAACTATCGGCGTACCTTTGGCCGTCCTAGTGGCTTGGGGAATTTCATAGGCCTTAAGCTGAAAAACTCTACCTTTAGTAGTAAAAAATAATAAATCATTATGAGTTAGAGTGGTAAACATAAAATCAACCATATCTTCCTCTTTGGTGGTTAACCCTATAACGCCTTTGCCGCCACGTCCCTGCACCTTAAAAGTATCCGGGGCCGTACGTTTAATATAGCCATCGCGCGTCATCATAACCACTGCGTCTTCATTAGGAACTAAATCTTCAACCGAAAATTCTTTAACGCCATGCGCTAAAACTTTAGTTTTTCTATCATCACCAAATTTTTCTGTTAAGTCTTTTGTTTCTTTCTTAATAATATCTTTTATTTTAACTGCTGATTTTAAAATAGCGTCTAGTTCTTTTATAAGAGCGCGCTTATCTTTTAATTCATTTTCAATTTTTAATCTTTCTAAATTAGCTAAAGTGGATAATTTCATATCCAAAATAGCTAAGGCTTGCCGTTCAGATAATTTAAACTTCTTAATTAAATTAACTTTGGCTACTTCTTTATCTTTTGAAGCTTTTATTACTTTAATAACCGCGTCAATATTGTTTAAAGCGATCATTAAACCTTCTAAAATATGAGCGCGCTCTTTAGCTTTATCTAAATCAAATTGAGTGCGGCGTTTCACTACTTCTATGCGATGTTTGATATATTCTTCTAAAACCATCTTTAAAGTTAAAACTTTAGGCTGAATGCCATCAACTAAAGCTAGCATGTTAACATGAAAAGTTTCCTGTAGTTGAGTCATTTTAAACAAACTGTTTAAAATCTTTTTAGGATAGGCATCTTTTTTTAAATCAACTACAACGCGCACTCCATCTTTATCTGATTCATCGCGCAAATCTTTTATGCCCTCTATTTTTTTATCTTTTACTAACTCAGCAATTTTTTCAACCAAAGCCGCTTTGTTAACTTGGTAAGGTATTTCGGAAATAACTATTTGAAATGTGCCATTTTTACTTTCTACAACTTCAGCCACGCCGCGCATAACAATGCCTCCTTTACCCGTGGCATAGGCCTGTAAAATATCTTTTTGATTATAAATCACGCCGCCAGTCGGAAAATCAGGACCTTTAACAAACTGCATTAAATCTTCAACCGTAGCATCTGGCTTGCCAATCAAATAAATTATGGCATCGGCTAATTCTTTTAAATTATGCGGCGGAATATTAGTAGCCATGCCCACGGCTATGCCCATTGTTCCGTTTAAAAGTAAATTAGGAAGTTTAGCCGGCAGAACGCGAGGTTCCTGATGTGAGCCATCAAAATTAGGAATAAAATCAACAGTATTTTTTTCAATATCAAATAATAATTCCTCAGAAATAGAAGATAATTTAGCCTCAGTATAACGCATAGCCGCGGCGCTATCTCCATCCATAGAGCCAAAATTTCCCTGGCCACGGACCAAAGTATAACGCATAGAAAAATCTTGGGCCATTCTCACCATGGAATCGTAAACTGCGCTATCGCCATGAGGGTGATATTTACCTAAAACTTCTCCGACTACTGTAGCTGATTTTCTAAATTTTGCTCCTGATCTTAAGCCGATGTTCCACATGGCATATAAAATTCTTCTATGGACAGGTTTAAGACCATCGCGCACATCAGGTAAAGCTCGAGAAACGATTACGCTCATAGCATAATCCAAATATGACTTACGCATTTCATCGTTAATCGGCTGCGGCTCTACTATGCCATATTCAGTTTTTTCTTTTTTTACCACCGTTAAATTAGCAATTGATCCAACGCCATTTTTTCCTTCCTGTTGTTCAATCGCCTCGGAAGCAACTTCAACTTTTTTTTCCGTTTGTTCAATTTCTATATCTTTTTTTAGTTTAGATTTTTGAATTTCAAATTTTTTAGCTGGTTGTTTTTTTACCTCGCTTTTTTTATTTAGGCTCGGTGAGACTGGCTGGCGAAGTGAGCTAATTTTTTTCTTCTTGGCCTTCATAGCTTTAGTGGAAGAGGACTTTAATATTTTTTTAGGCATATATAAAAATTTTTATTTAATATTAATTATCGTACTTGTAGCCGTTGTGCTAGCTATCGTACTTGTAGCCACAACTTCATTCATTAACTTTATTTTTAACGAATCTATCTGTTTATTAGTTAAGGTTGTTTCGCTAGCAGCAGAATTCTGTGCAACCGTTTGCGTTTCTTTAATTTGTGCCATACCATCTTTAATTTGTTTAAAAGTTTTATCCAATTCAGTTCTGGTTTGCTGCCAATCGAAAGAATTTTTGCTGATATTATTAGAATTAATTTTAAACTGATATTTTAAATTAAAAATCCAAACAATAAAAAAAATAACCATAAAACAAGCTACGCCAATCCGCATAAAAACTATTTTTTCCATTTCTATATCTTCATTAGTTCTTTTTTCTAAAATCTCTTCACTGGTTTTTTTATTACTTTTCTTATCGTTTTTTATATTGACTTTTAATTTTTTTCGCCCCCCTTTTACCATAAAATAATACTTAAAAATTACTCTTTAAAAGAGTTTAAAACTACTTAAATTATAACAAAAAAATTTTAAAAAGTAAACACTTTTTACCACAAAAAATAATGTCTTATAAAATACATTTTTATGGCTAATATTAAATAAATTTGATACTATAAAACTCCGCTTAAACGGAGTTTTATGTTTTAAAATTTTAAAAAATAATTTTATACGCTCAACACTACTAATTCCATATCTTCCTGCGGCAAATCTTTTTTAGTAATTTTTAATTTTTCTTCGTTTCTTGGCTTAATTCCTAATTCTTTTACAAATTTTTCTAAACCGTCAATATCTATTTTTAAGCCCGGTATTTTATAGTGCATTGGGATAACAATGCGCGGTTCAATCTGGGAAATAACTTCAACTGCCTTAGCAGCATTAATTGTATATTTACCTCCAACCGGGATTAATAATATGTCTGTGCCTTCTAATTTTTCTAACTGCTTAGCGTCTAAAACATGGCCTAAGTCGCCCAGATGAGTAATTGATATATCTTCCATTTCAATCCGATAAATAATATTACCGCCTTTTTCATCACCATTTTTTTCATCATGCCACGATTCTACGCCCTCAACAAAAACATTTTTAATTTCATATTCACCAGCCATATTTATTAAAAAAGGGTTGCCACGCAAAGCGCCGGTATTATTGTGATCAGCATGATTATGAGAAACCGTCACGATATCAGCTTCAAAATGCGGCATTTTTAAACCTCCTGCATCATTATATGGATCAGTAACTAAAATTATTCCGTCTGAGCCGGTTTTGTCTTGTAATTTAAAACATGATTGTCCTAACCAAGTTATATACATAAATTTATTTTTTAATTTTTATCTTGAAAAATATTTTCCTTCGTCATCCTGCGATTTTACGCCGCTGGAATTTTTTGCCGGATCATCCATTAATTCTGCTGCCTCATCATCAGCTTCTTCGTCAACATCTTGTTGTGAAGATGATTCTTCTTCGATGCTTTCTTCTTCTAAATCAACTTCATCTTCCGAGACTTCTTCTACCTCTTCTTCATCCGGCAAATATTCATCTGGCGCTACTGATTCTTCGCGTTTATGCAAATTTACTCCGCTAATTCCTTGGTTTATCATATTATCATACTGCTCACGGGTTATCAAGATTTCTCTTGGTTTAGCGCCATTGCCAGCGCTTATAACGCCGGCCTCTTCTAATAAATCTAAAAGTCGGGCCGCACGTGCATAACCGATGCTTAGACGACGCTGCAAATATGACGCCGAGGCTTTACCTGAATTAATAATTAATTCTTTAGCTTCCTCAAATAATTCATCCGAATCTTCGCCGCTTCCAGCTAAACCAACGCCGGCGATACCTTTAACTTTTTGATGATCGGTTATACCTTCGATGTATTGCGGTTCATTAGAACGATCTTTAATATAATTTACAATTCTTTTAATTTCATTATCACTGACAAAAGCGCCTTGTAATCTTCTTGGCTTAGAAATTTCCGCCGTAGTAAACAACATATCGCCCCGGCCTAATAATTTTTCCGCGCCTAATGCATCTAAAATAGTGCGCGAATCAATGCCCGAAGCCACGGAAAATGCAATGCGCGCTGGCATATTAGCTTTAATTAACCCAGTAATAACATCAACGCTTGGTCTTTGTGTGGCTAAAATCAAATGTATACCTACGGCTCGCGCCATCTGCGCTAATCTTATAATACTAGCTTCCACGTCTCGCCCGGCCGCAACCATTAAATCGGCTAATTCATCAATAATAAAAATAATATATGGCATTTTTTCTTTACCTATTTCATTATAACTCGCAATATTTCTTTTCCCTGATTTAGCTAAAATTTCAAAACGGCGATCCATCTCATTTAAACACCATTTTAAAGCATTGATAGTTTTTCCAACTTCAGTAATAACCGGCGTTAAAAGATGAGGTATGCCGTTATAAACCGGTAATTCAACTCGCTTAGGATCAACCATAATAAAACGTAAATCATCCGGATTATTTTGATAAAGTAAACTTATAATAATGGCATTTAAACAAACTGATTTGCCGGAATTAGTTGCACCAGCTACGAGCAAATGAGGCATTTTTGATAAATCGTCTAACCAAACTTTACCGGCCACATCCTTACCTAAAGCAACCATAACGTTGTTTTTCCTATTTTTAAATAAATCTCCGGATAAAACTTCTCTTAAACCGACAATCGCCTTAGTCTGATTAGGCACTTCAACGCCCACTAAAGATTTACCCGGAATTGGCGCTTCAATTCTGATTGGATGAGCGGCTAAAGACAAGGCTAAATCATTACTTAAAGTAGTAATTTTAGTTAATTTTATACCCTCGGCCGGTTTTAAAGTATATTGAGTTACGGTTGGCCCTACATTAACCTCTCCCATTTCTACCGGAATGCCAAAGTTTTCTAAAGTGCGTTGAATAATCATCATGTTATTTTTAATATCCCCAGAAGTCGGTTTGCCAATTTTAGCATTTAACAAATCTATAGGTAAATCAATTTGTACATGAGTTTGTTTCCAACCGCTGCCTTTAGCTGCTGTTTTATCTTCTTTGATTTTATCTTCACTTTCATCAGCAGTATTTTTAACTTTATGTTTAAAAAATTCTGGAACTTCGCTTATAGCTTGCACGTCATCTTCACTTTCTATAATTTCTTCTTCCTCTTCTTCTGGCTCAGGCTCGTCAAATTCAGATTCATCTTCAAACTCCTGATTTCTATTTCTATTAAAAATTTTATTATAGATAAAATTAATTGGATAAAACATTTTAATAAACCAACTTTCTCTGCCGATTAAAGATTCTAAAGTGGCGTTAAGCATAAGCATTAACGAAATTAAAATCAGACATACTACAACAATCAAACTAGCCCAAAAACCCATGATTTTATTAAAAATATTAAGAATGCCGTAACCAATATAACCACCGCCTGCGCCCTGTTCTATCGCCGACTGCCAATTATCCTGCCCGACTAAAATATGTAAAAAAGCGCTAAAAGATAAAAGAAAAATAAATAAACCTAAATAATTTGCTCCTCTAAACCAATCTTTATCCCGATTATACATTAAAAAGCCAAGCGCCATAACAGTTAAAGGAAATAACCATTTACCCCAACCAAATAAAAATATAATACCTTGCTCTAAGTATTTGCCTAAACCTTCAGCTAAACCAAACAGGCTTAAAAAACTAATCGCGCCAAAGGCTAAAATAAGAATAATAAAAATACCCCTTTTCATTTCAGGGTCTATATCGACTTTAGGTAATTTTATATAATCCAATGAGTTAAATTTTCTTCTGCGTCTAGCCATTTTTTTATTGCCGCCAACCCGCCTAAACGAGCGCGACAGTTTTTAATTAAAATAAACTGGCAAATTCACAATCTGTTTCGCCATTATTAATTATAACATATTTTGCCAATAAAAAAACCCGCCCTAATTTTAATTTGAGCGGGAGCAATTTGCTTTTTGATTTTTAAGATATCGGGAATAAAATATGGGCTATTTTGTTTATAAAATCACTCTTACTTTTTTCCCTGTCTTAAGGTGCTTTTTGCCCGTAAAATTGCTTCATTTATGTTCCTTTGTTGGTATGGAATTTTTGGTTTTTTATACTGCTGTATAACGACCTCCGTATAAAATTTATAGAATAATTAATCTTTTATGACGCATAGTCCTTCTCACCCGCTTGTGTTGGACACGACCTTATTAATAGTGTTTACTAAATTTTTTACAGTTATAGATTAATAATTATCCCAATTAATTCCGTTTAAATTATTTAAACATTAACCAAAAAATTGCCTGATGTCAAGCTAATAAAATTAACTTTTTCTTTTAGCTCTAACAAATAAAAACGTTAATAAAATTATCACGCCGCTAGAGATAATTAATAAGTATTTAAATAGTTCTAATTTTTTATCGCGCTTAGCCAAATCCCATTCTTCAGACGAAGTTACTTCGCCTAAAACTCGGGGATTTAATTCGTTATTAGAATTATTTAAAACAATATCTTCCTGACAACGTGGCAATAATCTAAGGCCGGTTTGAGTTTTAGATAAAATGCCGGTTACCATAACTTTTTGTCCGACCGAAAAATCTTTTAGACTTATGCCGGTATTACTTTTTATATAAACAAAAATTTCATCACTGCCATCATCAATATATAATGAAGTGCTTTTTTTGTCGGTAATTTCTCCGCTGATAGTTAAAAGTTGCCCGATATTTCCTTCGCCGATTTCATCTGCTTTTAAAGCTAAGGATAATGCTTGCTGGTTAGCTTCTAATATTTTAATATCGTCTTTATTTTTAGTTTTTATTCTTAACTCACCTTGTGTTTGCGCCAATTCTCCAGCTACTTCTATATAATCGCCAATTCTTAAAACTGGGAAATCTTTTTTATAATTATAAATTTGCAGACCCGGCTTATTAACCATGTCTTCTATATTAATAGGCAAACTGATAATATAAAAAAATTGCGCGCCTAAAATTCCTGGCTCAACCGCTACTACTCCTTTTATTTTAACCTGGCTGCCGATTTCCAGCTCTTTGACTTTTTCCAAATCAATTTCTATATAGCCGGATGCGCTTATTTTAGAGCCTAAAACCTGAACTAATGCATTATCTGATAAACTAATAATATTTTCTTGCTCAAGGGTCAATTTGGTCGTCCAAAACCATTTATTATTAGCGCCGCGCGCGTAAGATGCTTTTTCAATTGCGTCTAAATACTCAACGCTATCAACTAATTCATTTTTATTATTATATAAATTTATAAAATCATCGGAATTTTTTAAGGCTAATTTGCTTTGACTGTTTTTTAAAATATAAAAAGCGCCCGGCTCTATGATTTTACTTTCGCTAAACCTATATTTACCATTGCTATTCTCAATTCGCCAATTTAATAAATCTATCTTCTCTAAACTTTGATTTTTAAATTCTATCCATTCATTATTTATATCTGCTCCAGACGGATTTGGCATAAATTCATTAATTATTAGTCCGCTATAAACTTCAATGGCTTCTAGATCTAAATTAAATTCATTAATTTTTTGCAATTCTCCAACCGTATTAACAACTGTTATGCTTTTTTCTTTTTGCACCGCGGTCTGACCGTCGCTAACTTCTAATTTAATTTTATAAATTCCAGCTTTTAAATATGTATGTTCGGGATTAGCTAAATTATTTTTAAATCCATCGCCAAAATCCCAGCTAAATGTTAATTTGTCATTATCCTGATCGGCACTATCTGAACTGTCAAAAATAATCGGCTGGCCGGTTAAAACTGCTTGAGGCAAACTAAATTCCGCTTCTGGCGCATGGTTTATGGCTTTGGCAATATTAGCAGCTCCCGGAGTAATTGTTTCACTCCAAACCCATTCATTTATTATTTTTATATTTATCAGATTATAACTTTGACCTTCTTTGACGTTTTTATAATTTACTTCCATAAATGGTTTTTCAGCTAAAGGCTGAAATAATTTTATTTGTCCCTGATCATTATATAAAACTATCTTTGTCTGTGGCCGGTAAAAAGCCAAATATTCTCCGGCTTTGATAATCGTGCTGGTAGCAATTTTTTCTAAATTAACCTTTTTATTATTCTCATTACTTAAACTCCAACCGGTTAAATTTATTTCTCTTTGACCGGCATTATAGATTTCTATAAATTCAAGTTTAGTATCATCGCCGATCGGATTTGGCAATATTTCAGAAATTAAAATATCATTGCTAAAATCCAAGCCTATTTTAGCTTGTGCGCTAGTCTCATCTTCTTTTTGGATAATGTTGCTTGAACCTTTGGTTGGTTTTAAAGTAAAATCAAAATCATAAAAATTATTGTAAGTATTATTGCCATCAAATTTTCTAGCTGTGCTGCCTGGATCTGCCGCTGCCGGCGCGTTATCTTCTATATTGCCGTCGTTCCAATTTCCATAAACAACTTGATCAATTATTTTTCCGGTAGAATCATATAAAATTATTATGTCTCCGCTATTATTTAAATTTCCATTAGGTTTTTCAATAACTTTATAACGATCAGACCCGCTAACTCCTAATTCTTCGCTTAAAATAGTTTTAGTTTTGCTACCGTCTTCAATCCACCAACCGCTTAAATCAATATTATGGCTGGTTTTATTGTATATTTCTATCCACTCCACGTCATTATCAGCTGGATCGGATACCAATTCATTAATTACTAAATCGCCAAAATTATTACTTTGCATATCAGCCGAAGAAGAGTCTGACGCGCTTTCCGACTGGCTAGTTGATGTAGCTGTATTTTCGTCGGTTGATATAATTGGTGTTGAAGTAGCATTATTATTTCCATCGCCAGAATTATTAGAATTTTCATCCTGGCAGATAGCCTCCTGCGCTTTAGGGCTTGGACAACTTTTAATTTCAAAATCTTCGGCATTATTGCCGGCGTCTACAAAAATATTATTCTGAAACTTTCTTTGGAGACTTTGATTTTCCGTTGGAGATAATGCACAAGATCCTTCACAATCGCTAACCGCGCCCCAACCGACTTTATCAACTATATCACCGTCGGAATTTTTTAGTTGCAAAGTATTAGCTTCACTTAAAGTTAAAGTATTTAAAACAATATCGCTATTAGATAAAGCGCTTCTATAAATTAAAAAATACCCGTAAGCGCCTATCGATTTACCATTAAAATAAGTTTTAGAAACAAGTGAAGTAAAACTGCTGCCGGTCTGCGTTTTTCTTTGTAAATACCAATCCGTTAAATCCACGGGGAAATCATTAGGGTTATATAATTCTATAAATCTGCTTTCAGTCGGATAAATTTGAATTTCATTAATTAAAATACTCTGGCTGGCAGCAATTTTTTTAGCACAAAAAAATCCCGCGCCAACTAACGCCAGGATTACAATAATTTTTATCAAATAAAAAAACCCTCCTTTTTTGCACATAAAAATTTATTATTATAAATTATTTTATTACCGTACCTTTAAATTTTTTTCCTTCTAAGCAATTTTTTAAATTGGCTATATTTTTACCGTTCATAATAATAACTTCTAAACCTAATTCCTGAGCTTTTTTAGAAGCAATCGGATCAAACGGCGCATTTAAGCTCGGCGACCATTTATTCCCCACCAATTTTCTAAATTCAACCCAATTCATTTTAGTTTTAATTTTCGCGTCTTTATGTTTATTTGGATCTTTGTCATAAACATAATCAATGTTGGACAAATTTAAAATTGTTTTTGCATCATATTCCTGCGCTATCATGGTAGCGACATAATCAGTCGACCAACCCGGTTTCCAGCCCGAAGCCACCATAATATTTTTCTCGCTATATAGCCTAAAAGTCGGATTTTTTATTATTTCCGGATTAGCTTGATCGCGAAAAATTGTTCTTAATAAATGCGCATTTAATCTGGTAGCATGAATGCCTAACCAATCCAAATCATCGCGTTCAATTTTTACTACTCGTGAAGCCGCTTCGACATAATTACGGCTAGTTTTGCCGCCGCCGGCAATTAAAAAAAACTTGCTGCCCTGTTTTATCTTTTCTAAAATTAAGCTGCGAAAATTTTTTAAAAAATGCCAATCAACACCTTCGGGCGGGACTATTAGAGAACCGCCGATAGAAATAACATAAGTTTTTTTACGAGACATAAATATTTAAATTAATTACGCTTTAATATTAGCAAAGATATAATTAGTTTTCAACTGAATTATATTTAAATTTATTAAATAAAAAATCCCGTGATTAAAATGACGGGATTTTAAAAAACAAATACTTCTTAATTAATTGATTTGATCGGCCCTGCCAATACGTAATAGCCATGTTGTTTTTTTATTTTTATCCTCCTTTGTTTTTGTCATTGAACTGCTGCCGCGATTAAGCCTTTTGCCATTTTTGCACCTTACGCCAGAAGCATTACCTCTCATATTGCACCTCCTAAAAAATTATTTTATTTGTTTTTTTGGTGCAGGCGGAGAGACTTGAACTCTCATGGATAAATCCACTAGCTCCTAAGGCTAGCGCGTATACCAATTCCGCCACGCCTGCTTATACTGCCTTAATAATAAGGCGTATTTTCTCATTTTTAATTATCTAAAGCTTTTTGTCAATTGTAATTCAATTATATCAAAAATTATGCTATTATATAATAAGAATATTAATTATTAAATATAAAACTATGGTTGAAGAAAAAAATATGCAAACTTCGCCAGACCCAGATATAGAAAAGAATAAAACCGTGGCGGTTTTATCTTATATTTGGATTTTGTTTTTAATTCCGCTTTTAGGTAAAAAACACTCAAAATTCTGCCAATTTCATGCCAAACAAGGCTTGATTTTATTTATTTTGAGCTTTTTATCCTGGTTTCCTTTAATCGGTTGGCTACTTGGCTTAGCTATTATTGTCGTCTCTATTATCGGCATTTTAAAAACCCTGGAAGGAACTTGGTGGAAAATTCCTTACATCTACGAACTTAGCAAAAAAATTAATCTGTAAACATATCGTCATTGCGAACGAATAAAAGGAGCGAAGCAATCTCACAAACAATGAGCTTAGATTAAAATATAATTTATCAATCAAATTTATCATTTGTGAAATTGCTTCATCGCCGGCTATCCTCGCAATGACAATTTAATTTATGTCCAAATTTATTAAATTTTTTAATGAAACAAATATTAAAGACGTGCCGCAAGTCGGAGGAAAAAATGCTTCACTCGGAGAAATGTATAAAAAATTAGCCGGTCAAGGCATAAAAGTGCCCAATGGTTTTGCGACTACGGCTAAAGCTTATAATTATTTTTTAGAAAGTACTGGCCTTAAAAAAAATATTAAAAAAATTCTTAGCGGTTTAAATACAAGAAATGTTATAGACTTGGTAAAGCGCGGCGCAGAAGTCAGAAAATTAATTGTGGCTACTGATTTTCCTAAAGATTTAAGTAAAGAAATTATTGAAGCTTATAAAAAACTATCTCAATTTTATAAAACTAAAAATCTTCATGTAGCGGTTCGTTCTTCGGCCACGGCCGAAGATTTGCCAGATGCTAGTTTTGCCGGACAACAAGAAACTTATTTAAATATTTCTGGGGAAGCTGAGCTGTTATTGGCGGTAAAAAAATGTATTGCTTCATTATTTACTAACCGTGCTATTTCTTATCGCGTGGATAAAGGTTTTGACCATTTTAAAATCGCTTTATCGGTAGGCGTACAAAAAATGATTCGTTCCGATTTGGCCTCCTCGGGCGTAATTTTTACTATTGATACTGAATCAGGCTTTAATAAAGTTGTTTTAATTAGTTCAATTTATGGCTTAGGCGAAAACATTGTTCAGGGTAAAGTTGACCCCGATGAATTTTACTTTTTTAAACCAACTAAAAAAATAATTTCTCATTCTATCTCAACTAAAAAAATAAAAATGGTTTATAGCTCTGACCCCAAACATCCGGTTAAAGATGTAAAAGTGCCAACCAACGAGCAAAACAAACAATCAATTACCGACGCACAAGTTTCAAAATTAGGCGATTGGGCCATGAAAATAGAAAAACATTATGGCCGACCCATGGATATCGAATGGGCTTTAGACGGGCAAGAAAATCAACTTTATATTATACAAGCCCGCCCGGAAACTATCCATAGCGTGCGCGATTATAGCGTAATTGAAGAATATGTCCTAGAAAAAAAGGGTCGAGTTATTTCCGAGGGTAAAAGCGTAGGTAATCGCATAGGCGCCGGAATTGCCAATAGAATTATGGATATAAAAGATATTGCTAAATTTAAACCAGGTGAAGTTTTAGTAACTGACATGACCGACCCGGATTGGGAGCCGATTATGAAAATCGCTTCGGCTATCGTTACTGATAAAGGCGGACGTACCTGCCATGCGGCGATTGTTTCTCGCGAATTAGGCATTCCTTGTGTTGTAGGCACAAGCGATGTTTCTAAAAAAATTAAAACCGGACAAAATGTAACAGTTAGTTGCGCCGAAGGCGATGCGGGTTTTGTTTATGAAGGAAAACTGCCGTTTAAAATTAATAAAACTAGCATTAAAAATTTAACTCGTCCAAAAACTAAAATCATGATGAATATAGGCTCGCCGGATATTGCTTTTCAATCTTCTTTTATTCCCAACGACGGCGTAGGCTTAGCGCGCGAAGAATTTATTATTAACGACCAAATAAAAATTCACCCGCTGGCTTTATTAAATTATGCCAAACTTAAAGATAAAAAAGTTAAAAAGAAAATTGACGAATTAACCGCTGGCTATAAAGACAAAAAACAATATTTTATAGACAAACTGGCCGAAGGTATCGCCATAATTTGCGCTGCCTTTTATCCTAAAGACGTAATTATAAGATTTTCTGATTTTAAAACTAACGAATATGCTAATTTAATCGGCGGAAAAGAATATGAACCGATTGAATCAAATCCCATGATCGGCTGGCGCGGCGCTTCACGCTATTATGATCCGAAATTTGCGCCGGCCTTTGCTTTAGAATGTATGGCTTGCAAAAAAGTGCGCGATGAAATGGGTTTGACTAACTTAAAAGTTATGATTCCTTTTTGTCGCACGATTGACGAAGGCAAACAAGTTATTTCCATTATGAGTAAAAACGGCCTAAAGCAAGGAAAAAACGGATTGCAAGTTTATGTTATGGCTGAAATTCCAACTAACATAATTTTAGCAGAAGAATTTGCCAAAGTCTTTGACGGTTTTTCTATTGGTTCAAACGATTTAACTCAGCTGACTATGGGTATAGATCGTGATGCCGGAACTTTAAAAATCGCCGGCATCAGCAATGAAAAAAATGAATCTGTAAAAATGTTGATTAAACAATTAATTTCGGTCAGTAAAAAAACTAAAAGAAAAGTTGGTATTTGCGGTCAAGCTCCGAGCGATTTTCCTGACTTTGCCCAAATGTTAGTTGAGTGCCGTATAGACAGTATTTCATTAAATCCTGACACAGTGATAAAAACAACTTTAGCAATTTTAAAAACAGAGAAAAAATTGCAAAAATAAGCCATTTTTAATAAGAGTAGGTTAATAACCTGCTCTTATTTTATCTTAATAACTTGACAAAATATTATAAATATGATATACTAAAATAATACTTTTATGCTCTTTTCAAACATTTATTACCCTGAAATTGCTATTTAACTTTTATTTATTGGCAGTTTCAGGGTAATAAAAATAAAATTTTTTAGGAGGAAAAATCATGAAAACTTTAAGTCCAAGAGAAAAAATTACAATAGCAGGAATTTCTTCAATAATAACTTTATCGGTGTTGACCATATTATTGGGTCAGATTAATGGCAAATTTATTGCGCCGTTAGGTATTGCTACAATTGTAATAGCTATGTTCTTTTCTATTGCCGGCGCCGTTTATTTTGTTTCAGAAAAAAATGATATAACCAAAAAACAACCCATAGTCATGAACAGCAATCGCAAGAATGGTTCAGCTGTTGGATCTTTTGTCTACACCTACCGGACAAAGAATCCAAATCTGAAGAAAAAAATCAGCCTTCTTATTTCATATTTCACAGAAATTGCGAAGGAAAAATACCTCAGTTCTTTAGCCAAAATAAGAAGGAGCCTAGCCTGGAGATAACCCTGCATCCAGGCAAAATCCGGCCGGTGATCAATCTTCATTAGATCACCGGTTTTCTTTTATTGACTAAAATTATAAATTAAGGCAAAATGTAATTAATTAATGACCTTTTAAAAAAATTAAAATAAAAATAAAAGAAAGGATGGTAAAAAAATGAAAACTAGTTCTAAGTTTTGGGTGTTTTTTTATGTATTTGTCGTGATAACTTGCGGTTCATTGATTATTGGCATGTTATTAACTGTTTATTTCAACCAAGCGAGCCCTGATGACCGGATATTCTGGTCGTCGGTAGTGGAAAAAACCATAATCAGTTTCGTAGCTATAACATCTTTATTACTGTTCTTGTTCAAAAAATTTGTAAAAGTGGAAGAAGTCAACTGGGATGACTTTTTAAAAGAACATAGCGGAAAAACCTGTCAACCCAACGAATAATTTCCCTTTTAACTAAGGCAAACAGAGGATCGTTTTTATAAGATCCTCTTTTTTATTTGACTAAACTTTACTTTCGGGGGAAAATAAGAATATATTATAAAATTGTATCTGCTGGCCTATTAAATTTAGGGCCAGGTTTAAAAAATTATAGTTAATATTTCAAAATCACTATAGGGGTTCGGGGAGTGGAGTTGGCGACATTGCTTACAGAACTAATAACAATCAACGTGATAGCCAATCGGAACTCCCCGAGACTTTTTGCTTACTTTTTAGTCATAAAAAGTAAGTCCTAGCGAAGCGTCACAAATAACTATATTAATAAAATGTATAATAAACTTATTAGAATGTTTACTTAGAAAATAGATAATACCAATTTTATTCTACTGAATCCTGGATTCCGGCTCTGAGGCCGGAATGACAATAATTTATTAACATGGTTAACTTTTTTCATACATTCAATCCCTCGCCAATTCTATTTTCATTCAATGGATTTAATATTTATTGGTATGGTTTTTTTATTTTGCTAAGTGCAGTGGCCGCGATTATTGCGGCCTGGTATTTAGCTAAGCTATATAATTTAAAAATAGACATTATAATTGATCTGGCTTTTTGGCTGATTATTAGCGGTATAATCGGCGCGCGAATTTATGATGTTATTTTAGAATGGTCTTATTTTTCAAATCATCTTTTAGATATTTTTAAAATTTGGCAAGGCGGTCTGGCTATTCATGGCGCCTTAATCGGCGGCGGTCTGGCTCTTTATTTTTACGCGAAAAAATATAATTATAATTTTTGGCAGCTCGCCGCTATAACCGCAACGGTTTTACCGCTAGGGCAAGCTTTTGGTCGATTTGGCAATTATTTTAATCAAGAATTATTTGGCTATCCGACTAATTTACCCTGGGGCATACCAATAGATATTATTCATAGGCCTTGGCAATATTTTGATTATACTTATTTTCATCCGACTTTTTTATATGAATCAATCGGAAATTTAATAATATTTTTTATTCTTATCTGCTGGCAAATTTGTTTAATAAAAAAACAAAAATTTTTAGAATTTAACCATATATTAAGCGTAATAATTTACGCTGTTTTATATTCTTTATTAAGATTTTTTATAGAATTTATTCGCATCGACACCACGCCAATTTTATCTGGTTTACGCTTCCCGCAATTTATTAGCCTCACAATAATTTTATTATCCTTAGGTTTCTTAGCTTATAAAATTTTAAAGAAAAATAGAGTTTAATAATTAAAACTGCAAACTCATAGATTTAATAATTATTGACAAATTGTTTATTCTATAATATAATAAACTGTTCATTAAAAAATGCAATAAAAATTCAATAAAGAAGATATGTTTATGTCTAATATTTTTACTGAAGGAAATATTGTCGGAAACATAATCATGCCAGAAGATATCTTTAACTCCCATAGTTCAAAAAGAAAAGAATGGGCGGCCGCAGAATTAAAAAATTTTATAAGACAAAAACATGGCAAAAAATTTTCTGGGTTTGTCGAAGAAAGTTTGAGCCGCAATGGAAGCGTTACCGGGACAAAAACATTTTTTATGCTCAATGACAAAAAAATTACTTATATGCTTGTTGAGCCGAAAAATTCAACCGGGCATGAAATCCACATTTCAAAAATGGAAGAAAATCTTTCCGAAGCCAACGCTTATGATGTATTAGTGGGCCTTGGCACTGAGCAAAATTTAACCCATAACCCCTTTGGCGGGTTAAAAATTTAAACTAAAAAAAGCTTCTCTAAAAATCTCCCTCACAAGCTTCCTAAAATAAACAGGGAGCTTTTTTAATTAAAAATTATAAATAAACTAAGTTTTAGCCAAACCATAAAGAAGTCTTGAAAAATAATAAATGGTATGTTAGTATTATAAAATCTCTCACACAAATTAATTAATTAAAGTAATTTATGCCAAATACAGCATCAGCTAAAAAAGAGTTGCGCAAATCAAAAAAACGCCAAATGCGCAATAAAAAAACCCAAGACAACTTAAAAGATTTAATTAAAAAATGCCGAAAAGCCATTGAAACTAAAGATCCTAAGGCTAAAGAATTGGTAGAAAAAACTTTACGTGCTTTAGATAAAGCGGCTGGTAAAGGTATAATAAAAAAGAACACCAATAACCGCAAAAAATCCAGACTGCATAAAAAATTAAATCAATCTTTAAAAAAATAAATAAATTTAAAATATAAAAACCCCTTCTAAGGGGTTTTTATTATGCTTTATAAACAAAAATTATAATTTAGCGATAAGAATATTTAGGCCAGTTAGATAATCGCCTCTCCCGGATTTAACATTATAATCAATTTTTACCAAATTGTTTAAAATATTTTTTAAAACAGGCAAAGTGAAATAGCGCGCCTGCTCTATACCTTTTTGCGCAACGAAGGGATGAATTTTTAAATGACTGGCTATTTGGCGCGGGCTTAAACCTGATTCAAGCGCTTGTTTAATCTGCAATAAAATTTTAACTTGTCTCACGAACATATTTAATAAATAGCCGTCGCTTAAGCCAGCTTCAACCTGCTCATCTAAAAGCCTAGCGGCTAAAACTTTGTTTTTTAAACTTAAAGCATCGGTTAAAGCAAAAATGTTATCACTAAAATTTCCTCTTACTAATTTTTTAACATCATCGACTTCTATCTCAGCGCTATCTTTAGTTAGCTGTCCGGCCATTTTATAACTTATTAGTTTATCTAACTCATTATTGATCTGCCAACCATCATTACCGACTAAGCCAACTAATATTTCAGCGGCTTTTACTCCAATTTTTCCGCCACGCAAAGCCGTTTGTTTTTTAACCCAAATAGCCGCCTCAGTGTTACTTAATACATTAAAACTATAAGCATATTTTTGACCGGCTAAAAATTTAAAAAACTCCGCCGGCTTTTTTAATAAAGCTTTTTCTTTCCCACTTGAATCTATAAGCATCGGCGTTTGGGCATTTTTAGCTTTTTTAATTTTAATATTTTCTTCCCAAAAAATAATAATATTGTCCGCTAATTTTTTATTATTAAAATACTCAAATAATTTTTCAAAAATAGTTTTATCTTTATTAATAAAAATATTTTCAATAATAACTAAACGCTTTTTTGATAATAATGAAGAAGGGCTAATAGCTGCAGTAATTTCAGAAAAATTAGCTTTAATTCCGTCAATAATTTCTAAACCACTGCCCGACTTATCAACTTCGCGCAGGTATTTTTCTTTTAATTCATTTAATTTTAAACGGCTGCGAAAACTATCCTGGCCGTAAAGAAAAATTATCATAATGTTGTAAAATGGTTATTTTTTTGCTATTATTATATTAGGTTAATAACTATTAAAAAACAAGTTCAACCTATGCAAACAACTCAATGCCCGATCTGTTTAAGCGACATTATAATTGAAGAAGAAGCTTCGGAAAAAGATTTAGTTACTTGCTTAAACTGCGGCGCCGAGCTGGAAATCGTTACTCTGCAACCATTACAGCTAGATCCGCTTCAGGAACAGCAGGACGAAGAAGGCGAAAACGATTAAATGTTAATAACTAGTTAATTTATTCAATGCTTTAAAACAAAGCTGTGATGGCTTTGTTTTATTATAATTTTTTTACTTGTTTTTTAAATAAATTCCCTCTTTCTTTATAATTTTTAAATATACCGAAGCTAGCGCAAGCCGTTGATAATAATACAACATCTCCAGCCGCCGCTTTTGACCTAGCAATCTTTACTATCTCTTCAATATTATTCGCTTGTTTTATTTTATTTCTTCCATATCCAGCTTTTAAAAGCTGTTTTTTTATCTGCGGCGTAGCTTTACCATTTATCAAAACTATAAACTTGCATCGCTTTTTTACTTCTTTGGCTAACTTCTTAAAATCAGATCCTTTATCAGCTCCCCCAAGTAAAATAATTACTGGCTGGTTAAAAGATTTTAACGCAATAATAGCCGCTTCTGGCGTAGTAGCAAAACTATCGTCATAATATTTTACACCTTTAACTTCTTTAACAAATTCTAAACGATGTTCT
The DNA here is from genome assembly GCA_964537265.1 of uncultured Gammaproteobacteria bacterium. Classification (GTDB taxonomy): domain Bacteria; phylum Patescibacteriota; class Patescibacteriia; order Patescibacteriales; family GWC2-42-12; genus JACPHD01. Next base: position 34,464 of record CAZHZE010000002.1, on the reverse strand, counting down.
AAACCCTTAAAATTAGCTACGGCTTTTTTTATTATTTCAGATTTAATGCCGACAATTTTTGCTACTTCTACGGCCGCGCCGATATTTTCTTTATTATGTTCACCAATTAATTTTGAAAGTAATTCCGATTTCTTAAAATATATTTTTTTACTTTTTAATTTGTAGTTTGTGGTTCTTAATTGATGATTCAATACCGTCCAATTGCCTTTCTCCTGATATTTAATAATATTCATCTTAGCCTTCTTATAATCATTAAGTGATTTATGAAAGTTCGGGTTATTAGGATCAGCCGGCGCTAAATGTTCAGAATAAAAATTAGTAATTACTGAAATATGCGGACTAACGGTCATATCTTCAAGTTGAAAAGATGATAATTCTAAAACCACCCAATCGGTTTTTTTAATTTTATCTATAAATTTAAATGGCGCTATGCCGATATTCCCGCCCAACCAAACTCGTTTACCGGCAATTTTTAAAATTTCGTAAATCAAACTAGAAGTAGTGCCCTTGCCTTTAGTTCCGGTTACACCGATAATATTTTTAGTCGGGCATAAATCAAAAAATAATCTCATTGGAGAATTTATACTTTCAACTTTTAACTTTTTACTTTTAACTTCATTTATCGGCCAACCTGGTGCGCGAAATAGAATATCAAATTTCTCTAAATTTTTATTATAGTTTTTCCCTAATTGCCAACTAACCGGCAACTTACTTTTTATTTCCGTGCGCTTGTCACAAACAGTAATTTCGCATTTAATATTATGTTTTAATATATACTTAACCAAGGCTGTATTCTCTAAACCTAGACCTAAAATAGCAATTTTTTTGTTTTGTAAATCCTTTAGATTCATAAAATTACATCAAATATAAATTTTATAGCCGCAGGGCTTTGCCCGCTATAAAATTTTTATTTAATACCTTATATTTTTTGAAAATATTAAAAACTTTTTTAAAAAAGTTTTTAAAGGTTTTTCATCTCCCCCCAATTATCTCCAATACTAGCATCAACTACAATCGGCACTTTTAATTCTATTACTTCTTCCATAATATTTTTAATTTTTTCAGCCGCATTTTCAGCTAAACCTTTTTTTGCTTCAAAAACTAATTCGTCATGAACTTGTAAAAGCATTTTTACATCCTGCCCATATTCTTTATCTATCATTTTTTGAACCTCTACCATGGCCACTTTGATAATATCCGCGGCCGTGCCTTGAAGCGGAGTATTAATTGCCATGCGCTCAGCCGCCTTTCTAACTTGCATCACCGAGGAATTTATTTCCGGTAAAATTCTACGCCGGCCGAATAAAGTTTCAGTATAGCCTTTTTCTCTGGCCATCTCAATAGTTTCATCAACAAATTTTTTAACATCTTTATAAACAGAAAAATATTTATCAATAAATTCTTTGGCCCTGGCGTAGGGAATATCCGCGCCCTGTGATAAACCGTGCGGCCCTTGGCCATATAAAATACCAAAATTTACCGCCTTAGCTTCCCGGCGCATTTCCGAAGTAACATCCTCTAATTTAATCCGATTTATTTCCGCGGCTGTGGCCGTGTGAATATCTTCGCCTTGTTTAAAGGCTTTAATCATTTTTTTATCGCCAGACATATGGGCGGCCAGACGCAATTCAATTTGGGAATAATCTAAACTTAATAATTTATAGCCTTTATCGGCGATAAAAGACTTACGAATTTCCCGACCTAGCTCAGTGCGAATCGGTATATTTTGCATATTAGGTTCGGTTGATGATAAACGTCCGGTAGCCGTTACAGTCTGGTTAAAACTGGTGTGCAAACGGCCAGTTTTTTTATTAATTAATTCGGGCAAAGCCTCAATATAAGTCGTGGATAATTTAACTAATTCACGATATTCCTGAATTAAATCAATAATTGGATGCTGGCCTTTTAATTTGGCTAATTCTTCAGCGCCAGTAGAAAGTCCGGTTTTATTTTTAGTAATGCCCATAGCCGGTATAGCCAGTTTATCAAATAAAATTTCTCTTAATTGCTGGGTAGAATTTATGTTAAATTCCGTGCCGGCTAAATCATGAATTTTTTTTGTTAGCTGTGCAATCTTTCTATTGACCGATTTACCCATGGCGCTTAAAAATTCTTTATCTATTTTAATGCCGTTAATTTCCATAATAGCCAGAACTAGAACAAGTGGCATTTCCATTTCTTCAAATAATTTAATTAATTTCTGCGTCTTTAATTCTGGTATTAATTTTTTTATCAAGCGATTAGTAAAATCAGCGTCCTCGCAGGAATAATTATAAAGTCTTTCAACCGGTACTTCAGAAAAAACTATTTTATCTTTGCCTTTGCCCAATAAATCTTCTTTAGAAATTTTAACATGGTTAAATTCACTAAAAGTAACCGCGTCTAAATTATGCTGACGGCTGCCGGGATTTAAAAGATAGGAGGCAATCATAGAATCAGCGACCACACCTTTAATATTTATTCCTTGGCTGGCCATAACTTCAATATCAAATTTTATGTTATGACCATATTTTTTTATTTTTTCGTTTTCAAAAATTGGCTTTAGCTTGCTCAACCAATCATTATCAAACCCTTTTTCATGCTTTTTTTCCTTATAGTTGAACAAATCAGCATTTTTTAATTCGTAATTTTTAATTCGTAATTGAAAATTAATATAATATGCTTCACCAGTTTTCCAACTAAAACTTATGCCCAATAAATCAGCTGTTACCGGATTAAAGTTAGCTGTTTCCGTATCAAAAGTAAATTCTTTTTGTGCCTGCAATTTTTTTAAAAAATTATCAAATTTTTTATTATTATCAACTAACTCATATTTAAATAATTCTAAATTCCTCTTAAATTTATCAATCTGTTCATGATCAGCGGTTTTTATTAATCTTTTTTCAGCCTCTTGCGCTAACCCCTGCAACCTTGGTAAAAGCGAACGAAATTCCAATTCATTAAAAAGTTTAGCTAATTTTTCTTGATTAAATTGCCCGAAACGAGCCTCGTTTAAATCAAATTTAATTGGAACATCACATTTTATAGTAGCTAATTCTTTGCTCATATAAGCATTATTTTTATGCTGTATTAGCAATTCACGAATGCGGTCTTTTATTTTTTTAGATTTTATATTTTTATAAACTCCGTCTAGAGTTTTAAAATTTTGTAAAAGTTCGGTAGCCGTCTTTTCACCAATGCCTTTTACGCCAGGAATATTATCAGATGGATCGCCGCGCAAAGCTTTAAAATCAATCATCTGTTCAGGTATTAAGCCATATCTTCCTTCAACCCCTTTCTCATCATAAATCATAGAATCGGTTAAACCGCGTTTCATGGTAAAAACTTTAGTATGATCATTAATTAACTGCATAGTATCCATATCACCGGTAACGATTATTTTTTCAACTTTGCCATCAACTTTATTAGCCAAGGTGCCAATTAAATCATCTGCTTCAAAACCGGCCAGTTCAAAAATCGGAATATTAAAATTTTCCGCAATTTCTTTTACTCTAGGAATTTGCTCATATAATTCATCTGGCGCTTTAACACGAGTGGCTTTATAATCTTTAAATTGTTTATGGCGGAAAGTTTTTTCTTTTCGATCCAAAGTTAAAGCTACATATTCTGGCCTAAATTCGCGCAAAGCCTTAATTAAAACGGTGGTAAAACCATAAACCGCATTAACAATTTCTCCATTTTTTGTAGTTAAGGGCGGCAAAGCGTGAAAACTGCGATGGATCAACGCGTTGCCGTCAATTATCATAAATTTTTGTTTACCAGCAACCATATTTTAAATGATAAAAAAAATTAAAAGTAAAATAAACGCAATAAAAACTTCTTGCTTAGAAAAATATTTTATCGGACCATGCAGCCTTATCTTTTTATTAGGATACATTGGATAATAATTTGAATTATCTAATGAGTCTAAAAATAAATGGAAAATATAAGCAAAGAAAAAAATTAAACCGCCAGAAAAATTTATAGCTAAAAACAATATTGAAACTAAAAAACAAAAAAATATATTATGAAAAAAATTTCTTTGCGGCATGACGTCGTTAGATCTGCTGGTAACCATATTAAATAACTTTTTAAAATTAAAAAGAATACCAGCTCGGTAATAAGCAAATAAATGATCTAAATCCATGACTATAGAGCTTAAAATTGAGATACTATAATTGCCGGTTATTTTACCAATAATCATACCGGCAACTAAATGAGTTGGTAAAAACATAGAGTGGACTGATGGGGATTCGAACCCCAGACCCCCGCGTTGCAAACGCGGTGCTCTACCAGCTGAGCTATCAGCCCAATTATTTACTGAATTTTATTATAACGTAAAATTGGCCATAATATCCATTCTAAAAATCCTCCTATCATATTAGTCATAATTAATATGCCTATAAAAATAATAATCATACCTATTAATTTATAACCTAATCTTGACCCGCCATCGGCTCCAAGATGACGTTCAAAAAAATCTATTCTGCCGAAAGAATTCAGCATAGCCTCGGATTTAATAACTATCGCTGCACCAATCGCTAAAACAATAAAACCAAATAAAATATACATAATTTTATATAATTAAATAAAAATTTAATGGCCGTAGGGCTTTGCCCGCTATTAAATTTTAATTTGATACCTTATATTTTTTGAAAATATTAAAAACTTTTTTGAAAAAGTTTTTAAAGGTTATTTTAAATAATTTAAAGGATTAGTTTTTACGCCATTAATAATATATTCAAAATGTAAATGCGAACCAGTCGAATATCCGGTCGAACCCATAGCTCCAATAGCCTCTCCTTTTTCAACCGCATCACCTTTTTTTACATAAAATTTTGATAAATGAGCATAGCGAGATTTTCTGCCGCCTCCATGGTCTACAACAATTTGATTGCCATAACCCTTGCCCCAACCAGCCACTTCAATTACGCCAGAATCGCAAGCATAAATTGGCGTGCCAATTTTATTGGCTATATCAATAGCATAATGTCTCCAAGAATAATATTGAGTAATTCTAGCGCCGACAGTCGGCCAAGCCAATTTATTGCTAGCTGTTGATTTAAGATTTTCCGGCTTAAATAAATTTTTTAGGGAAATATTAGAAGCGCTGCTTGCTGAATTGCTGGCATAATAATTTTTTTTGCCACCAGGAATAATTAATTTTTGACCTGAAGAAAGCATCTCTGCATTAGCCAATTTATTTACTTCCATAATTTTATTAGAATCTACCCCATATTTAGAGGCTATGGATAGTAAAGTATCTCCTTTAGCAACCTGATGAGAAACTCCGCTAACAGGCAAAATAACTAACTTATTGCCCGGCCTAATTAAGCTATAAGCGTTGAGGTTATTCTCCCACAAAATTGTATTAACGCTAATTCCAAAGCTGGCAGCAATTGTGCTAATTGTATCACCAGTTTTTACTATATAATCAACAATTCCTTCTCTAGGACGAATTATTTTATTATTTGTAGAGGCGGTATCTTTTTTAATTAAAGCGTCACCGTTTTGAATAACATCCTCTAGATCATATCCCATATCTTCTGGGATTATCATTTCTGCCGTTGGCTGAGATTTAAAAGCGGTTAGATTATCTAAATAAGTCTGTTGAATTGGAGTTATGGTTTGTTCCTCGTCAAAATACTCTTCTATTAATTCTTCATTTTCACCAAATTCATTAGAGAATATTTCTGATAAAAATGTTTTGCCAGCAATCTCGTCCGGAGCTATGGCTTGAGTTTTTTGGGTTAAATTAAAAATAATAAAAAATACAGTTAATAAACCAACACTTATATGAAGTAATCTTTGGTTAGAAAAAAAAGAGGTGGATCTACTTCTTATTTTATCAAATAATCCTAAACGATTTATAATAGAAAAATAAAATAAATATAATTTAACTAAAATTTTATAAAATATAAATTTTAAAATAAATATAATTGGTTTTAGTATTATATTAACAAAAAAAGCGGTTAATAACCTCTTCAAAAAGATAAAAAATTTTACTAAAAATATCAGTGAATTCACCGATATTTTTTTAAAATTTCTAGTAATATATTTAATATTAATTTATTAAAATAACATCATTATAATAGCATCTTAACATCGTTTAGTCAAACATAAAATTAAAAAAGAAGGCCTATTTATTATGCCTTCTTTTTTAAAAATATTTATTAATTTTAAACTTTTATAACCACCGGTAAAACCATCGGACGACGTTTAGTCTGGCTAAAAAGAAATTGCCCAACATCATTTCTGATTTTATTTTTAATATAATCGTCGTCAGCTGGCGTGCGCGGATTATGATCTTTTACTATCTTCTTAACTTTCATTCTAGTCTTTTGTATTAATTCTTTGTTTTCTTTCATATATACAAAACCTCGGGAAATAATATCTGGATTGCCAATCGTATCGCCTGTTTTAGCATCAATAGTGGCAATAACAACAATCATGCCATCTTCAGCCATAACTCGACGATCGCGTAAAACAATGTTAGAAACATCACCTACGCCCAAACCATCAACCATAACATAATCAGTTAAAACTTTTTCTTTAGTAAGTTTGCCAATAACTTCTCCGCTAGAAATTTTGTGAAATTCTACAATTTGCCCATTATCAGCCACAAATATTTTATTTTTTGGCGTACCAACCTGTTCGGCCAATTCAGCCTGCGCGCGCAACATGTAATGGTTGCCTTCAATTGGCATAAAATATTCTGGTTTAATTAAACGCATCATTAATTTTAAATCTTCTTGTTTGGCGTGACCACCAGCATGGACATCCATCATTTCGTAATTTATAACTTTAGCTCCTTGTCTAACCATCATATCCATTAAAGTTTGAATACTGCGTTCATTCCCGGGAATTACTGATGAAGAAAAAATAACGGTATCACCCGGCTTTAAATTTATGCTGCGATGTTCATTATTAACTACTCTGCTTAAGAAGGCATTATTTTCGCCTTGCGCGCCGGTACCCAAAATAATAATTTTATTATCAGGCAAACGATCTAATTCTCGATCTTCAACTAAAATTTTAGGATTGAATTTAAGATAACCAATTTGGTGAGCGATTTCTACATTGTCATTCATAGTACGGCCCTGTAAATTTATTCTACGACCAAATTTTTCCGCTAAATCAAAAAGTTTCTGCACACGGCTTAATTGAGAAGCAAAAGTGCCAATAATAATTCTGCCTTCTAACTTTTCAAAAATTTTACTCATTTCATCTCCGATGGAAGATTCGGAGATTTGATAACCGGGATGAGTAGAATCAGTGGAATCAGACATTAAAAGCAATACGCCTTGCCCGCCGATTTGAGCAATGCGATTTAAATCAGCCGGCTTATCATTAACTGGAGAATAATCTATTTTAAAATCACCGGTATGAATAATTGCTCCTAGGGGAGTATGAACAATAACGGCAAAACAATCAGGTATAGAATGATTAACTCTTAAAGTTTCAACTCTAAAAAATTTTCCTAACTGCAATTTTGAAGTTTCATTTATTTCTGAAATATTTAATTTAGGGCATTTATTAAACTCTTCTGCTCTTTTTCTAACTATGCCGGCGGTTAACTTGCCCATAAACATTGGCGGGTTACCAAGCCTAGACATTAAATGAGGAATAGCTCCAATATGATCCATATGGCCATGGGTAATAATTATGCCTTTAATCATTTTAGTTTTATTCTCTAAATAATTGATATTAGGAATAATATAATCGATGCCAGGCATATCTTCTTCTGGAAACTGTATACCCATATCAATAATTATTATTTCTCCATCATATTCAAGCACAGTCATATTGCGACCGACTTCTTCAAGCCCGCCTAAAACTATAACTTTTAATTTATTTTCTATTACAGCAGTAGCGCTTGTTTTGACTACTGGGCGCTCAAAACTTTTATGCGTTAAATTCGCACTAGTTTTAGCAACAGGCATCTGATGCCTTCTATTTCTTGGTTTATATTTTGTTATCATATTTTTATTTATATTAATTGTGCCGAAGAGAGGATTCGAACCTCCATGGAGTTGCCTCCGCTAGCTCCTGAAGCTAGTGCGTCTACCAATTTCGCCACTTCGGCAACTAATTTTATAATTGATGAAGCAATTAAGAATACTAGCTAATAAGCTAAAGATTTATAGTAATATTACCAAATAAGTTTTTTACCGGTATTTATATACCACTGGCCGATATTACTGAGACGATCAGTCGGTGAAATAATATTTTGAACATTAAAACCTTTAATTTTTTTTGATTGGACATAAATATAGTTTGGGCTGTATAAAAATATAGCTGGCTCTTCATCAACAATAATTTCTTGAAATTTTTTGTATTTTTCTTGACGAATTTTTATATCTATATTTAAACGCCCGTCTTCTAACAACTTGTCAACTTCTTTATTGCCATAATCAGCTATATTTAAACCAGATTGTCCAATTTGTGAAGAATGCCAAAAAACATAAGGGTCTGGGTCAGCACCGGTTATTTCCCCGTAAATCAAAGCGTCAAAATTTCTTGACTTTATAATATTATTTTGAATTTGGTTAGGAGCAACTAAATTAATTTCTGTTTTTATATTAATATTTTTCCAAAATCTAGCGACTATCTCAGCCACCTTGCTATATTCTGGATTATCAACAGTAGTTAAAGTTATGGCTAAATAATTTTTATCTTTTGAAAGCCATTTGCCAACGCCCATTTTAATTTTAGCTTCAGCCTGTTTTTTAATAGCTTCATCTTTAGAGGACAAATCCTTATTCGCTTGTTCTAGGTCTGCGGAAGTCAGCTCAACTATTTTCCAGCCAGCTTCATTTAATAAGCGGCTGGAAGTAGCTACATTATAATCATACTTTTTAATATCTTTATAATAAGCAAAACTATCCGGTAAAATTGGGCTATCTATAATACGGGCATTTCCTCCTAAAACTTCATCAATTAAACTATGTTTATCAATTGCATAAGCTAAGGCTTGACGAATTTTTTTATCAGCCAAAGCCGTATTAGACTTAGTATTTAAAAATATTGCTGAAATTTTAGAATAATTTAAATTATAGAAGTTTAAAGAATCTTGTGAGGCCACCTGGCTTTTATCTTGTTCTAATAAATAGCTTACGCCATTTATTAAATTATTATTTAAAGCTAAAATAGCCTCCTGGGAATTAGCAAAGAGCTTAAAAATAATGGTGTCAATAAAAGGCTTATCGCTGTAATAATTTTCATTACGCACTAAAGTATAAGTTTTAATATTCCCGGATTTATCTTTAACCAATGATTTAAATTTATATTTTCCCGAGCCGACTGGCTTTAAATTTAGTTCGGCTAAACTAGCCGAATTTGGTTCAATTTGTTGCCAAAGATTTTGTGGTAAAATTCCAAAGGTTAACAAATTTAAAAAAGCGGCATATGGTTCGGACAAAATAAATTTTATAGTCTTATCATCAATTTTTTCAATTTCTACCCCAGCGAAAGAATCTCTTAACGGAGATTTATATCTGATATCTTTTATAGCTTCAAAAGTAAAAATTATATCATCAATGGTTAGCTGGCTGCCGTCTGACCAAATTGCGTCTGAACGAATTTTTATTATATAGGTTTTTCCATCTTTACTTATTTCATAACTCTCGGCTAAATCATTAGCTAACCCATCTTTGCCATTTTTTTTAAATAATGAAGAATAAATTAACTCAGCTAAATCGCTATTTAAATCACTAACGCTTGAATATAAAGGATTAACATATTTTATGGTGCCGGTAACTCCTTCAATATAATCTCCGCCATTAACGGGGATAATCTGCAAATGATTTTTATAAAATTTAACACCCAAAAAAATCGAGCTGAAAAAAATAATAACCAAGCAAAAACTTATTACTATGCGCTCAGCTGGATTTAAATATTTTTTTATATACTTTAATTGTTTTAAGCTTGGCCACCTTGATTTAGCTAAAGAAAAAACAAGTTTTTTATCTAGCTCGGTTTGTTTGTGATCGCGATTAAAAATATTCTTTAAAATTTGCCAAGAAAAACTTAAATTAAAAATAAAATTTTTAATTTTACTAAAAAATTGTATTATTTTATCTCTTAATGAGTTCACTTTGATAAAATCTGCCCGCTATATTACAAGCTGACAAAAATATTTATAAATTAAACCTCCTTGAGCATTAAAAATTAGCCTTTATGTAATAAAATAATGGCTAAAGAGACCGAAAAAAATAAAACGCCTAAAATTATAGTGGCAATAAATAATTTTTTTTCTATTCCTCTCTTAGTTCGGTAAAAATTGCCAGTACCGCCAAAAACTCCCGATAAACCGGCGCCACGATTCTGTAAAAGAATCCCTACCATCAATAAAACTGCTATAATAATTTGTGCTATTTGTAAATTTTTCATGAAAGCAATTTATTATTTCTTTATTTTATCTAAAATTTTAGATAAAACTTTTTTATTGTTAACAGCTAAATCAGCTAAAATTTTTCTATCTATTTCAATTTTATTAACTTTTAACAAATGAATAAATTTTGAATAAGATAAACCATGCTCTTTTGTAAAAGCGCTGATTTTTATCTGCCATAAGGCGCGATTATCGCGTTTCTTTAAACGGCGGTCGATATAGGCGCGAACTCCGGCTTTAACCACGGCGGTTGAAGCGGCGCGCATTAAATTTTTTCTACCCCATTTATAGCCTTTGGCTCTTTTAAGTAAATTTCTCCTTTTTTTAAGATGTATTTTTGCTCTCTTAACTCTTGGCATAATTATTTATAATCAAATAAAATTTAATGGCCGTAGAACTTTGTTCGCTATTAAATTTTATTTGATACATTATATTTTTGAAAATATTAAAAACTTTTTTAAAAAAGTTTTTAAGCGTAATTATATGGCATTAATTGTTTAATTACTTTTCTTTCAGTCTCAGAAATACCAATGTCTCTGCGTTTATTTCTGGTAACATTACCTGATTCACGAGAATTAAAATGGTCTTGTCCGGCTTTTCTTTTTAAAATCTTTTCATTTCTAGTTACTTTAAAGCGTTTAGCTGTTGCTTTGTGAGTTTTTATTTTCGGCATATTTATAATAAAATCAAATAAAAATTTAATGGCCGTAGGACTTCGCCCACTATTAAATTTTTGTTTGATACCTTTTAATTTTTGAAAGTATTGAAAACTTTTTTGAAAAAAGTTTTCAAGGCCTTTTAAACAAAAAACAGGCTAAAATACCTGATTTTCGTATTCTTGGCTATTGTTTATTTATCAATGTTATATTAAACCTTCCACCCTGTTTTGTCAAGCCCTGTTCTATTTCCATATTTAAATTAGGCGTAGCTTTTAAAGCTTGATAAAACCTCTTCATAGTCTCCTCGGCTTTTTCTGGATGCTGTCTTTCACGGCCTTTTAAAATCAATTCTAATTTTAATTTATCGCCTCTTTCTAAAAATCTCTTAGCTTGGTCCAATCTAAAATCAAAATCATGCTGACTAATTCTAACCGACAATCTAATGCCTTTAATTTCCACTTTTTTCTGTTTTACTTTCTGTTTTTGCGCTTCTTTTTCTTTTTTGTATTTAAACTGTCCATAATCCATAATTTTAACTACTGGCGGTTGAACTTTAGGGTTAACCTCTACAACATCTAAACCAGCCTGTTCGGCCATTCTTAAAGCTTGCTGGGTCGACATCTCGCCTGCGCCTACGCCATTTTCATCAATAACAAAAACCACCGGCACGCGGATTTGTTGATTAACTCTAAATCTTTTTTCTTCAAAATCAGGTTTTGGTCTGCGATAAACTCTTCTCATAATTAAATTTTATAATAAAAATGAGGGGAAGTCAATTTAAAAAAGAGTAAAATATCTGAGCGGGTAACGGGAATCGAACCCGTATCTCTACCTTGGCAAGGTAATATAATAACCATTATACGATACCCGCAAAACAATTTTGTGCCGCGGGAGGGAATCGAACCCTCACTGCATATTAGTGCAATTGGATTTTAAGTCCAACGCGTCTACCAGTTCCGCCACCGCGGCTTATGTGGAGATGAGGGGAATTGAACCCCTGTCTAATAAATTTCTTAAAACATATTTACAGAGTAGATCGATTTAATATCTCATTAATTCCGTAGAAACCGAACAAAATCGGAATTAACCAGCTTTGAATTTTTAAAACAACCGGTCAAAGCTAACCGCTTGTTCGAGCCTAAAATATGACACCCGTGATCCGACCCTTAGGCTAAGCCGGGCGGATGGTTGCGGCTATTAAGCGGCAACAGGAGCAAAAGCTGGCATTTTCCAAGAAAATGTCATTTTGCTTAATAAGTTTTTGGCACTTATTATAATTTTCAAGCGTGATTAAAGCGACTGCTTGAAACTCGCTTCTGAATGTTTTTAAGAAAATTTTATTATCGATGCCTAGCATCCCCAGATTAGTTATAAAGTAAAAAGTTGAAAGTTAAAAGTAAAAATACTTTATGAACTTTATAACTTTATAAATTTTTAACTCTACTTTTTGTTAATGTTCTTATGCTTCTATCCAACTCTCTTTTCTTTATTACTTCCCGTTTATCATATTTTTTTCTGCCTTTGCCAACACCGAATTCCAGTTTAATAAAACTACGCTTAGTATATATTTTAATCGGCACCAATGTCAAGCCTTGTTCATCTTTTTTCCCCAATAAATAAGAAATTTCTTTCTTTTTTAAAAGTAATTTTATAGGTCTAGTCGGATCATAATTAGCAATCTTACCGGCGTGCTTATATAAAGGAATATGCGCATTAGTTAAATAAGCTTCTGGCAAACTTTTATTTTTAACTTTCTTAAAAGTTACATAACTGCCTTTAAGGCTTACATGGCCGGTTTTTACTGATTTTACTTCATAGCCTAATAATACCAAGCCGGCTTCATAAGTCTCTTGGATGTCATAATCAAAATTTGCTCGCTTGTTGACAGCCAAAACAGACATAAAATTTTTATTTAATTATATTCCACTCTCTTAACTTTTCTACAACCCTTTTTCCGGTTAAATTATTTTCTACATAATTATGATAGGCATGGCTCTTTACTCTTTCAACCACGGCGTCGTTACCTTTATATTGTTCTAAAACGTCATCAATGGCTTTATGAATTTCTTCGTGGCTAACGGAAATTTTTTCTAAATTAGCCACCTCTCTAATAATTAAAGAAGTTTTTACTCTTTTGACTGCGTCCGGCATTAAATCCAACATAATTTCTTCGCGAGTTTTTTTAAGATGCATTAAATAATCTTCAAACTTTGCGCCCTGGCTTTTTATATTATATTCTAATTCATTCATCATAACTTCAGCTTCATGTTTTATGAGCGCTTCAGGGATATCACCAAATTTTGTTTGGCTGATAATTTTTTCTAACATAGCAGCTTCGCTAGTTTGCATTTCTTTTTGCTCTTTTTCGGCTAATAAACTTTTTTTAATATTGCTTTTTAATTCTTCGACTGATTTTAAGCCAAAACCTTTAGCGAATTCTTCGTTAACTTCCGGCAGGATGCGATTATAAACTTCTTTAATTTTTACTTTAAACTCAGCTAGCTTACCAGCTAAATTTTTATCATGATAATCGGCCGGATAAGGCAAACTAAATTCACGCGTATCATCTTTTTTCGCGCCAATTAAATTTTTATCAAAACCGGGAATAAAATAATTTTTTCCGATAATTATGCCTGCTCCCTTGCCCTGCCCGCCTTCAACCGGAACTTTATCAATAAATACTCCTATATCAGCAATTACCCGATCATTATCTTTAATTTCCGCCTCAGAGATAACTTCGCTGGCACGCATTTCACGCAATTCAGAAATTAATTTTTCAACTTCTTCATCTTTAACTTCGACTTTGGCCTGCTTTATTTTTAAATCCTTATAACTTCCCATTTTAACTTCCGGAAGCATGGTTAAAATTAGTTTATATTCCATTGGGTTATCCGGCGCAAGTTTAGTAATGTTAACTTGCGGCTGGCCAACGATCTGGCCTTCCACATTTTCTTTTATTACTTTATCAATAGTTTTATCAATAGCAATGCGCGCGCCTTCTTCTAAAATCGTTATCTCGCCAACTTTGTTTTTTAAAATTTCATAAGGCGCTTTGCCCGGGCGAAAGCCTTCAATTTTAACTTCTTGCGATACTTTTTCCGCGCCGCGCAAAACATACGGTTTAAATTCTTCCACCGTCATTTCCACGGTCAATTCAATTTGTGATTTTCCTAAATCTTTTTTAGAAATATTCATAAAAATTAATTTTCTTCTTATATTAACAATCCTACAATCAATAACGCAACTATATTCAAAATTTTAATCATTGGATTAATCGCCGGACCGGCAGTATCTTTATAAGGATCGCCAACAGTATCTCCGGTAACAGCCGCTTTATGCGCGTCCGAACCTTTACCGCCAAAATTTCCTTCTTCAATATATTTTTTAGCATTATCCCAAGCCCCGCCGCCAGAAGTCATAGAAATGGCAACAAAAATGCCGGTAATAATTGAACCAACTAATAATCCGCCTAAAGCTTCTATGCCTAAAATGAAACCCACTAAAATCGGAGCGACAACCGGAATTAAAGCCGGAATAATCATTTCTCCGATCGCGGCTTTAGTTACGATATCTACTGTTCTTCCATAGTCTGGTTTTTCTGTGCCTTGCATAATGCCTGGCTTAGCTTTAAATTGCGCGCGCACTTCTTCTACTACCGAACCGGCCGCTTTACCGACAGCCTGCATACATAACGCGCCAAAATAATATGGTAATAATCCACCGATAAATAAACCAGCTAAAACTTTGGGATCATTAATTAAAAAATGAAAAGTATCTGGAATGCTATGAGTATAATCAGCAAACAAAACTAAAGCGGCCAAAGCGGCTGAACCAATAGCATAACCTTTGGTTACAGCTTTAGTGGTATTGCCAACCGCGTCTAATGGATCGGTAACAGCGCGCACATCGTCACCCATTTCTGCCATCTCGGCAATGCCGCCGGCATTATCAGTAATCGGACCGTAAGAATCAATGGTAACAATTATTCCGGCCATTGATAACATGGCCATAACCGCCACAGCCACGCCGTAAAGTCCAGCCAAACTGAAAGCTCCTAAAATCGCAGCCACAATTACCACGATCGGCCACATTGTTGATTTCATAGAAACAGCCAAGCCGGCAATAATATTTGTGCCATGGCCTGTTTTAGAAGCTTCAGCAATTGATTTAACTGGAGCATATTTTGTTGAAGTATAATATTCAGTAATTACTACCATGGCTGCGGTAACCGCTAAACCAATAAGTGAAGCTAAATATAAATTCATAACACTATAAGCTCCGTTGTTAGCCATTAAATAATTAGTAATTGGATAAAAAGCGATTGCGGCTAAAACTCCGGCCACAATTAAACCTTTATAAAGTGCGGCCATAATATTTTGGCTTTTGCCTAATTTAACGAAGAAGCTACCGATAATTGAAGTTATAATAGAAACAGCGCCGAGAACTAAAGGATAAAGTACGGCGTTGCCGAACTCGGCGAATAATAGAGAACCTAAAATCATGGTGGCGATGCAGGTAACTACATAAGTTTCAAATAAATCAGCGGCCATACCGGCGCAATCGCCAACATTATCGCCGACATTGTCAGCAATCACGGCTGGATTTCTTGGATCATCTTCCGGAATACCGGCTTCAACTTTTCCAACTAAATCAGCACCTACGTCCGCGGCTTTAGTAAAAATACCTCCGCCTAAACGGGCAAAAATTGAAATTAAAGAACCGCCGAAGCCCAAACCGATTAAAGCGTGAATATCTTTAGTAATAAAATAAAAACCAGCGGTTCCTAATAAAGCTAAACCAACTACCAACATGCCGGTAACATTGCCGCCCTGAACAGCGACTTTTAAAGCTTTGGCTAAACCGCCGCGAGCTGCTTCAGCCGTACGAACATTAGCGCGCACAGAAATATTCATGCCAATATAACCGGTTAGAGCTGATAAAAAAGCGCCGATTAAAAAAGCGACTGCCATAGTCCAACCCAACTTAGGAATAAAGCCGATGATTAAAAAAAGTATAACCGCTACGGCAGCAATAGTTTTGTACTGACGATTTAAATAAGCTTTAGCTCCTTCCTGAATAGCTTTGGCAATAGCTTGCATTTTTTCATTGCCAGCCGGCAAGCGCAAAACTAATTTAATCAAAATCAAGCCATAAATAATGGCCAAGACCGCGCTACCGAGAATTAATAGAGAAGTTAATGTCATAAGTTTTTTTACTTATTTATTAATTATTTAATTATTTTGATTTTTTCTTTTTAGTTTTCTTTTCGGTTTTTTCCTCACTAACCACTTCTTTATTATCAACCGCTTCTTCTTGCTCCTCGCTATTTTTTTCTTCAGCTTTAATTTCAACTTCGGTTTTAGCATTTTCGCCGCCATTTTTCTCGCCAACAATGTCTAATTTACAACCAGTTAAGCGGGCAGCTAATCTTACATTTTGGCCTTCGCGTCCGATTGCTAAAGATAATTGATCTTCGGCTACTTTAACTATAGCTTCTTTAGTTTCATTATTAACTTCCACGCTTAAAATTTTTGCCGGAGATAAGGCATGACTAATAAATTTAACTAAATCTTCGTCATATTCAATAATATCAATTTTTTCGCCGCCTAATTCAGTAATAATAGTCTGAATTCTAGCGCCGCGCTGACCGACACAAGATCCGATTGGATCAACATTTTCGCCATTGGCGAAAACCGCGACTTTAGAACGGCTGCCAGCTTCTCGCGCTACAGCTTTTATTTCCACCAAACCATTAGATATTTCCGGTATTTCCAAATAAAAAACTTTTTTAAGAATTTCTTCGGAAGTGCGGGATAAAATAATTTCCGGACCCTTAGGCGTAACCGCGACTTGCTTAACGTAAACTTTTACGCGATCTCCCGGACGATATCTTTCATTCATAATTTGCTCTTCGGCCGGTAAAACGCCGACGGCCTTATCTAAATCCACTAAAACAATTCTGCCTTCTCGTCTTTGTACAACTCCAGCTACAACCTCATGTTCCTTATTTTTAAATTCGCTAAAAATCATTTCACGTTCAGCTTCTCTTAATTTTTGGATAATAACCTGTTTAGCGGTTTGCGCAGCCATGCGTCCGTAATCAGCCGGAACTTCTAATCTTGTTTTTATAACATCACCGACTTTAGCGGTCTTTTTAATTTCTTTAGCGTCTTTAATCTGCAATTCGGTTTTAGGATTGAACTTTCTAACTTCTTCATCGCTAGTTATGGCGTCGGCAGAAGCAGGCTCAACTTTTTCTTTTTCTGTTTTTTCTATTTTTTCTATAACCTCCTCTTTGAATTCTTCATTCTCTAATTCTTCTGGCATATCTTCAACCACGGTTTTCACGTCATAGACTTTTGATTTGCCGGTTTCCGGGTCAAATTCAACTTTAATATTTTGGTTTTTTTCGCCAAAATCCTTACGATAAGCCGCGGCTAAAGCCGATTCAATAGTTTCTATTACCGCGTCATAGCTTAAATTTTTTTCTTCGCAAATTTGTTTCATTGCGTTAGTTATATCTGACATAATATTTTTAATTAAAAATTATTAAATTAAAAAAGGCTAGTTTGAATTTAATCAACTAGCCTTAGTATCTATATAATAGCATTATTGAATAAAGAAGTCAACGGCTCAAAATATTTGGTAAAAACATCGGCACCTTCTTTTTATATTCTAAATAATCATTACCAAATTTTTCAATTAAAATTCGCTCTTCTAAATACATCCAAATAAATAATATTATATTTAACCAAATAATGCTAAAAAGTACTATAATAGTAGGCCAAAACAAAAAAATGCCCCAACTTAAAACAATATCAGCCGAATAAATTGGGTGCCTAACTATGCCGTAAACTCCGTTTTGAATTAATTTTTCAGTTTTATAAGAACCTAAAAGGGCTCGCTTATTAACTAAAAATGACGGCGGAGAAAAACGCATCCAATAAAATATAGACAAAATTGTTAAAACATAAGTAAAAATATTTTTTTCTAATAATACTCCATTAGGTGCGAATTTAAAAATTAATCCTATGCCAATAAGAATTATAAATATCATTAACGGCGGATTAACTAATTTTTTGTTTATCATATTATTATTTTTTGCTTTCCCAATATTCTTCAGCTTCATCTTCCATTTTTTTAAGCCGAGTATAATAATCACTAAATTCTTTTAAATGCGCCCAGGCAATTTTACCAGTCGTAATTAAATCATCGTTAGTCACATTAGTTTCACTATCATGTAAACCATGTTCTAACTCGACATGTAAACCTTGTGCGAATTCCTCAATTTGCACTTTATCCCAATTAATTCCAATTTCATCACCAATTTTTTTTGCTTCCTCAATTGTAAAAAATTTTTTAGACATAAAATTATAATTAAAATTATTTCTTTCCTGCTAACTGCCCGCAGGCAGCTTTAATATCCTGGCCAAAACGATAACGTTCGGTTGCTTCAATACCCTGTTTATTTAAAGCTATTTTAAAATCTTTAATTATTCTAGCCGGTGACGATTTAAAATCTTGCGTTGGATTATAGGCGATTAAATTTACAAAAAACAAAGGCGGATTAATTTGCTTTAATAAAATACCTAAATCTTCGGCTTGTTCTTTGTTGTCATTAAATTTATCAATCATTAAATATTCAATCATTACTCGACGACCGGTTTTTTTTAAATAATTATTTAATTCTTCTATTATTGCCTCAATTGAATATTTTCTATTAGCCGGAATAAGTTTTTCACGTAAATCATTATTAGGCGCATGCAAAGAAACTGCTAAATTAATTTGCAGTGGTTGGTTGGCTAATTTTTTAATTCCATCAATTATTCCGATAGTAGAAATTGAAATATGGCGCGCGCCGATATTTAATCCGTCTTTATCGTTAAAAATTTTAATCGCCTCCATAACATTCTCATAATTTAAAAACGGCTCGCCCATACCCATAAAAACTAAATTATCGACTCTTAACTTTTTATTTTTTAAATAGCGAGCCCATAATAAAACTTGTTCAACGATTTCATCGGCAGTTAAATTTCTTTTAAAACCCATTTTTCCGGTAGCGCAAAATAAACAACCAAGCGGACAACCAACTTGAGATGATACGCAAACCGTATTATGCCCATCAGCATGTCTTAATAAAACAGTTTCAATTTTTAAATCGTCTTCAAGAATAATTAAAGCTTTACTAGAATTTTTATCTTGGCTAATTAATATTTCACTTTTAATTTCTAGTGGACAATCTTCATTTAATTTTTCTCTTAGAGATAAAGAGAAATTAGTTGCCTGATCCCAACTATTTATTAGGTCAACAAAAATAGCCTGCTTAGCTTGCTTTAATCTAAATTTCGGTTCTGCACTTAAAATATTTTCTAATTTTTCTAAATTCATAATAATCTATTTATTGCCATTAAACAAAATTTAATGGCCGTGGAGCTTTGCTCGCTATTAAATTTTATTTGATACATTATATTTTTTACGGCTGTAAAATATCTTCTGTTCTGCCGTCAACTGATATAACAACAGATTTTACGGTAGAAAATTGCTTTAAAGTTTCAATAATTTGCGCACGAATAGCGCTAACGCGGCATGATCCGCCCATGCCATTTTCTATAGTTTGATTAAAATCAACTTTAGCGACTCCATCAACAATAGTCAATTTTTGAATTTTTACTCCAGAATTTATACTCGTATAAAAACCTTGATTTTTTTCTTGTTCGGTTGGTCCGGCTAAAAGTTGTTCTAATGCTGCTCTGGCGGTTCCGACCGTTTTATCTATTGGACGCTCTACCGGAAAAACTTCGACACAGGTAATTGCTGGATCTAAATTATTATTACTAAAAAATGCCTTAACGGTCATAACTTGTTCAGGGCTAATAACAACAGGTATTTCTAATTTTTTTTCATTCTCCGGTAAACCTGACGGGTTATCATTTTTTAAAACTAACTTACCAGTAGTTGTGGCCGCGACTTGAAAACTTATTTCTCCTTTAAAGGGTACAAAATTTTCCGTCATCCAATCACTTTGCGCTTGAACATAACTTTGACTTAATATTTGTCCTTTATCATCAATTAACTCAATTGGAAAACTGGCTTCAAAAAACCAGTTGCCTATAGCTTGTCCTTCTATATTTAAAGGACTATAAATAATTTTATTAATTTCAGGGCTAAAAACTTCAATTTCCTTTTCATCAATAACGGGCGAATCACTATTTCCTTGTCCACAGGGAGTGGTCGGCTGAGGCGTTGTTGGATTGCCAAATTTCATCCATTGATTATCTCGGCAAACCCAATAATTGCCGAATGAAGACTGATCATTATCACTAGGCTGAGCTGAAGATGGATTACCATGTTTAATCCATTGGCCGTTTTGGTAAAGCCAAGTATCTTCCGGCCCACTCAAAAATCTAATACTTAAAATTATGAAAGCCAACAAAATCACACTAACGAAAATTACTAAAAATAAATTTAATTTATTAATTTTCATATGTTTTTTTATATTTAATTATCTTTATTGACTGTCGATGTTTAAAACCTGATGGTGTCCTAAAACCAGGATTGCCTCGACGACCTCCAACTTTTACGCGCGCTTGTGACTTCATATTATTATTTAGATTTTCTATCTTTAAATAATTTTATTGCAACAGTAAAACCTAAAATTAAAAATGTCAGCCAGAATAAACCTAGCACATAACCGGCTATGACGTCGCTAAAATAATGAACTTTTAAGTAAATTCTTGAAAAACCAACTAATACGATTAAAAACAAACTGCTAAAAATAAATAAATATTTTAATGCTTTGTTTTTTATCTTGCTAGCAAATAAAAATATCGCTAAAGAAAAAAATATCACCACCATTAAAGAATGTTGGCTAGGGAAACTAAAACCGGTCTCTAAAATTAATCCATTAACTGGCCTTAAACGACCGACCAAATGTTTTACGATAGTCCCTAAAATAGCTCCTCCAACCGAACTTATAAAAATTAAAGCCGCATTATACCAATTTTTCTTAATAAAATAATAAATAGCGGCGAGTATCGCTAAACCCAATAAAACTTCCGGACTGAAAATATTAGTTACAACAACCATAAATTTGTTTAAACAAGCTTGCCAAATTGAAGATATGTTTTGCGTAAGCCAGAGATCAAAATTATAGGTTGATTCTTTATCAATATAATCTTCTGCCATCTTGGAAAAAATATAAATTGAAATTACATTTAAAAACAAATAAAAACCATGCCTTTTAACAAAAAATTGTTTTCTTTTATTCAGAGTTCGATAAATCAAAAATAAAACGATAATTAAAATAAAAGCGATTAGAACAATTCGCCCAAATATTCTTGCTGCACCTTCAAAGCCATGAGCGATAAAATAGCCTAGCAATACCGAAATAACCGACCAACTCACGCCGCCAATAATGGAATAAAAAATAAATTTTATAAATTTTATTTTATAAATGCCCGCTAAAAAAGCTGATAGCGCTCTAGTAAACGGGCTAAAGCGTCCGACGATTAAAGCTTTGCCTGTATGCTCGGCTACTAATTTTTTAGTTTTTTCATATTTTTCCTCGTTGAGAAAAAAGTATTTGCCATAGCGAATAACAAAATCATAGCCGAATTTACGACCAATAAAATATGCTAATAAATCACCAGCGACCACACCAAAAATCGTCACAAATATAACTGCCTCTAATTTTAAAATTTCCAGTTCAGCAAAAAATCCTCCCAATATAATTATGGTATGACCTGGTATAAAAGTGCCAACAATCGGCAAAGCTTCTACCATGGCCGCAATAAATATTATTATATACCCCCAATGATCAATAATTGGCAAGGGTAAATTCAATAAAAAATTATTAATATCAAGCATAAAAAATAAGTAACTTATATAATATAAATATTACATTTTAATTAATAAATTAAGATAGAGCGTTATTTGTTTTTATTTTTCTTTTCGGTTGAATAAAATATTTAGCTGTTTCAATAATTAAAACCAATAAAGCCGTTTTTACTGCTAGTAAAATCCATTGGAATAAATTCAAAGAAATCAAATTTAGAATTTTTTGAGTCGGCGGGAAATAAGTTATAATTATTGCTAAAAACAAACTAACAATTACAACTATAAATAACCATTTATTTGACCAAAAATTTTCATACTTCCAAAATGGTTTGCGTAAAGTTCGACAAGAAAAAATATAAATAACTGAGCTAGTTACTAAAGACATAAAAGCCATTGTTTGCCCGAGCGCCAGATTTCCTTGATATAAACCAAAATACCAAAAAAAAGCTAAAGAAATTAAACCGGAAATAAGAGAAACCGTAACAGTAATAACCATGCTTAATTTATCAAAAATCGGTTCATCCATTTTTTTTGGTCCATCCAACATGGTTTCTTTTTCTTTGGGTTCAAAACCTAAAATAAAATCTTCTGGACCATTGCAAATTAAATTAAGCCAAAGAATTTGAACTACCGTAAGAGGAAACGGCCAACCTAAAAGTAAAGCTCCTAAAATAGCAGTTACTTCGGCGAAAGAATTAGACAAAATAAATAAAATTATTTTTTTTATATTTTCAAAAACTAATCTGCCTGATTCTACAGCAGAAATAATTGTTTTAAAATTATTATCTAAAAGAATTAAGTCTGCTGTTTCTTTAGCAACTTCTGAAGCATCACCGACAACTATTCCGATATTGGATTTTTTAATTGCTGGCGCGTCATTAACGCCATCGCCGGTCATAGCTACTATTTCTCCAAGGTCTTGCAAAACACTTACGATTCTTAATTTTTGCTCTGGCGTCACACGAGCAAACAATAAAATTTTATTAATCCGATCTTTTAATTCTTTATCATTTAATTTTTCTAATTCTTCTCCTTCTAAAATTTCGCTGGAATTAATTTTAATGCCTAAATATTTCATAATTTTAACCGCCGTACGATAATAATCTCCGGTGACCACCTTAATTTTAAGACCTGCCTCCTTAGCGGCCGAAAGAGCTTCTTTTACATCTTTTCTGGGCGGATCCCAAAACCCAACTAAACCGCCCCACTCCAGGTCGGATATTTTATTATTTTTTATTTCTTCTATTTTTTCTTTAGATATTTTTTTATGAGCTAAAGCCATCACTTTTAATCCTTGCTCCGCCCATTTATCAATTTTAAGCATTACATCCTTGCGTTTATGCTCGGATAAATTAACCATTTTCATAATAATTTCTGGCGCTCCTTTAGCTGACACAATATATCCATCGCTTTTATCAGACGAAGTAACCGTAACCATAAATTTATGCCCGCTGGCAAAAGGGATTTCAAAAATTCTCTTATAATCATTAAAGTTTTTTTCTTGATCAAAATCTGCGCGCTCTCGCAAAAAATCCCACAAAGCAATTTCTTCCGTGCCATTTAAATCATTGCAAAGGCACATAGTAAGCAGGCTGTTTTGCAAATGGAAAAAATAATTTTTAACAACTTTCATTTTTCCTTCAGTTAAAGTGCCTGTTTTATCTGTACAAATTGTCGTCACCGATCCTAAAGTTTCTACGGCTAAAATTTTTCTTATTAAAGCTTTTCTTTTTAAACTATCGCGCATAGCTAAAACTAAAACTAAAGTAATAACTATTAATAAAGCTTCGGGAATAATTGCTACTAATAAAATAGCTGATAATTCAATCATCGCTAGGATGTCTCGACCAGCAAAAAAACCGAAGATAAAAATTAGGCCAGACAAAAAAATTGAAAGAAAAATTAAAGTCTTAGTTAATTTTTTTAAGCGAATTTGCAAAGTAGTCGGCGGTTCATCAGTTTCTTTTAAAGTCTCAGCGATTTTACCAACCTTAGTGTTAATGCCAATTTTTTCCACTCTAAAAACCGCGCGTCCGGAAGAAACTATTGTGCCCATAAAAATTTCATCAGCCTCTTTTTTGCCAACGGCTTCGCTTTCTCCGGTTAAAATTGCCTCATTAGTAAAAAAAGCAAAAGCTTCTAAAATTTTTCCGTCAGCCGGCACCCTATCTCCAGCGGCTAAAAAAACCACATCGCCAGGTACTAACTCCGAAGCTTCAACGTCTTGCCTTTCATTATCGCGCATAACTTTAGCAATCGGTTTAACTAATTTTTTGAGAGCCGCTAAAGTTTTTTGCGTTTTATGCTCCTGAAAAAAACCCATTAGCGCATTAACAATAACCACGGAAAAAATTAATACTATATCAAGATATTTTTGTAAAAATAAAGAAATTAACCCAGCGAAAAAAAGCACATAAACCAAAGGGTTGATAAATTGAGAGAAAAAAATTCTTATAGCCGGAATAGTTTTTTCTTCTGGTAAAATATTTTTTCCAAATTTTACTCGAATTTTTTCTACTTCTTTTTTGGTAAGATTTTTATATTTCATAATAAATTTATTTGATTTGGCAAACAGCTTTTAACGCCTCGACATCGTCGGCCGTTATTTTTTCTTTACCTTTTTCATTTAATCTATACATGATTGCTTCGGGATTATCTAAATGCTCTATCCCTATGGCGTGGCCTAACTCATGCGCTAAAACCCTAACTAAAGAATCATAATCATCAAATTGAAAAATATCTATCCTTTCCCCGCTTTGATCTTTAACATATTGTCCTTCTTGAAATTCTCCGGCCGAACTAGCGCCAATATTATTATAATTATTTACATTTAAATTTAACTCACGTATTAATCTGTTTATAACATTAACCATGGCATTAATATCATTAATTATTTTATTTATAGATATTTGTTTATTTTTAATCGCTTCGGCTAATATATTTAAATCTTTTCTTTCTTGTTCTAAAATAGCATATTCTTCCGGATTTACTCCGCCACGCTTATTAGCCGCTTTAATTTCATCTTCATAATCAGCTTTTTGTTGATTATAATAATTCACCATATTATCAAGTTCATTTTTTTGTCTGTCATAACTCTCTTTTAAAGAACTATATTTGCTTTTTAAAAATTCATAAGTAGCTTGATCGCTATGGATAGTGAAGCCTAATTCTTTTAATTTATCTGTTGCCTCCTGGCGAGAATCATAAATTAAATTAATTTTTAAAACGCCGGCGTCAGCATAGTCAAACAATTCTTTATTAATAGATTTTTCCCAAATTTGTTCCGCCTGACTTATAGCTCTTAATAAATCTTCTCTTTTTAAACCAAACCTTTGATCAAAATTGCCGACAGAATATTCAATCGGTTTGTCACAGGGATTAATAATTTTAGTTAAATTTTTCTGCGCCAATTTTAAATCATTTTCAAAATAAAATACTAGGCCGATCATTAAGGCGGCTAAAAAAAATGTAGTTATTATTTTATAAAACTTTTTCATTGTTTAGCGAGGAAAATTTAAATAAGTCACGGTCAATTGCAAAACGGTAGCAAACGAAACCCAAAGCAAATAAGGAACTTGCATATAAGTAACCCAGGAGGCATAAGGATAAATAGATTTCATAGCCCAAATTAAAGTAATTAAAACCAATAAAATATCAACGGCCGCTAAAATATTATTTTTCAAGCCAAACTGAATAGGCGTAAAGGCAAAATTAAAAACTAAATTCAAAACAAAAGGCAAAACAATTATAAAAGCTATTTTTCTCTGTAAAAAAAGTAAAAAAACTTTACCGAAAGAAATAGCAATAAGAACATAAAGCACTGTCCAAACTGGGCCAAAAAGATAGGCCGGCGGCGCCCAAAAAGGCTTTATTAATTGTTGATACCATTCATAAGTAGGCATAAAATTAAATTTAAATTATTTTATATCGGAAAATTTATCCGAATAAAAATTAATTAGCTTATTGGTCGCTTCTAGCTCTGCTTGCAAAATATCAACATTAAATAATTGTTTATTATTAGTATTATCTAAATTTTTCAATGTTACTTCACGAGCCATTTTTAAACTATCAAGTATAAATAACATAATTTGTGGTTTAGCATTAATACCAACCTCTTTATATAAATTATTTTTCCCGGTTAATTTCATCAGGTCGTTATAATCATTTATAATGTCCCCAGAAGGTATAAAATTTTTAATTACTTGTAATTTTAACTGCAAATCCTTTTTAATATTTTTTTCATTTTCTCCCTGATTATTTTGTTTTATAATTTGTTCTTTTTCTATCAGCATAAAATATAAATAAAATATATAAACTTATTAAATTTTACCAATTTTTAAGCAAAAAATCAAACTAAAAACGAAGTTTAAGCTTCGTTTTTAAATTATCTTGTTTTTTGGGGTGGCTACTGGGAATTGAACCCAGGTCACCGGGACCACAACCCGATGTACTAACCGTTGTACTATAGCCACCATATTATTTTATTTTAAATAAAAGTTGCCTTACGGCAACTTTTATAATATAACATAATTTACTAAAAAGTCAACTTAACAACATTAAATTTTAGCTTATTTTAACGAGACTATTTAACCACGGCTTCAACTTTATTTTTTCTATATAAAAAAGCTAAAAAAACTTCATAAGCGCCTATTAAAGTTCCGGCATAAAATAAATCCCCCAACAAACTATTTCTAAAAAATGGAATAGCCATAGTATAGCAATTTATAAAACCGTTTAAACTATGTTCATACCAATTAGTAAAAGCCCAAACCGCTCCGTTAGTAATTATAAAAAATATCAAACTGCCTAAAATAGTCCCGCCAATAATTGTGGCAATATTTTTCTTTTTGGCAACTAAAAAACCAATAGCTACCATAACAACAAAAGAAATATAAACCGGCAGCATAATTGACCAGCCATAAAATCCAATAAATAGATCGCTAAAAAACATAGCCAGTAAAGGCAAAGTTAAAGCCCATTTTTTAGGCAGATAAATACCGGAAAAAATAGCTAGGCCGCCGATAGATGTAAAATTTGCCGGGTGAGGTAAAAATCTAGTGGCTATTCCTAAAACAATTAAAATAAATATTGGCAAATATTTTTTCATAATTTTTTATGAAATATTTTTTGTACGCCCAGTAGGAATCGAACCTACATATCCAGCTTAGAAGGCTGGTGTTCTATCCATTGAACTATGGGCGCTCATATTAAAAATAAACAACATAAAATAAAATTGCCAATCTTCGGCAACAAACCAATATTACCGATAAAAAAGTAATTTGTCAAAATTATTTTCTTCTTTTGCCATGAAATGCTTTATGTACATCTCGCAATTGCTGGTCCGTAATATGAGTATAAACTTGCGTAGTGGTAATTGAAGCATGGCCAAGCATAGCTTGTACGCTTCTTATATCCGCGCCATTCATTAATAAATCTGTGGCATAACTATGGCGCAAAGTATGCGGTGTTACTTCTTTAGTGATGCCAGCTACTTTAGAATACTTTTGCACTAAACGCTGTACGCTGCGCGGCGTTAAGCTCTCCTGTTCTTCCCTGCCGCTCGATGCCTTATCGTGGCTTATAAATAAAAACGGGTTAGTGTCTAATCTAGATTTTAAATATTCTTCAATCGCTCGACGAGCGTCATTAGATAAAAAAACTACTCGCAACTTTGAACCTTTACCGCGCACAGTAAATTCATCTTTCTTTAAATTTATATTCTCTATTTTTAATTTACATAATTCAGAAACGCGCAAACCCGTAGAAAAAAATAATTCTAAAATTGCTCTGTCTCGTTTTCTTATAATCTCTGGCAATTCAATTTTTAAAGGCGCCTCAAGAATGCGCGATAAATCTGCTCCTTCTAAAAAATCTACTTGCCTTTGTTCTTGTTTAGCCAATTCCACTTTTTCCGGCTCTAAAGATTTAATGTCATTTTTAACTAAATACTTTAAAAATCCACGCAAAGCGATTAAATGATAATTTTGCGTATTTTTCTTTAAGCCTTGGCCTTTTTTTTCTAATCGATTAAGCCATAGCCTATATTTATGCACTAATTCTTTGCTAATTTTAGCCGATGAATTAACCCCAGATTGCTTAGCAAATTCGGCAAATCTCTTTAAATAAAATTCGTAATTTTTTACTGTAGTTAGCGATAAACCCTTCTCCACTTCTAAATATTCAAGAAATTGAGTAATAATTTTTTCCATAAATTAATAATTGATAATTCGTAATTGCCAATTGATATTATCATTTTACGACACCTTGCATTTTTTTACAATTTATGTTAGTCTTAGCTCATAATTTATAAAAAATAACGGTACCCATTCTTGGTCAGGGCTTTGTCATCCTGTCTCGGTCTGGGCCAAAGACAAACATGTTAGACAAAAAAGCTAAGCAAAAAATCATTAATAAATTTAAGGTCCATGAAACAGACACCGGATCTTCACAAGTGCAAATTGCTATTTTAACCGAAGAAATTAAGCAACTAACCGAACACTTAAAAAAGCATAAACACGACCATTCTTCAAGACGCGGCTTGTTAAAAAAAGTTAGCGAACGAAGACGCTTATTAAAATATTTGCAGAAAGAAGATGCTAAAGCTTTTGATGAATTGGCTAAAATTTTAAAATTAAGAATCGCCAAAAAAATGATTGAAGATGAAGAAGCTAGAAAAAGAATGGAAGATGAAATTTTAGCTAAACAGGATTTAAAATCCGAAGCGAACGAAGAGGAAGAAGAAGTTGAGGAGCATAAAGAAGAAGAATAAATTTATCCCCACACTTATTTATAAGTTTGGGGATTAACATATATTTAATATAAATTAAAATGTATTAAGTATATGCAAAAATAATTAAATTAAGTGTGGGGATGTATGATAAAACATAAGGAGCAAAGAGTTGGCGTTTTTGTGGATGTTTCCAATATGTACCATAGCGCCAAAAATCTTTTTAAAAGAAGAGTAAATTTTAAAGAAATCCTGAAAGCCGCGGTTGCTAACAGAAAATTAATCCGCGCTACCGCTTATGTTATAAAAACAGAGAATGAAGAAGGCAATGCTTTTTTTGAAGCATTAAATCAACAGGGCTTTGAAGTTAAAATGAAAGATTTGCAAATTTTTACCGGCGGAGCAAAAAAGGCCGACTGGGATGTTGGCATTACGGTTGACGCAATAAAGATGGCTGAAAAATTAGATGTTATAGTTTTAATTACCGGTGACGGCGACTATATCCCCTTAGTAAACTATTTGCAAAATACCAAAGGATGTTTAGTTGAAGTTATGGCTTTTAGGCAAACCGCTTCCAGCAAATTGATTGAAGAAGCTGATGATTTTATGAATTTAAGCGAAGATAAAAAGTTTTTATTAAAATAAAATTGCACAATAAAAATAAAACAATATAAATAGGGGGTTAATAATGAAAGGATTTATTAAGCATAATGTTCAATTGAATGTACGTTGCGCGGCGATAAGTATCTTGATGATACCTATCAAAAATGGTAATTTTGTAATCTTTTCAATTTATTCCTGCAAGTCTATTAGTTGTTATAAAGACAAAATTTCTAATAGACCGACCGAAGGTTATGAAGAGGTTGTTTTACCCGATGAACTCACTAACGCCTTATCTTGTTTAAAGGACGACATCGGTTATCAACTGGCATCATTAATATGCAATTTTGTGGAAAATCACAGAAAATCTACCGAGCAGCACAACAATATATCTACTGCTAAAATCAAAAAACCCGGCGAAGAAATGGCGAGCTTAACAAAAAATAGCGATCTTTAAACAACCTTTTGGGTGACAATTTATATTTACACAGAATATGTCACCCTCTTTTTTAAAAATAATAATTTAAATATTAATTAATAAAGCTTGACCGATGAACAGATAGTACTGTGGCTTTACCATAGTTCTGTAGTTTGTTGGCCAGGCAAAAAAATTATGAACAAAGAACAAGTGTTTTCAACTGAGTGGCTTGGCCGCACACTCACCATTAAAACTGGCAAACTTGCCAAACAAGCTGACGCCGCCGTTACTGTACAATACGGCGATACGTCTGTTTTAGCTACGGTTGTAGAAGCTAAAGAAGAACGTGAAGGCGTTGATTTCTTTCCATTGATGGTTGAATTTGAAGAACGTCTTTACGCTGCCGGGCTTATAAAAGGTTCGCGCTGGATTAAACGCGAAGGCCGACCGTCCGACGAAGCAATCTTAACCGGTCGCATGATCGACCGTTCAATTAGACCATTATTCGCCCCTGATTCAAAAAAAGATGTACAGGTTATAATCACAGTTCTTTCGGCTGACGGAAAAAATGATTACGACATTGTTTCTTTAGTGGCTGCGGCCGCTGTTTTATCAATTTCCGGATTAAATTGGCATGGCCCGATTGCCGGAGTAAGAGTTGGCAGAATTGATGGTAAATATATTTTTAACCCTACTTATGAAGAAAGAATTTTAAGTGACATGGATTTAATCGTCGCCGGCACAAACAAAAAAGTTGTTATGATTGAAGCCGACGGCAAAGAAATTGTTGAAACTGATATGATCGACGCTATTAACGCCGGCAGAAAAAATTTAAAAGACGCGATTGATTTAATTGAGGAGATGCAAAAAAAAGTAGAAGTAATTAAAAAAACTGTCAAAGAAAAATTAATAACTCCGGATGAAATTGAAGCTAAAAAAGAAATGGACAAAATTTTTGACATAGGGAAAGATTGGCTTAATAAAAATATCCCGAAAATATTGTTTGATAAAAATCATTATACCAAAGGCGAAAGAAAATCAGCCGTAGCCGCCATTAAGCAAGGTTTAGATTTATATTTATTTGAACAAAATATAGATAAAGATAAACGCTCAGCTGCTATCGCGCATTTAGTTGAAGAAATGGTGGAAGCTGAAGTTACTCGCGCTATTATAAAAGATAAAAAAAGAGTTGATGGCAGAAAATTAGATGAAATAAGAAATTTATCCGCCGAAGTAAGTATGCTGCCGCGCATTCATGGTTCAGGATTATTTAACCGCGGTGAAACTCAAGTTTTGTCCATTGTGACTTTGGGCGCTCCGGGCATGGAACAATCTTTAGAAGGTTTAGAGGGAGTTGGCACAAAACGCTATATGCATCATTATAACTTCCCGCCTTTCTCTGTCGGAGAAGCCAAGCCTTCAAGATCATTGGGCCGCAGAGAAATTGGCCATGGCGCTTTAGCGGAAAAAGCTTTGGTGCCGGTTCTTCCTTCAAAAGAAGAATTCCCTTACACTGTGCGTGTAGTTTCTGAAACTTTGGGCTCTAACGGTTCTTCTTCCATGGCTTCAACTTGCGGATCATCCCTAGCTTTAATGGACGCTGGCGTGCCGATTAAAAAAGCTGTAGCCGGCATTGCTATGGGCTTAGCCTCTAACGAAGATATGAGCGAATGGGAAATTTTAACCGACATCCAGGACTTAGAAGATGGCGAAGGCGGCATGGATTTTAAAATTACTGGTACGACCGATGGCATTACTGCTATTCAATTAGATACTAAAACATTAGGTTTGACCGAAGAGATAGTTGAGAAAACTATCAATCAGGCTAAAAAAGCCAGATTGCAAATTTTAGAAGTAATGAATAAAGCCATAGAAAAACCAAATCCGGATTTATCGCCTTATGCTCCGCGCATTACCAGCTTTAAGATTGACCCTGAACGCATCGGCGAAGTTATCGGCACGGGCGGTAAAGTTATTAATGAAATTATTGACGCTACCGGCGTTAGCATTGATATTGATGATGACGGTTTAGTTATGGTTTGTGGTACTGATGCGGCTAAATGTCAAGAAGCTGTTGACTGGATAAAAAATATTATACGAGAATTTAAAGTCGGAGAAACTTTTAAAGGAAAAGTTGTTAGATTAATGGACTTCGGCGCCTTCATTCAATTAACTCCTAATAAAGATGGTATGGCTCATGTCAGCGAGTTAGCTCCTTACCGAGTCGGCCGACCAGGAGATTTTGTAAATATCGGCGATGAAGTAGCTGTAAAAATAATTGAGATAGATGATCAAGGACGCATTAATTTAACTTTAAAAGGTTTGGCGGAAAATGAAGGATTATGGAAAGATGAAAAAGGAAAGCAAGAAGGCGGATTTGGAATACCAAGGTTTAATGGCGGTGATCGCGGCGGAAGAAATGATAGACGTGGCGGATTTGATAGACGCCGCGGCGGAAGAGATAGAAGATAAAAAACTTATTTACATACATAAAACACCTTCGTTAATTGAGGGTGTTTTTTATTTATAATAAAAGTTTGATATAATAAATTCATAAACAAACTAAACAAATTTATATGCTTAAATCCGAAATTAGAAAAGATTATTTATCCGATAAATATGTAATTATAACTCCCGGCCGCTCAAAGCGCCCTCGCGATATAAAAGAACAAACTATTATTTCTCGCCTGGCAAATTGCGTTTTTTGCCCAGAAAATATTAATAAAAAAAATATTGTTGATCAAATTGAAGGCCCTCAGGGAAAAATAATCAGCATAAAAAATACTTTTCCGGCCGTAACTCTAGACAACAAAAAAGCTTATGGGGCGCAAGAAGTTATAATTGAAACTCCTGACCATAAACCAGAATTGCATAATTTATCTGAAACGCAAATTAAACAATTATTAAAAATGTATGCTAAACGTACCGCGGCTTTATCTAAAATAAAAAATATTGAATACATTTTATGTTTTAAAAATCAGGGCTCAAAAGCCGGCGCTTCAATCGTACATGCTCATTCGCAAATTTTTGCTACAGATATTATGCCATCGGAAATTAAAGAAGAATACAGATTATCGCGAGAATATAAAAATGATCATAAAACCTGCGCTTATTGCGACATTATAAAAAAAGAAATGAAATCGCCAAGAAAAATTTATGAAGATAAATTTGTCGCAGCTTTTGCTCCTTACGCTAGCCAATACCATTATGAAGCTTGGATTTTTACCAAACGACATCTGGATAATATTACTAAATTAAACGACAGTGAATTTAATTCATTTGCTAAAATTTTAAAGAAAATTTTAATAAAATTAAGTAAACTAAATTTATCCTTTAATTACTTTTTACATCAGTCAATTTCTGATACTGATCAACATTTTTATTTAAAAATCCAGCCCCGCGATAGCGTTTGGGCTGGGGTTGAACTAGGTTCAGGTTTAATAATAAACTCTGTAGAGCCAGAAAAAGCAGCTAAATTTTTCAGAAATTAGGTGCAAAATTTGTTTAAAAGTTGTGGGTTTTTACTCATCTAAATTTTTATAAAAAAATTTAAATAAATTTAATTAGCTAAAATTAGCTAAAAATATTAAAAACAGCAAAAATACCAAATAAAATACCTCTTTCCTCTTGACATTTATTAAAATTTTCTTTAATATTACTTATACAATATAACTTTATTCATAAATTAAAACATTCATTGAATAATTAGTTAGCAAAACTTAAAAACACATGAAAGAAAAAAACAGTGATATTGGAAGACTAATATCCCTGTTTTTTTCTTTCGTCAAGAAAGATTTGCCTTTTAACAATTAAATCTACTCTATGAAACAATTTCGATTAAGAGTTTTCGAAATTGCGATAAGCAGCATTACATTTCATAAGAGTAAAGTAAATTTCAATACTAACAGGCGCTAATTCAATAAATCCACACACTTGAAAAAGTGTATGGATAACAATAGAAGATTTAAATTCTTCAAATATTTTATACATTTTTAAAAAATGTATAACCCCATTAAATAACCGCTTTGCGGATTTAACGGGGTAAACATGGAGCCACCATGGAAAAAACTTATTGAGAGTTTGATCCTGGCTCAGGATGAACGCTGGCGACGTGTCTAAGGCATGCAAGTCGAGGGGTTCGTAGCAATACGGACACCGGCAAACGGGTGCGTAACACATTGGTAACTTACCCCGAAGTCATGAATAAGCCTGCGAAAGCGGGTCTAATACATGATGGAAACGAGGGGACTAAAGTCATTCTCGTTTAAAGATTTATCGCTTCGGGAAAGGCCTATGGCCTATCAGCTAGTTGGTAAGGTAAAAGCTTACCAAGGCAATGACGGGTAGCGGGTGTGAGAGCATGGCCCGCCTCACTGGGACTGAGACACTGCCCAGACTCCTACGGGAGGCTGCAGTCAAGAATATTCCCCAATGGCCGAAAGGCTGAGGGAGCGACGTCGCGTGCATGAAGAAGCCCTTCGGGGTGTAAAGTGCTTTTAACTGGGACGAATCAATGACGGTACCAGTTGAATAAGGGGCTGCTAAACTCGTGCCAGCAGCAGCGGTAATACGAGTGCCCCAAGCGTTATCCGGATTTATTGGGCGTAAAGCGTACGTAGGTGGTTTATCGCATCTCCTGTTAAATCCCGAGGCTCAACCTCGGGGCTGCGGGAGAGATGGCTAAACTAGAGACCGGGAGAGGTAAGTGGAATTGCTGGTGTAGGGGTTAAATCCGTTAATATCAGCAAGAACACCAAATGTGAAGACAGCTTACTAGAACGGTTCTGACACTAAGGTACGAAAGCGTGGGGAGCGAATGGGATTAGATACCCCAGTAGTCCACGCCGTAAAC
>CAZHZE010000001.1:155771-182338 GCA_964537265.1 uncultured Gammaproteobacteria bacterium | reverse complement strand
CCGTTTATCAAATTGGGCGGATTTTTCAAAATATCAAGCTGTATTTCTATCTAATGGTCAGGTTTATTTTGGCAAAGTCGTTGATGTTAATAGCCAGACTTTAATTTTAGAAAATATTTATTATTTGCGCTCAGCCGCAAATTTGCAGACTTCCGGTTCGGAAAATTCTACCACTCCAGCTGCGGATAATTTTTCTTTAATTAAACTGGGTAATGAAATCCATGGTCCGGCAGACAAGATGTCTATTAATTTAAACCAAGTATTATTCGTCGAAGATTTAAAAGATAGTTCAAAAGTAGTGGAGGCTATTAGAGCTTACGAAACTAAGAAATAAATTATTTTATTATAAAAAAGAGCACGCGGCTAAATGCGGTCGCGTGCTTTTGTAATATTTTTTTATGATATTTTTTAATGAGCAAGGTGGTTTTGTTGATATGTTTTTAGATCAACGCCCGTTGTTCTTCTACATATTTTAAAAAACCTTTTTTGTGTTTTTTATTTTTAACATATAGCATTAATGATCGACGTCTTCCATTTTCCGTTGGAAAATACTCCGGCGACAGAACAGACGCGAATGTCTTCTTCTGCCTCGTTTTTCGCGGCTGAAATTTCAAATATATATTTGGCGATTTCTTCGGGAGTTTCTGCCGAGCATTCAAAAGTTTCGGGGCTATACATGTTTGGCTGAGGGTCGTTCATGTTGCCGACATAAGTTGAAACGACTGACAACGTCCCTTTTGTTTCTCCTGTTTCCCCAAAAATTTCATAGGCATAACCGTGATCTTCACCGATGCTTCCTATAACCCCCTGCGGCGGTTCAATACCTGCAGTAATTGCCGCAGCTATTCTGGGCGTATGAATACTGTCGGGTTCGGCGCCAGCATGGTTCAGGAGATCATGAAGAAGTTTAATGGCTTCGGCTATTTTTTGCCCTTTTAAATTTATTGATAGCCGATAAGCTTCGAAGATCGCTTCTGTTTGTATCCCGTTAGTGATAACGGCCAGTCCGAGTTTATTGTCATATTTGACCGCTATGTAATGCCGTAAAGAATCAAACGGTGTATTGCTGTCGCTCGGCATAATTCTAACAACATCATCAATTGTTTTTGCCTTCCTTTCTCTGCTGCCCTGGGAGCGACCGGTTACCAGATAAACAAAACAAGCTTTACCTGCCGGTGTTGTTCCTGCAAAAATTTGCCTGCCTGGATATGGTCCGTTTGGGTTTAAATTTTCCATCAATTTCCTCCTTATGTAAAAAAAATTTATACTTCTTTTCTAACTTTTATCTATATTTTTTTAAAGGTGCATAAAAAGCCAAACTTCTTGCTAGTAAGTTTGGCCTCCTTAGTGCCTCGGGAGAGAATCGAACTCTCATGAAATTGCTTTCACACGAGTTTGAGTCGTGCGCGTCTACCAGTTCCGCCACCGAGGCTTTATTATTTAAGTTAAATAAAACCAGCATGAGCCAGTTTTATTCTTATATTATAATAAAGTTTTTTTATCAATTTGTCAAAGAGAGTAAAAATGGGGTATAATATTAACATAAAACCATTTTTATATTATGGTTTGTTTGTATAATTACAAAATAAAATAATGGGCAAAATAATTTCTATAGTTAATCAAAAAGGCGGAGTAGGTAAAACTACCACTGCTTTAAATTTAGGCGCTTATTTAGCTCATCTAGGTAAACAAGTTTTATTAGTAGATATTGATCCCCAAGCTAATGCCACTTCAGGTTTAGGTATTGACCATAAAAATTTAGAACATGGAGTTTATGAAGCTTTAATAGGTCAAAAGCCTGTTTTTGAAGTAATAAAATATACTCTGCAGGACGGCTATAAAATTGCTCCGGCTACCGTTGCTTTGGCTGGTGCGGGTATTGAGCTAGTTAATATGGAGGATAGGGAATTCAGGCTGGCTAGAATTTTAAATCACATTAAAGATGAATATGATTATATAATAATTGATGGTCCGCCATCGCTCGGGCTTTTAACAGTTAATAGTTTAGTGGCGGCCGATGAAGTTTTAATTCCTATTCAAAGCGAATATTTTGCCCTAGAAGGTTTAAGCCAGTTATTAGAAACTATAAGTTTAGTACAAAATAATTTAAAACCAGAATTAGGAATTATGGGCGCTGTTATTACCATGTTTGACAGGCGCAATCGCTTATCAGGTTCGGTCATGAATGAGCTTTATCAGTATTTTCCTAACCGCGTTTTTAGAAGTATCATCCCTAGGAGTATTAAATTGGCTGAGGCGCCAAGTTATGGCCGATCAATTTTATATTATGACCCAGCATCAAAGGGCGGACGAGCATATGAAAAATTAGCGCGTGAGATTATTGATTTAGAAAGAAAATATTAAATTAATTTAATAATAAAATTATAATAATATGTCTAATGGTTTAGGTAGAGGGTTAAGTTCTTTAATTCCACAAAAAGTAAATAAAGTTGCAACTACGTCTAGCGGCGATGCGGTTATTAATGTTACTAGCGTTGCTGATAAAGGAAAAGTTTTGCAGCTCAAACCGGAGCAAATTGGCCTTAATCCCATGCAGCCGCGCAAAAATTTTAATGAGCATCAATTAAATGAATTAGTTCAGTCAATTAAGCAATATGGAATAATTCAACCGTTAATTGTAACGCAAAAAAATGGAAAATATGAATTGATCGCCGGCGAAAGGCGTTTAAGAGCGGCTAAAATTTTAAATTTGCTGACTGTGCCGGCAATAATTAGGCAAGCCGATGAACAACAAAAATTAGAATTGGCTTTAGTTGAAAATTTACAAAGAGAAGATTTAAATTCCATTGAAATGGCTATCGCATATCGAAAATTAATTGATGAATTTAATTTAAGCCAGGAACAATTATCTTCTCGGGTCGGCCGGTCGCGTCCAGTTATAACTAATACTTTAAGATTTTTAAATTTACCCGAGGAAATTCAATTAGCTTTAATTACAGGCAAAATAACCGAAGGCCATGCCAAAATAATTGTCGGGTTAGAAACCGAAGCCCAGCAATTTGCGCTTTATAAAAAAATATTACTGAATAAAATGAGCGTTGATCAGTCATTAAAAGAAACTAGGGTTATGGGCGGAACTAAACAAGCCAGAATAAAAATAAATTACGCAGATAAAGATAAGGAATTCGCTTTCCGCCAATTTTTTGGCACTAAAGCCGAAATTAAGCGTAAAGGTAAAGGCGGGGAAGTTATTATTTATTTTTATTCTGACGAAGAATTAGGAGAAATAGTAGCAAAAATAAAGAAATTCTAGGCTAAACCAAAAAAAATCGTCCTAGGAATCAGGACGATTTTTTTGTTTGCTATTTTTAGGAAAAATGTTATATTATAGTAATCAAAGGAGGCAGAAATTTTCTGCCTTTTGCCTATTTATTATCTATGAAATTTACTCATCTCCATATCCATAGCCATTATTCTTTGCTTGATGGTTTAACTAAAATTGACGAGTTAATAAAAAAAGCTGTCGACGATGGTTGTACGAGTTTAGCTTTAACTGACCATGGCGTAATGTATGGCGTAATAGAATTTTATCAAAAATGTAAAAAGGCCGGAATTAAGCCTATTATTGGCGTTGAAACTTATTTAGCTCCAGGATCTCGCTTTGACAAAAATTCAAAGTCTGATGAAAGAAATTATCACTTGGTACTTTTAGCTAAAAATGAAATTGGTTATCATAATTTAATTAAATTAACTTCTATCGCTCATCTCGAAGGCTTTTATTATAAACCGAGAATTGATTGGGAAGTTTTAGTAAAGTACAAAGAAGGACTTATAGCTTTAACTGCTTGCTTAGCCGGAGAGATTCCTAAATTAATTGAAGCTGATAATTTAATTAAAGCTAAAAAAAGAATTTTAGAATATGCGGAAGTTTTTGGTAAAGATAATTTTTATTTAGAATTACAAAATCATCCCAACCTAGAGGGTCAGGATAAAGTTAATAAAGCGTTGATAAATTTTTCCCGCGAGCTAAATATTCCTTTAGTAGCTACGAACGATATTCATTATTTAAATAAAGAAGATGACGAAGCGCAGGATGTCTTGCTTTGTTTGCAAACAAAGAAGAAAAAAGATGATAGAGATAGAATGACTATGGTTGGAGACGACTATTCTTTTAAGGGTGTAAAGGAAATGATCGAAGCTTTTAAAGATGTGCCGGAAGCCATAAGTAATACACAAAAAATAGCTGATGATTGTAATTTAGAAATTGAGCTAGGTAAAATTCAATTGCCTTATTTTAATACTCCAGAAAACCAAAACATTGATGATTACATCTATAAATTATGCCGCGATGGCTTGGTTGTCCGTTATGGAAAAACTTATGAGAAGATTGATTTAGCTATAAAAGAAAGAATGGATTATGAATTATCGGTGATTAAAAAAATGGGCTGGCCGTCGTATTTTTTAATAGTTTCTGATTTTGTTAATTGGGCGAAGAATAATAAAATTGTAGTCGGGCCGGGCAGAGGTTCGGCTGCTGGTTCATTGGTTTCTTATTTATTAAATATTACCAATATTGATCCGCTTAAATATGATTTACTATTTGAGCGTTTTTTAAATCCGGATAGAATTTCCATGCCTGATATTGATATGGATTTTGCTGATATTAGGCGCGATGAAGTTTTAAAATATGTAGAAGAAAAATATGGCCATGATCATGTTTCCCAAATAATTACTTTTGGTACTATGGCGGCGCGAGCAGCAGTTCGTGATGTCGGGCGAGTATTAGGCTATCCTTATGAATTATGCGATAAATTAGCCAAAATGATTCCAATGTTTTCTAAAATAAATCAAGCGGTTGAAGAAATTAGCGAGTTAAAAGAATTATATAAAACCGATCCAGCCTCAAAACAAATTATTGATTATGCTAAAAGATTAGAAGGCGTTGCCCGCCATGCTTCAACTCATGCTTGCGGCGTAGTTATTACTAAAGATCCGTTGACCGAATATTTACCATTACAATATGCTTCATCTTCGGATCGCACTATAGTTTCACAATTTTCTTTGCATCCAGTAGAGGACTTAGGTTTATTAAAAATGGATTTTTTAGGTTTAAAAAATTTAACTATTATTGAGTCAGCCATAAAAATTATTAAAAATACCCGAGGCATTGAAATTGATATTGATAAAATTCCCCAGGACGACGAGCTTACTTATAAATTATTTCAGGCCGGAGAAACTACCGGTGTATTTCAATTCGAATCAAGCGGCATGAAAAGATATTTGCGCGATTTAAAGCCTACTGAATTTGAAGATATAATCGCTATGGTGGCGCTTTATCGCCCCGGTCCTATGGAATGGATCCCAGATTATATTAACGGTAAACACGGGAAGAAAAAACCAAATTATTTGCATGCTAAGTTAGAACCAATTTTAGCTAAAACTTACGGTGTAGCTATTTATCAAGAGCAGGTTATGCAGATCGCCCGCGATTTAGCCGGTTTTACTATGGCCGAAGCTGACGTTTTGAGAAAAGCCGTTGGTAAAAAAATAGTAAAATTATTAGTTGAACAAAAAGAAAAATTTATTGAAGGGTGTGTAAGAAATGGTATTCCTAGTCAGCTGGCAGAAAGAGTTTTTGCTTTCATTGAGCCATTCGCTGGCTATGGTTTTAATAGGAGCCATGCCGCTTGTTATGCTTTAATTGGTTATCAGACCGCTTATTTAAAAGCGCATTGGCCGACTGAATTTATGGCTGCACTTTTAACCGCCGATCAACAAAATACCGATCGTGTTGCTATCGAAATAGAGGAATGCCGCCATATGGGGATAAAAGTTATGGCGCCGGATATAAATCAATCTTTTGATTCTTTTACGGTTGTAACATCTGGCACTGAAAAGAATATAGCCGTTAAAGCCGATGAAGCTCCAGACACAATTCGTTTTGGTTTAAAGGCTATAAAAAATATCGGCGATCATATTGCTGAAGAAATAATTAAAGAAAGAAAAAAGAACGGTCCATATCAAGACATTACCGATTTATTAGAAAGAGTTTGTGATAAAGATTTAAATAAAAAATCTCTCGAAAGTTTAATTAAATCTGGCGGGCTGGATAAGTTGGGCGAGCGTGGTCAGCTTTTAGGCAATATGGATAATATTTTAGAATTTAACCGTGAAACAACCAAGACAAAATCTAATGGTCAAGCTAGTTTATTTTCTGATGCGCCAAGTTTAAATTTTAGTCGTAAACTTAAACTTGACCCGGCTCCAGCCGCTAGTCAAAGGGAAAAATTAGCCTGGGAGAAAGAATTGCTCGGCCTTTATATTAGTGAACATCCTTTTTCCGAATATAAAAGATTTTTAAATCAGTCAATTTTATCCACCGCTCTTTTAGCAGAACATAAATTAGATAATCAAATTTATATTGCAGGGGTTATTACAAAGATTAAAAAAATTATTACTCGTTCCAATGAACCAATGCTTTTTGTGAAAATCGAAGATATTAGAGGCAGTGTAGAAATATTAGTTTTTCCCAGTTTATTAAAAGAGAATAATTTAATTTGGCAAGATGGTAAAGTAGTGCTTTGTCAAGGCAAACTGTCTGACAAAGATCAGGAATTTAAATTGCTTTGCAATAAGGCGGTAGAATTAAATGTGAAAACGGCTGGCGAAGTAATAAAAAAATTTACAGCTTCTGGCAACAGTAAAAACAATACAGAACCAAGAAATTTTTTTAATAATTTTAGACAGAAATTTTCAAATTCTTCTATGCCGACTTCAAAATATTTAATTTTAAAAGATAATAATTTATATATAAACTTAAGCAGAAATATTCATACTTCAAAGTTAGAAAAATTAAAACAAGAGCTTATTAAAAATAGCGGAGATAAAAAAGTATTTTTTAAATTAGCATCAGAGGCTAATAATAAAAATAATTTAGTAGAAACTGATTATAAGGTTAAATATAGTAAATCTTTAGCGGAATCTATTAATAATATTTTAGCCGATTAGACAAAAAATGAAAAAGTTGGTAAAATATAATCATAATATTTTTTAACAATTATATGATTAATGAAGAAAATATTGCTCTGGTTAAACCTAGAGCTAAAAAAACAAAAAATAGCAAAAAGACAAAAATTAAAAAATCCTCGATTGATTTAAACGATAATTTTGATATTACGCCTCTTGCGCCAAAAAATTTAAAAAAACAAATATCTACAAAAGTTCAATCTAAAGATTCGCGAGGTATTTACAGAAAAATATCTTTAACTTTTATATTTTTAACTTTAATTTTGGTAGCGGCAGTTTTATATTTTGGTTTTTCCAAATTAACTATTGTTATTATTCCTGCTCAAGAAAAAATAACCAATAATTCAGTTTTTGAAATAATTAATCAAGCGAGCGGATTGAATTTAACTTCCGAACAAATTTATGGAGTGGTGAAACAAATGCCAGTTGAACAAACTAAAGAATTTAGCGCCAGCGGTAAAGAAGTTTTAGGTGAAGAAGCAACCGGTAAAATTACCATAATTAATAATTATATAAAAAATCAGCCTCTGGTAGCTACAACAAGATTTCTTTCTTCGGATAATAAACTTTTTAGATTAAAAAATACAGTTAATGTGCCGGCTGGGGGACAAGTCGAAGCTGAAGTTTATGCTGATGTGGCCAAACCAGAAATGGCTATTGGTCCAGGCAAATTTACAATTCCTGGTTTATGGGCTGGAATTCAAGATAAAATCTATGCCGAAAGCAAGGAACCAATGAAATATAGCCAAAAATTTAAATATATTATAGAACAAAGTGATATTGATAATGCAGTTAATCAATTAAAAAACGATCTTTTATCTAACGCCGAAAAACAGGTTGGGCAAGCTTATACAAATTATAATAGAACCTTATTTTCTGTTGATAATAATTCAATAGTGCAAGAAGTAAGTGCTAAAGTTGGAGAAGAAAAAGAAAAATTTAGTATTAAAA
Source organism: uncultured Gammaproteobacteria bacterium (assembly GCA_964537265.1). Taxonomy (GTDB): domain Bacteria; phylum Patescibacteriota; class Patescibacteriia; order Patescibacteriales; family GWC2-42-12; genus JACPHD01. The sequence continues at coordinate 174,400 of CAZHZE010000001.1, read as the reverse complement.
TGAAAGTGATGGTAACGGCAGTGGCTTTTAACGATGATGAAATTTATAATCAAGTTAAAAATAAAATAATTTCAGACTTAGCCGATGATAAGGAAATTTCTAAATTTGATAAGCAGGAAATGGTTTTTACTTTAGTAAACTTTGATGTTAGTCAAGCCATAGCGACCGTGAATGTCGATGCTTCAGCACAGACAGTTTTAAAAGATAGTTCAAAAGCGATCAAAAAAAATAATTTAGCTGGTTTGGATTTGCAACAATTAAAAAATTATTTAAACAGTTTGCCGGAAGTGGCCAGCTATCAAATTAATTTTTTTCCATCCTTTATTAAAAAAGTTCCTAATTTAGTTGATCGTATTGATATACAGATAAAGAAGTAAATTGACACTTTTATTTAGTTAAAATATAATAAATATTATCTTTGGGCGATTGCTATGGCTACCAACCATAGTCCTGACGGAGCCTGATTTATGGGTCTAAGCCTTTTAAATAGAGAGCCCCTTAATATGGGGAAGCTGGGTGGAACCACGGGAAACCCCGTCCCAGCGCGTTAATTTTTTAATGCGTTGCGACGGGGTTTTTAAAAACATTTTATTTATTAAGTTTATGAAAGCGCCAATTTTAAAAGGAGAAAAAATAATTCTAAAACCTCTTAATTTAAGTCAAGCTGGAAATTTTGTCCATTGGCTCAAAAATAAAGAAGTGAATAAATTTTTGAGCGCTGATCAAAGTAATTTAAACCTGAAAAAAGAAAAAGAATTCATAAAAAAAACAAACCAAAGTAAGAATGAAATTAGATGGGCGATTTATACTAAATATGGGGTTCATATCGGTGGAACTGGTTTGCAAAAAATTGATAAATATAATCATTTTAAGGCAGAATGGGGTATAATAATAGGCGATAAAAATTATTGGAATAAAGGTTTAGGCACAGATGTTTTAAAAACTATTTTAAAATTTTTCTTTAAGAATTTAAAACTTAACCGATTAGAGTTGGGAGTTTTTCCTTTAAATAAAGGTGGTCTTAGATGCTATGAAAAGTGCGGTTTTAAATTTGAGGGAATAAAGAAGCAATCTTTTTATAAAAATGGAAAATTTTTGGATGAAATTATTATGGCTATTACTAAAAATGATTATAATAAATTAAATAAAAAATATGTCCGAAGAAAAAAATGAAAAACTGGAAATAATGCGCCATTCCTTGTCCCATATCATGGCGGCAGCGGTTTTAAAATTGTATCCAAAAACTAAGTTTGCTATTGGTCCGGCAGTAGATAATGGTTTTTATTATGACTTTGATTTAGGAAAAATTAAATTGGGCGACGGCGATTTAATAAAGATTGAAGAAGAAATGAAAAAAATTATTAAAGCTAATTTGTTGTTTGAAAAATTTGAATTGCCGGTCACTAAAGCTTTGGCGCGAGAAAAAAAGAGCGGGCAAATTTATAAAGAAGAATTAATAAAAGATTTAAAGAAACAGGGTGAAAAAACAGTAAATTATTATAAATTAGGCGAGTTTGAAGACTTGTGTCGCGGTCCGCATATTAAATCCAGCGGGCAAATTCAGAATGGCAGCTTTAAGCTGGAAAAATTAGCCGGAGCCTATTGGCGCGGTGATGAGAAAAATAAAATGTTAACCAGAATTTACGGGTTAGCGTTTTTAGATAAAAATACCTTAGAAAGTTATTTAAAAATCATGGCCGAGGCGGAAAAACGCGATCATAGAAAAATCGGGAAAGATTTAGATTTATTTCACATAGACGAAACCGTAGGGCTTGGATTACCTCTTTGGCATCCTAAAGGTGCTATTTTATGGAGAATTATTGAAGATTTTTGGTATAAAGAACATCTAAGCAATGGTTATCAACTTGTTAGAACGCCTCATGTGGGAAACCAGAAATTATGGGAAACATCAGGCCACTGGGGTTTTTATAACGACAGCATGTATCCTCCGTTAGAAGTAGGCCAGACTTTAAAAGAAAGTCAGGATAAGAGTAAAATAAAAGAATCAGAAAAATTTTTGTTGAAACCAATGAATTGTCCTTTTCATGTACAAATTTTTAAAAGTAGGCCTCATTCATATCGCGAATTACCTTTAAGATGGGCGGAATGTGGAACTGTATATCGTTATGAAAAAAAAGGAGAACTTTCCGGTTTAACTCGGGTTAGAGGGTTTACTCAAGATGACGCTCATATTATTTGTCGAGCCGATCAAGTTGAGGAAGAATTAAAAAGAGTAGTAGATTTTATTTTATTTATTTATAAGGCTTTCGGCTTTGAAATGAAAAGCGTTAATGTATACTTATCTGTCAGAGATCCAAAACTAAAGAAATATGCCGGAACTGAAAAAGGTTGGGATTTTACTGAAAAAGTCTTAGAAAAAATTGCTAGAGAAAAAGGTTTAAATATTAGCAAAGACATTGGCGGGGCCGTATTTTATGGGCCAAAACTTGATTTTAAAGTTAAGGATGCGATTGGCAGAGAATGGCAGTGTTCAACTTTACAGTTTGATTTTAATTTACCGGAAAGATTTGATATGTCATTCGTTAATGACCAGGGTAAGAAAGAAAAACCATATATGCTTCATAGAGCTTTATTTGGTTCGTTTGAAAGATTTATCGGTGTTTTAATTGAACATTATGCCGGCGCTTTTCCGGTTTGGCTATCTCCCGTTCAGATAAAAATAGTTTCTGTTGGCTCTGCTCATGTTGAATTTTGTAAAAAGTTAGCAGCTGAATTTTTGTTAGAGAATATTAGGGTGGAAATTGATGAATCAGATGAAACAGTCGGAAATAAAATAAGAAAAGCGGTTAGCGATAAAGTTCCTTATATGCTAGTAGTTGGTGATCGCGAAATGGCCTCAGATAAATTGTCGGTTAGAGATAGGGGAGAAAAAAATACTAGAGAAATAGGTAAGCAGGAGTTTATTAAAGAAGTTAAGGATAAGATTAAAGAGAAAAAATAGAATTTAAATAAATAAAAAACATGGTAAATATTTACCATGTTTTTTATTTATATTAGATATCTAAATTTTCTACTCTTTTGGCGTGTGTTTGGATAAAATGTTTACGCGGCGCAACATCCGAGCCCATCAACATTTCAAAAGTTTCATTAGCTAACGCCGCATCATCAACATTAACTTGTTTCATAATGCGGGTTTCCGGGTTCATGGTAGTTTCCCAAAGTTGCTGCGGGTTCATTTCTCCTAAACCTTTATAGCGCTGGATATTTATTCTGGTTGATGTTTTAGCTTTTTTAGTTTCTTCTTCATTTTGGTTTTCTTCAGTCGTTTCTTCTTCTCCGGCTTCGGTTTCGATTATTTCTTCTTTACCGCCGCCAAATTCTTTAACTATTTTTTCTTTTTCTTCATCTGAGTAAGCATATTTAATTGTTGTGCCTTTTTTTACCTGATAAAGCGGAGGTTGAGCAATATATAAATTTCCATTAGATACTAAGGCGTTAAAATGCCTGTAAAACAAAGTTAAAAGCAAGGTTCTAATATGAGCTCCATCAACATCAGCATCGGTCATAATTACGATACGATGATAGCGTAGTTTTCCTAAATCAAATTGATCATCAATATTAGCGCCTAAAGCAATGACTAAATTTTTTATTTCGTTGTTAGCCAGCATTTTATCCAATCTAGCTCGTTCAACATTTAAGATTTTTCCGCGCAAGGGGAGTATGGCCTGAAATTTTCTATCTCGACCCTGCTTAGCCGAACCGCCGGCTGAATCTCCCTCAACTATAAATAATTCGCTTTCTTCTGGTTTGCGGCTTGAACAGTCGGCTAATTTACCAGGCAAAGTCATTCCCTCTAAAGCACCTTTTCTTAAGATAGAAGCTCGGGCAGTTCTGGCAGCGATGCGAGCTTGAGCTGAAAGAAAACATTTAGCGACTATGGCTTCAGCTTCGCGAGGATTTTCTTGCAAAAAAGCGGAAAAAGTATCGCCAAAAATTTGTTCCACATAAGTTTTTATTTCAGCGTTACCCAGTTTGCCTTTAGTTTGGCCTTCAAATTGAGGATTAGTTAATTTAACGCTGATAATGGCGGTTAAACCCTCGCGCACATCATCGCCGGTTAAATTTTCATCTTTTTCTTTTATTAGATTTTGATTTCTAGCATAACTATTCAAAGTTCTGGTTAAAGCTGTGCGGAAACCCGCTACATGTGTGCCGCCCTCAGGGTTTATAATATTATTAGCAAAAGCCAAGGCTGTTTCGTTAAAACCGTCGTTATATTGCAAAGCCACTTCAACTCGAGAATCATTTATTTCTTTATCAACATAAAAAATAGTTTCATTTTTTACTTGATTGTTGCGATTTAAAGATTTTATATAAGCTTTTATGCCGCCTTCAAAATAAAATTTATAATCTTTGGGGCGATGATCTTTTCTTCTGTCAGCAATTTTTATAGATATTCCTTTCGTTAGATAGGCTTGTTGTCTAAGCCTGTCTAAAATAGTCCCCCAATTAAATTCTAAAGTTTCAAAAATTTGCGAATCTGGTTTAAAAGTTATAATAGTGCCGGTTTTTTTAGAATTACCTATAGCTTTAACTTTTTTTAGAGGTTTACCTCTTTGATACTCTTGCATCCATATTTTTCCTTCGCGATGAACCTCAGCTTTTACATATTCACTTAAAGCATTAACTACGGAAACGCCTACGCCATGCAATCCTCCAGAAACTTTATAGCCGCTGCCTCCGAATTTACCGCCGGCATGGAGTTTAGTTAAAACTGTTTCTAGCGCTGATACTTTGGTTGTTTTGTGGATACCCACCGGGATACCTCGTCCATTATCGAAAACTTCCACCATGCCGTTAGGCAATAAGGTGACAATTATTTCTGTGGCAAAACCAGCCATGGCTTCATCAATACCGTTATCAACTACTTCCCAAATTAAATGATGCAAGCCAGTTGCCGAAGTTGAACCAATATACATGCCTGGTCTTTTGCGGACAGGTTCAAGCCCTTCTAATACAGTAATTGATTCAGCGTCATAAGATGCGCTAGCGTTTTTTTTTGCTAGATTTTTATCTGCCATAATATTGTTAAATTTATTTTAATATTAGCCATTTTAACATAAAAACGAACCCAATATTTCGGGCTTATTTTTATACTTTAATTTTAGCAAAAAAAACAATAGCTGACAAGAGAATAAGTAAGTTATTTTTATAAAAATTTAGTTTGCTAAAATGATTAAAATTATGTTAAAATAAATAAATAATAATTGAATAAAAAATTATTGACCGCGGTTAGATATTATTGTTTTAACGGCGGTTAATCAAAAATATATGCCAACATCTAACGGGTTGAATAATAATCAAAATTTTGTCAACCAGGACCTAGAAAAACAAGAAAAAGCCAAAGATAGAGAAATTGAAGCAAAAATGAAAAATTATGTAAGCACTGAAGGTATAACCACAAAACAATTAGAAATCGGTCTTTGGTATGTTGAGCACAAAAAACATTTTAGAATGATTTTTATAATATTTTTAATTATTGTCGGCGCGGTCTCTTGGGCTTATACTATTTACGGTTTTGCTTATTATATTGCTAAAGGCATGACCGAAGATGAGATTTTAACTAAACAGTTAGTACAAATTAATTCTGCTGGCCATGATTATATTAAACAGATTTCAGCCAAAGATTTAGTTGTTAGTTCGGTGCAGATAATAAAATCAGCTGATAAAAAATATGATCTTTATACTACTTTAAAAAATGATAACCCAAAATGGTGGGCAGAATTTGATTATTATTTTATAGCTGCAGGTCGTCAGACTGAAAAAACAAAGGGTTATATTCTGCCGGAAGAAGTTAAATATTTGTCAGCTCTAGCTCAAGAATTTTCTTATTATCCAGGAGATGGCCAGTTAATTATTGAAAATATAAATTGGCATAGAATTAATCAGCACCAGATTTCTGATTGGGAAGCTTATCGGTTAGGTCATCTAAATATAGATATTGCGGATGTTAAATTTGTTTCCGCTAATTCTAGTCCGTTATCTGAAAATTTATTTCTTAACCAGTTAAGTTTTAATACTACAAATAACACAGCTTATAATTATTGGAATGTTAGTTTCATTATTTTACTTTATTCAAGAGACCAAATCGTGGCTATTAATCATTATGTTTTGCCAGATTTTATGTCTGGGCAAAAAAGAAGCATAGAAATTAGTTGGCCAGGAGATTTCGGCAGAGCAGACAGAGTTGAAATAATCCCAGAAATTAACATAATGTCCAATGATATTTATATTAAATATGAAGGCGGAGTAGGACAGGAGAAGTAATTTTCAATTTTTAATTTTTAGCTAGATACAAGTATTAGAAATTGAAAAATTTTTTACTATGTTTAATAAATTAATAATATATCTTAAAAATTTCGATTGGATTATGTTCACGGCCGTTTTACTTCTGGTTTGTTTTGGTTTAGCCGAAATTTATAGTGTAGCCTTAGGCCGTTCACAAGTTGATTTATTAAATTTTAAAAAGCAAATTATTTTTATAATTTTAGGTATAATATTACTTTTTATTTTAGCTTTTTTTGATTATCATAGCTTGAGAAGTTATAGCAAATATTTTTATTTCAGCGGGCTGGTTTTATTGGTCGCGGTTTTATTTTTCGGTCAAACTATCAGAGGGACAAAAGGTTGGTTTAATCTTGGTTTTTTTAATTTTCAGCCAGTAGAGTTTATTAAATTTGTTTGCATTTTATTTTTAGCTAAGTATTTTTCCGCAGTTTCTTTAAGAAACAAAACGCTTAAAAATTTAATTATTTCTGGTTTTGGAGTTTTACTTTTTGTTATTTTAGTTTTGATTCAGCCAGATTTTGGTTCGGCTTTTTTACTTTTTGGTTTATGGCTAGTTATGGTGATGTTAGTTGGTTTTGACAAAAAATATTTTGTAGTAATTTTTTTACTGTTAGCCTTAATTTTTGCTGGCTCTTGGTATATAGTTTTACAAGATTATCAGAAAGAGAGAATAATAACTTTTTTAAATCCGTCATTTAATCCTTTAAGCCAAGGGTATAATGTTTCTCAGGCGATTATTGCCGTTGGCGCAGGCGGTATAATCGGCCGTGGGCTTGGTTTTGGGTCGCAATCTCAGCTAAAATTTTTGCCTGAAGCGCAAACAGATTTTATTTTTGCTGTTATATCTGAAGAACTGGGATTTTCTGGGGTCTTGCTAATTTTATTATTTTTTGGTATATTTTTTTATCGATGCCTTAATCATTTAAAAAGAGTCAATAATGATTTCGGCACATTTTTTATTTTAGGCTCCATAAGCTTGATTTTTATTGAAATGTTTATTAATATTGGTATGAACCTGGGGATATTGCCAGTAGTAGGGATTTCGTTGCCATTTTTAAGTTATGGCGGCAGCGGCATAATTATTAATTTGATATTGGTCGGTGTTATAGAAAGTATCGCTATAAGATCAAAAATAAATTATTAACTTTTAAATTTTAATTTGATAAAATAATTATCTTATGACAACAAAAGTAAAATTAAGCGCTCAAGCAAGAAGCGAAAGCAACGGCAAAGCTCAAAAAATCAGAACAGCCGGTTTTATACCAGCGGTTGTTTATGGTTCTAAAAAAGAAAACTATAATATAAAAATTAAAAAACATGATTTTGAAAGAGTTTTTGCAGCCGCCGGAGAATTTAATCTGGTCGATTTATCAATTGATGATGCTACGACCATAAAAGTTATTATTAAAGATGTGCAACGTAACGGCATAACAAACGAAATTATTCATGTTGATTTTTATCAAGTTGATATGACTAAAAAAATTATTACTGAAATACCGTTAAATTTTATTGGCGAATCCAAGGCAGTCAAAGAATTAGGCGGAACTTTAGTAAAAAATATGGATAGCGTGGAAGTTAAATGTTTACCCGGAGATTTGGTAAGCCATATTGATGTTGACTTGTCTAAATTAGAAATTTTTGGGCAGTTTATAAGATTGCATGATTTAATTTTGCCTAATGGTATAATTTTAGCCCATGAAACAAATGAAGCCGTAGTAGGCGTAGAAGAAACTAAAATTGAGAAAGAAGAGCCTAAGCCGGTTGAGGCTGAAGCTGCTGCTGCTCCTGTTCAAGAAAATGCTGATGAGGCCAAACAGGAAACAACTGAAAAAAAATAATTTTTCTATTTTAAAATAAAAAAACAGTCTTTGCTAGGCTGTTTTTTTATTTTGGATTAAAATATTCAATTTGCAAACTAAGTTTAAATTTGATATAATTAAATATATAAATTATCTCTTTGGCTCGGTTAAAGCCGGCCACAAAAAATTATGTTTAAACAAAAATTTAACAATCTTTTAATAAAAAAGGGTTTTACTTTGATTGAGCTTTTAGTGGCTATTTCAATTATTGGATTTTTGATTGTGGCTTCAGTTGTAATTTTTAATATTGTCAGAATGAATGCTAGAGACGCAACTAGGGTGGCAAATATCTCTACTATCACGCGCGCCCTGGCTATGTATTTAAATGATTCTAGAACCGGATATCCAGCCTCAACTGGTGAATGTTTAAGTTCAACTTCTGGCGTGGGCGCAGCTTTGCAAACTGAAAAAGTATTGTTGGGCGTACCCGTAGATCCTTTATGGCCAAGCGCAGCACCTTCTAATGTTGCCGATGGAGTGGCAGTTAGCCCGTCAGAAAAATTTTGTTATTATTATTCTTCAGCTTTTAATAATCAATATAAAATAAGTTATTTTTTTGAATCAACTTCTAAGTCGGGCAATGCCGGAATAAATACTGTCGTTAGCACTCAATAATACAAAATTTAGCAAAAAACAATTATGACGGAATTGAGCAGTTTTACATATGCGCGATTGCAAAAGTTATTAGCCGTTGTTTTTGTGGGTTTTTTAATAATTTTGTTTTTATCTGGTTTTGACATGATTAAATCAAAAGCCAGGGATATAAAAAGGCGAGCTGATATAAAAATTTTAGTTAAAGCTCTAGACATGTATCATGATAAATATGGAAAATATCCTGATTCAATAAACGATTGGCAGGGCTGGGATTTAAGTATTGATTATAATGGCTCAGGAGAAAAATTTATAAATAAACTTGATGAAGAGAATTTTATAGACAGAGAAACCAAAGATCCGATAAATGATATAATATATTATTATCGTTATCAAAAATTTAAAGCGGGTGATTATGGCTGTAAAAATTCTTTTTATATTTTGCAGATTACTAATTTTGAATTGCCAACTAAAAATAACGGCGGTGGAGAATGCCCAGAATTTAATTGGACAGAATTAGTTCCTAATGGTTATACCGCTCAAGGTTTTGATTAATTTTTTATAATAATTAAACGATTAAGACCGCGTAGGTCTTTTTTTATTTGGCAAGTTGCTTTTGGCAACTCTTTTTTTATTATTGTTTTTATTTTTTGGGTTTGGCTCGGGTCTATTTCACATAAACAAATAATTGATAATTGGTGGTTAATATTCAGCCAGTTAATTTGTTGAAATAATTTTTTATAATATTTTAGTCCATCAGGCCCAGCTTTTAGAGCTAATTTCGGTTCATGTTTTATGCTCGGAGAATTTTTTATTTGAGCGGGAGTAAGGTAAGGGAGATTAGTCAAAATTAAAATTTTGGAATTTTTAATTTTTAATTTTGAATTTTTAAATAAAGGATTTAATAAATTACCTGGCAAAAATTTAATCTGTTTATTAACGCTATGTAATTTTGCATTTTTTTTGGCGACGGCTAAAGTTTTTTCGGAAATGTCAATGGCTAAGAAGTTGAAAGTTGAAAGTTGAAAGTTGAAAGTTGAAAGTTTTTTTAAAATAGTTATTATAATGCAACCCGAGCCCGTGCCTACATCAATTAAAGTTGTGGGCTGCGAGTTATGAACTATGAGTTTTAGCGCTTCTTCAACCATTAATTCAGTTTCTGGGCGAGGTATCAAAACATTTTTATTAACTTTAAAATCCAGGCCATAAAATTCTTTATTGCCGGTTAAGTAGGCGATCGGTAGACCCTTTACTCTTCGTGATATTAATTTTTTAATTTTTTTTTCTTGTAGCCTAGTAATTTTATATTCCGGATGGGCTAAAACAAATTCTCTTGTTTTTTTTAAAACATATGCTAAGATAAGCTCAATATCTAAAAAATTGAGTTTTGTTTTTTTGCTCATTTCAAAAATAATTTTTTGTAAATTTAATGACATAAGGAGGAAAAAATGGCTAGAAAAAGTAAAACATATAAAATTAAGCTTATTGCAGAGCAGTTGTCGGAATTATTAGCTGGGATGAGAAAGAAAAAGCGCCTTGAAGTTATTGATGATTTTTTGCATTCTTTGAATTTTGATCGCAGGGTAGCGATGCTCACTAGCGAAGAAATGGCTCACATGTGCAACCAGTCGCTTTCACTTGCGCAAAGAAAAAGATTAGATGAAGCTTCTACAGAAAAAAAACGTGATGAAATTTTTATGGAATACGCTCGTGTAAATTATTTTCGCCGATGTGCATGGGCCGATTATCTTAATGGCGTAACTGACAAAAAGCCATTTGTTCATTCGGCAAAGAAGGAGCAGACTGACCAATGTGTTTCGTACGGGTAATATAAAAATTGTCACGAGAAAGCCGCTTGTTATTTAGCGGCTTTTTTTAATTCATTGATTATATCAGCTATATCTCCGTCCATAATTTTGGCTAGGCCGTGCCAATTTTGTTTGATTCGGTGATCGGTAAATCTGTCCTGGGGAAAATTATAAGTTCTAATTTTTTCGCTTCGGTCGCCTGAGCCGATTTGCTGTTTTCTTTGTGCTGATTCTTTTGCGCGTTTTTCGTCTTCCATTTTTTGTAACAAGCGAGAACGTAGAATTTGCAGTGCTTTTTCCTTATTTTGATGTTGTGATTTTTCATCTTGGCAGGTTACGACTAAGCCGGTTGGTAAATGAGTAATTCTAATAGCTGAATAAGTAGTATTAACGCTTTGTCCGCCCGGGCCTGATGAGCAGTAAGTATCAATTCTAATATCCTGGGGTTTTATTTCTAAATCAATTTCTTCGGCTTCCGGCATAACCGCTACTGTTACGGCGCTAGTATGAACGCGCCCGGCTTTTTCTGTTTCCGGTACTCTTTGCACGCGGTGTGTACCAGCTTCATATTTTAAGTCGCCATAAACACCCTTACCGCCAATAGAAAAAGTGATTTCTTTATAGCCGCCGATACCGATACGATTAGAATAAAGTGTTTCTAATTTCCAACCGCGTCTTTCGGCGAATCTAGCGTAAAGGCGATAAAGTTCGGCCGCGAACAGAGCTGATTCGTCTCCGCCAGTACCGGCGCGGATTTCCATAATAACATTTTTTTTATCATTAGGATCAGCAGGATGGAGTTCTTCTTCTATATTATTTTTTAATTTGCTGATTTGCTCCGTTACTTGATTTAATTCATTTTTGGCGATTTGTAAAATTTCAGAATCAGATTCGTTTTTAATCATTTCTTCTAATTCTTTCTCTTGTTTTTGTTTTTTTTCCAATTCTAAAATAAGCTCAATTACATATTTGAGTTCTGCATGCTTTTTGGAAATTTCTTTTAATTTTTTCGCGTCGGAAATAACAGCCGGGTCAGAAAGTTGAGATTCTAGATCTTTAAATTTTTGTTTTACTTCTTTGTGCATAAATTAAAAACGGTTATTTTATAATTACGCCATAATTAAATTATAGCACAATCATAAAATAACCGTTTAGAGTAGCTATTTTTTATCAGTTTTTTTAGCCGCTTTAGCTTTAGTTTTTGCAGCTCTTTTAGCCTTTTTACTTTTATGTATAGCTTTAGTTTTTGATTTAGCTTCAACTTTAGCCTGGAATTTTTCTACGCGTCGGGCGCTATCAATTAATTTTTGTTTGCCAGTGTAGAAAGGATGGCAGGCTGAACAAATTTCAACTTTTAACTCCGGTAAAGTTGATCCAGTGGTAAAACTATTGCCGCAAGCGCAAGTCATTTTAGCCTTCGGGTAATATTTTGGATGAATATCTTTTTTCATAAAATCCTTTAAAAACTTTTTTGAAAAAAGTTTTTAATATTTTCAAAAATTAGAATGTATCAAATAAAATTATAATAGCGGGCAAAGCCCTGCGACCACTAAATTTTATTTGATTATTATTAAAAACAATCTGTGACAGATTGAATTATGAGATAAGGTTAACATAAATTTTTATTTTTGACAAGCCCTGATTTTCAGCGATAAGAGTTGACAAATTGTTTATTATATTATAATCTACTGGCATAGCTTAAACAAGCTATTTTAATTTATTAAATCTCTCATACTCTTAAATATTTTCCTTGTTTTGTGCGCTAGCTGGTGCATAAAATAAATTAAGAGTAGAGGAAAAAAGGAAAAATTATTATGAAAATTCCAACAGTGGAAGAGATGCTTAAGGCTGGAATGCACTTTGGGCATCGCACATCAAAATGGCACCCTAAAATGGAGCCTTTTATTTTTGGCTCAAGAAAAGGCGTGCATATAATTGATTTAAGAAAAACGCAAGCCATGCTAAATACTGCTTTAGAGTATATAAAAAAGCAAACTTCTGAAGGCAAGGTGATTCTTTTGGTTGGCACCAAAATGCAAGTAAAAAGTTCTATTAAGAAAGCCGCTGAAGAAGCTGGCGTACCTTATGTTTCTTCAAAATGGTTAGGCGGATTTTTAACTAATTTTGCCATTATCAGAAATTTAATTAGAAAGTATAAAGATTTATTGGAAAAGAGAAGCAGCGGTAAACTTGATAAATATACTAAAAAAGAAAGATTGGATTTTGACCGCCAGATTGCTAAATTGGAAACTAATGTTGGCGGTTTAGTAAGTTTAACTAAAACTCCAGATGTTATCTTTATTTGGGATATTAAGAAAGAAAAAACCGCCTTTACTGAAGCTATGAAGAAAAAAATTCCAGTAGTAGCGGTTTGCGATACTAACGTTAATCCGGACGGAGTTAAATATATTATTCCGGCCAATGATGATGCTTCTAAGGGCATAAAACTGGTAATGGGGTTAGTAAAGGATGCGATATTGGAAGGCAAAGAAGAAGCTAGTAAAAAAAATTAAAAATTGATAATTACAAAATTAAAAATTAAAAAATATGGAGAATATAAAAATTTTACGCGATAAAACCGGTGCAGGCATGGTTGACTGCAAAAAAGCCTTAGAAGAAGCTGGCGATGATATTAATATCGCTGTGGAAATTTTAAGAAAAAAAGGTATTGCTAAAGCAGCTAAAAGAAGCGACCGTGAAGCGAGTGAGGGTATAATTAAAATTGCCGTAAGCAGTGATGCTAAAACTGGTTATATAGTAGAAATTAATGCTGAAACTGATTTTGTGGTACGCAGCGAAAAATTTCAAACATTTACTGATAAAGTTATTAAATTGATAAAAGAAAAACAGCCAAATGATTTAACCGAATTAATGTCCTTAACTTTTAATGGCGGTTCGGTTAAAGATAATCTTGATAATTTAAGTGGAGTGATCGGAGAAAAGTTAGATATAAAAAGATATGACATGTTAACTTCTTCTGGCACGGTTGCCTGTTATTCTCATGCTGGCGGAAGAATCGGCGTTTTAGTTGCTTTAGATAAAGCTGATAAAAACGATTTAGCTTATGACGTCGCCATGCAAGTTGCCGCCGCTAATCCAAGATATATTAATCCTGAAGACGTTGCGGCTGACGAACTTAATAAAGAAAAAGAAATTTATAAAGAACAGCTCATAAAAGAAGGCAAACCAGAAAACATGGTTGATAAAATTATGCCTGGTAAACTAGCTAAATTTTACGGAGAAATATGTTTAACAAAGCAGGAATATATTAAAGATGATAGTAAAAAAATGGAAGATATATTAGGTGATGTTAAAGTAGAAAAATTTATTAGATACAGCTTATAATTTATATATGCACGCAGTCCAAGTACAATTTGCTTCTTGGGATAAAAAGTATAATTTTGATGCTGGAGAAATAGATATTAAGCTTGGCGATCAAGTTATTGTCAAAACAGAATTAGGAGTGGAATTAGGTAAGGTCGTAAGTTTTGAAAATCTGCCAGAAATAAAAACGGAGGTAAAGGATAAAGTTGAAGGTGATGAGTCTGAAATGGAAATAAAAAAGATTGTTAGAAAAGCAACGGCGGTTGATTTAAAAAAGTTGCCGGACGAAAAGCAAAAAAAGAAAGATTTTATTTTTTGCAAAAAACTTATAGATAAATATCAGTTGCCGATGAAGTTGGTTGATGTTCATTATTCTTTTGACGATACTAGAATAACTTTTCCTTTTATTGCTGATTCAAGAATTGATTTTAGGGAATTAGTTAAAGATTTAACTAAACATTTTAATCGTAGTATAAGATTGCAGCAAATCGGCATTCGCGATGAAGCTAAGTTTTGCGGTGACTTCGGTCATTGCGGGCGACCTTTATGTTGCTCTCGCTTTTTAGGCGACCTTAGTTCTATAACTTCAGAGATGGCTGAATTGCAGCAATGCGTGCATAGAGGTTCGGAAAGAATCTCCGGTATTTGCGGCCGTTTAATGTGTTGCCTATCTTATGAAGAAGATGGTTATAAAAAACTAGCGGCCAATATGCCGCCTATTGATAGTATAGTAAAAGTTGAAGGCAGAAAAGGCAGAGTTTTAGCTCACTATATTTTAAAACAGACCGTAAAAGTTTTATTGGATGAAGGCAAGGGCGAAGCTGGAGGAGTTGTGGAAGTCGAAATCAAAAAGATTAAAAAATAAAAGCAAAAAAACGGCCGAAAGGCTGTTTTTTGTTTTGCGTGATTTGTGCTATAATAATTTTATAATTTTTAATCTAAAACATATGAACATTGCGATAAACGGCTTTGGCCGAATCGGTCGAGCGGTTTTTAAAGTTTTGCTTAATAAAAAAGGTATTAATATTGTAGCTATTAACGATCTTACTGATACTAAAACTTTGGCGCAACTGCTTCAATACGATAGCTGCTATCGTGTTTATGATAAAAAAGTTAGCGCTTTAGCCGATAATTTAGTAGTGGGCGGAAAAAAATATAAAGTATTCGCAGAAAAAGAACCGGTTAATTTACCTTGGGGTAAATTAAAAGTGGATATTGTTTTAGAATGCACCGGTAGATTTTTAGACGTGGCAGGAGCCGGAGAACATATTAAAGCTGGAGCTAAAAAAGTAATTATTTCCGCGCCGGCTAAAGACGAAAGTATAAAAACCATTGTTTTATCGGTTAATGAAAAAGATTTAAATAAAAATGATAAAATTATTTCCATGGCTTCCTGCACGACTAATTGTTTAGCGCCAGTTACTAAAATAATTTCCGATAATTTTGGTATTAAAAAAGCTATTATGTCTACTGTTCACTCTTATACGGCTGATCAAAATTTAGTTGATGGTCCCCATAAGGATTTACGTCGAGCTCGCGCGGCAGGTTTAAATATAGTGCCAACGACGACCGGCGCGGCTAAAGCAGCGGCCAAAACTATTCCGGCTTTAGCTGGAAAATTTGATGGTTTGTCATTACGCGTACCGACTCCGGTCGTGTCTTTGTGCGATGCGGTTTATATAACCGAAAAGCCTGTTACCGCTGAAACTGTAAATAAAATTATTAAACAGGCAGCAGAAAAAAATTATAAAGGTTATGTAGCGGTAACGGAAGAACCTTTAGTGTCATTAGATTTTATCGGTAATTCGTCCAGCGCTATTGTAGATTTACCTCTGACTAAAGTTATTGGCGGCGACATGCTAAAAATTATTTCTTGGTATGATAATGAATGGGGCTATTCATGCCGGTTAGCTGATTTATGCGAATATATAAATAAGAAAAAATTATTATAATTTTGTGAATGATATTTTATCAAAAATAAAACAAGCTAATTTAGTCGGTCGAGGTGGCGCTGGTTTTCCGACAGAAAAAAAATGGGCGGCGGTTAAAGATGCTATCGGAGAGAAAAAATATGTGGTTTGCAACGCCTCAGAAGGCGAGCCAGGCGTAATGAAAGATGGATATATTTTAGAACATCATGCCGAAAAAGTTATCAATGGCATGAAAATTGCCATTGATTTTTTAAATGCTGAAAAAGCATATTTATTTTTAAATCATAGTTATTATAAAAAGTTTGGCAAAAAATTAATAATTTTATTAAAAGGTTCAAAAATTGAATTATTTGCCAAACCGCTTGGTTCAGGCTATATTGGCGGAGAAGAAAGCGCAATTTTAAATGCTATTGAAGGCAAGCGTATTGAACCAAGATTAAAACCACCTTTTCCAACAACCAATGGTTTATGGGATTATCCGACGTTAATTAATAATGTAGAAACTTTTTATAATATAAGTTTAGCCGCGAGCAGGCAATACGCCAATAAAAGATTTTATACTATAACTGGTGATTGCCCTAATGAAGGGGTTTTTGAATTACCAGATAATTTAACAATAGAAACAATACTTAATCAAACAGGTAATTACCCAAAATTTTCTTTTTTTGTGCAGGTCGGGGGAGGAGCTTCAGGCGAAGTTCTAAATAGCGCGCAATTAAAAAAACAAGTTAGCGGCGCTGGCTCAATCGCCGTTTATAGTTTGGTAAAAAATAATTTTAAAAAAGTAGTGGATAATTGGCTTGATTTTTATTTTAACGAATCGTGCGGGCAATGCACTACTTGCCGAGAGGGAGTTTTTAGGCTTAAAGAAATATTTAAACCAGGAAAAATAAATTGGGAGCTATTTAATGATTTGCTTAGTAATTTGCAAGACAATTCTTTTTGCGCTTTAGGTTCTTCGGTGCCAGGACCAATTAATAGTTTTATAAAAAATGTTTATCCAAATTTTAAAGATAAATTATGAATGAAAAAATAAAAATAAAATTAAATGGCAAAGAAATAATTTGTTCTACTGGCGTTACTATTATGCAAGCGGCTAGCGAAAATGGCATTGATATACCGAGTTTGTGCCAGCATGATGATTTCCCGGCTAAAGGCAATTGCCGTGTCTGCGTAGTAGAAATTGTCGGTAGAAAAAATTTAGCTACCTCATGCTCAACTAAAGTTGAAGATGGTATGGAAATTATTACCGATAGCGAAAGAGTAAAGCGTTCTAGAAATTTAAATATTGAATTAATTTTTGCCGAGCATATTGAAAAATGCCCAGACTGCACAATGCGTTTTAATTGTCGCCTATTAGAATTAGCGGATAAATATAAAATAGAAATTACTCGCTTTAAAGATAGAAAAGGAAATAGAAAAACCTATAAATTTGCTAATGCCGTCGAGATAGACGGAACGCAATGTATTGATTGCCGAAATTGTTTAGACGCTTGTAATAAAATGCAAAAAATAAATTATTTAACTCTTAAAGGCAAAGGCGTAAATCAAGAGGTTGTGCCGGTTAACGAAAGCGGTAAATTATCATTTATGCATGAAGTCAAAAGGAAAAAAGTTGATTGCATTTATTGCGGCCAATGTGCCTTGCATTGTCCAGTTAATGCAGCGCAAGAACAAAGTCAATGGCATTTAGTCGAAAAAGTACTCAAAAATAAATCTAAAATTATTATAGCGCAATTTGCGCCTTCGGTTAGAGCTAGTATTGCAGAAGAATTCGGCGCGGCTCCAGGCAAAGCAATGCCCGGGCAAATTGTTGCTGCTTTAAAAAAATTAGGTTTTAATTATGTTTTTGATGTTAATTTTAGCGCCGATGTTACTACTATAGTCGAAGCTGAAGAACTTTTAGAAAGAATTAAACATGGAGGCATTATGCCGATGTTTACTTCTTGCTGTCCGGCTTGGATAAAATATATAGAATTTTACAGACCTGATTTAATTTCTAATATAACTACTTCCAGAAGCCCGCAGATTCATAGCGCCGGAATCATAAAAACATATTGGGCTGAAAAAATGAAGAAAAATCCTAAGGATATAATTGTTATTTCGGTTATGCCTTGCACGGCTAAAAAATTTGAAGCCACTCGACCAGAATTAAAAGTTAAAGGTGTTTTACCGATTGATTATGTTATTACAACGCGGGAATTAGCCTGGATGATAAAAAAGAATAAAATAAATTTTTTGGACTTAAAATCTGAGCCAGCTGATAATCCTTTAGGTGAGGCTAGCGGAGCAGCGGCAATTTATGGCGCTTCGGGCGGAGTTATGGAGTCGGCTTTAAGAACAGCTCAATATTTAATGTTAACTGCCCAAGATAAGGTTTGCCAAGATTTAAATAAAACCACAATTTGCGCTTCAGCTAATAATGCTAAAATTGAATTTGAAAATGTGCGCGGATTGAAAGGCGTAAAAAAAGCGGAAATTGAAGTTGGTGGCAGTAAAGTTAGAGTAGGGGTGGTTAGCGGAATAGGTAATATTGATGCCGTTTTAAATAATTTGCAAGATTATGATTATATAGAAGTTATGGCTTGCCCAGGCGGTTGTATTGGCGGTGGCGGGCAGCCTATACCGACTACGCCAGCAATAAGACAAAAAAGATTGGAAGCTTTGTATAAAATAGATAAAGGTAGCGAGATTAGGCAAGCTCATGACAATAAAACAGCTATTGAAGTTTTAGCTTGGCTTAAAGAAAAAGGTAAATTAGAGCATGAAGTTTTGCATACTAGCTATAAGAAGAAAAAATAATTTAA
>CAZHZE010000001.1:18473-155671 GCA_964537265.1 uncultured Gammaproteobacteria bacterium | reverse complement strand
GTAAATTAGAGCATGAAGTTTTGCATACTAGCTATAAGAAGAAAAAATAATTTAAAATTATATGAATAAAACAATTTTAGCCACAATAAGTATTTTAATTAAAGATCGACACAGTAAATCAGAAAATGTAAATAAACTTTTAACTAAACAAAGCCATTTAATCAAGGCCAGATTAGGTCTTAATCTTGAACCTAAATGCACTAGCGATTGTTTGGCGGTCATTAGTTTAGTGGCCGAGGGCACAGCGACTGACATTAATGGTTTAGTTAAAAAATTAAATAGTTTAGCCGGAGTTAAAGCTTCTAAAACATCTTTAATTTAAAATTTATGATAAAAATAGATTACGAAAAATGCTGTTGGCAGGACGGCAAATGTTCAAGTTGTTCTTGCTCAGGCGCTAAATGTGTCGGTTGCGTTGAGGCTTGCCCAACTCAAGCGATTACGCGCAGTAAATTAGTTGAAGTTGATAGAGCTAAATGTATTGATTGCGGCGTTTGTGTTGCCGCTTGTAAATACGGAGCTCTCTCTATTAATATTTAATTATTTTTTTATTATGATGGTAATAGTCAAGGAACAAATTTTAGATAAAGTTAATGCCCAAAACTTAGCTAAATTTATAATTTTAGCTGGCGTTGCTTTATTTTTACCATTTCTTATTCATTTGCAATGGATCACCGGCCCGATAATTAACGCTTTGTTAATTTTAATTTTATTTTTAGTCGGTATAAGAAGCGCTTTAGTCGTGGCTTTAATACCGAGCTTAATGGCTTTAGCCGGAGGGCTTTTGCCGGCGGTTTTAGCGCCAGCCGTGCCTTTTATTATGATTAGCAATGTAATTTATATTTTAACAATTGATCGGTTTTATGATTGGTCAAAAAATTCCGAAACCGGTTATATCAGAGGCATTTTAGCGGCCTCAATTTTAAAATTTGCTTTTTTATATTTAAGCGTTAATTGGATATCTAATTTATTAATAAAACAAGAATTAGCCGTAAAAATAGCGCAAATGATGAGCTGGCCGCAACTGGCTACGGCCGTAATCGGCGGCATGATTGCTTGGGCGATTTTAAAGTGGTTGAAGAGATTTTAAATGAAAAGGTGGATAAATTGTGAGCTAATAGTTGAAAAGTAGCGGGCTTTAACTCTTGACTTTTTAAAAATTTTGCTATATTATATGGCCGGAGAGTAAGAAAATATTTTTAGCAGCTCTCCTTAATGCTTGGGAATAATATATGATTTAACTACTGCCGTCCCTAGCAGATAGTTTAAATAAAAATTTGAAAATTATAAAATGTTATTCCCTGGGACGAGTTAGCTAAAAATATGACTACTACTCTTCGCCAAGTTTAAATAATTGATATATGTTAATTTATCAAAAATAACCCTGTTTTGTCGGGGTTATTTGTTTTTTGTTAATTTTGACATAACTAATTATTTATTATATATTTTAACTGTAATATAACGCTAAATTAAGTGTTATTTTTGTTATGAAAATTCCTGAATACGTAAAAAATATTGTTGAAAAATTAGAACAAGCAGGTTTCGAAGCTTTTGTTGTTGGCGGTTGCGTGCGTGATTTGTTATTGGGTAAAACGCCGAAAGATTGGGATGTAACTACTAATGCGCGACCGGAAGATATGTTGAAAGTATTTTCTGATGGTAAATATGAAAATATTTTTGGCACGGTTTTAGTGCCGATTAAATCTAAAAATGGCGAAACCGAGGATGTTGTAGAAGTAACTACTTATCGCAGTGAGCAAGGTTATAGCGACCGTCGCCATCCTGATAAAATTACTTTTGAAGATAGTTTAGAAAAAGATTTAAGCCGCAGAGATTTTACTATTAACGCCATGGCCATTAAGTTAAAAGTTAAAAGTAAAAAGTCAAAAGTTGAAAATGTAGATTTTGAAATAGTTGATCTGTTTGGCGGGCAAAAAGATTTACAAAAACATATTATTCGCGCCGTCGGAGAACCGGAAGATAGATTTAAAGAAGACGCTTTACGAATGATGCGTGCCGTTAGATTCGCCTGTCAGCTTAAATTTTCTATCGAGCCTAAAACCGAACGGGCAATTATTAAAATGGCTGGTGGTATTAAATTTATTTCCGGCGAAAGATTACGTGATGAAATTATAAAAATTTTGGAATCCGAGCAGGCTTATGAAGGAATAATGAGGCTTCATGAATATAAATTGCTTCAGTATATTCTTCCAGAATTAGAGCGCGGCGTAGGTATGGATCAAAACAGACATCATATTTATACGGTTTTTAAACATAGTGTTTTATCATTAAAGCATACGCCAAATAAAAAGTGGCAAGTTAGGCTGGCTTCGTTACTTCATGATATAGCTAAGCCGCAGACCAAAAGAATTATAAAAGGTGACGCCACTTTTTATAATCATGATATAGTGGGAGCAAAAGTTACTAATAAAATAATGCAGAGGTTAAAATTCTCTAACGCGGATATTGAAAAAGTTACGACTTTAGTTAAAAATCATATGTTTTATTATAATGTAGGCGAAGTAACGGAAAGTTCAGTACGTCGCTTAATTCGAAAAGTTGGTGAAGAAAATTTAGCTGATTTAATTGATTTGCGCATTGCCGATCGTTTAGGTTCGGGCGTGCCCAAAGCCAAACCATATAAATTGCGCCATTTAGAGTACATGATGAAAAAAGTTAGGTTCGATGCAGTCTCGGTTAAAATGTTAAAAATAAATGGCGATGGTTTAATGAAAATATTAAAAATAGAACCAGGCCCAAAAATCGGCGCTATTTTAGATGTTTTATTATCAGAAGTAATCGAAGATCAAAAATTAAATAATAAAGAATATTTGGAAAAACGAAGTTTAGAATTAAATGAGATGGATTTAAAAGAATTGCGCGATCAAGCTAAAGAAAAAATTGAAGAGAAAAAAATGGAAGATGATGAAGAAATAAAAAAAGAGTTTTACGTTAAATAAAATAAACCCATGTCAGATTTAAGGGCTGTAAATTTGTGTTATGTAATTAATAATAGAGATGAAATACTTTTGCAATATAAACGTAAAGGTTTCGGCGTTGGTAAATGGAACGGGCCAGGAGGCAAGGTGGAGCCCGGAGAAACGTTAGAGCAGGCGACGGTTAGAGAAGTAAAGGAAGAAACCGGGCTAGATATAAAAAATTTAAAAAAAATGGCGGAATTAGAATTTTATTTTATTAATAAAGCGGAATGGAATCAGATAGCCCATGTTTATATAACTCGAGATTTTAATGGCAGTATAATCGATAGCGAAGAGGGTAAATTAAAGTGGTTTAATATTAATGAAATTCCTTACAATGAAATGTGGGACGATGACTCATATTGGCTACCGAATATTTTAAATGGTGAATTTATAAAAATGAAATTTTATTTTGATAATAATAGCAAAGTGCAAAAGTATGAAAAATTATAAAAAATTAATTGTGCTAGCCTCATTACTAATAATTTTAACCGCTTGTTCAATGAATTCTAGCAAGCAGTATAATTATAATGAAAATAACATGTCTAAATCTATGGATAATTCTAGCGAAGCTGATATAATTGACAGAATGAATGATATAAAAAATGGCGCTACGCCAAAAATTAAACCAAGTAAATCATCAACTATGCAAAATGAACAAACGCAAAATCAAGAGCAAGCAAACCAGGGTAAACAACTGGAAAATTTAGCTGCGCAGTATAGCAGCGCGGTCATAAAAACAAATTTCGGAGACATTACAATAAAGTTTTACGCCGAAGAATCGCCGATTACCGTAAATAATTTTATGAATTTAGCTAAAGCCGGTTTTTATAATAGCACTAAATTTCATAGAGTGATTAAAGATTTTATGATTCAGGGCGGCGATCCTAATAGCAAAGATGACGATTGGTCGAATGACGGAACTGGCGGCCCAGGTTATAAATTCCAAGATGAAATCAACCAATATAAATTAGTTAAAGGCAGTTTAGCCATGGCTAACGCTGGGCCAAATACGAACGGTTCGCAATTTTTTATAGTAACCGCCAGTTCAACTCCTTGGCTAGATGGTAAACATACTAATTTCGGTTACGTAACCGATGGTATGGATGTGGTAGAAAAAATAGAAAAAGTTGTGGTGAATGAGAATGACCATCCGACTGAAGATGTTATTGTAAGCAGTATAGAATTAATTAAATAAAATCCGGGGCCTATGGTCTAGTGGTATGACGCGGCATTCGCATTGCCGAGACGCCAGTCCGATTCTGGCTAGGTCCACAGCGGGGTATGGTATAAAGGCTATTACGCACGCTTCGGGTGCGTGTAATCCCGGTTCAATTCCGGGTACCCCGACATGATAAGAAAATTTAAAAAAATTTTTCAGGAAAAAAGCGAAGTTTATTTGAGCGTTAAAGTTCGTCCTAATGCCGATAAAACCTGCATTAAAGAAATAATGTCTAACGAAACGATTAAGGTTAATTTAGCTGCCGCGCCGGAGAGAGGAAAAGCTAATAAAGAATTAATAAAATTTTTAGCAAAACAGTTTGGTATAATAACCGATAATGTTAAAATAATCAGCGGAGCAGGCGAGAGGTTGAAATTAGTAAAAATTATAAAACAATAAACATATGCCAGAAATAGAATCAAAAAATTCTAATATTCCCGTTCATGTCGGTATTATTATGGACGGCAATAGGCGTTGGGCCAAAGAAAGAAATTTGCCTACTTTCGAAGGCCATGCCATCGGTTACGAAAAAATTAAAAAAGTACCAGAATGGTTTTTTTCTCGCAACGTTAAAGTTTTATCGCTTTTTGTTTTTTCCACGGAGAATTGGAATCGCCAACCGGCCGAAGTGAATTATTTAATGAAATTATTAGAGAAAGCGGTAGAAAATAATTTGCGCGAACTCGCTAAAAAGAAAAATTATAAAATTTTAATCAGCGGGCGGATAGAAGAGTTGCCTGGCGACTTGCCAGCTAAATGCTTAGCTATAATGCAAGAAACAAAATCAAATAATCATGGTGTTATTAATTTTTGTTTAAATTACGGCGGTAGAGCCGAAATAGTTGATGCTGTTCGCAAAATGATAAAAAATAAAGTTGAATTAGAGCAGGTCCACGAAGGCATGATAAAAAAATATTTGTATCAAACTGATTTGCCTGACCCGGACATAATTGTGCGCACTTCAGGCGAAGAGAGATTATCAGGTTTTTTAACCTGGCAATCGGCTTATAGCGAATTATTTTTTATAAAAAAATATTGGCCGGATTTTGAGGAGTCTGACGTAGATGTTGTTTTAAGGGAATATGCAGAAAGACAGAGAAAGTTTGGCGGTGATTAAGGGTTTTTATATAATTAATCCTTCTTTTTAAGAAGGATTTTTTTATTGAATTTTTGATTATATTTTGCTAAACTGCTGGCATGAATAAAGAGACAAAAAATACTCCCTTAGCCGATCGAATTAGGCCGCAAATATTAGAGGAATTTTTAGGCCAAGACGAGATTATTGGCCAAGGAAAAATGCTAAGACAAGCCATAGAAGCGGACAAGGCTCCGTCTATGATTTTTTGGGGTCCGCCTGGTTCAGGTAAAACCACATTAGCTCATATTGTAGCTAAAAATACTAAAGCTGAATTTATCCAATTTAGTGCGGTAACCAGCGGCGTTAAGGATTTAAAAGAAGTTATAAAAAAAGCCAGAGAGAATGCTATTGAAGATAAAAAAACTATTCTATTCATCGATGAAATTCATCGTTGGAATAAGGCACAACAAGATGCATTGCTGCCACACGTTGAACGCGGCACGATTATTTTAATTGGCGCTACCACGGAAAATCCCAGTTTTGAAGTTCGTGGAGCTTTATTATCAAGGTGCCGTGTTTTTGTTTTAAAACAGTTAACCGCCGAGCAGATTATAGAAATTATTAAAAGAGCCTTAGCTGATAAAATTAAAGGATTAGGCGGGTTAGCTATAAAAATAAATGATCAGACTATAAATTTATTAGCGCAGATGTCTAATGGCGACGCGCGAACAGCATTGAATGTTTTAGAGTATGCCGCCACTATAAGTAAAAATATTTCTAGTGAAGTTATAAAAGAAGCTTTTCAAAAATCATATTTACTTTATGATAAAGACGGTGAAGAACATTATAATATAATTTCGGCTTTGCATAAGTCTTTACGCGGTTCAGACGCTGATGCGGCTTTATATTGGTTAGCGAGAATGCTCGAGGCCGGTGAAGATCCACTTTATGTGGCGCGGCGTTTAGTGCGTTTTGCTTCCGAGGATGTCGGTTTAGCTAATTCGCGCGCTTTGGAACAAGCCGTGGCCGCTTATCAGGCGTGTCATTTTATAGGTTTACCTGAGTGTAACGTAATTTTAGCGCAAGTTGTAGTTTACTTAGCTGAATGTAAAAAATCTAATGAGCTTTATATGGCTTATAACCAAGCCGCGGCCGATGTGCGCGAATTAGGCAATCTGCCGGTGCCTTTGCACATTAGAAATGCGCCGACTAAATTAATGAAAGATTTAGGTTATGGTAAAGATTACAAATATTCGCCGAACTTTAATTATCAAGAAAAACAGGAATATTTGCCAGAAAAATTAAAAGGCAAAAAATATCTAAAGTAATTAATTTATGGTAAAACCAAAACTTCTTCTTCATATTTGTTGTGTTGGTTGCGGAGTTTATGTTAGCCAGTTGTTGAAGCAGGATTACGAAGTAATACTGTTTTTTTATAATCCCAATATTTGGCCGGAAGAAGAATATAAAAAAAGAATAGACGAAGCAAATAAAGTTGCTAAACAATTTAATTTAGAATTAATAAAAGGAGAATACGAACATGATAAATGGCTAGAAGCAGTACGCGGGCGCGAAGCTGATTTAGAAAAAGGCGAGCGTTGTTTAATCTGTTATAAGTTTAGATTGCAGGCGGCCGCGGTCATGGCTAAAAAATTAAATTGTAATTATTTAACTACCACTTTAACTACCAGCCCGCATAAAATTGCCACGGCGATTAATGAAATCGGGCAGCAAATAGCTGAAGAAAATGGTATAAAATTTTTAAACCAAGATTTTAAAAAACAGGATGGTTTTAAAAAGTCAGCCGCATTGGCGAAAGAATTAAATTTATATCGCCAAAATTATTGCGGTTGCGAATTTTCTTTAAGGGTGAGTTGAAAAATAGCAGCTTTTAATGTTATAATCATTTCATGGATATTTCCTCTTATTTCAAACAAGCCATCGAGAAAAAAGCTTCAGATTTACATTTGGCTGCCGGCAGCATCCCGGCTTTACGTATTGGCGGGGATTTAATAAAGCTTAATCATGATATTGTTAATAATGAAGATTTAGAACAGGCGATTGCTTCGTTAATAGATAATAAAACTATGGAAAAATTTGCGCGGCATCGCGAATTAGATTTTTCCCAGGAATTTTTTGGTTCACGTTTTAGGGTAAATTTACATTATCAAGAAGGCAAAATTGCTTTAACCGCTAGATTGGTGCCCAAAAATGTTCCCGAGCCAAACGAATTAATTTTTGACGAAGTTATTTACAAAATGACGCATTTAAAAGATGGGTTGATTTTGGTTACGGGTCCTTCAGGTTCAGGCAAATCAACTACTTTGGCTTGCATGATAAATATTATCAATAAGGAAAGGCGCTCTCATATTATTACTATAGAAGATCCGATTGAATATTTATTTACCGAAGAACAAAGCATTATAGAACAGCGTGAATTAGGTCGTGATACTGAGAGTTATGCCTCGGCTCTAAAGTACGCTTTGCGCCAGGATCCAAATATTATTATGTTAGGAGAAATGAGGGATCAGGAGACAATAGCCGCAGCTTTAACGGCAGCTGAAACAGGCCACTTAGTTTTTTCAACCCTGCATACCTCTACTGCTGCTGAAACTATTAGTCGTATCGTAGATGCGTTTCCGGCCCATCAACAGCATCAAATTTTAAATCAATTAGCTTCAAATTTACGCGCAGTTGTCGCTCAGCAACTATTACCGAAAATTGGCGGTGGGCGGGTAGTGGCTAGAGAAATTTTAATAATTAATGCCGCAGTAGCTAATTTAATCAGAAACGGTCAAATAGGCCAAATTTATTCAGCAATTCAAATTAGCCGCAAAGAAGGTATGATTACCATGAATAAATCGATTGATGAATTGTTGGTACAGGGCTTAATTAGCGATGATGTGGCGCGTAATTGCAAAAGAAATTTAGAAACTCAAGCATCTTATTATTAATATAAATTTATGTTACCTGAAAAATGGCAGGAAATAGTTGGAAATATAAAGGATAATTTTGAAGTTGAAGAAAACGGCCATGAGCATGTTGAAGAAGAGGGCGGTATAGATGTGGAGTTTATAGTTTTTAACGGGCCGTTAGGCAGGATGAGATTAGAATTTATTTCTAGGCCAGTGATTCTTGATAAAAAAACAAAATATTCAAATCGTATTGGCTCAGAAACTGTGGTTGATTATATTTACAGTAAAGAAGAAAAATCTCATAAATTAAAAGTTTATAAATGGGATGAGGTCTTAAACGATTGGTCAGAAATGGAAGCAAAAAATTTTAATTTTTAATTTATTTTAAATAATAATTTTAATAATATGAAAAAAAATGAAAAAATTTTGATTCTTCTTTTATCTATTCTGTTTTTTCTTGTTTTATATTTAATTCTTACTTCAGAGTCAGTTAAACAAATAAATAATCCCGAGCAACAAGCGAAGCAAACTAATCTAGTTCAATTAGAAGCTGATTATAAACCCAAAGCTAAAGAAGTTTTTTATTCTTTTGATATTTTAATTAAAAATAGCAGTTTTAATCAGGAAAATTTAGCTGAATTAAAAAATAAATTATTAGAGTTAAAAGTGCCGGCTAAATTTAAAGATTTGCATATTCAGCTAGTTTTAGCTTTAACTAAAATGGAAAATTATTTGAATAATAAAGATGAGCAGGAAAAAATTGATAGTTTGCAAATGGTTAATCAATTAAAAGCCAATTATAGTTGGTTAAATAGTTAGTTTATTGTTTATTTTCAATATGAAATTAAATCGCCTTTTGCCTTTATTAATACCATTGTTAATTTTTGCTTTAGAAGAAATGTATTTTTTCTATCCAAAATTAATTTATATAGCCGTTGTTTTAATAAATTTATTTATTTTTTTTGCAGTTTGGCAGTTTTGCGCAGCCAGCCAAGTTGATAAACAGTGGTGGAATTATTTTATTTTACCAGCCGTCATGTCTAGCGTAATTATAGGCTACTCAATTTTTTTAAGTTCAAAATTAATTATTCAGTTTTTATTTATTTTGAATTTATTTTTTTTGTATTTTTATTTACGCCATATTTATTATTATCTTATAAATCCCAGCGCTTACGAAATTTTTAGCATAGAAAATATTTCTTCCTATATAAGTTGGTTTAGCTTCTTTATGCTCTCGTCGGTAATTTATGGATTGCAATCTTTTCTGAATTTACCTATTTTAAATTTAGCTTTAATTTTTTTAGCTGTATCCATTTTAATTATCTATCAAGTTATCTGGGTTAATAAAATAGATTTTAAAAGTGGTTTGCCTTATATTTTAATTAGTTGTTTGCTTTTAGTTGAATTGTGTTGGTCAATTTCATTTTTACCTTTTAATTACAATATTTCCGGTCTTTGCTTAGCAATTTGTTTTTATGTTATTATTGGTTTAATAAAAAATTATTTGCTTGACAAGTTAGACGCTAATAAGGTAAAAATGTATTTGATGTTAGGTTCAATAAGTTTATTTTTAATATTACTTACAGCTAAGTGGATTTAGTAAAAAATAATATGAATTATATAAAAAATTTTTTTAAAAAACATAAATTATTTTTGTTATTATTGACTATTTTAATTTTAAGTTTAATCGGCGGTTTAATTAGCAGCATCATCGTTAAATCTTATTTTTTAGATGCTTCTTATAATTTTTCTTCTTTAAATAACATTGATTTTTCCCAAGGTAAATTTAAGGATCAAGGAATAATAATTAGCAATGCAAAAAATGTTATAGTGCAACAAGATGTTAAAATTGAGGAGACTATAAAATCGGTTAGCCAAAGTTTAGTTGGCATTTATAAAAAACAGAAAATTAGCCAGGTTAATAATTTTTCTTTAAACAATTTTTATAAAATAAACGATGCTGACGGCCAAGGCTTCATTATAACATCCGATGGTTGGATAATAACAACTTTGTCTTTAGAAAAAGTTTATGTTGATTATGTAGTGATCGCTCAAGATAAAAAAATTTATCAAATTGACAAAGCTATTAGCGATATTTCTTCCGGTTTTACTTTTATACATGTTGCAGTTAAAGATTTCCCGGTTAGAAAATTTATAGAAAGTCAAGATATTAATGAAGGTAATTTTACTATTTGTATAAATTGGTCGGGGTTAAGTTGGATTTCTTCTGTGTTAGGTTTTACTAAAAAAAACGAATTAGTTGAATCAAGCGATAGTTTTACCAACAAATTGATTTTGAATAGTGATGTGCCCCAGGATTTTAAAGGTGCGGTAGTTTTTAATATGGCCGGCGATGTTTTAGGTTTAATTAATCTCAAAGGGGAAATTGAGCCTATATATCATTTAGAATCTGCGGTTAACAGTTTATTTAAACATAAATCTATAAAAAGGCCGAGTTTAGGAGTTAATTATATAAATTTGTCCTCGCTTATTTATGGCGCAGATAATCAAAATAAAAATTGGCAAAAAGGAGCGATTATCGCCAGGGATCAGAAGGGTGTTGCGGTTAAAAAAAATAGTTCTGCCGAAAAAGCCGGTTTGCGTGAAGGTGATATTATAATTTCTGTTGGCAATATAATTCTTAATGAATTTAATAATTTGGCCGATATTATTCAAAATTATGCAGCCGAAGATAAGATAACTATAGAGATTATAAGATCAGGTGTAGCAGAAAAAATTGAAGTAATATTAGGGGAGCAAAAATAATTATAAAATAAATAAATTTAAGCCCGTTTTACTGTAATTAAGCGGGTTTTTATTTTACTTAATTTATGTTATAATATTAACATGCTTTATACATTCAGGTTGGAAGTTTTTTTCTGAATTTTTAATAAAGCGTTAAATATAATTTTGATTTGTTTTCATTCTATCTATCCATGAAAATTTATAATCAGACAAAAATAAAATCTATAAGAAATATTAAGGGTTTAGCTGGAAAAACTATTTTATTGCGCGCGGATTTAAATGTGCCGATAAAAAATGACCAGATAAAAAACGATTTTAAAATTATAGCTATTTTGCCCACCCTTCGCTATTTATTAAGACATAATTCAAAAATAGTTATTATTACCCATGTAGATAAGAAAAATAAAGCTGAACCAATAGCTGAAAAATTGGCTCATATTTTAGGCCATAAAATATTATTTATTAATGAGTGTGTCGGCGAAAGAGTTAAATCGGCTATAAAAAAAGCAGAAAACAAAAGTATAATATTTTTAGAAAATTTGCGTTTTAATCCAGGCGAAGAAAAAAATGAAAAAAAATTTGCCAAATCATTGGCGCAGCTAGCCGATATTTACATTAACGACGCTTTTGCTGTAAGCCATCGCAACCATGCTTCGGTCAGTATAATTAAGAAATATTTGCCATCGTTTGCTGGCCCACTTTTAGAAAAAGAAATTTTAAATTTAAATAAAGTTTTGAATCCTAAGCAACCATTAATATCCATAATTGGCGGAGCTAAAATAGAAACTAAAATTGCTTTAATAAAAAGATTAGCTAGAAAATCCCAAAAAGTTTTAATCGGCGGGGCTTTGGCTAATAATTTTATAGCCGCTCACGGCTTTGAGATCGGTAATTCGATGGCCGACAAAGGCAGTATAAAAATAGCAGTAGCTTTATCTAAAAAATATAAAAATATTATTTTGCCGATTGATGTAATTACGGCTAAAAGTATTAAAAGTAAAATTGTAGAAGTCAAGCCGGTTAATCAAGTTAGCAAAGATGATATAATACTTGATGTTGGTCCTCAAACAATTAAACTTTTTGTGAATTTTATAAGGCACGCCAATACTATAATTTGGAACGGTCCATTGGGTTATTTTGAAAATGAACATTTTAAACATGGTACTTTATCTATAGCTCGTTTTGTAGCAACAAGATCTAGCGGTAAGGCATTTGGTGTAGTTGGCGGCGGAGAAACTATTGAAGCTTTAAAAATGTCTAAAATGGAAGATTATATTGATTGGATTTCAACCGGCGGGGGAGCTATGCTTACTTACTTGGGCGGAGAAAAAATGCCCGGCCTAAAAGGAATCGCTAAATAATTTTTAAATATAAATCTATGATTCCAAACAAAATCGTAACAATTTTTGTCGGCGTATTTTTAACGCTCGGCACAATTTATTTAGGAATTTTAAGCTGGAACGCTTTTAAAACCCATGATTATATTGGTATCAGCCCTAAAGAAAGCCATTCTATAACCATCACTGGCGAAGGCAAAGTAACTGGCGTACCTGATGTAGCTAAAATTCAATTAGGTTTTAGCGTGGAGAAAAAAACCGTAGCTGATGCCCAAAAAGAAAATACTACTAAAATTAATGCTATGATTGATAAGCTAAAAAAAGATTTTAAAGTTGATGCTAAAGATATTAAGACAGTTAATTATTATATTTCTCCGCAGTATGATTGGTTAAGCAGTGGCAAGCAGTCGTTAAGAGGTTATTTGGTAAGTCAGGATTTAAGCGTTAAAGTAAGAGATATGAATAAGGTAAGCCAGATTTTAGATGCGGCTGGCACTGTTGGTTTGAATCAAGTTGGCAGTTTGACTTTTGAGATAGATAATCCGGATAAGCTTAAAGAAGAAGCTAGGCAAAAAGCTTTAGAGCAAGCTAAAACCAAAGCAGAGGCTTTAGCTAACATAGTCGGCGTAAAACTTGGCAAGGTAGTTTCTTTTAGTGAATCTTCAAGCACGCCAACCCAATATTATAGCGGTTATGCCATGGCAGAAGGTATGGGCGGCGGCGGCGCAGCGCCAGCAGTTGAAGCTGGCAGTAATGAAATAACAGTTTTTGCTACAGTCCAGTATGAAATTTTATAGATACTTAAAAAATATAAGGTATCAAATAAAAATTTTTTAACTCGCTCAAAAAAAGTTAAGGCGAGGATAATCATCTAAACTATAAGGCAATAAATTTTTATTTGATTATATATAATTATGCCAAAAATAAAAAAAATAATCGCGCGTGAAATTTTAGATTCAAGAGGAAATCCGACGATAGAAACTTATGTTTTTTTAGATAATGGTTTAAAGGCAAAAGCTAGCGTGCCATCTGGCGCCTCTACCGGAGTTCATGAAGCTTTAGAATTGCGCGACGAAGATGTAAAAAGATATGAGGGTCTTGGCGTTCTTAAAGCTGTAAAAAATGTAGAGAAAAAAATTGCTCCTGAATTAATAGGTTTTAGTATAACTGAACAGGAAAAAATTGATGATTTAATGATAAAGCTAGACGGTACAAAAGCTAAAAGCAAATTGGGAGCCAACGCCATTCTATCCGTATCTTTGGCTTGTGCCCGAGCCGCAGCTTTAAGTTTAGATTTAGAGCTTTATGAGTATATTAGCAGAACTTATGAATTAGGCGCACCCAAAGACGGCAAAAGCTATAAATTGCCTACGCCTTGTTTTAATATTTTTAATGGTGGGAAACACGCTGATACTAATCTTGATTTTCAGGAATTTATGGTTATTCCAGTTTTGAATACTAGCATAAAAGAAAAAGTAAGAATTGGATCAGAAATTTTTCATTCTTTAGGCAGAGTTTTAAAAAAGGCTGGTTTTGATACTGACGTTGGCAATGAAGGCGGTTATGCTCCTAATATTAATTCTTCTATTCAGGCCATTGAATTGATAATGGCTTCAGCCGTTCAGGCCGGTTTTAAATCAGGCAGTGAAATAGCTTTGGGAGTTGATGTTGGCTCATCGCAACTTTACAATAAAACTGACGGAAAATATGTTTTTAAATTAGATCAGGCCAGTTTTACATCAGACACTTTAACTAATTTATATTATGAATGGTTTAGGAAATATCCAATTATTTATATTGAAGACGGTTTAGCTGAAGATGATTGGGAAGGTTGGCAAAAATTAAATAAAGAATTAGGCTCGGAAATTATGCTAGTTGGAGATGATTTATTTGTGACCAACGTAGAACGTTTAAGAAGGGGGCTTAAGGAACGCGCGGCTAATGCTATTTTAATAAAATTAAATCAGGTCGGGACATTAACAGAAACCATTGATTGTATAAAATTAGCTAAAAAACATAATTATAAAATCATTATTTCGCACAGAAGTGGTGAAACATCTGATGATTTTATAGCTGATTTAGCCGTAGCCGCTCAAGCGGATTATATTAAAGCTGGTTCACTATCTCGCGGAGAAAGAGTAGCAAAATATAATAGGCTAATGGAAATAGAGGAACAGTTAATTAGTTAATTAGTTGGTTGGTTAATTAGTTTTGCATTTTAACTACGCGACTAATTAACTTTTTATATTTATGCCTAAAAAAGAAAAATTAAATAAACTAGAAAAAAATAATTTACCCATGATTTTAATAATCCTTGACGGTTGGGGCTTGGCTATGCCAAATCGTGGCAATGCTATCGCTTTAGCAAAAATTCCGACTATGGATGGGATAAGTAAAAAATATCCTAGCACCAAGCTTTATGCTTATGGCAAATATGTTGGATTGCCAGCCCAGCAATCTGGCAATAGCGAAGCCGGCCATATGAACATTGGAGCTGGTCGTATAGTAGAACAAGACGCTGAAAGAATCTCCCAAAGTATTAACAACGGTACTTTTTATAAAAATGCTAGTTTTATTGAAGCTATTAGGCATGCTAAAAAAAATAAATCAAATTTGCATATTATGGGCATGGTGTCTAACGGCATGAGCGCGCATAGCGACCCTAAACATTTATTGGCCTTATTATCTTTAGCCAGAGATAATAATGTGAAAGATGTTTATTTGCATTTATTTACAGACGGAAGAGATTCTCCAAAATACGCCTCTTTAAAATTAATTACTGATATTCAAAAATCTTTTAAAAATGGCGAAGCTATAGCTACCGTTATGGGAAGATTTTATGCTATGGATAGAAAAAAAACTTGGGACAGGACAGAAAAAGCTTATAATGCTTTAGTTAATGGTCTTGGCAAAAAAGCCGTTAGCGCGCAATCGGCAATTACCGAAAGTTATAATAGGGGAGAAAATGATGAATTTATCGAACCTTATATTATTACTAAAGACGGAAAACCTTTGCCGAGAATAGCTTCTAAGGATAGTGTAATATTTTTTAATTTGAGGTCTGATCGAGCCAGACAATTAGCTAAAGTTTTTGTGCAGAAAGATTTCTGCGAAAAAAATAAATTTTGTTTTACTAGGAAAAAATTCTTGCGCGATTTATTATTTGTGGCTATGACGGATTTTGGGCCTGATTTAGATAGTATTTTTACGGCCTTCCCTTCAAGCGATTTAAAAAATACTTTGCCCATGGAGTTGGCTAGCTTAAAACAATTATATATTGCCGAAACGGAAAAATACGCTCATGTGACCTATTTTTTTAATGGTGGTTACGCTGATTCAGTCGATGGCGAAGATAGACAAGTTATACCTTCGCCCGATGTAAAATCTTATGATGTTATACCGGCCATGAGTTCAGAAAAACTGTGCGATGAAATAATAGCAAATCTTA
Organism: uncultured Gammaproteobacteria bacterium; assembly: GCA_964537265.1. Lineage (GTDB taxonomy): Bacteria > Patescibacteriota > Patescibacteriia > Patescibacteriales > GWC2-42-12 > JACPHD01. The sequence continues at coordinate 139,948 of CAZHZE010000001.1, read as the reverse complement.
ATAAAAATAAATATGATTTTACGGTTTTAAATTTTGCCGCCCCGGATATGATAGGCCATACAGGCAATTTGGAAGCTGGCATAGAATGCTGCCATGAAGTTGATAAATATTTAGGGAAAATTATTAAGGCCTATTTAAATGTTAACGGCACTGTTTTAGTTTCTGCTGATCATGGTAATATAGAAGAAATGATTAATCTAAAAACCGGCGAAATTGATACAGAACATTCTATAAATCAAGTGCCTTTTATATTAGTAAATAAAAATTTACGCAATAAAATTAAATTAAGAAAGGGAGGTATTTTGGGCGATATTGCCCCCACAATTTTAGAATTATTAGGTTTTAAAAAACCAGTAGAAATGACTGGTAAATCATTGATAAAATAATTATGAAAGATAATAAAAAAATTTCTTGTCCCAGACCGGTTGTTTTGATGATTCTTGATGGTTGGGGCATAGCTAGCTCTTACGCAGGCAATGCTATTAGCCAATCCAATATACCAAACATAAAAAATTATATAGCTAAATATCCTTCTATGGTTTTAATGGCTTCTGGCGAGGGCGTGGGTTTGCCTTGGGGGGAATTTGGCAACAGTGAAGTCGGACATTTAAACTTAGGCTCAGGCCGAATTATTTATCAAAATCTTCCTAAAATTAATCGAGCTATAGCCGATAATAGTTTTTATAAAAATAAAGTATTATTAAAAGCCGTTGAGCAAGTAAAAAATAACAATTCCAAATTGCATTTAATCGGTTTAACTTCTAACGGTGGAGTTCATGCTTCAATCGATCATTTACAAGCATTAATAGCTCTAATGGCAGAAGAAAAAGTTAAAGAATTTTATATTCATGCAATTCTAGACGGCCGGGACACAGCATTTAATTCTGGTTTAAATTTTATTAAAGAGCTTGAAGCGTCTTTAAATAATACAAACGGTAAAATAGCTTCTTTGTCTGGACGTTTTTATGCTATGGATAGAGATAACCATTGGGATAGAACGTCAAAGGCTTATGAAGCTATGGTTTTAGGCATTGGCGAAAAAAGTGAATCAGTTGAAAAAGCTATTGTCGACAGTTATGAAAAAAGAATATATGATGAAGAATTTATGCCTACCGTTATTACTAAAAATAACCAGCCCATAACCAAAATTGAAGATGGTGATGCGGTTATATTTTTTAATTATCGTCCTGATCGGGCGCGCCAACTTACCAAAGCTTTTACTTTGCCCAGTTTCGAAAAATTTAAAAGAGAAAAATATTTAAATATTTTATTTGCTACTTTTGTTGAATATGAAAAAAATTTACCAGTAGAATTAATTTTTCCTCCAGATACTTTAAAAAATACTTTAGGAGAAGTTTTATCTCAATCAGGTTTAAGACAATTAAGAATAGCTGAAACGGAAAAATATGCTCATGTAACATATTTTTTTAACGGAGGTCGTGAAACAAAATCAGACGGAGAGGATCAAATATTAGTTCCATCTCCAGCCGTACCTAGTTATGATCTTAAACCAGAAATGTCGGCTCTAGAAGTTACTGATAAAGTTATTAAAGCCGTTGACCAGGATACTTATGATTTCATTTTAATAAATTTTGCCAATCCAGATATGGTGGGCCATACCGGCAATCTAAAGGCTACAATCAAAGCGATTGAAGTGATTGATAAATGCGTGGGCAAGATAGTAAATTCGGTTTTAAATAAAAATGGCATGTTATTTATTACGGCTGATCATGGTAATGCTGAGGATTTATTTAATATGCAGACAGGAATAATTGATAAAGAACATTCAGCTAATCCGGTGCCGTTTTTAATTATTGGTAAAGATTATGAGGGCAAAACTTTATCTTTGCCTGACGCGCCGGGAGGTGATTTAAGCTTGCTTCAGCCCCAAGGAATGCTTTCTGACGTAGCGCCAACAATTTTAAAAGTTATGGGCTTAGATAAACCAGCAGATATGACTGGCCGAAGCCTGATATAATAATTGTTAAACAAATTTTACATTTCAAATTTAATTTATGTCTATACTTGTTATAAACTCCGGATCAACTTCCATAAAATATAAATTATTTTCTGAGCAAGAAGAAGAATTAAAGCAAGGCGAAATTGATAATGTTGTTGATCATCAAGCAGCCTTAAAAAAAATTTTAAGAGATGTAGGAAGTTTGCAAGACTTAAAAGCAGTTGGCCATAGAGTAGTTCATGGCGGCTATAATTTTTTTAAACCTATTATTATAAATCAAGATAATTTTTCTGATTTAGAAAAATTTAATGATTTAGCGCCTTTACATAACCCTTATAATTTAGCCGGCATTAAGGCAGTTATGGAATATTTGCCGCATATTAAACAGGTGGCAGTTTTTGATACCGCTTTTTATGCCAATTTGCCGGATATTTCTAAATTTTACGCTTTGCCTAAAAATATAAGCGAAAAGTATAAAATTTATCGTTATGGTTTTCATGGCACTTCTCATAAATATGCTATGCAAGAAAGCGCTAAAGCGTTAAAAACAGAAATCAATAAAATTAATTTAATTAGTTGCCATTTAGGAGGCGGCTGGTCAATCACAGCCATAAAAAATGGCCAACCCATTGATACTTCAATGGGCTTTACGCCTTTAGAAGGCTTAATCATGATGACTAGAGCTGGAGATATCGACCCGGGTATAATTTTTAAACTATTGGAATATCTGCCAGAAGAAATAAATAAAGAAAAAGTAGAAATAGTTTATGATTTATTAAATAAGCAGTCAGGCATTAAAGGCTTGGCAGGCGTTAATGATTTTCAGGAATTATTAAAAATGGTTTCGCTGGGAGATAAAGACGCTAACTTAGCTTTTGATTTAGCTATTAATCGTTTAGTAAAATATATCGGCTCTTATTGGACAGAGCTAGAAGGCAAAGTACAAGCGATTGTTTTTACCGGAGCTATAGGGTCGGGCAACCCGATGACTCGTAATCAGGTTATGAAAAAAATAAAATGCTTGGGCAAACTGCCCATGTTGACGGTTAAAGCTAATGAAGAATTAATGATTATGAGAGAAATTAAGACTTTAGCCTTTTAATATTAATATCTATGATAAAACGGATTTTAAATGGAGAAATAAATAGCATAACCGTAGCCGCTTTGTTGGTTGGCGGTTCTTCTTTAATTAGCCGTTTATTAGGAATTTTTCGCGATCGTATTTTAGCCGGTCAATTTGGAGCCGGAGATACTTTAGATATTTATTATGCGGCTTTTCGTGTTCCAGATTTAATTTTTAATTTGTTAGTTTTAGGAGCTTTATCAGCTGGCTTTATTCCTATTTTTACTTCTTTAATTAAAAGCCCTTTAGAAAAAATAAAATCTTTTATACAAGAAGAATACAAAGCGGCTTGGCAGTTAGCTAGCAATATTTTAAATATTTTAGTTGCTGCACTTTTAATTTTATGTGGTTTAGGAGTAATTTTTGCTCCACAAATTATGCATTTGATTACCCCGGGTTTTAGCGGAGAAAAAATGAATTTAACTATCGGTTTATCAAGAATTATGTTTTTATCACCGATTTTTCTAGGCATTTCTAGCGTTTTTGGCGGTATATTGCAATCTTTCAAAAGATTTTTTGTCTATTCTTTATCGCCAATTTTTTACAATATAGGCATCATTATTGGCGCTTTATATTTTGTGCCAGTCTGCGGAATTTATGGTTTAGCTTGGGGTGTAGTACTGGGCGCTTTTATTCATATGGCTGTGCAGATTCCGGCTTTGATTAAATTAGGTTTTAAATACAATTTCATATTTAAAATCAAAGATAATATGGTCAGAAAAATTTGGATAATAATGATCCCCAGGACGATGAGTTTAGCTATTTCACAATTAAATTTATTAGTTATTACGGTTATTGCTTCAACTATAGCGAGCGGTTCACTGGCTGTTTTTAATTTCGCTAATAATTTACAATCTTTTCCCGTGGGTATTTTCGGTATTTCTTTTGCGATAGCAGCTTTTCCCGCACTATCTTCTTCTGGCTTTAATAAAAATGAATTAGTTAAAAATTTATCCTTAACTATAAGGCAGATATTATTTTTTATTATCCCATCTACGGTCCTTCTTTTATCTTTGCGCGCCCAGATTATTAGAGTTATTTTAGGTACTGGTCAATTTGATTGGCAGGATACTCTTCTAACTATTGATACTTTAGGCTTTTTTTCCATATCTCTTTTCGCTCAATCTCTAATTCCTTTATTAATTCGTGTTTTTTATGCTAGGCATGATTCTAAAACGCCATTTATTATAGGTTTGATAACAGCTATAATTAATATTTTATTATCTATTGAGCTTTCTCAAAGCATGGGCGTGGCTGGTTTAGCCTTGGCATTTTCTATCAGCAATATTATAAATTTACTGTGGCTATGGTTATGGCTTAATATAAAAATAGGTAAAATTGATGAAGCAAGAATTTTGATTTCAACTCTAAAATTTTGTTTAGCCGCTTTGGCTTGTGGCTTTTCTGTCCAATGCGTAAAATTATTTATTGGCAATCAAGTTGACTTAGATAGATTTTGGGAAATTGCGACCCAAGGTTTTATGGCTGGCTTAGTTGGCATAATAGTTTATATTTTTGTTTGTTATATTTTGAAAAGCGAAGAATTATTTGATTTTTGGCTTTCTTTTAAACGACGTTTAGTTGGCTCTAAAAAAATTGAAACGCCTGATCAAACCGAAGCGCGAGGCATATAAATTAGTTTGACCAAAAATTAAAAAACAAGTAGGATTAGTGGTATGGCGCAGGTTTTTAAACCTGTTTTTATATAAATTAATATAATTATGAAAAATATTCGTAATTTTTGCATTATAGCTCATATAGACCATGGTAAATCAACTATGGCTGATCGTATGTTAGAAATTACCGGTACAATTGAAAAAAGAAAAATGAAAGATCAGGTGTTAGACCGCATGGATTTAGAAAGAGAAAGAGGAATAACTATAAAATTGCAACCAGTTAAAATGGAATATCAAGGTTATGCGTTGAATTTAATTGATACGCCCGGTCATGTTGATTTTACTTATGAAGTTTCGCGTAGCTTAGCGGCTGTCGAAGGCGCAGTGCTTTTAGTTGATGCGTCTCAAGGAATACAGGCACAAACTTTAGCTAATTTATATTTAGCTTTAGAACAAGATTTAAATATTATTCCGGTAATTAACAAAATCGATTTACCGGCAGCCAATGTAGAAAAAACAAAAAAAGAAATTATTCAGTTATTAGGATGTAAGCCAGAAGAAATAATTTTAGCTTCTGGTAAAACCGGTCAGGGCGTCGAGGATGTTTTAAAGGCAGTTATAAAAAATGTGCCGGCTCCTTCCTGTATTAAATTAACGGAGCTTGATACACCGCTTAGAGCTTTAATATTTGATTCTACTTATGACGAATATAGAGGAGTGGTGGCTTATATTAGAATTTTTGACGGTGCCATAAAAAAGGGCGATAAAATAGTTTTATTGGCTACTAAAGCCAAGAGCGAAGCTTTAGACGTGGGAATTTTTAAACCAGAATATAAATCTACCGGAGAATTAAAGACTGGAGAAATAGGTTATATTGTCACTGGCTTTAAGGATGTTGGTGAATGCCGAGTAGGTGATACTATTGCGCTTTCTAGTCGTGAAAAAGAAACAGAGCCTTTAAAGGGTTATAATGAAGTTAAGCCTATGGTTTTCGCCGGAGTTTTTCCTCATGAAGGTAACGAATTCGAAGAATTAAGAGAAGCAATCGCTAAACTAAAATTAAATGACGCGGCTTTAATTTATGAGCCAGAGCACTCCGAAGCTTTAGGTTTTGGTTTTAGATGCGGTTTTTTAGGTTTATTACATTTGGAAATTTTTCAGGAACGTTTAAGTCGAGAGTATAATTTAAATTTAACAGTTACTATTCCTAGCGTAGCTTATAAAGTTTATAAAAAAAATGGTGATAACTCGATTATTCGTAGCCCGCAAAAGTTACCAGATCCGACAGAAATAGATAAAATTGAAGAGCCATGGGTTAATTTGGATATTATTGCGCCGAAAGAATATATAGGAGCTATTTTAAATTTAGTCCAAGATAAAAGAGGTGTTTATAAAAATACTGAATATATAGACGAGAGCAGGGTGATTTTACATTATAATATTCCTATGGCAGCAATTCTAACGGATTTTTATGATAAAATTAAAAGCGTAAGTTCAGGCTATGCTTCAATAAATTATGAATTCGCTGGTTACCGCCAAGCCGATGTAGTAAAAATGGATATTTTAGTCGCCGAAGAGCCGGTTGAAGCTTTGGCTATGATAGTTTATCGCGACGAGGCTTTTAGGCGCGGCAAAGAAGTGGTAAATACTTTAAAAGAAACTTTGCCCAAGCAAATGTTTGTTATTAAATTGCAGGCGGCTGTAGGTGGAAAAATTATTGCGGCTGAAAGAATTTCTGCTATGCGTAAAGATGTAACGGCTAAATTATATGGTGGTGATGTTTCTCGCAAAAGAAAATTATTAGAAAAGCAGAAAAAAGGCAAGAAAAAAATGGAAGCGCACGGCAAGGGCAAAGTGGAAATTCCTAGCGATGCTTTTGTTAAGTTATTAAAAAAATAGAGATTTTTAAATTTTTTAAAATAAAATATGAAAAAGAAAAATTTTAACAGGATAATTTGGACAATTATTAGCATTATGGTAATTTTTTCTATGGTTATTTGGACTGTAGGAGCGTTTTTTACTTATTAAATTATGGTTAATAAATGGGAATTAAAACCTGTTGCTTCGAATGATTTTATTAAAGAAAATTCTGACTATAATAAGATTATACTTCAGTTGCTTTTTAATAGGGGAATAGTTAGCAAACAAGAGATAAAAAATTTTTTTCAACCTGAAAAAATTGAATTATCAAGCCCTTTTTTGTTTAAAGACATGAAAGAAGCGATAAATTTAACTATTAAACATATAAAAGAGCAAAATTTAATTATAGTTTATGGTGATTATGATGCTGATGGAGTGACTGCTACAGCCACTTTAGTGGAAATTTTAAATATTTTTAAAGCTAAAACAAGCGTCTATATACCAGCCAGAACGAGCGAAGGTTATGGCTTAAATAAAAAAGCTATTAATGAATTAGCAAAAATAAACGCAAAATTAATAATCACTGTTGATAACGGTATACGTAATAAGGAAGAAGTGGTTTATGCCAAACAATTAGGTTTAGATATAATTATAACTGATCATCATGAGCCTCCGCCGGATAAAAATAATTGGCCGGACTGCTTAATCATAAATCCTAAAGCCGAAAATTATAGTTATAAAAATTTTGCTGGCGTAGGCGTAGCTTTTAAATTTATTCAAGGTTTAATTGAATTATCGAAATTAGATGAACAATTAAAGAATAAATTATCCGAGAAAGTTTTAGATTTAGTAGCGATTGGTACAGTGGCTGATATGGTGAGTTTGATTGGGGAGAATAGGACTTTGGTTAGTCGCGGTTTAGAAATAATAAATCAACAAAAAAGATTAGGAATAAACGAACTAATAAAAGTTGCTCAGACTAATAATAGTTTTAATAAAAAAATAAATTCTTTTCATTTAGGTTGGCAGATTTCACCGAGATTAAATTCTGCCGGACGCTTAGACCATGCTAATACAGCCTACGAAATTTTAATTACTAAAAATAAAAAAGAAGCGCAAGAAATTGCTAGAAAATTAAACGTGAAAAATAGCGAAAGGCAAAAAATAACCGAAGATATAACAGAATTTTGCCGTAAAATTGCTAATCAAGGAATGCTCAAAGATAAAATTTTTATTTTTTGTTCACCCAATATTGAAGATGATAAATCAGAAAGTTGGCCTGAAGGAGTAGTAGGTTTAGTAGCTGGCAGGTTGTGTGATGAATATGCCAGGCCAGTTTTAGTTATTACTAAAATAAAAGACGAAATCAAAGGCTCTGGTCGAAGCATCGACGAATTTAATATTATGAATGCGATTGAAAAATCTAGTATTTATCTAGAAAAATTTGGCGGACATGCGTCAGCCTGTGGATTTACTTTGAAAAATTATCAAGTTTTAAGAGATTTCAAAAAGAATATGAAAAAAATTACCGATGAAGCATTGGCGATGGTTGAATTAGCGCCAAAAATTTTTATTGAAGCGGAAGTTGATTTGATTGATATTAACGATGAGCTATTAGAGACATTGGAAAAATTTGAACCTTTTGGCGAAGATAATGAAAAGCCTAAATTTTTAAGCAGAAAATTAAAAATTATGGATAAGATAAATATGGGAGCCGAAGCCCAACATATTAAATTCAGATTTGATTCTATCTGGGCGGTAGCTTTTAGCCAGGCGGAAAATTTAAAAGATTTTAAAATAGGTGATGAAGTCGATGTAGTCTATTATTTAGAGTTTAATGAGTTTAATAACCGGCGGACAACCCAGATGAAAATTATTGATATAAAATTAAGTAAAAAATAATTATGAAATACAAAAAATTAAAACTTTATACTGACGGTGGCGCTCGAGGCAACCCTGGCCCCGCTGGTATTGGTGTGGTTATTTTTGATGAGCAGGAAAATTTAGTAGCTGAAATTTCTAAATATATAGGGGAAACTACTAACAATCAAGCCGAGTATAAAGCTTTAATAGCCGGTTTGGATAAGGCCAAAGATTTGGGCGCTAGCGAAATAGATGTTTTTCTTGATTCTGAACTTGTAGTTAAACAGTTAAATAGAGAATATCGGGTTAAAGATAAAGACCTTGCGCCTTTATTCGTTCAAGTGTATAATATTTCGTTGGGTTTTAAAAAGATTATTTTTAAGCATATTTTTAGAGAAAAAAATAGTCAGGCTGATAAATTGGTTAATAAAGCTTTAGATAACGCGGGAAAATGATTAAGGACAATTAGCTCAGGCTTGCCCCGTCACCTTTGGGCACATAGCTCAGTTGGTTAGAGTGCTCCGTTCACATCGGAGAGGTCAAAGGTTCGAGTCCTTTTGTGCCCACAAAAGGTGACGGGGTGAAGTTAGAGCGTTCCGTTCACATCGGAAAGGTCAGAGGTTCGAGTCCTCTATTGTTCACAAAGTTATATTTTTCAAAAGGAGGAAAAATATTATGTTCTTTAAAATATGGTTATGGCGTGAGTTGTTTAAAAAATGGCGGAGAAGTTTTTCGGAAGCTAAAAGGAAAAAAAGAGAAGACAAAGCTTTAATTAAATCAATAGAAGAATCAGCAAGAGATGCAATAATAATGGCAAGATTTAGTATTTAAGTAAAGATGGTTTATTATCGCATTTATCTTATTTTTATAACAATTAATGATTGTGGAGGAATTTATGAGCCAATGTAGTTGCTGGAGTAAAAATTTTAGCGGAAAAACCATAAAGAAAAGAGGAACAGATCCAAAAACAAAAAGAAAATACATCAGAGAGATTTGCCCTAAATGTGGCAGGGTTGTAGGGGATGAGCTGATTTAAAAAAATTGATTTTTTATTTTAAATAGGGGGTATAAAAAATGAGCAAAATTAATCAGGGGAGTAAGTTCCATTTAGTTGTTAGTTTGTTATTGATTTTTTTTCTTGCGATATCTTTTTCGGTTATCATCTATCAGGCGAATTTATGGAGATCAACCCATGAATTTTTGAGCAGGTTCGATCAAATAATAGCCTGGCTATTATCTCATAAAGCCTGGTCTGTCATCGGTCTCTGGATTTTTTTCTGTTTTTATCTTTGCGGCCTAAGAGCTAAAAAAGATAAAAAAGAGAGAAGATTAGCCGAGAAAATAATGGATAGCGAAACAAACAAACAGGATAATAGCGAGCAAGACCTCGAGGGATTTAGAAAGAGTATTTTTTGGATCGCGGTGGGTGTTGTTTCGACAATAGTTACAACAATTATTATCTTTTTCATTTTCGGCTGGAAGGTGGTAACCGCGGTCATTATATCTTCAATCATTATGTTAATCGCAATTGTTAAATGGTTATCCCGGGGAGATGATAATGAGCAGGAGGACATAACTGGTTTTGTTTAATAAATGTATTTATAAAGCTGCGGCAGTTTTTAATGTCGCAGCTTTTTTTATTCAATTAATTATTTGACTTTTTTTCTATTTAATGGTAATATTTTTATATAATTTGCTATTTATATTTTAATAATATCAAGGTAAGCGGATGATTGCCCACTAATTTAAGTGGGAGGAAAGTCCGGACTCCAAAAGCATTTTTTATGCTGGAAAGCGGCAGTGGATAACGTCCACCAAGAGTAATCTTAGGGAAAGTGCCACAGAGACAATACTACCTCGTATAACATGAGGGAAAGGTGAAAAGTTGCCCAGTGTTTAAGTTATATTAGGATATCCAAATAACTTAGGCTATGAGCATTCTGCGTTGGCAACAGCGCTAGATGGTAAACCCTGCCTGGAGCAAGAGCAAACTATTCCGTATCCGCGGAATAATGAAAAGTAGCTCGCTTGACCTTAGCGGCAACGCTAAGGCTAGATAGATAATCATTTATACAGAATCCGGCTTATAGCTTACCTTGATATTAGTGAAATATAACTCTCATAACACGCAGTAGCGTGTTATGTTTTAAACATTTTATGAAACAAAGTGAGTTAGTTTTTTCAGGCTTATTAGTTCCGTTAGATTTTTTAATGATTCTTTTAGCTGGAATTTCTGCTTATTCTTTGCGTTTTGCTAATATTGCCACTGAAATAAGGCCAGTTATTTTTAATTTGCCTTTCAGCGAATATTTTCAAATTTTATTAATGATTGCCGTAGCCTGGGTAATTATTTTTGCTTTTGCAGGTTTATATAGCATAAAAAGTTCTTTACGTTTAACCTCGGAAATTTATCGAGTTATTTTAGCTTGTTCAACCGGTTTAATGTTAATAGTTATTATGATTTTTGCTTCAAGGGAACTTTTTTCCTCTCGTTTTATAGTTTTAGCTGGCTGGATTTTAGCTATAGTTTATATAAGTTTTGCCAGAATGATAATCAGGTTAATTCAAAAAGTTTTATTAAGATACGGCTTTGGCGTCCATAAAATAGTTTTAGTCGGCGACAGTAATACTACCGACGCTTTAATTTATGAATTTTCCAGTCGTAATAATTCTGGCTATGAGGTTGTTAAGAGATTGAAAAATTTTAGTCTGGAAGCGGCGGATGAATTAGCCGAATTTTTAAAAATATATAGAGTTGATGAAATAATGCAGAGCGATCCTAATTTAAGCAAGGCTGAAGCTATTAGATTGTTTGATTTTGCTGATGAAAATCATATTACTTTTAAATATGCAGCCGATTTGTTGGGTGCGAAAGTAATGAAGACTGAAGTTTCGGAAATTGCCGGCATCCCTGTTGTAGAAGTAAAAAAGACACCGCTCGAAGGTTGGGGGAGAATTATAAAAAGAATTTTTGATATTATTTTTTCCTTAATTTTGATAATTATTTTCAGCCCCATAATAATAATAACCGCTTTGATGGTTAAAATAGATTCGCGCGGCCCGGTTATTTATAAAAATGAGCGTGTTTTTAAAAATGGAACTTTTAAACTTTTTAAATTTAGATCAATGATTTATCAATATTGTGTTGGTGAAGAATATGGCAACGATCAGGCTTTAGAAGTTGAAAAAAAATTAATTGAAGAGAAAAGTATAAAAGTCGGACCGGTTTATAAAATAGCCAACGATCCTCGTTTAACCAGGGTTGGTAAATTTATTAGGCGTTGGAGCATAGATGAATTACCCCAGTTTTTTAATGTTTTAAAAGGTGATATGAGCTTAGTCGGCCCACGTCCGCATCAACCAAGAGAAGTAGCTAAATATGAACGTCATCATAAAAAAGTTTTAACAATCAAGCCGGGTATTACTGGTTTGGCGCAGATTTCAGGTCGTAGCGATTTAAGCTTCGAAGATGAAGTAAAATTAGATAGTTATTATATTGAAAATTGGTCTTTGCTTTTTGATATCGCTATTTTATTAAGAACACCAATAGCGGTTATAAGAGGCAGAAGAGTTGTATAAATTTAAATATGAAAGTAGCTTTAATCCATGATCATTTAGCACAAGACGGCGGAGCCGAAAAAGTTTTAAAGGTTTTAGCCGAAATGTTTCCGGAGGCCCCAATTTTTACTTTGCTTTATGAGAAAAAGCATACGGATAAATATTATCGCCATCGTAATATTGAAACTTCAATTATCCAAAAATTGCCAGGCGGAATTTCCCATTATCAATGGTATATGCCTTTTATGCCTATGGCTGTAGAATTTTTTGATTTATCTAACTTTGATTTAGTAATTTCTGATACTAGCTCATTCGCCAAAGGTGTAATAACTTCCAGTCATACTCTTCATATATGTTATTGCCATACGCCGACACGCTATCTTTGGAGCGATACGCATCAATATATAAATGAGTTAAAATATAATAAATATTTTAAAAAAGTTATATCGTTGGTGTTAAATTACATTAGAATGTGGGATAGACTAGCTGCCGACAGAGTTGATCAATATATTGCCAATTCTAAATTTGTGGCTAAAAGAATAAAAAAATATTACAAGAAGGAATCAACTGTAATTTATCCGCCGGTAGAAACCGAGCAATTTAAAATTGCCGAGCAAGTAGGGGATTATTTTTTAATTGGTGGCCGTTTAGCGCCTTATAAAAGAGTTGATTTAGTGGTAGAGGCTTGCAAAAAAACTGGCAAAAAATTAAAAATTTATGGGGACGGCATAGATTTAACTAGACTTGAAGACATAGCTAAAGGTTATACTAATATTGAATTTTTGGGCTGGGTAGATGATGTTGCTAAAGCCGATCTCTATAGCCATTGTTTAGCCTTTATTTATCCGCAAGAAGAAGATTTCGGCATTACTGCGGTCGAAGCTATGGCTAGTGGCCGGCCAGTAATCGCTTATGCCAAAGGTGGAGCTACGGAAACAGTAGTCGACGGTGTAACCGGAACATTTTTTAAAGAGCAGACTGCAAATAGTTTAGCTGAAGCTTTACAAAATTTTAACAGCTCTAAATTCGATCCTCAAGTAATTAGGAGGCATGCAGAAAAATTTAGCGTAGAGAGATTTAAAAAAGATATGAAAGAATATATAGAAGAATCATGGAAAAATTTTAAAGATAATTAGATGAAAATTGGTATCGACATAAGAACTCTTATGGACTCGCGATATAGCGGCGTGTCCGAATATACAGTTAATTTAATTAAGGAGATTTTAAGGCTGGATCATAATAATGAATACCGGCTTTTTTATAATTCATTCGGCGATTTTAAAATGCCCGAATTTAAAGAAAATAATGTTCGGCTCGTAAAATATAATTATCCCAATAAAATTTTAAATTATTTGCTTTTTAAATTTTTTAATTACCCTAAAATAAATAAAGATTTGATGGTTGATACTTTTTTTATGCCCCATATAAATTTTATTGGCATGTCTTTGGCCGGCAAAAAAATAATTACTATTCATGATCTATCTTTTCTAAAATATTCAGAATTTTTTAGCTGGCGCAAGAATTTTTGGCACAAGATGATTAATGTTAAAAAGTTAATTAAGCGATTTGATATGATAATAGCGGTGAGTGAAAATACTAAGAGAGATATTGTGAAATTGTGCGATATAAATGAAAATAAAATAAAAGTTATTTATCCCGGGTTGTCAGAAGAATTTATTAATAAAGAAATTAACGAAAGCAAGCGATCTGCTGTTAAAAGTAAATATGAATTATCAGATAAATATATATTATATTTAGGCACGGTTGAGCCGCGAAAAAATGTCGAGGGAGTAATTAAGGCTTATAATGAATTACGAAAAAGTAGTAGTAAATTTAAAGATTATAAATTGGTAATAATAGGCGATAAGGGGTGGAAAAGCAATAATGTCTATAAAGAATGGGGTAGATCAGAGTTTAAAAATGATATTAAATTTTTAGGTTATATAAATAGCCAAGAGAGAATTTATTTTTATAGTTCGGCCTCAGTTTTTATTTACCCGTCTTTTTATGAAGGTTTTGGCTTCCCACCCTTAGAAGCCATGGCTTGCGGCTGCCCAGTTATTACGAGCTATGCCGCAAGTTTGCCAGAAGTAGTAGAAGAAGCATCGCTGATGGTTGATCCTTATAATATTAATGATATAGCTCAAGCAATTAAGCAGATACTTGGTGATGAAAATTTAAAAAATAAATTAGTTGTTCGAGGATTAGAACAGGCAAAAAAATTTAATTGGCGTAATGCGGCCGAACAATATTTAAAAATATTTAATAATGAATAAAACATTTTTTAAAATTAGAGTTTTTTTATGGCTAATTTTAGGTATAATTATTAGCTGGTTTGTTTATATGAAAATAGTGCCGTCGGGGTCTATAAGCTACATTTATAATTTTAGCCGTCCAAGTTATTTTATTGGTAAATTAGCCCCAGAGGAAAGAGTTATTACAAAAGAAACAGGCGCAGAAATAAAAGGCGATCCGATTTATTTTTCTTTAAAACCGTCAAGAAGATTTGAGCATGCCAAAGTAACTATAAAATTTAAAAACAATACAACTTTTCCGATTATGGAAATTGGTCTGCTGAATAATAAAAATTCCTGGAGCTATGATTTAAAGCCTTTGCAAAATAAAATTATTGACCAGTTGCTTTTAGTTTGGCAAATTACAAGAGGGGAAGATGATATAAAATTAATCCAGCGTGAAAAAAAATATAATACAGTTGAAGAATTTTCTAATAATTTACCGGTCAAGGATAAAATCGCTTTATATAATTATAGCCTTAAAGACAATTTTTTAATTGGTAATTACAAGCCAACGCAAGAAAATAATATAATTAATTATAAATTTCGCGGTTCTTATCAATTTTATACTTACATAAAACAGGAGGAGCTTAATTATAATTTTAATTTTAGCGACTTAAATATTAACGCTGACGAAGATCCAGTTGAAATTAAAATTTATTCAGGCAGCAAGGAAATCTATTCAATAATTATTAACGATAAAAATAAAGATGAAGTTGAACGTCAAGCCTCTATAAAAATGCCTGATTTGCCAGAAGGTGTTTATCGTTTTAGCATTATTGTTAATGACGATATAATAACTGATAGCATAAAGACAAAACAAAGCCAATTTTCTTTAATTAATAAAATTTGGCTAGCTGAAGGCAATAAAAATAATATAATTTTATTTACTAATAGCCGTTTAGTTAACGCCCAAACTATAAATCCCGCTAGTGCTGGCAGACTAAAAATTGGCGATAATTTTTTAGATATTGAAGAAACTTATAGACAATTTTCAATGAAAACTTTAGTTCAGCCGGTAAAAATAGAACTTTATAAGGACGATATGATTATTTCCGGAGATGGTGTTTTTAGTTTTTCAGAAGATAGTTTGCTTGACCCAAGTTTTAAAAATATCAGCGAAAGTTTAGATATAAAAAACGAAAATATAGAATATGTTTTAACAAATTATGAAACGCCGATTGACTATGACGGTTGGCAAATAGCTAGCGCTGATTTTGATTTAACTAAAGCTTATCAAGAAAAGGGAAAATATCAATTTTTAATTTCCATTCCTTCTCTTAAGGCCGAAGAATTTACTCAGGGGCAAGTTATTATAAAAGAAATAAAAGTTGATCTTTATGGCACTAGCCTTAAAGAAAAGATTAAAAAATATTTTTAGTTTAGATAATTATGCTTGATAATATAAAAAGCGAAAAATTCGCCAAAATAAAAGAATATTTTAAATGTTTTTTTTATGAATTATTCTATATTTTTACCGTAGCTCTAATAATTTTTGTTTGTTTAGAAATATTTTGGCCGGGAATTATTTTAGCTTATTTAAATTTAAATTACGTTTTGATATTTTGGCTGATTGTTGGTATAATAATACTATTATAATTACTCCGAAAAAGCAGATAATTTAAATATGTATGATTGCAAAAAGAAAAAATAATAATTTTCAAAAAATATTCTTTAACCAAAAATTTTTAGCATCGCTAGGTTTAATTATAATTATTTTAATTAGTTTTCCTTTTATAAAAAACACTCTTAAGCAGTATAAGATTAATAAAGAAATTAGTGAACTGAAAAAAGAAATTGCTGATTTACAAAATAAAAACGTTGATTTAAAAAATTTTGTTTCCTATTTGGAATCTGACCAATTTGCTGAAGAGCAGGCCAGACTTAATTTAGGTCTAAAAAAACCTGGCGAAGAAGTAATGATAATAAAAAATGCAAATGAAAATAGTTTAATTGAAAATTCTTCTAGCAGCCAGACAATTTTTAGCATTCCTGGTTACGAAAAAATAAAACCAGAAGTTAAGAAGTCAAACCCGGAAAAATGGCTTAATTATTTTTTAAAGTAATGTAATTTATTAATATTTTGTTTATGGTAAAAAGTTTAGATGGCATAAAAAAATTAACCCCAGAAGAAATTAAAGAGAATCGTAAAATAGTTTTAAGATATATAGGAGAAAAAGATACGGAACTAGTCGAAAAAAAGGAAATTCCCGAAATTTTGCCTTCCGGTTTTAATAAAGTTGATGGAATTAAATCAAAAGTTAGGGATATATTTAAAAAATCATCTTTAAATAGTAAAGATATAGAAAAGAAAAATATAGGTTTAAATATAGAAAAATCTCAAGAAAAAATTCAGCAAGAAGAATTGGTTAAAAAAGAAATTGTTGAAAAAAATAAACGTCAAATCAAAGAAAAGGCCCAGGCTGAAATCATGATAAAAAAAGCCAAAATTGAAGCTGAGGAAAAGGCTAAAATTGAAAAAAGTAAAAAGTTGCAAGAAAAATTAAAATTAGAGGAGGAAGCAAAAGAAGGAGAAAGAGTAATAAGGGAAAATAAGCGTTTAGAAAAGATAAAGCGCGCAGAGGAAATAAAAAGAATAAAAGAAGAATTAAAATTAGCTAAAATTAAAGCTAAAGAAAAAATAAAAATAAAACGTAAAAAAGCTATTAAAATTTTTAAAAAAAATTTAAAATACAAATTAAATAGTCTGTTTTTAGCGGTTAAGAAAAATTTTTTTTATGGCATACTGTATTTATTTATTTTTTTAATTTTTACTTATCTATTTTTTTGTTTATTGGTTTTAAGATTTAAAATTGATAATAGTTTTGTTAAAAAAATAGAATATTCTATACCAGTGCCGGCGGTAATAACAAGCCAAGGAATAATTAATTATCATGATTTTATAAATATAAATAAAAACAACTTTAATAATTTAAATCAAAAAAGAGATATTTTGGCTAATTGGTTAATTCTAAATAATTTAAGCAAAAAATATAATTTGCCGCCTAACACCCAGGAAGAAGATTTGGTTAAATCTTTCATCGTAGACGATGATTATAACCAAGTAGGTTTCTCTAGAATTAAAAAAATTAATGACCTGGTAAAAAATATTAACAACATAGAAGAATTAAGCAGGTACGCCGACAAATATCAAGATTTAAGTTATTATAATGCTGAAGATGCTTCAAAAATTTTCGGCCCAGGCATTTTAAACCTAAAAGATAACCAAATTAGCGATATAATTTTAAGCCCCACGGGGTATTATATTGTTCAGGTAATTAATAATATAAACGGACAATTAGGCATTAAATATCTTTTTGTCGGCGCAAAAACTTTAGACCAATATGTCGCCGAGAAATTATCAAAAATAAAAATTTTTATTTTAGCTAATTAAAATATCGTTAATAAAAAACAACCCCAAAAATTAAGGTTGTTTTTATATTGAGCCGAGACCGTAAATTGAAGCTCCTCGGTGCTTATTTCTGAAATATCAAAACGGGGCGAACTTATAGTTTACAAAATTATTTTTTGAGCCGAGAAGAGGAATTGAACCTCCAACCTGCGGTTTACGATACCGCTGCTCTACCAGTTGAGCTATCTCGGCATAAAATCAAACTAT
This sequence comes from uncultured Gammaproteobacteria bacterium, assembly GCA_964537265.1. Classification (GTDB taxonomy): domain Bacteria; phylum Patescibacteriota; class Patescibacteriia; order Patescibacteriales; family GWC2-42-12; genus JACPHD01. The sequence continues at coordinate 122,055 of CAZHZE010000001.1, read as the reverse complement.
ATCATATCTGGGTATAATATCAATAGCTGGTTCTTCGTAAGGATGTACTTTTTTAATTTCAAAAATAACTTTTTTTACTAAATTTTTGTGGCAGATGGTTTCGATTAATTCTTCTTGTACTTTTTCAAGTTTGCCAATTTCGCCAATCGCTGGATGTGCGCCGGCCATAGGCTTAAAATAACCAGTCTGCTTTAAAGAAGAACTAGTGAATTTGTAATTTCCTTGCTGTCCGGCGCCAGCTTTACCAATCGCTAGACGAATTTTATCGGCGGCTTCAACGGGTACGCTAACTCGAATTTTAATATATTCAGATTTTTTTAACATAGGGAGCGGGTAACGGGAATTGAACCCGTGCCTCAACCTTGGGAAGGTCGCGTACTGCCATTATACTATACCCGCTTAAAATTTTTAATTTTTACGTATTTTATGATATAATTATATTTATATGATTGGGCAAAGTCAAATTTATAGTAAAATTGTAATATTTTTTCTAATATTAACGCTGGCGCAAACGGCCGGTGGTTTTGTTTATGCGCAGAAAAATAATATATCATCACAAAACAATTTTTACTTTATAAATTTAGACAAAAAAACAATCGTTCGAGGTTATACAGTTGGCGCTTTTAAGGATGTTTTAAAACTTTCTTTAACTCCCGGAATATTAAGCGATTCGACGGGAGTAGAAATTGTAGAATTAAATGAAGAGATGGATGAGCCTTGGCAGCTGGAAAGATTAAGTAATGTTTATCAATTTGAATTTAAAAATAAATCCGCTTATGATAATAAAAAACCTTTCTATGTGCAGTTATCTTATAATAAAGACTCAAATTATTATAAGCAAGTTTTTTATTATGATAAAAATTATTCTTCATGGAGGCCTTTACCAACCGTTGATTATCCGGACAAATCATTTGTGCGTTCTTTAATCCATTTACCGTTTGCCCGTATTGCAGTTTTTGCCAACCCAGAAGCTTTAGTTACCGGTCGAGCCAGTTGGTATTCATATAAGGGAGGTTTATTCGCCGCTTCGCCGGATTTTCCTAAAGGTTCAAAACTGCGGGTTTATAATACCGCTAACAATAAGTTTGTTGATGTGGTAGTTAATGATTTTGGACCGGACAGAAAATTGCACCCAGATAGAGTTATTGATTTGGATAAAGTGGCTTTTAAAAAATTATCTTCTATTGGCGCGGGAGTAATTGATGTGAGAGTGCAACCGCTTAGCGTTACTCCGGAAAATAATAAAATTTTAGATATAGATGATTCAGGAGCTAAAACAGAGTTCAAGCTTACCGCTAAATCAGCTGTCGCCGTTGACGAACAAACAGGCGAAATACTTTGGCAAAAAAATGCTACTAGCACCTTACCTTTGGCGAGTTTAACTAAATTAGTAGCTATTAAAGTTTTTCTTGATACTAAGCCGACGTTAAATAATTTAGTCACTTATAGCATAAAAGATGAAGAATATAATTATGAGTATGTAAATAAATGGGAATCAGCTAGATTGAAATTAAACGATGGCGATACTTTAACTATTGAAGATTTGCTTTATGCCGCTTTAGTCGGTTCTGCCAATAATTCTATTGAAACTTTGGTTAGGGTAAGCGGTTTAACGCGCGATGAATTTATAGAAAAAATGAATCAGGAAGTAATTAATTGGGGCGCTACTATCACACATTTTATTGAACCGACAGGTTTATCTCCTAAAAATGTGAGTTCAGCGCTTGATTATGCTATAATAACTAAAGAAGTTTATACTAATCCGATTATTCAAAAAGCCAGCACTATGGCTCAGTATAAATTTATTACCAATAATACAAAAAAGTCTCATACTATAAAAAATACTGATAAACTTTTGCATATTAGTAATTTTAATATCACCGGGTCTAAAACTGGCTATATTGATGAATCTCAATATTGTCTAATGGTTAGAGTAAAAAATAGTTCAGGAAAAGATATAATTGCAGTTACCATGGGTGTTGATACTAGGGAAAATAGTTTTAACGAGACCGAGAGATTATTAAAATATGTGTTGAAAAATAAATAATATGATTAATTTAAAAAATATTACTAAAATTTATCCGCCCGATATTACTGCGCTTCGTAAAGTAAATTTGCATATCAAACCCGGAGAATTTGTTTCTATCGTAGGTCAATCAGGCACAGGAAAAACAACATTAGTAAAACTTTTAATAAGCGAAGAGAAGGCAGATGAAGGAAAAATAGTAATTGGCGGATGGGATATTACTAATATAGGTCAGTCAGAAATTTCAGTTTTAAGAAGACAAATTGGCGTAGTTTTTCAAGATTTTAAATTATTGCAAAAAAAGACTTTATTTGAAAATGTTGCTTTCGCTCTGCAGGTTTGTGGAGAATCACAGAAAAAAATAAATGGTATTGTCCCGCAAGTTTTAAAGATTGTGGGTTTAGAAAACAAAATGCATCGTTATCCGCTACAAATTTCCGGAGGCGAGCAGCAACGAGCTGTTATAGCTCGCGCTTTAGTTCATCGACCAAAAATTCTTTTAGCAGATGAACCAACAGGCAATTTAGATTCTATTAATGCTGACGAAATTATTGAAATTTTGCAGAAAATTAATAAATTTGGCACCACTGTTCTTCTAGTGACTCATAATAGAGAAGTTGTTAATAAACTAAAGAAAAGGGTTATTACTATAGAAAACGGATTAATTGTTAGTGATCAAGCAGTCGGCAAATACGTTTTATAAAATCCTTAAAAATTTTTTCAAAAAAGTTTTTAATATTTTAAAAAATATAATATATCAAATATAAATTTGTTTTTATGTTTCTATTATCATTTTTAAGAGTTATAAAATTTAGTTTTCAAGATATTATTCGCAATATTTGGCTATCTCTTATTACCATAGTTATTATTTCTTTGGCTTTATTTTCTGTTAATTTATTAGTGATAGTAAAAGTTTTAACTTCTGCTACGGTAAATGCAGTAAAAGAAAAAGTTGATATTAGTTTATATTTAAAACCAGATTCTAGCGAAGAAGCTATATTAGCTTTAAAAATTGAAATTGAGAATTTAAATTCTGCTAAGCAAGTTAATTATATTTCTAAACAGGCAGCCATAGAAAGTTTTAGGGAAAAACATAAAAACGATCCTGAAATATTGCAAGCTCTTTTGGAGCTGGGTAAAAACCCTTTATCACCAAGCTTAATAATAAAGCCAAAAAATATTGATAATTATGACGAATTGATTGTCGATCTAAATAAAATTGATAATCAAATAATCGAATCAAGAAATTTTGATGATCATAAAGCTATTTTAAATAAGATAAATAGCATATCGCAAAAAGCCAACGAAGCTAGTTTATTTATTAGTTTACTTTTTATTTTTATAACCCTATTAGTTGTTTATAACGCTGTGCGCGTAGCTATTTCCACTCATAAGCGTGAAATTGCAATTATGAGGTTAGTTGGAGCTTCAGCTTGGTTTATACGCGCTCCTTATTTGATTTCTGGTTTAATTTACTCATTTTTTGGCGTAGTTGTTATTTTAGCTGTTATTTATCCATTTTTAAGTTTAATTCAGCCTTATTTGGCTTCATTTTTTGCCGGCGCTCAAATTAATTTAATAGATTATTATAATAGTAATTTTTTGTTAATTTTTGGTTTAGAATTTTTAGCCGCTAGTTTTATAAATATAATGGCTAGTTTGGTGGCGGTAGGCAAGTATTCAAAAGTATAATCCATTGGTATAAAAAAACAGCCGGTATAATTATCGGCTGTTTTTTATTATTTAAATTTTATTTTAACTATTTCAGGTGCGGCTAAAATTCTCATAGGCGGTCCCCAGGTGCCAGTCCCTGAAGAAGTATAAACTAGAGTAGAACCGGATTTTTTTAGACCATACTGGAAGCCGTTGTATAAAAAATGTTCAATAATTTGGATTGGGAAGAGCTGACCTTTATGCGCATGGCCGCAGAGTTCCAAAGAAATGCCAAATTTAGGCGGTACACTCATTTTATCAGGCACATGTCTTAATAAAATACTTGGTTTGTTTTTGTCTATTTTAAGATCTGCTAAAATATTTTCATAATCATTTTTATTATAAGCAGATTTATAATCAATGCCGATTATTTGTAGCCCGTTTATTTCTACCATTTCATCATCTAAAACTTTTATGCCGGCTTTAGCAATCGCTTCAATATATTTAGTGTTGTCGCCGAATTCTTCATGATTGCCAGTTACGAAAAATTTGCCTAAAGGCGTTTTAATTGTTGAAAAAATTTGCGCTAATCTATTTAAGTTAACATTGGCTTGGCCATCATAAAAATCCCCGCCGATTAATAGTAAATCAGGTTTTAAATTTTCAATCTGATCTGCGACTTTTGAAGCGAATTCATAATTATCAATTGTGCCTAAATGTAAGTCGCTTATAAAAACTGCGGTTTTACCTCGCCATTCGTTTGGTATGTTAGGCAAAGAAATATTTAATTCTTTTATTTTTATATTTTGCGCAGCAATAATGCCATAAATTATTATGGTGGTAGCGGTTATTAATAAACTAATAAATATACTTTTTTGGTTTATGTCAAAAGAAAAAATTTTTCCTAACCATATAATAAAATAGGTGAGTAGACAAGCGAGCGTAAAATAAAGTAATATGCCAAACCAGCTGGCTGAAATAATATAATAAAGCCGTACTAAAATATTTGAAAAACGAGAAATTAAAATTGACGCTACAATAAAACTAATGGGTAAAAAAATAAAGATACTTTTTAATATTATTAGATAGACCTGGTTGGTTATGCCCAAAAAATAAATTAACGATTGAAATAAAAAATAATGCGCCGCGAAAATAATCGCTAAAATAGCCGTGGTGGCTAAAATAAATAAATAAATCATATTATTAAATTTTTTCGAAGTTGACTAACCTAGGGATTAATTTTATTGTCGGAGTGCTTAAAATGCTAATAATTAATTTAATTAAAATATTAGCTAAAATAATTTCTAATACGGTCGTTAATGGTAAATTGCCAAAAAAAGCGATAAAGCCAAAAATAAAACTATCAATTAATAAACCGACTAAGTTAGATATAAAAACGGCTGATAGATCATTAATTTTTTTAAAAATAATACTAAAAATTTCTGTATCAATTAATTCGGAAATTACTTGGGCAATTATGCTGGCGATAACAATTCTCCCGACTGGCAATAAAATATTTTCATAAGCTTCTTGAAATTGCCAAGTTGGGTCGGCAGGCATTTTACCAATTAACCAGAATAGAAGAAACATAAAAGCATTTAAACTAGCGGCAATCAAAACTACTTGTCTAGCGCTATTTTTTCCACAAGTTTTATGTACAAAATCTCTTAAAGTAAAAGTTAGAGGGTAAATTATTGTGCCGCCATCAACTGCTAGATTAATTAATGGTAAAATTGTAATTTTTGTTGAAAGAATGTTGGCGAAGATTTGCGCCGCCACATAAAGAGAGCTGCTTAAAATAGGGAAGTTAATTTTAGAGAAGAATTTCATTGAATTGATTTAATGGCTCGGGGACATGGATTCGAACCATGATTAACGGCTCCAAAGGCCGCTGTCTTACCATTGGACGATCCCCGATTGATAAGTAAAATCCCGAATATTCGGGACTATTGTTATAATAAAAGATTTTATGTTTTTTGTAAAGTTGCTAGGAATTTTTGTTTGGGTTATAATATAAAAATAAATTAAAATTATGGATAAATTAAAGGGTCTACAAGGTCCAGAAAATTTAAGCTTTGATTTTATCTCTCAAGAGAAAAAAATGCAAGATAGGGAAATAATAGAACCAATTGATCATGAAAAATTGGAGGATGTTGTTAATCAAATGTTGGCTAAAGAAGGTAAGTCTAATTCCGCTACTGTTAGTAAACTCTTTTTGTCTCGCGCCGCTCATTATTATAATTCGCAATATGGAAATTTAGATAATTTTTCAGAAACCCCAAAATTTTTAGATAAAATAAATTCCGCTGTAGTCGAAATTTTAAAAAATAAAAATATAGGCGTTTATAATGTTTATAAAAGTAGTAAATTTTATAGCGAGAAAGATGCTGAAGAAAGAGTAAAAAAATATAAAGAAAGTAGGCCTGATTTCTATGAGTAAATTCATAAAATTAAGAAATTAAATAATTTATAAAATATGTCAATAAAAAAATATATCATAATAAGTTTGTTATTAACTTGTCTTAGTGTAAGTTTTTTTGTTTTAAATAATAATTCAAATATAACCGATGTTGTTGCCGATACTTTGCATTTGGATGATCAAGAAGCGACTATTAGAGCTATAAAGAAAGTTATGCCGGCGGTAGTAAATATTATTATAATGGATAAAGAAACTACCACTACAATAAATTTAAATACTGGAGAGCAAACACAAAAAACAGAAACGGTACAGAAAGGTTCTGGCACAGGTTTTTTAATTTCCTCTGATGGCCTTATTCTTACCAATAAGCATGTGGTAAGCGCTGGTGATGAAAAAACCGCAGAGTATAAAATTGTTTTAAATTCTGGCAAAAAATATTATGCGCAGCTGATCGGCAAGGATCCGATTAATGATTTGGCGGTGTTAAAGATTTTTGATAAAAATTTACCTTATGCTCAGCTAGGAGACAGTGATAAATTGCAGATTGGTTCAACGGTTATTGCTATTGGCAATACTTTAGGCAAATACCAAAATAGCGCCACCAAAGGCATAGTTAGCGGGTTAGGCAGAAGTTTAGAGGCTTCAGACCAATCTGGATCAACGACGGAAATTTTAGATAATGTCATACAGACTGATGCGGAAATAAATTTAGGTAATTCCGGCGGCCCGTTAATAGATTTAAATGGTAATATTGTGGGCATTAACGTAGCTATTGACCAAAGCGGAACATCTATAGGATTCGCCATACCAATAAATGATGCTAGGCCAGTTATAAAGACTGTTAAAGAAATAGGGCGCATAGTTAGGACTAGATTGGGCGTTAGATATATTATGCTGACCCCGGTAATTGCTGAAGAAAATAATTTAACGAAAGATACTGGCGCTTGGATACCGACTGGCAATAAAGAAGAAACACCTTCTGTTTTATCTGATTCTCCGGCCGATAAAGCTGGTCTAAAGCCAGGCGATATTATAACAGAAGTAAACGCTATTAAATTGCAAGGTCAAACAACTTTATTGTCTGTTATACAAAAATATAAACCAGGCAATAAAATAGGATTAAAAGTTTTTCGTGACGGTAAATTCATTACTTTAATCGCAGTCTTAGACGAATTTAAATAAAAAATAAATTTGCGAATAAATAAAAAAACAGACTAAAATAGCATCAGTCTGTTTTTTTATTTATTATTGCATCAAAGATTTTTTATATAAACCCTCTGAATTGCCTATTTTACCGGAAAAATAAAGAATGTCGCCGTTAGTTAAGATGAATGAATTAACAGAATCAAATTTTACTAACTCATTAACATTTTTTTTGTCCCTTTCGTCTAGCTCAATAGTGTTGATAGTTTTTTCTGTGGAGTAAATAATGTAGTCTTTGCTTGGGTGCATGATAGCGTTAGTTATAGTATCAGATATTCTGGTTATTAAAGTTTTATTTTTTGATGATAAATCATAAAGCCATATTTCAAAATCATTAGAGTATACTAAGCTGTTGCTGTCATTCCAAGAAGCCGTTTTTAAGTTATTAATAACAGCTACTAATGGCTCAAAAGTTGACATAGGGTTAATCAAGAAAAGAGTTTTATGATTTTTATCATAAATATTGAGCAGATTATTTTCAGTATTAATAAAAGAATAATTACCGGCTGCAGGTAGGTTTATATTTTTTAAATTTTTTCCGCTATCTATATCTATTATTTCCAAATCAAATCCTTGTTTAGTTTCAATGATTAAATATAAATAATTATTTTTTACTAAATAATCATTAAATATTTTATTATTGACGATTTTTATCGGTTTATTATTTTCTTCTAATTTATAAATAGAAAGTTTGTCCTGATAATATAAAATATTATCATCCCATTTATAATTAAATGAGTTAATATTGAAATTTTTTAAGTTGATAGATGAATTTAAGTTTATTAAATTGTATAGATAATTATCTATTACTATTTTATTTTGATCTTTAGAAAAAAATATATTTTTTGCGACTAATTTGTCGCGTTGAATTATTTTCTGCGATTCATCGTTTAAATTTAAAAAAGTTATCAAATTTTTGGATAAAATTATAGATTGATTTTTGCCTGACCATAAACGGATAGATTCAATATCGGCTGGTAAAATTTGGACCGGCAAATCATTTTTGAAAAGATAAATATTTTCAGCGAAAGTTGAAGCCCCGGGCTTAACGACTAATTTTTTCTGCCAACTCCAATAGCCATCAAGTTCAAGTTTTAATTCATATTCTTTAGGCAATAAATTTTTTATTTTAGCCGGCGTGGTGATAATTGAGTTCGGCCAGGTTTTTTGTAGCTCGCCATCTATATATATTTTTGCGCCCTTAGGCCTTGAGTCAATAATAAACATGCCGGTTTTTTGGATAGATAAACCATTATTACCTAAACGATAACCGGCAGCATATAACATAATAGCCGGCGTCATAACAAGAAATAAGATAATAAATATTATACTCAATATTCTTCTAACTTTTAGAGTCATAGTATTTTATCTTATTAAATATTTTTTAGCGAGATTAATCAACTTTTTTTATATTAGCGCCGAGTTTATTCAAGCGTTCGCAGATATTTTCATAACCGCGGTCAATCGAGTATGAATTATAGAGCGTTGAGGTGCCTTTAACAGCGAGCATGCAAATTAAAAGGTTTATAGCTGGTCTTAAGGCTGGCGGGCAAATAATTTCCGCCGGTCTTAATTTAGATGGCCCAGAGACTGTTATTCGGTGAGCGTCATGAAGCATAATGTCTGCGCCGAGTTTATTTAATTCTAGATAATATACGGCTCTATTTTCATAAACCCAGTCATGTACTAAAGTTTGCCCATGAGCTTTTATCAAAATTGGTAAAAATAACGGCAAATTATCGATATTTAATCCTGGGAAAGGGCGGCCGTAAATTTTGTCCGGTAGAGCGGTTAATTTTGAAGGAATTATTTCTATGTCAACCAAGTCGAATTTACCATTGCTTGATTTATAAGTTTTGCTAATTTTCATTTTTTGTCCCATGACTCTTAATTTTTCTAATTCTAAACTTAAGAATTCTATCGGGCAGCCAGTGATTTTTAATTTTGATTCCGTAGCGATAGCAATAGCGATAAAAGCCATAGATTCTATTGGATCAGGCATTATAGAGTAGCTTATTTGTTTTAATTTTTTTACGCCGGTAATTTCTAATTTTGTTGTTCCTACGCCTTTTATTTTCGCCCCAGCTTTGATCAAAAAGTAACATAAATCCTGCACCATATAATTAGGCGAGGCTAAATTTATTTTTGTTTTTCCAGGAAGCAAAACCGCTGCTAAAATAGCGTTTTCCGTGGCTGTATCGCCAGATTCATACATAGTAAAATCTGATCCTTTGGCCTTGCCGCGGTTAATATGAAATAAATTGTTAGTTTTTTTAACCTCTATTCCCAAATGGTTTAAGGCGATCATATGCGGATTAACAGTACGTTTTCCTAATTTACAGCCGCTAATTTTTGGCAGAGAAAATTTATTAAAAATAGAAGCCAGAGAACCAATAAGTAAAATAGCCGATCTGGTTTTCTCGTATGATTCTATATTTATTTTTTTTAAGTTAATTTTACCATTATTTAAGACGTGTAAAGTGCTAGATCCAGCCCAGCTTATTTTTAAACCGATAGAGGTTAAAATTTCAATAATCCGATTGACTTCTTCAATGCGCGGCATATTATTTAAAATTGTTTTTCCTTTAATCATGGGGAGAGCGCAAAGAATGGACACAGCTGAATTTTTAGCTGAATTAGTTTTAATTTTACCATGGAGTTTTTTGCCGCCTTTTATTACAAAATTAGACATAATATTTATATATTTTTATTATTTATTATTATATTTATAATAACCTAAATTTGCTTATTTTTCAATGCCTTAAATTGATTTGTCAAAATAAACCCAGATATGATAATATATAATAAGTAATACTCAATAATTATCTATGGATAATCAGAATTTACCATCAAGCGCGCCGGAAATTAAGAGATTTAAGCGCTGGAAAATTACCGGCGTTATTTTATTAAATTTATTTTTATTATCAGTCGCTTTTGGTGCGGGCATGTTGTCATCGCAAAAAAATGAATTTTTGAAAGCCGTGAGTTTAAAAGAAGCAGTTTATGCTGGCCAAGTTTATAATAAATATATTACTGCCCCAGCCAACAAATTAACCAAAGATATTGATTTTAATTTATTTTGGGATGTTTGGGATCAGCTGAAAGAAAAATATGTTGATAAAGATAAGTTAGATGACAAAAAAATGTTTTATGGAGCTTTAAAGGGATTAGTAGAATCAACCGGCGATCCTTATACTATTTTTATGGATCCAAAAATAGCCAAGGAATTTTCTAATGATTTGGCTGGAACATTCGAAGGTATCGGCGCTGAATTAGGTAAAAAAAATGATATTATAACTATTGTCGCGCCCCTGGCCGGTATGCCGGCGGAAAAAGCTGGTCTGCAAGCCGGAGATCAGATTTATGCGGTCGACGGAGAGTCAACGGCTGGTTTAACAATTGATGAAGTAGTAAATAAAATACGCGGGCCAAAAGGCACTAAAGTTACTTTAACTATTTTTAGAAAAGGTTTTGAGAAAACTGAAGATATTACTATAATTAGAGAAATGATTATAGTTAAAAGCGTTAAAACAAAAATAAGTGAAGATGGTATATTTATTATTACCATCACTAATTTTAATGATGATACTAGCGATTTGTTTAAACAGGCGGTAGCTGAAGCGGTTAGTAAAAATCCTAAAGGTATTATTCTTGATCTAAGAAATAACCCAGGAGGATATTTAGAAACTGCTATTGATGTAGCTAGTGAATGGATTGACGAAGGCATCATAGTATCAGAGCAATTTAGCCAGGAAAAAAAGAACGAGTATAAAAATCGAGGTTTAGCTAGATTAAAAAATTTTCCAACAGTTGTTTTAGTTAATCAAGGTAGCGCCTCAGCTTCGGAAATTGTTGCCGGGGCGTTAAAGGATTATGGCAAAGCTACTATAGTAGGAATGAAAACGTTTGGCAAAGGATCGGTGCAAACCCTAGAAGATATGGATGATGGTTCATCTATAAAAATAACTGTAGCTAAATGGTTGACGCCAAAAGGCTATAATATTAATGATCAGGGCATAACTCCTGATATTCAGATAGATTTAATCCTGGAAGATTATAACGCTGATAAAGATCCGCAAATTAACAAAGCGATAGAAATATTAAATAAAAAATAGATAATAATATGGCAACTAAAACTAATAAAACCAAATATATTTTTGTTGTTGGTGGAGTAATGTCTAGCGTAGGCAAAGGCATATCAGTAGCTTCAATAGCAGAAATTTTACAATCCAGAGGATTTAATGTCAGCGCAATAAAAATTGATCCTTATATTAATGTTGATGCCGGCACTATCAACCCTTTTGAACATGGTGAAGTTTTTGTTACTGAAGATGGAGACGAAACTGACCAAGATATTGGCAATTATGAAAGATTTTTAAATAAGAATATTTACCGCGAGAATTATATGACTACCGGCAGGGTTTATTTATCTGTAATTCAAAAAGAGCGTAATTTAGAATATAAGGGCGATGACGTGGAGGTGGTGCCCCATATTCCGTTAGAGATAATAGATCGCATTCATAAGGCTGTTAAAAAAACCAAGGCCGAAATTATGATCATTGAAATTGGCGGTACGGTTGGCGAATATCAAAATTTACTTTTTTTAGAAGCAGCCAGAATGATGAAATTATATAATCCTAAAGATGTTTTATTCGCCATTGTCAGTTATTTGCCTATACCAAACAAAGTCGGAGAAATGAAAACCAAGCCAACTCAATACGCCATTCGCACTTTAAATTCTGCTGGTATTCAGCCAGATTTTGTTATCGCTAGAAGCGAAAAAGCTATTGATAAACAGCGTAAAGAAAAAATAGCTTTGAATTGCAATATCTCGGCTGATGATGTTATCGCCGCGCCTGATATAGATTCAATTTATGACGTGCCTTTGAATTTTGAAAAAAGCGGATTGGGGGACAGAATTTTAGATAAATTTGGGTTAAAAGCTCGTCAAAAATCAAAAGGCGAATGGCAGGCCATGGTCAAGCGGGTTAAAAAAGCTAAAAATAAAGTCAAAATCGCTTTGGTTGGAAAATATTTTAAAAAAGGTGGATATTTTGTTTCCGATTCATATATTTCCGTAATTGAAGCTATTAAGCATGCCTCGTCAGTCAATAATTGTAAGACCGAATTTTTTTGGATAGACGCTGAAGAACTTGAGAAAAAAGGTGTATCTTTATTAAAAAATTGCGACGGCGTGATCGTACCTCAGGGTTGGGGATCGCGTGGCTGTGAAGGAAAAATTAAAGCCATAAAATATTGTCGAGAAAAAAATGTGCCTTATTTTGGTTTATGCTATGGCATGCAGATGGCGGTTATTGAGTTTGCCCGTCATGTTTTAAAATTAAAAGGCGCTAATAGCGAAGAAGCTAATACTAAAACTGCTTGTCCGGTTATTCATATGATGCCTCACCAAAAAGAATTATTGGCTAAGAAACAATACGGTGGAACCATAAGATTAGGCGGTTGGCCGTGTAAAATTATGCCAGGCACACATTTAGCCACAGCCTACGCTAAATTCGGTAAAAAGGGGACTATTAGCGAGCGCCATAGGCATAGATATGAATTTAATAATAAGTATCGCCAGCAATTTGAAAAAGCTGGTTTGCGTATTGCTGGAACATCGCCAGATGGAAAGATCGTTGAAGCCGTAGAAATAACCAACCATCCATTTTTTATCGGTACGCAATTTCATCCTGAATACATTTCTCGTCCGTTAGATCCGCATCCGCTATTTGTAGAATTTATTAGGGTTTGTAGTAAAGGGAAAAAATAAATAAAATTTATAATAAAAAAGAAAGCTTTTAAATGAAGCTTTCTTTTTTAAATTCGTAAAATTTTATTTTTGCGGAATTACATTGACGAATTTTGCAGCAACCAGATGATTATCAAATTTCCTTATTTTTTTTGTAGAAAATTTTACCAAACCGGCAATTTTTGCAAACAGAGTATCGTCTTTACCAATCCTAACATTTTTGCCTGGTCTGTATTTTGTGCCGCGTTGGCGGATAATAATCGATCCGGCTTTAGCGTATTCTCCGTCGTAGAGTTTTACGCCCAGTCTTTTACTTTGCGAATCGCGGCCTAGCGATGTAGAACCGCCCGCTTTCTTATGTGCCATATTGTGATAATTTAATAAATAAAAATGTGGCGAAAAACCACTATTTCAATATAGCAGAAGAAGCATCCGGCGTCAAGCTTGCCTGCCGATAGAGGCAGAACTTGACAATAAAAGAATGTATGATATTATATAAATACCAACTAATTTAGTAGGTATTAAGTATGATTTTTTCTACCCGTTCAACTTATGGCTTAAGGGCCATAATAAATTTAGCTAAACAACAAAAGTTTGGCAATGTTTCTTTATCGGTTATTGCTAAACAGGAGAATATTTCTTTAAAATATTTAGAAAAGCTTTTTGCTAGTTTAAAAAAAGCCGGGTTAGTAAAATCCGTAAAAGGAGCTACGGGCGGTTATTTATTAGCTAAAGATTCTAAAAAAATAAATGTTTACGATATTATTAAATCTTTAGAAGGCGAGCTTAACTGTTTTCATTGTACTGGCAAAAACGCCAAAATCTATTGCAGTAAACTTTGCAATTGCCAGGCCACTTATGTTTTATCTAGAGTAGACCAGGCGATTGAAAAAACTTTAAAAAATATAAAATTAAGCCAGCTATTATGAAAAAAATAGCTTTAATAGCCATTTTATTTTTGTTAGCTGTTCCTTGTTTGGCTGATGTAAAAATTGATAGCGATAAAGATGGCCTATTTGATGAAGATGAAATAAATATTTATCACACTAATTTTTTAAATCCTGACACTGATGGCGATGGCTATAGTGACGGCGTTGAAGTGGCGGCTGGTTATTCCGCATTAAATACAGAAAAAGTAAAAACGAAAAATAACGATTATGACCATGACGGATTAAATGATGAACAGGAAATAAAATTTAAGACAGATTTAACTAACCCAGATACCGATGGAGATGGCTATAAAGATGGAGAAGAGATAAATAGCGGTCATGATCCGCTAAATTCTCAAGCAGGCGTTAAATTATTAAAACAAATTGAAATTAATATCAAAAATCAGGAACTAAGTTATTTTTTAGCCGGGGTAGAAATGGGCACTTTTAAAGTTTCCACCGGCAAACCATCAACGCCTACGCCGAAAGGAGAATTTAAAATTTTAAATAAAGCCCCTAAGGCTTGGTCGCCTTACGGATTATGGATGCCTTATTGGATTGGTCTAGGCCAGGGTAAATTTGGTATTCATGAATTACCGGTGTGGCCTAACGGTTATCGTGAAGGAGAAAGTCATTTAGGTATCCCGGTTTCTCATGGTTGCATTCGTTTAGGCATCGGACCGGCTAAATTAATTTACAATTGGGCGGAAATAGGTATGATAGTTAAAATATATTAATAATAAAAATATGCAATATTCTAAAAAAGTAATTGAGCATTTTAAAAATCCCCATAATCAGGGTAAAATTAAAAATGCTGATGCTATCGGCCAGGTCGGCAATCCTGCCTGTGGCGATGTTATGAAAATTTATTTAAAAATTAAAGATAATGCAATAACAAATATTAAATTTGAAACCTTAGGTTGCGCTGCGGCTATCGCCGTATCTTCGGCTTTAACTGATATTGTTAAAGGTCAAACTTTAGAAAAGGCTTTAAAAGTTGAAAAAGATGAAATAGTTAAAAATTTAGGCGGATTGCCACAGATTAAAATTCACTGTTCAATGCTGGGTATAGAAGCTTTGAGACAAGCAATTAAGAAGTATAAAATAAAATTTAAGAAATAATACAAAATAATATGATCAAAAAAAACAATAAAGATAATAAAGACAATATTGAAGATAAAATAAAAAATATTTTAGAAAAAGTACGACCGGCCTTACAAATGGACGGAGGCGATGTACATTTTGTTAATTTTGATAAAAAATCAGGAGTTTTAAAAGTGGAATTAATGGGTCATTGCGCTCATTGCCCGATGTCGCAATTAACTTTAAAACAGGGTATTGAAGCGGAGATAAAAAAGTCGGTTAAGGGCGTTAAAGAAGTTAAAGCTATTTAAAATTATTAATTAATTAACTAAAAAACATATGTTAAAATATATATGCCAATGCGGTTGTGGTGCCATAGTTGAAGCTAAAGGCGATAAAGTCCCAACTTGTTGCGGCAAGCCGATGAAAAAGGCTGGCGATAAAGTTGAAATAAAAAAATGCACTTGTGGTTGCTGTAAATAATTTTATTGGTTGGATAAGCTCGCCTAATTTTTTGGGCGAGTCGTTTAGCTAATAAATAATTATATGAAACCAATCTATTTAGATCATAGCGCTACTACACCCGTTGATAAGGCCGTGTTGAAAGCTATATCACCTTATTTTTCGAAAAATTTTGGCAATCCATCTTCGCTCCATGGCTTTGGACAAAAAGCTTCAGCAGCTGTTATGCAAGCACGAGAAAATACAGCTAAATTTTTAAATTGCCAAGCCGATGAAATAATTTTTACTTCTGGCGCTACCGAAGCTGATAACTTAGCTATTTTTGGCGTGGTAAGCGCTTTGCAAAATAAAGGTAAAAAATTGCATATAATTACTTCAGCCATAGAACATCCGGCGGTTTTAGAACCTTTTAATAAGTTAAAAAAGCAGGGCGTAGAAGTTACTTATTTACCGGTTGAGAAAAATGGCGTAGTTAATTTAGAGACTTTTAAAAAAGCTATAAAAGATAATACGGTTTTTGTTTCTATAATGTATGTTAATAGCGAAGTCGGTAGCATCCAGCCTATTAGAGAAATTGGAAAAATTATTGAAAAGATTAATAAAGAAAGGGGTAAACAGAATAATAAAAATAAAATTTATTTTCATACTGACGCAGTGCAAGCTTTGAATTTTTTGAATTGCGATATTAAATATTTGCATGTTGATTTATTATCTTTGTCTGGTCATAAAATTTACGGGCCTAAAGGGGTTGGCGCTTTATTTGTGAAGACTGGAACGCCAATCATCGGAATTCAGCTCGGCGGTCACCATGAAAATAATCTAAGAAGCGGAACGCTTAATGTCCCTGGCATTATTGGTTTAGGCGCGGCCATAAGATTATTAGCAAAAGAGCAAGCAAAAAATAATAAAAAAATTTCTTTATTACGCGATGAATTTGTTTATTTAATTAAGCAAAAAGTTCCTAATATTATTTTTAATACTGATTTTAAAAATGCTACTCCGGCGCACGCCAATATTTCGTTTGTTGGTTCTGAGGGGGAGTCAATTTTAATCGCCCTAGATTTAGAAGGTATCGCTGTTTCTACTGGTTCCGCTTGCGCATCAGAAAGTTTAAAAGCCTCATCTGTGCTTTTAGCTATGGGGATAAAAGAGGAAATCGCACATAGCACTATTAGATTTACTTTCGGTAAAGGCAACACCAGATCGGAAATAAAGCATGTTTTAAAAATTTTACCTCCAATAATAAAAAAATTAAGGCATATATCCCCGGCGTTATAAAAAACACCCTTCGCTAGATTAGAGCGAAGGGTGTTTTTTATATTTAGAATTTTTAATGAAATGGGCTTGTAATATTTTCTGTTTTATTAAAAGTGGTTTTTTTATCTATTTTACTCATTATAATATTAAATTTTTCTATATTTACAGTATCTACAGCTACCTTTTCTCTCAAAATTATGATTTCCTTAGATTGCGTTATAGTCTGGTAGAAATTTTTATATAAAAATAAGGACATGCAGATTAAAATTAGCAGAGTTATTAAAATAATACTCATAGTTGTTAGACTGGATAATTTTTTCGGAGTTATTTTTATTGGTTTGATTATCTTCATATTAATTCCAATAAGTATCAGCGCTAATATACATATTAAGGTTAGTTTGTCCTGCGGCGGCTTGAGATTCTTGACCAAACATTTTTAATTGTTCCCCGCTAGTTAGCGGCGATAATTCAATAACATTAATATTTATATAATAGTTTAATTGTTCTAAATCTTTTAAATATTGCAATTGTTTTATAAAATTTCCTTTAGTAAAGAGTTGTAGATTGGTTTTTCCGAAATTTTGGTTTTCTGTTTTTTCTAAAGAACTTAAATTTATTTTTTGACCTATTTGGTTTTTATTTGCTTCTTTTTCTAAACTAGTAATAAATTCTAACTCTCGATTTTTATTAATAAAAATTTGGTTTAGTAATTCAAGTTTAGGCTCTATTTTATTTAAATTTTCAGTCAATTTTTTTAAACTTTGGCCCTTAATATATTTTTTTTCTAAATCTTCTCTTTGCGCTTCTATCGAATTGCCCATAGTTTTTATATCTTTGATTGTCGGAGCGACAATAAAATAAACTAAAGATAAAATTATTATAATAAAACCAACCATAGTTATGGTAATTTTATTTTTTAAATTTAGTTTTAAGTATTTAATGCCATTCATAGATAAATTTATATCTTATCAACAATTATTTTAGCATTTATTTCAAAATCAATATTTTCTTTTTCTAAAATATTTTTTATAGGAAAATCGATATCTTTAAAGACTGTGGCGGCCTCCATCTTTTGTTTAAAATTTAATAAGCTATCACGTAAATTAGCCTTGCCTTTAATTTTAATGGATTTGTCTTCATTAATTTTTAAATAATATAGATTAACATCTCCAGGCGTTATCTCAGCTATAATCTCTAATAAATTTGACCAAGGTATGAAATCGTTCTGTATTTTTTCTATAAAATCTATTTTACTATTTATTTCTTTTATTTTATTGTTATACCCTTGGTTATTTTTGGTTACCAGCGTAGTTTGCTCAACGATATTATTAAAATTTACTTGCAATATGGTTTTGGCAGCTAAAAGAATAATCGCAATAATAATAGTAATAACAATTAGCGCCAAATTTATTTTTTTTATAAATAAATAAAGATGACGTAGTTTTATTTCTTTTTTTAATTCCTCGGAAATTAGGTTTAAAGTAATCATATTATAGTTCGTCTATAAAAATACCTCTTAAAGCCAAGCCAAAGGCCGTAGCAAAAGTTGCGCTGTAACTTTGTTTAATTGATAAATCATGCTCTTTGTCATTATTGGATTCAAGTTTTGTTGAGGCGACATTTAGTGTATGTTTTTCGGTGAATATTTCGTCTAATTTATTTTTTACTTCAGATAGATTAACTAAAGTATCGGCTAATTTTACTTCAACTGAAATTTCTTCACTTATAATTTTTTCTAGATTAGGTATATTAGCTCCGCCGCCGCATAATAAAATTTGATTTAATGGTCCGTTTTGTGGAAAATAATTTTCATAAAAAGAAATGGCCTCTTTTATTTTTTCCATTAAGTTTTTTAAAGTATCTGATAAGATGTCTTTAATTACTCCGTTGGCTTTTTTTTCATCTAAACCGCAAATAATTTTAGCTTTTTCAGCCTGCTCTTTTGTTAAATTAAGACTTTGAGAAATCTTAGCTGTTATTTCTTCGCCGGATATTGGCATGCTAACTGTGAAAAGTATGGAATTGCCTGAATAAAATATCATGCAAGTATGATTAGCGCCAATATCGATTATCCCATAATTTTTGTTAATTTCGGCTTTGGCGTTTTTTAAATTTAAAGATTCTTCTTTTAATAAACAGCGACAAATAGCTACCGGCTCTATTTCCAAAGCTACTGCTGATAATTTTGCTCCATCCAGCATTTCCGTATATTGGTTAACTATATTTTTTGGGGCCGCTCCTATTAATACTAAATATTTATCAGGCAGCTCTTTAATAGTTTGCCAGTCATAGTAAATTTCGTTAAGCGCCATAGGAACATGCTTTTCGATCTCTGAACCAATAATGTCCGATAAGTGATTTGGCGATTTTTGCACCTCGATTAATTTAATAAATGTTTTAGATTCAGGCAGGCAGGCTACAACTTCTTCAGAATTTATTTTTCCGTAAAGCGGGTTAGATATAAGTTTTTTAATAGCTTTTATAATTTCGACATTATTTTTTATTTCTCCATTAACAACAACGCCTTGGGGCAAATCTATTTTGCCCAAAGCTCTAATTTTTATTTTATCCCGGCGTTTGTCTAGTTGAATTAATTTTATGGATAAATCTGATATATCTAAACCGACCGGGCGTGTTGATCCGTTGGTTAATATCATAATATTTATTATATCACATTAGTATTCTTCTTCCCAATGTTCGACTGTTATCACGGGGGAAAATTCAGTTGCGCCTAAAACTTCAGTTAAAATTGTATTGTCATAATTAATGTTAAGAGGTTGCCAAACGCTGGTTATGGTTAATTTTCTGGCTATTAAACCTCCGGTAACATCAAAGTCAAAACCTATAGGGAAGCTTAACAAATTCAATTGGTCATTTGCGTAAACTGCGCCGTTGATGTCAATGTCGCCAGTCCAAGTTTCAAAATTTATCTTTCTTTTAGCTATTATACCAGCTGCTTCACCGGTAGTATGATTTACTGTTATGGAATTATTGCCGCAGCGCAAACCCCTACAAAGCCAATGGCCGACTATTAAATCACGACTTACCACTAAAAGGCCGTTAATAGTTAAATGTTGGTTTCCTCTTAATTCTACATCTCCATCAACATAAGTTATTGGTCCGGTTAAAGTTAAATTTTGGTTGTTAGCCATTAAATTATCAAATTGATTTTGGCTATATACGACGTCGGCTCTATTTTTTAAAGAGTTGGGGCTTGCTGAATCAAAGTCTATAGCCGGCATAGTAATGGCTGTAGCCGCCGGAGGATAATTTGCTGAGTGAATATCTCCGCCTACATTTACCGTAGAAAGCCAAGATTTATTATATTGGTTAACAGCATCTAAATCTGTATCCACATTAACAGTGCTTAATCCATTAACAATAAAATTATTGTTTGAATGTGAGCTACCATCATGAAAATTAACAATGCTTGCCGAAATATCAATATTACCATCAGCAAAACCGCAGTTGTCTTCAACACCTGATTGTCCTAAGGCTCTGTAAACATAAGTTTTTACTATTCTTTGGCTGGTTTTGCCGTTGCCGATATCAATTGTGCCAATAGAAGTAATTACGCCATGAGCTAAACTGCTGTTGGCTATACTAACTGTATATGAACCGTTGCTGGAACCGAACGGATTTGTGCGAGTAAAACTTGCAGTCCAATTAGGGTTAGTTTCAAAATTATTTTTGTAAGTATTATCGTTTTTTAGTTTCCACACCATGTCTTGAATTCCAGCTTCAGAAAGATAATAAGTTTTAGCTCCCCAAGATTGGCTTCTGGCGATACGATCTTCGGTTAAAGTAAAATTTATAAGATATAATGATAAAAATAAAACCAAAGCCATTAGAAGAATGGTTAAAATAAGAGCTACTCCTCGGTTTTGTTTTTTAAGAGTAATTTTATCCATAATTTTAATAATTTCGGGAATAGACTGAAGTTTCTATATCGAAAACGCTTTGATTTTTTTCTAGATTTAAAACAATATTAATTAATCCGCTTGTTCCCCAAAATTCTAATTCATTAAAATATTCTCCAATTATTCTATTTTCCAATATAATTTCTTGCGGCGGGCTGCCTCCGCTATCAAGGCTATTATAAGTTACATAAACTGAAGGTTCATTATTGAAATAGTAAGCTTTATGTTCTCGCATTAAATTAGTGTCTTCTAAATAATACCTTAAATAAGTAACTTGATTTATATTGTGTCCGTCTTGAAAAAATATTTGGTTAGTTGGCGGGTTGCTCGGGTCGTTGTTTGTTTCGGGTAAAGCTGTGATGATGCTTGAAGATTGTCTTAATTCTCTGGAAATTCTGTCTATAGATACTCGAGCGTTTTGTGTTAATTCGGCCATGTTAGAATTTTTATTGTAAGCTCGTTGAGTGGCTAAATAAATATTGGTTGTTAAAAGAATAATGACAGTAAATAAAGAAATGCTAGCTATAATTTCTAATAAAGTGAAACCAGAAAATTTATTTTTTTTATTTATATTTTTCATTTATTTAAGAAATTTAAAAGTAGCTAAAGCTTGGTTTACTTGTTTGACAAATTCAGCAGATTCTTCGCTGTATTTTATAATGTAATTATAATTTAGTTTATTTAATAAAATATTAATAGTTTTATTTTTTGTTATAAGGTTGGTAATAGTTATTTTATTTCCATTTACCCCGCTTAAAGTAATAAATTCTTCAGTCAGAGAAATAATTTCCGGATATTTTTTTGCCTCAGCTTTTGCTTGGTTAATTTCATTGCTTTGCCCCTGGGTTACTTCTATAGTTATGGCTCCTTGGCCATTTTTAGGTGGTACGGTGCCTAAAGAAACATTGCTTGCCGCTTGTATTTTTATGGGCCAATTTTCAGGAAAACTAATTTGATAAAAATAAGTATTGTTTTTATAGAACCCTGTTTTAGTTGTTTCTGTTATTTTTTCCGTAGTAAGAATTTTAGAAGTTGCTTGAGTTGTTGTTGATGAATTTTTTTCTATAGTTATTGAGTTAGTTGTAGTAGCGGTTTGTGGATTTTCTGAAGTTACAAATTTACTAGGCGATTCAGAATTTTTTAATATTTTTTCAACCTTATTATCTAAATACTGCGCATAACCCAAATAGGCCAGCAAAATTAAGCCCATGATTATTATGATATTTATAATGGAAAAACCCCGCATATTATAATTGGCTTATAAGTGTAACCGTGGTGTAGACTTTTTCAATTCTTGATAAAACATTAGTGTAGTAGATTGTTACAGAAATTTTTTTTAATCCCGTGTCCGATCCACTATTCTGCAAATTTCCATCAACATAATTTACCACAGTTTGCCTTTGAAAATAGTATAAATAATTTGATGTATCGTTGGATAGGCGATGTTTAGTTTCTATTGTGCCGACGGCAACACTGTTATAGCCTAAAGAATTTAATTCTTCTAATTTTGCTTGCGCTAAATAAGCGGCCTTAGTGGCATTTTCTGAAGTTTTATTAATAGATAAAGTTATAGGGAAAGATTGCATTAAAGCCATAAAAGCGATTACTAGTATAGAAAAAGATACCATTATTTCTAAAAGACTAAGGCCTTTTTGGCAGGAAAATATTTTTATTTTTTTAATCGTCATAGTTATTTTTATTGATCGAATTGCACATAGCCAGATGGTTTTATATTAACAATGGCGTCCGCATTATTTATGTTAGTTAAAATTATTTGTCCGGATTGGCTGACTCCGCCATAATAATTAAAAACCACCTTGTCGCCGGTTAAATCATTAATTTGCTTGATGCTAATTTCTGATTCAAGGGCAACTGTTTTAATGGTGGTTGTAGCTACGTCTATTTTTTGAATTTGATATGAATCATTATTTAAATCAAAAACAACCTGATGAACTTTTTGCTCAGTTATGGTTAATTGTTGGGCATATCTTAAGTCAGTGGTTAAATTTCTGGCGGCGGCATTTAATTTTAAGTTTGGCTGGTATCTTCTTAAATAAGGTATGCTGATTGTAGACAGCAGCGCGATAATACCTAGAACTACTAATAAATCTGTGAGCATGCTGCCTTTTTTATTTCGGCATAATTGCATATTTTTACCTTTTTTATATTGCCGAGCTTAAGGAATACATAGGCATGATAATGGCGACAGCCATGCCGCCAACAGCTGAACCAAGAACTAAAATTAAAACCGGTTCAATTATTGATGGTAAATTATTCATGGTTTGATCTACTTCTCCTTCGTAAAATTCGGCCAATTCTTCAAGTATAAAATCAAGCTCGCCAGTTTCTTCACCTACGGCAATCATCTGCGTTACTATTGGCGGGAATAATTTTTCGTAGTTGGCAATAACTTCATTAATAGTACCGCCTTTTTTAATTTTGACGCTCATTTCATTAAGGGCGTCACGATAATAAACATTGCCTAAAACATTAGCGGTTATTTGTAAACTTTTTATAATCATGATGTCGGTTTTTAATAACGAACTTATGGTTCTAGCGAAGCGGGCTAAATTTATTTTTTTTATAATTGTGGAAAAAATTGGCAGTTTTAATAGCAGGCCATGAAAAAAATATTTACCTTTTTTTGTTTTAGCCGCTTGGACTATAATTAAAATTAAAACTACCGCGCCTATTAAATAAAGCGCCCCATGCGCCACTAAACTTTCAGATAGTTTAATTAACATTTTAGTCGCAAAAGGTAATTCAGCATTAAGGTCTTTAAACATGGCGGCGATACTAGGCACTACTGATATCATCATAAAAATACCCATGCCGATCATGACTAATAAAATTACGGCTGGGTAAGTAAGCGCGCCCTTGACTTTGGCAACTAATTCATGGTTTTTTTTAAATTGTATATGCAGTCTTTTTAAAACTTCTTCAAGTTTTCCTGATATTTCTCCAGATTCAACCATGTTAATAAAAAGTTGGCCAAATATTTTTTCGTGCGGTTTTAAACTTTCGGTAAAACTTACGCCCTTTTCAACATTTTTAGAAATTTCCGCTATTATTTTAGCAAATCTCTTATTATTAGTTTGGCGCGCTAAAGTTTTTAAAGCTACGGATAAGGATATGCCAGCCTTAAGCATGATGCCTAAATTTTGCACAAAAAATAATTTTTCTGAAATAGGTATCCTAGAAAATTTTTCTAAGACGCCATTGATAGAACTCATTATATTTATTTTTTTTGCTTTTTCTTCTGACGCTTCGGTTTCATTAGTTTTGCCAGCCTGATCTATGGCCGGCGAAGTTTGTTCACCTTGGTTATTCGGTTCGTTTTGTGGCGGTAAAATTATTGTCATAATATAAAAATTTACTCCTTAGTTACTCTCATAATTTCTTCGATTGTGGTAATGCCATTTTTAGCTTTAATAAAACCATCTTCAATAATAGTTAGCATTTTTTGTTTTTCTGCTTGTTTTTTAAGTTCTGAGGCTGAAGCCTTTTTTAAAATTAATTCCGATATTTCAGCGGTAATTTCCAAGACTTCATAAATACCAAGCCTGCCTTTATAGCCTGTGTTAGAGCATTGTTTACAGCCTTTGCCCCGGTAAAATAATAAATTTTCTATACCTTGTTTAGCGTTAATAATAATTTTCTTTTCTTCAAGAGTTTTCATGATATTTTCTACGTCTAATTGTTGCATCAATTCTTCTATAACTTGTTTGTCTAATTTGTAGCTTTGAATACAATTAGGGCAAATTTTTCTAACCAGTCTTTGAGCGATTATAACATTAGTAGTTGAAGCTACTAAAAAAGCCGGGACACCCATATCAGAAAGGCGGGGCAGGGTAGTGACAGCATCGTTGGTGTGCAAAGTTGACAATACTAAATGTCCGGTCATAGCGGCATGGATAGCGATTTCCGCTGTTTCCTGGTCTCTTATTTCTCCAACCATAATAATATTAGGATCTTGCCTTAAAAAAGCTCTTAAACCGGCGGCAAAAGTATAACCGATTTTAGGATTGACTTGTGATTGGTTAACATGAGGCATGCGATATTCAATTGGATCTTCAATAGTAACTATATTAACTTCTGGAGTGTTTAAAATGTTTAAAACAGTATAAAGCGTAGTGGTTTTTCCTGAGCCGGTCGGTCCGGTTACTAAAATCATTCCATGCGGTTTGGAAATGTTTCTTTTTAAAGCTTCCAGGGCTGAGGGTTGGAAACCGAGTTGTTCCAAAGTTAAAACCTGCGCTTTTTCGCTTAATAAGCGCATGACAATTTTTTCTCCGTCAAAAGTAGGTATGATGGAAACTCTGAAAGAGACTTTATAGTCTTTAGCAGTTATTTTAAAGCGTCCATCTTGGGGTAGGCGATGTTCGTCAACTTTAAGATTGGCTAATATTTTTATGCGAGCAATAATTCCCGGCTGAACATTTTTAGGCAAAGTCATAACATTTCTCAAAATTCCGTCCACGCGGTAGCGGGCAATAACATCTTTTTCTTCCGGCTCTATATGAATATCGGAAGCGCCTTCAAAAATAGCATATTCTAAGAGAGTATCTACAATTCTAACAATTGGTAAATTCTCTGCTAATTTTTTTAGATTTTCGTCATCACCACCTATATTCTCTTCAGCTAGGTCTTTGAACTCAGCTTTTAAGCTTTTATGATATTGCTTTATAGTTTCATTTAAGCTTTCTGGCGTGGTTAAATAAATAACCGGCTTAAGGTTGGTTTTTTTCTTAATAAATTCAAAAATTTCTATATTTTCAGGATCTAAAGTGGCTATTTTAATTTCTTTTTCATCAGCTGCAAAAGCAACTACCTGGTGGGTAGTAGCAATCGGTTCCGGTATATTAAATAAAACGTCTTTTCTTATAATTTGATCCTTTAGATTTATGAAAGGCACGTTAAAAAAAATAGCCGCACTTTCGTAAAGAGCGTTAGAAGTTATTATTTTTTTTTCAATTAAATAACTATCAAGGTTTTTACCGGACTTGGCTGCTTCTTTGGAGAATTTTTCGAATTCTTCAGCCGGCATTATATCTGATTTGGCCAGTATTTTTTTAAGTTGTTGGTCAGATAGCATGGGTTTATTAAATATAAATAAAAAAGAGGATTTAACTTAGCTATATTATAACATAAAAGTTTATATAAGGTAAATACCTAAAATATAAAAATAGCCAAATGAAGACAAGACTTCATTTGGCTATAACTATTTTGACGGAGATTTATTTTAAATATTTTTTCTTTTTACCCCATCTTATCCAATCTTTTTGCATTTTAGACATTTTGCCGCGATGCTCTTTGAGAATAGGATTTTCTCCGGAAATAATAGGTAGGGCGAGCAAAATTGTTAACGCACCAAGAGTTTTTTTATCATCCCTTATTTTTTGTAAATTCTTTAGGAGCATAGGCATAATTGTCGGCCCCAAAGAGGTTAATTTTTTAAATTCAGGATGTTCCAGCGTTGTGCTTGAAAGTGAAGAAAAACTTATCTCCTGGCAATTGTTTAAACGTTTCATTATAATTTTAAAGTGCAACCAAACAAAAAAATATTTTATTTTTTCCATTTTTTCCCCCTAATTTTTATATTTTAAGAGTGACAAATTAATATAGCAGAAAAATTATTTTAGCGCAAGAGTAGTTTATTGATATATCTAGCAATTTTTGGTTAAAGTTTATTTTTAAATGGAAATATGTTAAATTAAATATATGGCGATCGATAGCCATAAAATTTTAAATTATCTTTATCTTAGCCGAGAAAAATTGGTTCAAGCTGTTTTGCTTTTGGTCAGCCTTGTTTTCGTTAGGATATATCTTATATTTTTGTTTTCTTTGAATGTAATTAATTGGCTATTAGTTTTATATGTAAACAGAAATGTAAGCCAAAATTTGGTTATTTTGCATTATAATGTTAATCTAGGTGTTAATCTTATCGGTGATGTTCGAGATATTTATATTATTCCGACTTTAGGGTTAGCTTTTATTGTTATAAATTTAATTTTGCTTTTAAATATTTTTAGAAAAAGCAAATTTTTGATTCATTTGATTTTAAGCTTTTCTTTATTAATTAATTTATTTTTAATCGCCAGCACGCTGGCTATATATTTGGTAAATTTTCGATAAAAATATGTTTGATTTTTATGTTATTAAAATTTTATTTTTAACGGCTTTAGCCTTTATTTTTGCTATTTTTTGGACGCCACTCTTAACTCATTATTTATATAAATATAATTGCGGAAAAAAAATAAGATCAAACGGCACGACTCCGATTTTTACAAAAATGCATGCTCATAAAGACGGCACGCCGACTATGGGCGGAATTTTAATCTGGTTAACGGTTTTAATTATGGCCGTTGTGTTTTATTATTTGCCAAAAATTTTTACTGCAGATTTTTTTAATTATTTTAATTTTTTATCTCGTAAGGAAACTCTTTTGCCTTTAGGCGTTTTAGTAGCTACAGCTTTGGTTGGTTTAGTTGATGATTGGTTAGATGTAAGAGGTAAAGGTATTTTGGGCGGCGGCGGACTGAAAGTTAAACATCGCTTATTGATTTATACTATTATCGCTTGCTTCGGCGCCTGGTGGTTTTATTTTAAATTGGATTGGGATATTTTTCATGTGCCATTTTTAGGAGATTATCAGATGGGTTGGCCATATATTTTGATTTTTATTTTTGTTTTAGTGGCCACAGCTTTTTCAGTTAACGAAACGGATGGCTTGGACGGTTTAGCCGGTGGAACTTTGCTTTTTGCTTTTGCCTCTTTTGGCGTGATAGCTTTTATCACAGGCAAGTATGATTTAGCTGCTTTCTGCGGGGTTATTGTCGGAGCTTTATTGGCTTTCTTGTGGTTTAACATTAACCCCGCCAGGTTTTATATGGGCGATACCGGGGCTATGAGCTTAGGTATTACTTTGGGCGTCATCGCTATGTTGACTAATTCAGCTTTGATTTTACCGGTTATTGGTTTAATTTTTGTTATTGAATCTTTATCTGTAATCATTCAGCAGTTGTCTAAAAAAATTAGAGGCAAAAAAATATTTATTTCTTCGCCGGTTCATCATCATCTTGAAGCTATTGGTTGGAGCGAGCCGAAAATTGTCATGCGTTTTTGGGTTATCGCCGGAGTTAGCGCGGCCATGGGTTTAATAATATTTTTGTTAGACAAGAAGATGTAAAAAATTATGAAGTCATTAATAAATTCTTTTAATAAAATATTATCCTATCGCGGCGATCATGAATCAGACAAGCCGCTTATTTTTATAGTTGGGGCGATTATTATTTTTGGAATGATTATGCTTTCTAGCGCCTCATCAATTATTTCTTATAGCGCCCATCAAGACAGTTATTATTTTTTTAAACATCAGCTTTTTGGCTTAATTTTAGGTCTTATAGCAGCTTGGATTTTTTCGCGAATTGATTATCAGGTTTGGAAAAAATATGCTTTATGGATGCTTATTTTTTCTATTATTTTATTAATTTTAGTTTTTATTCCAGGTTTAGCCGGAACTTGGGGCACTTCTAAAAGTTGGATAAATGTTTTTGGTTACTCTTTGCAACCGTCGGAATTTGTTAAAATTACCTTTTTAATTTATTTAGCCGCTTGGCTCGAGGGGAGAAAAAAGAAATTAGGGGAAATTGCTACTGGCCTTGGACCATTTTTAGTTATTCTTGGGATAATCGCTTTACTTATGATATTGCAGCCGGATATGGGCACTCTAACTATTATTGCCTTATCATCACTAATCGTTTATTTTATTGGTGGAGGCAGCGTTAAGCATTTAATAGTTTTAATATTATTAGGATTAACGGCTATAATTATAATGGTAAATATTTATCCGTATCAGGCTAATCGCTTTAAATGCATGATGGATCCTTCATATTCTCCGGATAAATATTGTTATCAGATTAATCAATCTTTGATCGCGATCGGATCAGGTGGATTTTTCGGTCGAGGTTTAGGCGAATCAAGACAGAAATTTTTATATCTTCCACAAGCGCAAAACGACGCAATTTTTCCAATTATCAGCGAAGAAATAGGATTTGTTTTTTCAGTTATTTTAGTTTTATTATATTTAGCTTTATTTTATCGAGGTTTTCTTATAGCCAAAAAAGCCCCGGATGATTTTGGAAAAATTTTGGCTATTGGCATAGTAAGCTGGATTGTTATGCAAGCCTTTATAAATATCGGCGGTATGGTTAATATTATGCCAATGACTGGCGTGCCTTTGCCTATGATAAGCTACGGCGGATCAGCTATGCTAGTCGCTTTGTCTTCCATTGGTATTTTAATTAATATTAGTAAGCAGACGAGATAATCAATTTTAAATTACGAATTAAATAAAATGTATTCTGAAAATAAAAAATACAAAATACTTTTAACCGGCGGCGGAACGGGCGGATCAGTAACTCCGCTACTAGCAATTTACGATGAACTAAAAAATGAAAGTGAGTTTGAATTTTTATGGTTGGGCACGAAGTTCGGCCCGGGAAAAGTCATGGTAGAGAAAGCTGGTATTAAATTTAAAGCTATAAGCGGAGGAAAATTGCGCCGCTATTTTTCCTTTAAAAATTTTTTAGATATTATAAAAATTAAAATAGGTTTTTTCCAGGCTTTATTTATAATGATAAAATCCCGCCCGGATTTAATTATGAGCGCCGGTAGTTTTATAAGCGTGCCTATCGCTTGGGCGGCCTGGGTTTTACGCGTGCCAGTTTTAATTCATCAGCAGGATATTGTAGCTGGTCTAGCCAATAAATTAATGGCGCCGTTTGCTAAAATTATTACTGTAACATTTGAAAGTTCGTTAAAAGATTATGGTAAAAAGGCGATTTGGATAGGAAATCCGATTAGGCGAGAGTTAAAAATTAATAGTTTAAAAACGCATAACCACTTACCAGTAGTTTTAATTATTGGCGGCGGAACCGGGGCAATGGCAATTAATGAATTAGTAAAAGATAGTTTAAGTCAATTAGTTAAGCTCTGCCATGTTATTCATATAACAGGGGAAAAAAGAAATATATCAAATACTGAAATTGTGAATTATAAAAATTATGAATTTTTGGATGTAGAAAAAATGGTTGAAGTTTTGCATGCGGCGGATTTAGTAATAACTCGCGCTGGGTTAGGGTTTTTGTCCGAGTTATCATATCTAGGTAAGCCATCCATAATAATTCCTATGCCAGATTCGCACCAGGAAGTTAACGCCGAATTTTTTAAAAATCGAAAAGCTGCAATTGTAATAAATCAAAAAGATTTGACCGCGGAAAATTTTACGCATATGATTAAGGATTTATTAGCCGACGAGAAGATACTAACTAATTTATCCGTAAATATGGCGCAAGCCATGAAAAAAGGAGCCAATCAAGAGATGGTAAAAATTATAAAAAGTTTATTAAAATAATTATGCAGTGTGATTTAATTATAAAAGGAAAATACATTTTATCCATGGATGAAAAATTAACCGTTATAGAAAACGGTTTTGTTGCTGTGTCTAAAAATAAAATTTTAGCTTTAGGCGGCGATAATGAAATTAAAAATTATAAAACTCAAGAAGTGATTGACGCGGGAAATTCAATTATTATGCCGGGCTTAATAAATACGCATACGCATGCAGCCATGACATATTTTCGCGGGTTAGCTGATGATTTGCCTTTAGATATTTGGCTTAATAAACATATCTGGCCGGCTGAAGTTAAATATGTCAATGAAAATTTTGTAAAGCAAGCTGGCGAGTTAGCCTGTTTAGAAATGATTAAAGCCGGCGTAACATATTATAATGATATGTATTTTTTAGGCGAAGCTATGGCTGAGCCAGCGATTAAAGCAGGTTTACGGACAGCGGTTGGAATTACGGGTATAGATTTCAAAGATCCTGATTTAGCTCTAAAAGAAGCGGCGAGGTTATCGAAAAAATATGCGGATAATGAATTTATAAAAATTGTTTTAGCGCCGCATGCAATTTATACCTGTTCAAAAGAAAATTTATTAAAAATTAAAAAAGTTGCTGAAGATGAAAATTTACGCATTCATATTCATGTGAGCGAAACTAAAAAAGAAGTTGAAGATTCTATAAAAAATAACGGCAAATCGCCGGTTGAATATTTAGACGAACTTGGCTTATTGTCGGGCAATTTAATAGCCGCGCATAGCGTTTGGTTAAGCGATAATGATTTAGAAATTTATAAAAAAAGAGATGTAAAAGTTTCTCATTGTCCAATTAGCAATATGAAGTTGGCATCAGGCGTGGCGCCGCTTAAAAAAATGTTAGATATGAAAATTATCGTTGGGTTAGGCACTGACGGTGCGGCTAGCAATAACACATTAGATTTATTTTCCGATATGCGTGCTTGCACTTTAATGCATAAAGTTAATAATTATGACCCCACGGCTATTAGCGCTAAAGAAGTAATAAAAATGGCGACTATTGATGGAGCTAAAGTGATGGGCGCGGAAAAAGAAATCGGCTCTTTAGAGGTTGATAAAAAGGCGGACATAATTACTATAAATTTAAATCAGCCGCATTTAACCCCGATTTTTGATCCGTATTCGCATTTAGCTTATTGCGTTAATTCTAATGATGTAGAAAATGTTATTGTAAACGGAAAAATAATTATGCGGGACAGAAATGTAAAAACGCTTGATGAAGAAAAAATATTAAAACAGGCAAGCGAGTTTAAAATATAATAAAGATTCTAAAAAACAGGCTTATTAAATAAGTCTGTTTTTTTAATGATTTTTTAGAAATTTTATTATTTGGTTAACCCTGTTATTAACTGAACCGGTGGTCGTAAAATATTTTATATTATTTTTATTAAGTAGTTTTAAAATCACATTGTTAACTTGCCGACGTAATTTTAAATCCATGGGTCGATAGCTATCATTTTCCAGCTCAATTTCCGGTGGCAGATAAATTATATGTGTATAAATGTTTTTAGTTTTCTTAATACATAAATTTAGAAATTTTTGGTAGTTTATTTTGTTTATTAATTTTGGGTTCATACAACCAAGATAAATTGGCCCCAAAATAAAACCGCCGTCAGTAATAAATTTTTCGTTTTTTATAGCTACTTCTAATTTTTTTAGATAATGCAGTAATTCCATATTAAAAAATTCTTTCATAGATAATTCCTGAAGTTTTTTGCCGTTAAATTTCTCCTTGGATATTTCTCTGACAAAATCGCTTTTAAGATAGGGTATTTTAATTTTTTTAGCCAGAGCTTTAGCTAATGTTGTTTTTCCGGTTGAGTGAGAAGCAATAATTGCGATTTTAATGGGTTTTTTTATATTCTGCATATTAAATTATTAAATAATTATAGCAAAAAATTTTTAAAAATCAATTATTGACAATATGTATTTTTTATGTTAATTTCAAAAGAATAAAAAATTTTTTAAGGAGGTTGCACCTTGAAATATAAAAATATAGTTATTATTCATAAGAGCGATGTGGACGGGATAATAAGCGGTTTGATGTTCAGAAAGTATTTAATGGATGATATATTATTGATTTTTTGCGGATATGGCCAAGATCAGGAAAAAGCTTTTACCTACGCCGCTAATATAGCCGAAGGTAAAAAAGTTTATATCGGCGATATCAGCGGCAAAGATTTTTTGCTCTCGGGCAAAAAGGAAACGATTTTACAAACTTTAGCCGAGCGAGCAGAAAAGATAGAATGGTATGATCACCATCCGGCCACGCGAGAATTTATTCCGTTGTTGGAAAAATACGGTCATGAAATAATCATGGGCGATAAAGAGGGAATTTGCACATCAAAATTGATTCAGGGGAAATTATTTCCCGGCGATTCTTATTTGAAAAAAATGGCGCAAATTGCCCAATTTAATGACTATCCGCCGGCTAAATTAGATATTAATGGCATGTTTTTACAGTGTGGCCTTGGTCTGCAGAAAATTATTTCATATCATAACGCCGGAGACGATATACAAAGCCTGGCAGATTTGATTGATTTTATTGCCAAAGATTTTTTTTGGTATCGCGACGGAAAATTTAATTTGCGGTTGCAGAAAATTATCGATTCAGCCAATAAACAACTAGCGCAGGCGAATGATAAGATGTTTAAAAATTGTTTTATCCTCCAGGTAAAAGGCAAAAAATTCGCTATAACCTGCGGCGAATCTATTATGCCGCAAAAAGAAAGTTTGGCAAAATTACGCGATAAATTTGCTGGTCAGGTTGACGGCGTCTGCGTTTATTTTTTGCCGCCATTAAGTACCATGCTTTTCTATAAAGATAAAAATAGCGATTTTAACGCCCAGAAATTTTGCGAATATGTTGGCGGCGGCGGCAGAGAAGGAAATGGCGGTTTCGCTATTCAAATTCCAGGAGATGAAAAGTATAAAAAATTTATCGATTTTATGAAAAGTAAACTAAATTTATTTTTATAATCCGTCCCTCTCGGATTATAAGATAACTGCATCAGCGCATGGTGCAGTTTTTTATTTAAAAAATAAGTGATTTAATAGTAATTATAGCCATTGATTTTTCGGCCATTAAAAGTTAAAATATGCTTATGGATTTTACTAAAATTAAAAAGATATATATGATCGGCGTTAAGGGCGTGGGCATGACAATGCTTGGCCAGTTTTTGGTTGCTAATGGCGCTAAAGTAAGCGGTTCTGACTTGACAGAAAAATATATGACCGATCCTGTTCTTAAAGATTGCGGCATTAAAGTAATTGAAAATTTTTCAGCCGCCAATATCCCTGATGACGCAGATTTAATAATTTATTCTACTGCCTATAACGCTAAAACCAACATTGAAGTTGAGGCCGCTTTAGAAGGAAAGATTAAAACCTTGGCTTATGCGCAAGCTCTCGGTGAAATTTTTAATCAGAAATACGGTATAGCCGTAGTTGGTTCGCATGGAAAAACTACAACCACGGCTTGGCTCGGTTATGTTATGAAAATGTCCGGCGTTGAACCTAATGTTATGGTCGGCGCTAAAGTACCGCAATTTAATGGTTGTTCTTTAATTGGAAATTCCGATTATTTATTAATTGAAGCCGACGAATATCAAAATAAGCTAGAAAATTATCAGCCTAAAGCCGTAATTTTAAATAATATTGATTATGATCATCCGGATTTTTTTCACACTGAGGAAGATTATAAAAATGTTTTTATTGAATTCATAAAAAAAATACCTATTAAAGGATTTTTAGTTGCTAATTTTGATGACCCAATAATCAGAAAAATTGCCCAGGTAAATTGCCGCTCTAAAGTCATAACTTACGCTATTGATGAAGCGGCTGATTATGTGGCTTATGATATAAAAAATAATAATGGACGGCAATATTTTAAAGTAAAATTAGGCGTGGAAGATGTAGACGATAATGAAGATGAGATTAGAGCCGAAGAGCTTGGCGATTTTTCTATTCAGCTTGGCGGCAAACATAATATTTATAATGCTTTAGCGGTTATTGCTACTTGTGTTGAATTAAATATTGAATTATTTAAAATCAGAAAATATTTAGAAGAATTTAATGGTACTGCTAGGCGCATGCAAGTTTTAGGAGAGTTTAGAGGCGCGATTATAATAGATGATTATGCTCATCACCCAACAGAAATAAAAGCCACGATTGAAGCAGTGCGCCAGAAATATGGTCAGCGAAATTTGATTGTAGCATTTCACCCGCATACTTTTACGCGCACTAAAGCATTATTTAATGATTTTGCTAAAAGTTTCGCCCGAATCGATGAATTAATTATTATCGATATTTACGGATCGGCGCGCGAGGCTCAGGGCGGTATCCATAGCCGAGATTTAGTTGAAAAAATAAAAGATAATAATAAAGATTCTAGGATAGAGCAAGAAGTAAAGTATATTTCAACATTAGCCGAATGCGAAAAGTATCTGCGCGGAAAAATAAAAAGAGATGACATAGTAGTTCTTATGGGCGCCGGCGATATTTTTAGAGTGGGGGAAAATTTACTAATATGATAATTAAAATAATTTTCAATGTTATATCAATAATTTTTTTGGTAATTTTACAAATTTCTTTTATTAGCGGTTTACCTGGCATGGCCGCTAATTTAAATTTAATTTTAGTAATTTTAATTTTTATTTTAGGTTTTTCCGGGCTCGAATTAGCCGCTTGGTGGGCGGTGGGAGCAGGTTTTTTATTAGAAATTTTTTCTTTTTTACCATTCGGCGCTTATCTTGTCTCTTTAAGCCTGACTATTTTTGTTGCAAAATTTTTATTAAATAATTTTTTTACTAACCGCTCGCTTTATTCGTTCTTAGCCTTAACGGGTTTGGCCACTATTATTTATAGAGTTATTATTTATTTTTTTGTTTTATTTTTTGCCCAAATAGATTTAATATTTGATAGTAATTTTTTTATTGCCATTTTAAAGCAGGTTGGGCTTAATTTTTTATTGACGTTTATTATTTATTACATAATTTATTTTTTGGGGCGAAGTTTAAGGCCGGTATTTTTAATTCATCATAGTAAATAATTTTGGCATGGTAAATTGTATTTAATATTACAAAATGCCATAATTTTTAAACGCTAACTTCGATGAAATTAAAAATATTTATTATGGTTAAGAAATATTAATATGGCTTTATTTAAAAGAAAATTTAAACGAGATCATCCTTTTACTGTTAAGGAAGGCGATATAAAATTAGGTAAGTTAGATAGAGGTTCGGCTGAAGATTGGCTTGAGCAGGATTCGACCGCCAGAGAAACAGTGGGAAAAAATTTCGATATCAATAAAACTTTTAAAGTTGAATTGTTTTTTCTTTTATTTCTGGGAATAATTATGGCTCGCGCTGCCTGGCTACAAATAGTTAAAGGAAGTTATTATTATGAATTGGCTGAAGGCAATCGTATCAGGGTTGAAAGAGTGGAAAGTAAAAGAGGAGTAATTTATGACAGAAATTATAAAACTTTAGTTAGAAATTCGGCTAATTTTTTGTTATATTTTATACCCTCAGATTTGCCTAAAGACAATTTAGCTCGTCAAGCGATTATTAAAAGGGTCAGTGATATTTTGATTAATTTAAAACCCGAAGATATAGAAGATCTATTAGCCGTTGTTGAACCTGGTTCGCTTGAATCATATCAGCCGCTTTTTATAGCTGATAATATTGATTATGAAAAAGCCATGATTCTTTATTTAGAGTCTGATAATATGCCCGGAGTAGTTATTACCAACAAAACCAGGCGAGAATATAATTTATATAGCTTATCGTTGTCTCATATTTTAGGTTATACGGGCAAAATAAATAATAAAGAGTTAGATAAGTTTGGTTCTGATTATTTGCCTATTGATTATATTGGTAAAACCGGTATAGAAAATTTTTGGGAGAATGAAATGAGGGGAATAAATGGCAAAAAGCAAATTGAAGTTGATGCGCTAGGTAAAGAAAAAAAAATTATTAATGAAGAAATTGGCGAGAATGGAAATAATTTAGTTTTATCTATTGATGTTGATTTACAAAAAAAATTAGAAGAGTCGGTTATAAATGAGTTGCAAAAATTACATCTAAATAAAGCTTGCGCTATTGCCATGAACCCTAATAATGGTGAGATTTTAGCTATGGTAAGTTTGCCTTCTTTTAATAACAACAATTTTACTAAAGGCATGACAAGCGAGCAATATCAAACTATAGCTAATCATGCCGATCGGCCTTTGTTTAATCGTTGCATCTCCGGTGAATATCCGTCGGGCTCTGTAATTAAACCAGTAATCGCGGCCGCTTCGCTTGAAGAAAATATCGTGGACGAGAATACTAGTTTTTTAAGCGTTGGTGGTATACGAATCGGTCAGTGGTTTTTTCCTGACTGGAAAGCTGGCGGCCATGGCGCTACTAATGTTAGAAAAGCTCTCGCCGAGTCAGTCAATACTTTTTTCTATTATGTCGGCGGCGGCTATCAGGATTTTACCGGCCTTGGGCTCGAACGCATGGTAAAATATGAAAAATTATTTGGTTTAGATGCTCAAACTGGCATTGATATGCCCGGAGAAGCTACTGGATTTTTACCGACTGAAAAATGGAAATTAAAAACCAAAGACGAACCATGGTATATTGGTGATACTTATCATTTAGCGATAGGGCAGGGCGATACTTTAGTAACTCCGCTTCAGGTTGCTAATTATACTGCGGTTTTTGCTAATGGCGGTTCGTTATATCGTCCCCATTTAATTAAACAAATTTTAAACAGCCAGGATCAATTAGCCAGTGAAGTAGATAATAAGCCAGTGAAAATTAACGTTGTAAGTTCAAAAAACATAAATATTGTCAGAGAAGGTATGAGGCAAACGGTTACGGCCGGCAGCGCGCGCAGTTTGCAATCTGTACCGGTGGCAGTAGCTGGGAAAACCGGTACGGCGCAGTGGTCAACGACTAAATCAACTCATGCTTGGTTTACAGGTTTTGCGCCTTATGATAATCCCGAAATAGTCATTACGATTTTAATTGAAGCTGGTGGCGAAGGTTCAAGCGTGGCTGTACCCGTCGCTAATGAAGTTTTAACTTGGTATTTTAAGGATAAAAAATAAATAAATTTTTTATTTGTAAATAAGTTCATTTTAAAAAGGAGGTTTTATGCTGCTAGAGAATGATCCTGTGCCAGAGTATGCAAAGAGAATTTTAGGGGAAGTTATACAAGCTGAGAAAAGTAAGAAAATTTTAACCATAAATGAATTGGCTGAGCGATATGGAAATAGCCATACCTTTAGATACTTGATTAATTTTGGCTATATTACTGGCGAAGATAAAAAAGGAATTGCTGTGGCGACTAAAGCCGGACGTTTGTGGTTTCATAATTATCGACTTTCTAGTTGACGCAATATTTTAGTAAAAAAGTTTGAGGTTTTACCTTCTAGGTAGAGCCTCTTTTTTTATCTCGACAAGACCTCACCCTAACCATCTCCTTATAAATGAGAGGTGGTTATATTTTAGCACTCTCTTGACAGGAGTGCTAAATGTTATATAATATATAATATATGGATAAAAGAAAAGAACTAATTCTAAATACTATAATAAAAGAACATATAAAAACCGGCGTTCCCGTAGGGTCGGAAGTTTTAGTTGGAAAATATAAATTAGATATTTCTTCGGCTACGGTCAGAAATGAAATGGCTGAATTAGAGCAGGCTGGTTTTATAGCTCAGCCGCATACTTCAGCTGGACGAATCCCAACTCAAAAAGCTTATAATTTGTATGTTAATAATTTGTCTGAAAAAAAATTAAATATTTCGGAAATGAAAAATTTTTCTAAGTTACTAAAAGATAAAGACGAATTAAGCCTTAAGCAGGCGGCTAAAGAGTTGGCGAAAGTTTCCGGCAACGCGGTTTTTTGGGCTTTTCATCGCCATAATTTATATTATACAGGCATTTCTAATCTTTTATCCCAACCTGAATTTATGCAAACTGAACTAATTTATGACATTTCAAAAATCATCGACCAGGTGGATGATATAATTGATAATATTTTTGCTAAAATTGAAACCGGGCCGCAGATATTTTTAGGAGCTGAAAATCCTTTCGGTGATTTTTGCGGCACGGTTTTAAATAAATACAGGCTTAATAATAATATCGGTTTATTTGGAATTTTAGGGCCGATCAGAATGGATTATGAAAAAAATTTAGCTTTAGTTAAGTTTATTAACAATACATTAATAGGAAAATAATATTATGACAGAAGAGATAAAAATGGGAATTTATAAGCATTACAAAGGTAAAGAATATAAAATTTTATATACTGCCGTTGATACAGAGACTAAAGAAGAAATGGTAGTTTATCAGGAAATGCACGGCCAGGGTAAAATTTGGGTCAGACCCAAAAAAATGTTTTTAGAAGAAGTTGAAGTCGATGGTAATAAAAAACCAAGATTTGAATTTATTTCCGAAGAAGAAAATAGTTGGGAAAATAAATATAAACGCGCTTTAGCCGATTATCAAAATTTATTAAAGCAAACGGCTAAAGAAAAAATGGAATTTGCGGTTTATGCTAATGAGCAGATGTTAAGAGAAATTTTACCGGTTTATGATCATTTAAAAATGGCTATTGCGCATCATAATGGCGAGTCAACGGATGATTGGATAACCGGAGTAAAGCATGTAGTTAAACAATTTAAAGATGTTTTAGAAAAAATTGGTGTTGAAGAGATAAAGGTTAAAGACAAAAAATTTGATCATAATTTAATGGATGCGTTAAGTAATGAAGAAACAGAAGACGAAAAATTAGATGGTTTAGTGGCTAAAGAAATTAAAGCCGGTTATAAGTTAAACGGAAAAATTATAGAGCCGGCAAAAGTTATAGTTTATAAATTAAAAAAATAAAATATTGGCCATATTAGCTTCGGGCTAAATGGCGACAAGGAGAATAAATATATGTCACCAATTATAAAATGGATGCCATCACTCGAATCATTCGAGGATATGGATAAAATGTTTGAAGATTTTATGCCGGCTCGAACCGGTTTCGCCGGTTACGTTCCGGCCATAGACGTTTATCAGGATAAAGATAAAGTCTATATTGAAACTCAATTAGCCGGTATTGATCCGGAAAAAGTTGATATTTCCATTGAAAATAATGTTTTAACTATTAAAGGCGAAAATGAAAAGAAAAGTGAAGTTGAAGATAAAAATTATTACCGAAAAGAAATCAGACGCGGTAGTTTCTACAGAAGCGTGCCTTTGCCGTCGCATGTAATCGGCGAAAAAGCTAGCGCCGAAGCGGTTAATGGAATTTTAAAAATTTCTGTGCCAAAAGCTTCGGAAACAAAACCGAAAACGATCAAGATTAAAACAAATAAAAAATAATTAATAAATAAATTTAATAAATATTATGTCAAAAATTTTAGGTATTGATTTAGGAACAACAAATTCGGCCATGGCCATTATCGAAGGCGGCCAGCCGAAGATTTTAGAAAACGCTGAAGGCAATCGAACTACGCCTTCAATCGTAGCGATTTCTAAGAATGGTGAAAGATTAGTCGGTCAGACCGCTAAAAGGCAGGCTGTTACTAATCCGGAAAATACTGTTTACGCGGTTAAACGTTTAATCGGACGCAGTTTTGAATCCGATGAAGTTCAACGTGATATTAAAATTTCGCCATACACAATAGTTAAAGCGAACGGCGGAGTTAAAATAAAAATGTCTGACAAAGAATATACTCCGCAGGAAATTTCCGCCATGGTTTTAGCTAAATTAAAAGCTGACGCCGAAGCTAAATTGGGCGAAAAAATTACCGAAGCGATTATTACCGTTCCGGCTTATTTTGACGATTCGCAAAGGCAAGCGACTAAAGACGCCGGTAAAATCGCCGGTTTAGACGTTAAACGCATTATTAATGAACCGACGGCCGCGGCCTTAGCTTATGGCTTTGAGAAAAAGAAAGGCCAGCAAATAGCGGTTTATGATTTAGGCGGCGGTACTTTTGA
This sequence comes from uncultured Gammaproteobacteria bacterium, assembly GCA_964537265.1. Lineage (GTDB taxonomy): Bacteria > Patescibacteriota > Patescibacteriia > Patescibacteriales > GWC2-42-12 > JACPHD01. The sequence continues at coordinate 81,924 of CAZHZE010000001.1, read as the reverse complement.
TATTTCCATTTTGGATGTTTCGGCCGACACAGTAGAAGTTAAATCAACTAACGGTGATACGCATTTAGGCGGTGAAGATTTTGACCAAAGAATAATTAATTGGATCATTGAAGAATTTAGAAAAGATCAGGGTATTGATTTGTCAAAAGACACTTTAGCCTTGCAAAGAATTAAAGAAGCCGCGGAAAAAGCTAAAATTGAATTATCAACCACCATGGAAACCGAAATCAACCAGCCGTTTATTACGACTGACGCTAGCGGACCAAAACATTTAGTTATGAAAATGACGCGCGCTAAACTTGAAGAATTGGTCGGGGATTTAGTGGAAAAAACTATTGCGCCTTGCCAATCAGCTTTGAAAGACGCGGGATTTACGGTTAATGATATTGAAGAAGTAATTTTAGTCGGCGGCATGACTCGCATGCCGTTAGTTCAGAAAAAAGTTAAAGAGTTTTTCGGTAAAGAACCGAATTTAACGGTTAATCCGGACGAAGTCGTGGCTTTGGGCGCGGCCGTTCAAGCCGGAGTTTTACAGGGCGATGTTAAAGACGTTTTGCTTTTAGACGTTACACCATTAACTTTAGGCATTGAAACTTTGGGCGGCGTAGCTACGCCATTAATTGAACGTAATACCACGATCCCGACTTCAAAGTCGCAGATTTTTTCAACCGCGGCTGACGGACAGACTAGCGTAGAAATTCATGTATTACAGGGCGAAAGACCGATGGCGTCAGACAATAAAACTTTAGGCAGATTTATTTTAGACGGCATTCCGTCAGCTCCGCGCGGCATTCCGCAGGTTGAAGTTAGCTTTGATATAGACGCTAATGGAATTTTAAATGTTAAAGCCAAAGATAAAGCGACTAATAAAGAACAAAAAATTACCATAACGGCGTCTTCGGGGCTATCCAAAGAAGAAGTGGAAAAAATGAAGAAAGAAGCCGAACTTCACGCCGAAGAAGACAAGAAAAAAAGAGAGCAGATAGAAACGAAAAATCAGGCCGAAGCTGTAATCTTTCAGACAGAAAAATTAATTAAAGATGCCGGCGATAAAATGAAACCAGAAGACATAAAAGAATTGCAGGATAAAATTGAAGATTTGAAAAAAGCCAAAGACGGCGATCAAATTGAAGAAATAAAAAAGAAATTAGAAGCATTAAATACTGTCGCGCAGAGAATTGGCGCGGCCATGTACCAATCTGCGCAAGGCGCGCAACCTGGCGCTGACGCTGGAGCGCAGCCAGGCGCTGAACAAGGTGGAGCAGGAGAACCGAAAAAAGATGAAGGACCGATTGAAGGGGAATTTACGGAAAAGAAATAAAATATTGCGTAAATAAAGTTTTGAAATAGTTCCCCTTCTTGCGAAGGAGGGGCTAGGGGAGGTTTCATGACTCAATTATTTAATCTCAAATCGCAGAAAGGTCTAAGAAAAATTTTAAGGGGACAGGGGATTTTGGCGGAAATAAAATTATGGTCAAAATTAAGAAATAAAAATTTAGGCTATAAATTTAAACGCCAATTTGGCATTGGTAAATATATTGTGGATTTTTATTGTCCCAAGAAGAGATTAATTATTGAGATTGATGGAGCCACCCATTCAACTAATAAGGAAATTGCAGATGATGCAATCAGGGAAAAATATTTTGAGAGTTTAGGATTGAGAGTAATTAGATTTACAAATAATGACATAAAAGAAAATATGGATGAGGTTTTAACTGTTATAAATGAGAAATGCGAAAAAATATAACCTCACCCTGCCCTCTCCTTAGTAAGGAGAGGGTTTATAAATTAATATGAGTAAAGATTACTACAATATACTCGGTGTAAATAAAAATGCTTCGCCTGATGAGATTAAAAAAGCTTTTCGTAAATTAGCGCACGAGCATCATCCTGATAAAAAAACAGGCGACGAAGCCAAATTTAAAGAAATCAATGAAGCTTATCAAGTTTTAAGCGATCCTAAAAAACGATCTCAATACGATCAATTTGGTTCGTCTTTTCAATATGGCCAAGCTGGTGGCGCTCAAGGTTTTGGGGGCTTTGAAGGCTTTAATGGCGGATTTAATATTAATATGGACGATTTAGGCGATATGTTCGGTGGGTTTGGTGATATTTTCGGTTTTAGCGGCGGTGGTTCAAGACATAGAAGCGCTAAGCGCGGGCATGATATACAAGTAGCCTTGACTATTAATTTTAATGAAGCGGTTTTCGGTGTAGAAAAAGAAATAAGTTTAAAGAAAACTGTAAAATGCTCTAAATGTAATGGCGAAGGCAGAGAACCGGGAACGGAAGTTATAACTTGTAAAACTTGCGGCGGTAAAGGACGAGTTATAAAAGTGCAAAGAACTATTTTAGGCAACATGCAAATGCAGACGACTTGCGATGATTGCGGCGGCGAAGGCAAAACATTCAAAGAAAAATGTTCGGCTTGCCGAGGCGCCGGTATAACACAACAAATAGTTAATTTGAAAATTAAAATACCAGCCGGCATAGATAATGGTGAAACCATAAGATTATCCGGGCAGGGCGAAGCGGTAAAAGGCGGGCAAACAGGGGATTTATATTTAAAAATAAGAGTTAATTCGGATCGTCGTTTTGAACGCGATGGTTTTAACATAAAATCCCGCGCAGAAATAAATTTTTCTCAAGCCGCTTTAGGCGATAAAATTGAAGTTGCGACCGTCGACGGACCGGTTGATTTAAAAATTCCTGAAGGTACGCAATCCGGCAAAGTTTTTATTTTACGAGGCAGAGGCGTAACCCATTTAAACGGACGCGGGCGTGGCGATCATTTAGTTGAAGTTATAGTTAAAACGCCGACCGGATTATCAAGAAAGCAAAGAGAGATATTAAAAGAATTAGGAGTATAAATTTTATGAAAACTTATCATATTATTACCATCGGTTGCCAGATGAATAAATCTGATAGCGAAAGAGTGGCTAGTTTATTAGAGCAGCAAGGTTATAAAAAGACTGATAAAAAATATCAGTCTGATTTAGTTGTGGTTAATACTTGTGGCATTAGGCAGATGGCTGAAGATAGGATTTATGGCTTAATTCCAGCTATAAAAAAAGCTAATAAAAAGACAAAAATAATTTTAACCGGCTGCTTAGTAAATAGAAAAGATGTAAAAAATAGATTAAAAAAATATGTAGACGTCTGGCTGCCGATTAATGAAATAACGAAATCAAAGTGCCCTAATGATTATTTGAAAATAGCCCCGAAGTATGAATCTAAATTCAGCGCTTATGTGCCGATTGGTAATGGTTGTAATAATTTTTGTTCTTATTGCGTCGTGCCTTACGCTAGGGGCAGAGAAGTCTGCCGGCCAGCTAAAGAGATATTAGCTGAAGTTAAAAAATTAGTTAAAAATAATTATAAAGAAATTGTTTTAATCGCGCAAAATGTAAATAGTTATAAGTCAGGCAAAATTGATTTTGCTGATTTATTAAAAATGGTTGATGAAATTAAAGGTGATTTTTGGATTAGGTTTATCACGAGCCATCCTAAAGACATGAGCGATAAATTAATAAAAGTTATTGCCAGTTCTAAAAAAGTTTGCCATCATATCCATCTGCCGATTCAGGCCGGCGATGATAAAATATTAGCTTTAATGAATAGAAAATATACTGTCGCGCATTATAAAGGTTTAATAAAAAAAATTAGAAAAATTATGCCCGGCGTCAGCATTACTACGGACATTATCGTTGGTTTTCCCGGAGAAACTAAAAAGCAGTTTAGCAATACTGCTAAATTAATGAAAGATATTAAATTTGATTTAGCTTATATCGTTCGTTATAGCCCTCGCCCAGGCACAGCCTCTTTTAAATTAGGCGATAATGTATCGTTAAGAGAAAAGAAAGTTAGAGAAAATAAATTAACCAGAATTTTAAGTTCAACAGCTTTAGCTAATAATAAAAAATATTTTGGTAAAACCGTTAAATTATTAGTTGAGGGTAAAGGTAAAACGGGGCAATGGTTCGGTAAAACTGCGACGGAAAAAAATGTTAAGTTTATAGCGAAGAATAATAAAAATAATTTAATTGGTAAATTCGTAAATGTAAAAATTATTGAAGCCAAAGATTTTGGCTTAGAAGGCGAGATAATCAATTATGAAAAAAAGCGGAAATAAAATTTTAGTAATTTTAGGCCCAACGGCTAGCGGTAAGACTAAGTTGGCGGTTAAGCTGGCCGAGAAATTTAATGGCGAAATCGTGAGCGCTGATTCGCGTCAGGTTTATCGCGGCATGGATATTGGCACAGGCAAGGATTTAAGCGAATATAGCGTGCCGTACCACTTAATTGACGTTGTAAGCCCTAAGATTAGGTTTGACCTAGCAAAGTATCAGGAAGCGGCATTTAAAGCCATTGACGACATTTTAAAGCGCGGAAAATTGCCGATTTTAGCCGGCGGCAGCGGTTTATATTTACAGGCCGTAATAGATAACTATAAATTGTCAGATATAAAAAGCGATTTAGTTTTAAGGAAAAAATTAGATAAATTAAACGTCCTAGAATTGTTTAATAAATTAAAAAAACTCGCGCCGAAAATGGTGGCTAAACTTAACCAAAGCGATAAAAATAATAAACGCCGTTTAATTAGATATTTAGAAATTTTAGGCCAGGATAAAAATTTTAAAAGCCGATCCGGGGAAAAAAAATATCAAGCTCTACTTATCGGCGTAAATATTTCCCGCGAAGTTTTGCAACAAAGAATTTTAAAAAGATTACTTGAACGATTAGAGAAACAAAATATGATAGGGGAGATAAAAAAATTACGTAAAAGGGGATTGAGTTGGAAAAAATTAGAAGAGTTCGGATTAGAATATAGATTTATCGCCTTGTATTTACAAAATAAATTTTCTTATGATGAGATGGTGAAAAAATTAAACATCGCGATTTATCAATTCGCTAAACGGCAGCTCACTTGGTTTAAGCGTTGGGAGAAGCAAGGCGCAAAAATAAATTGGTTAAAAGATGATAAGAAGATTAAAAAATTAGTAAAAACATTTTTAAAATAAAAAGAAGGGTCGCGTTGGTGCAACCCTTTTTTATTTGTACGTAGCCGTTTATTATGCGGTGGCGGCAAAAGTAAAACTGCTTTGACTTTCTTTGGTAGTGTCCCCAAACTTTAATTGTTGTTGAGGAAAATCGCTACGAAGTGTTGTTTTTATTTCTGCGGATAAATGGATGATTTCTTTGCGGGTGAGAGAATTTAATTTACCGGCATAACCTTCTGATCTGAGCTGGGGGTAATATTTTGCGAAAATGCATTGAGCGCCTTGGACGCATGATGCATGCCCCGGAATAAGAGCCCTGATAAATAAAGGTAAATCGCAATCTAACACTTTGCCCGATTCAAGCGCGATAGGGCATTTTTCTTTGGCCAGATCGTCGAGTCTCATTTTTTCACCGCAGTTATTGCCATCATCACAACCGATTCCTCCTAAAACGCAAAATTTTTTGTACAAGCAATCCATAAAAGCCTCCTATTAAAATGTTCGTTGTTTTTTGTTTTTATTATTATTCCGTTAAAATTACGCTCTAAAAAAATTCCCCGTTTTTGCAACGGGGAATTTTTTTAGGAAATAGTTTTCCTCTCGAACATTAAGTTCAAGCAGGTATATGATTTGATTTTAGTTGATTTAATTTTATACATTATTTTTATGATACCACTCTTAGAAAATCTGTCAAATCAGCTAAAATTAAATAAAATACCAGTATTTTATATACTGGTATTTTATTTATGCACAGATTATTTTAGTTGAAGTATTGTTCTTTATTTTGTATTAATTGTTGAGAAAAAATTTCCGCCCTCATTTTCATATGCTCTACAACATCAAAGCCTTCAGGATTGGTTTTTTCAACTTGATCTCCGGTTATGGCGGCTTTGCGAGCTTCCAAATTAATTAAAGCCATTATTTTTTTATCTTTAGCATGAATTAATTCGGCTAAACCCGGTTCGCCCATTTTGTAGAGCGCTTCTGTTATATAATGAGAAAAATGTTCAGATTCTAAATCAGATTGAGTTTTTTCTGGTAAATTATTTTTTTTTCTATCCTTATTTTCCTCAATATTTTCTTTATTGTTGAAATTTTCAGGCCACATTTCCATAAATTTTTATTAATAGTTATTAATATATTATATCATACAAAATATAATTTGTCAATAGTTTTGTTAATTTATTTGCTTATTTTAGCAAATTTTTTAATAATTCAATTACTATTTTAGGGTTAGCCTTGCCTTTGGTTGCGGCCATAACCTGACCAACTAAAAATTGTAAGACATTAGTTTTGCCGGTTTTATATTCTTCAACCTGCTTTTGATTTTTTAAAATTATTTCTGCAATAATTTTTTCCAGCGCTGCTTTATCGTCAAGCTGTTCCAAGCCTAAATCCGCCATAATATTAGTCGGGTCGCCGCCCTTTTTATACATATATTCTAGAATAGTTTGAGCGGCTGAAGAATTAATTTTATCTTGATAAATCAAGCAAATCAATTCAGCAAAATTTTCCGGAGTAATTTTTATTTTTTTAATGCTTAAGCCGTCGATTTTTAGATGTCTAAATAATTCATTAATTAACCAGTTAGCCGTTGCTTTAGCTAGTTTATTTTTTTGCCTTTCCCAGTCATCGCCAGTAGAATTTATCCAGGCGCGCAATTCGGAAACAACTTTTTCCGTATAGTCAGCCAGATATTGGTCGCTAGCTAAAATTTCTGCTTCTTTATCGGAAAATAAAAATTCATCTTTAAATCTTTTAATTTTTTGCGCTGGCAATTCGTTCATGCCAGCTTTAATTTTGTCTATCCATTTTTGGTTGATTTTTAGCGGAGGAATATCCGGTTCGGGGAAATATCGATAGTCGGCTGAAGTTTCTTTAACGCGTTGGCTAAAAGTTATGCCTTTATTGTTATTCCAACCGCGAGTTTCCTGAACTAATTTTTCTCCGTCCGCTAAAGCTTTTATTTGGCGTTTAATTTCATAATCAACGGCCTTTTCCATATAACGGAAAGAATTTATATTTTTCAATTCTACTTTCGGATTTAATTTATAATCGCCAATCGGTAAAATTTGTCCATTCTCATATTTCCATTTGCCTTTTTCCTGCACGCTGATATTAGCTTCGCATCTCATTTCTCCTTTTTCCATGTCGGCGTTAGAGATATCTAATGATCTTAAAATTTGCTGGTATTCTATCGCGAATTTTTTAGCCGTGGCCGCATCGCGAATTACCGGTTCGGTCACTAATTCAATTAATGGCGTGCCGGCGCGATTATAGTCTACTAATGAATGTTTTTTTCCGGCTGGATGAATTAATTTGCCAGTGTCTTCCTCTAAATGAATGCGGGTAATTAAAACCGGTTTCTCGTCAATTTGTAAAAATCCATCATAAGCAATAGGCAAATCATATTGGGAAATTTGATAGCCTTTAGGCAGGTCAGGATAAAAATAATTTTTGCGATCAAATTTGCTAAGTTCATTGATTTTACAATTCAAAGCCAGGCCGATTAAGATCGTCCATTCAATAGCTTGCTTATTAGGAATCGGTAAGGTTCCCGGGTGCGCCATGCAAATCGGGCAGACCGTAGTGTTAGGTTTTTTACCGTGCGCGTCGTTATTGCATGAGCAAAACATTTTAGATTTAGTTTTTAATTCGGCATGTATTTCCAGGCCGATAATTACGTCGTATTTCATATTTATCATTTTAGCCAATTATCAACATTTGCGCAATTTTTTGTCCGGCCGGGATAGCTAGCGGTTGGTCGCTGTAATTCGTTAAATTAATAATAATTTCTGAGTTAGTTTCGCAGTTAATTCTATTTTTTAAAATTATCAAATTATTTTTTAAATTCGGCTGGTAGTCTAAAATCAAACCGATATAGTTTTTTGGCAAATAAATTTTTAAACCGGTTTTTATGTCCGCATTCTCTCCTGAGTTTATAGTTATGCCGACCGCTGAATATAAATTAAATAATGGCCGCTGGTGATCGGCTTTAGTCGGAGCGAAGGCCGTCGGCGTTAATCTTTCAATAATCATCTTCCTTTTGTTTTTTAAATTTGCTTTAGGAAACAAAGCTAATTTATTTATAACTTGCCTGAAAATTAGATTATTAATTTCTGCTGGCGGTAAAATTTCTCGCTCATTAGCGCACTCAATTATAACGCAATCAGGATGAGAGTTAGCAATTTGTAAATAAGTTTGTTCAGCTCTTTTTAAATGGTTTAAATCTGCTTGATGAATGTCGCTGGTTTTATTAAACCAATCTTGCCTCTGTCTTCGATCGACTAAGGCTTTAGCGATTTCTGGTTTAAGATGTAGAATAATATTTAAATCAGGTCTCGGTATATTAAAAATTTCGTATTCAAGTTGATTTAGCCAATTAAAAAAATGTTTTCTTTCCAGAGAATTTTTTATTTTACTGCCTTGATGACCCATATTAGACATTACATAGCGGTTGGAAATAATGATTTTTCCTTCTTTAAGCCATCGTTTTATTTTGAAGCTGGCGTCATAGCGGTCACAGGCGTAAAAAATAGAAGCGCGATAAGGCCCGACTTTTTCTAATGAACCATATTTACCGCTCAAATATTCTTCAACTAAACCGGCTGATTTTGTGTTGTATTGCGGAAAGTCAATTATTTTTATATCAAAACCAGCTTGCATTAAATTTTCCGCCAAAAGTTTAGTTTGGGTGGTTTTTCCTGAACCGTCTATACCGTCAATCACTATAAATTTTCCGTGATTTTTTTCCATATTAACAAACAATAAAAGAGTGCTCCTTAGGCACTCCTCCTTGATAAAATTCAGTTATAATTTAACTCTTTTTAATAATTTGGTCAATCTGTTTATGTAAATTTTCTAAACTGCCGTCATTTATAATTGTGTAATCAGCCACGGCGATGGGACCGCCTTTATCTGTTCCTTCTATTTCCGTGATGTCTCTTTTATTTAATTCAGCCATGGTTTTTATTGGGCGTATTGATCTGGTTTTAAGTCTGGATAATCTAATTTTTGCTGGCGTGGTTACTGCTATAGCTAAAAAATTTTCTTTAAATTTTTTCTTAAATATTTTATATTCATCCCAACTATAAAGGCTTTCGAGTATGATTATTTTATTAATTTTTAAAATTTTTGTAATCTTAGGCAAAGCTAACTTGGCGTAAGCGCCCATGCCTAATTCTTGCCTGATTTTTTCTCTAATAATTCTTTCATTAATATAATTAATGGCCAATTTTTCTTTTTTTAAGCGTTTAAAAGTGGCTTCTCCTAAATAAATTTTTGGCCAGTCATATTTTTTCTGTAAATAATTAACTACCGCGGATTTTCCTGATCCAGCCATGCCAATAATAGCGATAACTTTTTTATTTTTCACCCCGTTAGAAATATTATTTTTTTGCGTTTTCATGCTATTAATTATTTATGTCCGTTAAATTGGCAATTTCTAACGGGATAAATATTTATCTAATTAGTTCTACAAAGCTATATTTATAACCATTTGATTCTTTGTCTTCTTTTTTAATAATGTTTTTAAATTCTGGATATTCAGGAAAAAAAGTATCAGCTTGCGTCGGTTCATCGTCGACAATAGTTAAATATAATTTATCAGCGAAAGGCAAAGCTTGCTTATAAATCATGCCGCCGCCAATAAAAAATATTTCACCTTTATTTTGCGCTTTGGCCAATTCAATTGATTCTTCGATGGAGTGGGCGACTAAGCAATTTTCAGCCTTAAAGTCTTTGTCTAAAGTTAAAATAATATTAACGCGGTTAGGCAACGGTCGATCATTCATGGAATGAAAAGTTTTTTCTCCCATAATAACAACGTGGCCGGTTGTAGTTTCTTTAAAATGTTTCATGTCTTCCGGAATATCATAAAGCAATTTATTTTGAAAACCGATAGCTCGATTTTTAGCGATGTTGCAGATAATTGAAATCATATTAAAATCCTCCGATGTTAGCAATTTCGGCTTTAATGGCCGGATGCGGATCATAACCTTCTATAATTATATCTTCGTATTTAAAATCGTCTATATTTTTTATATTCGGATTTAATTTAATACTCGGGAAAGGCTTGGGTTCTCGCGATAGTTGTAATTTAGCTTGTTCAAAATGATTTGAATAAAGATGCACATCGCCGAAAGTATGGACAAATTCTCCGGGTTTTAAACCAGTAACCTGCGCTACCATCAGAAGAAGTAGGGCATAGCTAGTTATATTAAATGGTACGCCCAAAAATACATCAGCGCTTCTTTGGTATAAACCTAAATTCAGAACACCGTCGCCAGTGGTTTGAAATTGAAAAGTGGTATGGCAAAACGGCGGCACTTCGTTGGCGTTGCCTTTTGAAGCCATAGCGTAAATAAAATCAGGATTCCAAGCTGAAACCACATAAGATTTTCTAAATGGTTTATCTTTTAAACCTTGAATGCACCAGCCTAATTGGTCTATCTCGCGGCCGTCCGAAGCTGGCCAGCGGCGCCACATGCGTCCGTAAATAGTAATTAAGTCGCCCCAAGTTTTAACAAATTCATCGTCAGCCGGCAATTCTTTTATTTTTTTTATAAAATCAGCTTGCGTTAAATCTTCGGCCGGCGCATTAGCTAAACAATATTTATGGTACCTTTTCCAGGCCCATTCATCCCAGATATGCACATCGCGATCGGCTAAATATTTAATATTTGAACTGCCGGATAGAAACCAAATTAATTCTTCAATAATGCCTCGAGTAAAAACTTTTTTAGTAGTTAAGACCGGGAAACCTTTGGATAAATCAAAACGAATTTGGCGGCCGAAAACTGATCGTATATAAGGCGGCTCTTCGCCTTTGTCTGCATATTGCTGCAGCACCTCGGGAGTAAAAAATAATTTTTTATCTGAGCCGTTATCTAAAATATCTTGAAGTAGATTTAAGTATTGATATTCAGGGTGGTTTTGGTTTGACATATTAATATACTATGTTAGTATTAATTAAATAAAAATAAAAAATTAAATATTTTTTAAAATAAATTTAGGAGGGAATAATATTGGAAATAATAAAATTTATTCTTTGTCTTACTACTGCGGCCGGAGTTACCTTGGTTATAGCAGGAGGAGTTATGCCCAAAAAAGCAAAAATAATAGGTTCGGCTTTATTTTTTTTAAGTTGCTTCGTAATGTATTTTTTGGGGATTAAATTTTAATTTTCGCAAGGATGCTTTAAAGCATCCTTCTTTTTTATATCTGAACCTCTTTTCCATCCGTAGCCACGCGTCCGCCTTGCCATTGTCCTCGATATTCATTGCCTTCACCCAATACTTCGTGAAAAGTAATATGAACGATGCGCGCGCCAAAGGATATTTTAATATTGCTTTTACCTAAATTGCAGACGCCGAAGGTAAGTTCGCCCGAGTAGCCAGGCTGGACTATGCCGTTAAATAATCCTAGTCCAGAACGAAACATAGTAGTGCGAGGAAAAATTATACCAGATAAAGTAACCGGCAGATTAACTTTTTCAATAGTTTTTACTAAATAATATTTACCCGGTTCAAAAATAAAAAAATTTTCCGCTTCGCCCTTTTCCGATTCGTTTTTAGCTACTAATTTTATTTTAGGAGTATCGCGTTCTTCAACTCCTAAAAAACCGTTGCCTTCGAGTTCATAAATTTCTCCTAAACGCAAATCAAAACCGGCGCCTTCGGGATTATTCATTTCCCGTTCGCAGAGGTTTTCTACTAATTTAATTTTTTCTACTAGTTCGTGGAGTTTTTTAATTCCTAAAATCATATTATTCGTGGTTTTTAAAATCAACTTGGCAATAAACTTTGCCGTTGTACTTTCTTATTTTTATGCCGCGTCGATCAGCTAATTCGCGCGCCTCGTTTTCTTTTTCAGTCTCTTTGCCGCCGGCTTTTATTCTCTCGTATTCTTCAAAATATATTATTTCTTTAATGCCAGAATTATTTAAAGATTTCATACAGTCGTAGCAGGGGAAAGTGGCTGTGTAGAGTATGCTGCCTCTTAGGCGGGTTGTATCTACGGAGTTAGCAATGCCGTTCATTTCTGCATGGGCGCCACGGCAACGTTTTAATTCTTTAGTTTGTGGGTCACCGTCAACTTTAGCGCAACCGACATCAATGCAATGATAATCGCCTTCGGTCGGACCATTATAGCCGATGGAAATTACGCGGTGATTTTGGTCGACATAAACGGCGCCAGCTTCCACATAACGGCAAGCAGTTCGTTTGGCGCAGAGAATGGCCATATTCATAAATAATTCATCCCAGCTTAAGCGGGAAATTTTTGGTTCTTTGAGTTTTGCCATATTGATATAATGTTATTTGGCGGCTCCCAAAAAGAGGGAAATATGATCCGCAAATTGCCTAATAATAAAGTAAAAAACAACTAACTATTTTTTGTTAATTGGTTTAAAGTTCTTTTATTTTATCAAATGGTAAATAAGAAAGCAAGGATTTGACTTTTTAATATTATGATGTAAAATTAACAAAAATGTTCTTTTATTTTTTATAAAATTTTTTCAAGGAGGTGAAAGGTTGTTTAATATAAATAAGGTAGAAAAAACAGTGGTTATGATCAGACCTCATGTTCTTATTGATTATGGCGATGATGTTATATTAGACATCAAATCTTTTTATCTGGCCGATCAAACTTTAAAGATTGTAAAAGGATTACGCCTTACTTTCACGAGAAGAAAGGCAGCAGAATTTTATTCTGCTCATGAAGGTAAATTTTATTTCGAGAATCTTTTAGATACAACAACGGCCGGCGAGTCAGCTGTTTTTCTTATTGAAGGACCTGACGCTATAAAGAAAGTAAGAAAAATAAATGGCCACACCGATTCTCGCCTTGCCGAAGAAGGAACCATAAGAGCTAAGTACGGAATAAAAGCTCCGCCGGGCGAAATGGACCCGGGTTCAAGAAACGCCGTACATTCTTCTGATTCTTCAGAAAATGCCAACAGGGAAGAAAAAATAATTTGGCCGGGATAAATAAATTAGCCGAGGATGCTTGCGTAGCATCCTCTTTTTTTGAGTTAAATATAAAAACAGAGGTTTTATAAACCTCTGTTTTTATATTAATTGATGTTTAAATTTATAAGGCAATTTTTAATCCAGGGCCCATGGTTGAACTTAAGTAAACGCTTTTAATATAAATACCTTTTGAAGTCGCCGGTTTAGCTTTTTTAATCGCTTCTAAGAGCGTTTCAAAATTTTCTACTAATTTATTATTCTCAAAAGAAATTTTTCCGATAGCTACATGCACATTGCCAGTATCGTCATTTTTTAAACTGACTTTGCCTTTTTTCAATTCGGCAACGGCTTTAGCCGGATTAGGAGTTACAGTTTCATTTTTAGGTGAAGGCATAAGGCCTCGGGTTCCTAAGATTTTAGCGATAGCGGCTAAGTTTTTCATTATGGCTGGTTCGGCTACGGCTACCTGAAAATCTGTCTTTTCGGTTTTTTTAATTTCGTTTATTAAATCATCTCCGCCAACATAATCAGCTCCGGCTTCGCGAGTCTCTTTTTCTTTTTCCGGGGTTACAAAAGCCGCTACCTTAACGGTTTTACCAGTGCCGTTCGGCAAGGAAACAGCTAATCTGACTTGCTGTTCGCCTTTTTTTGTATCAATACCTAAGCGAAAATGAACTTCTACTGAAGCATCAAATTTTGTTTTAGATAATTTTTTAGTTAATTCAACTGCTTCGGCGATTGAATAAGCTTTGTTAGCATCGTATTCAACTGTCGCTTGTGTTTTTTTTGTCATAAGTTTCGTGGTGCGAGCGCTTTAATATAAATTAAAGCTCCCACAAATTATTTAATTATTTAATTTCTACTCCCATTTGTCTGGCCGTACCAGCAATAATTTTCATCGCTGCTTCAATATCGTTAGCATTAAGGTCGGGCATTTTTATTTCCGCAATTTCTTTGAGTTGAGCCTTAGTGATTGAGCCGACTTTTTCCGACAAAGGTTTACCAGAACCTTTCGGGATTTTCGCGAATTTTTTAATTAATTCGGCGGCCGGAGGAGTTTTTAAAATAAAAGTATAACTTCTATCTTCAAAAACCGTGATTTCAACCGGCGTAATATCTCCCATTTTGTCTTTTGTCCTATCATTAAAGTCTTTACAAAATTGAGCAATATTTAAACCGTGTTGGCCTAAAGCTGGACCTACTGGAGGCGCAGGATTGGCTTGACCGGCAGGAATCTGCAATTTAATTTTAGTCAATATTTTTTTAGCCATATTATGTTAGTTAAAAGTTATAAAGTTTTTAAAGTTGAAAGTTATATGAAAGAGAAGCTTTTATAAAATAAATTTTACTTTATAACTTTATAACTTTCTACTTTTAACTTATTGTTATATTTTTTTAATTTGTAAGAAATCTAATTCAACTGGAGTTTCTCTACCGAACATGGAAACTATAACTTTAATTTTTCCCTTAGCTTCATCAATATCGGCTACTTTACCTTCTAAGTTTTTAAAAGGTCCGTCGGTAATACGCACTGGTGAATTAACTGAAACGTCAATTTTAAATTTAGGCTCTTCAACGCCCATGCGTTTCTGTAAATCTTTTATTTCATGTTCAGAAATAGGAGTCGGGATAGTACCTGTGCCAATAAAACCGGTAACGTTAGGTGTATTTCTAACCACATACCAAGAATCGTCGTTAACGATCATCTCCACTAAAACATAGCCAGGGAAGATTTTTTCTTCAACAATTTTTCTTTTTCCATTTTTAATTTTAATCTTTTTTTCCGTAGGGATTAGAATATTAAAAATCTTATCTTCCATGTCCATGGATTCAATCCTTTGTTTTAAATTTTGCGATACATTTTCTTCGTAACCGGAATAGGTATGCAGAACATACCAGCGGCGGCCTTGATTTAATGTTTGTTTAGCCATATGGGGATGATTAAATATTGGTAATTAAATATTCTAAGCCTTTATTAAAGATTAAATCTAAAACTCCTAAAAATAAAGCTACGCCTAAACTGATAAAAATTACTAATACGGTATAGTTGTAGGTTTCTTTTTTTGTCGGCCAAGTAACTTTTTTCATTTCTTCAATCGAGGCTTTGATGTAATTGATTATTTTGCTCATATTTACATTTATTAAGCTAAAATTTAATGGCCGTAGAGTTTTACTCGCTATTAAATTTTAGCTTAATACATTATATTTTTTGAAAATATTAAAAACTTTTTTGAAAAAGTTTTTAAAGAATTTTAAAAAACAGCCCTGTCGGGCGGTATTTATTGATAATTATATATTACACAATAATTAAATTAGTGTCAAGCGTTTGGTAAAATCAGAAAGAATGTGGTATAATAAAATCAATTATTAATTTGCAATTATCAATTATAAATTTTAAATTCGTAATTGATAATTGTTAATTTTATGAACAATAGTTTTGTCTTTTATAGCATCCAAATAATAATTGAACTTATCCGCGATGTTATTTATTTTCCGCTTTGGTGGTATGGCCGAGGCTTGTTAGATTTGCTTATTAGTATGGGGCATTTTTTAAGCGACAAAGAAAAGTCTTTGGCGCTTTTAGTTTGGGTAAAAAATATTTTTCGTCCAATGTATGCGCAATATGATTTTGCCGGTATGCTGATAAGTTTTCTTGTGCGCTTGGTGCAGATTATTGTCAGAAGTTTAATTATGATATGTTGGCTGATTGTTGTTGTTGTAATTATTTCTTTTTGGGTTTTATTCCCAATATTTGTTATTTACGAAATAATTTTTCAATTTTTATAATTTTTTTTCATGTCCGAAGATATAAAAAAATCTAACATTCAATATATAACTTGTTCGGTTTGCGGCGGTACAGGTAAAATTAATAACGGATTATCTTGCAAAAATTGTTCAGGCGTCGGCCTTATTGCAATTTATGAAGGCAGATTTTTTTATTGGGGTTTACCCATTAGTCTGCCGGCTATAAAATTAAGGCATTTAAAAAAAGGTTTAAATATATTTTTAAATTTGTCGGCTTTAGTTATCGGTTTGGGCGGGTTGATGGCTTTAACATATTGGGTGGTAATAGCTGGTCAAGAAACTCAGGGCCTATCGGCTTTTTCTTTTTGGCGGGTTAAAAGCCCCTTTATTTTATTTTTTTGGCTTAGTTTGCTTGTAGATATGTTTATAATTTATCGTTTAAGCGAAGAACAAGCGTCCAAGCAAAAAATAAAAAAAATAAAATATGGCCAAAAAAATGAATTTAAATCTCCTAATAACTGGGTGGAATTTAATAAGACAAGAAATAAATACAAAATTGAAGTTTCTAGCGGTTTTAGCCAGATCGCCATTAAAACAATCGAACAGGCTTTTAATTTAGCTAGTTTTTCAAAACATGGTCAAGTTAGACCGATTCATTTATTTTTTAATTTATTGAAAGACAGGGGAGTGTCAGCGGTTTTTTCTCGATTAAACGTTGATTCGGCTAAACTAATTTCTAAATTAAAAAATCAATTATTGGCCGTAGAAACAATAAATCAATCGACGGAAATATCGCCTGAAATTAAAGAAATTTTTTTTGAAAGTTATATTAGCGCTTTAAATTCCGGACAAAAAAAAGTTGAACCGATTCATTTTATTTTACCTATTTTATCTCGAGATAAAAATTTAAGCGAATTGCTTTACGATTTAGAAATTGATCATGATAAAATAAATAATGTTATCCAATGGTTTATTATTAGCGAAAGGCTAGTAGAAAATTACCATCTTTATAAAAAGGCTTCGCGCTTTAAACCTGGCAATGCCATGGATAGAGCTTACACGGCCGTAGCCACGCCTATTCTAAATCATTTTGCATATGATTTAACTTTGGCGGCTAAATGGGGAAGGTTGGAATTATGTGTCGGGCGCGAGCAAGAAATTAAACAAATATTTGAAATTTTAGAAAGCGGTAAAAATGGCATAATACTTTGCGGCAATCCCGGCGTGGGTAAAAATATAATTATTGGCCAAATTGCTAGACAGATGGTGGAAGAAGATGTGCCAAAAACTTTAAAGGATAAGCGTCTTTTAGAATTGGACATTTCTCGTTTGCTAAGCGGCATTACCGCCGCTCAAGCGGAAGAAAGGCTTTTGGTTATAATTGATGAAGTAGCCCGTGCCGGCAATATTATTTTATACATAAATAATATAGAAAATTTAATGGGCATCACGGCCGGCGGAGAAGAAAGCTTGGAATTATCCGATGTTTTAATGAATGCCATTGACCGCCATAATATTATTTGTTTAGCCAGCGTTACTCAGGAAAGTTATGTAAAGTATATTGAAAACCAACCGCTTGGCTCAATTATGTCTAAGGTAGAGGTAGAAGAACCGAATAATAATTTATCCATTCAGATGATAGAAAGTAAAATAGGATTTTACGAAGCGAAATTTCAAGTTTATTTTACTTACGCCAGCATTGCCAAAGCCGTGGAATTATCGGCTAAATATATTCATGATAAATATTTGCCGGCTAAAGCAGTAGATATTTTAGAAGCTATTGCGGTTAAAGTTTCTAAAGATAAAGGTATAAATAGCATGGTTGATGTTGAAGATGTAGCTGAGATAGTCAGCCAGAAAACAAAAATTCCTTTAACGAAAATTACGGAGAAGGAAAGCGAGACTTTGCTTAATCTTGAAGAAAAGATTCATAATCGTATGATTGGCCAATCTGAGGCGGTTGATATGGTGGCGGCGAGTTTAAGGCGCGCGCGCACAGAATTAAGAGAACAGAAACGCCCGATCGCCAGCTTTTTATTTTTGGGTCCGACTGGAGTCGGTAAAACAGAATTAGCGAAAACCGTTGCCGAGGTTTATTTTGGCGATGAAAATTATATGGTTAGAATAGATATGAGTGAATATCAGCGTCCTGAATCTGTGGAAAAAATGATCGGTTCGCCCAATGGAGCTTTAGGGTATTTAACCGAAGCCGTGCGCAAAGCTCCGTTTTCTCTGGTTCTTTTAGATGAGTTGGAGAAAGCCCACCCTGATATATTAAATTTATTTTTGCAAGTTATGGATGATGGACGTTTAACTGATGGCATGGGCAGAACAATAAATTTTACTAACTGCATTATTATTGCGACTTCTAATATCGGAGCGGTTTATATCCAAGATCAGATACGCGCCGGTGCTTCGCTTGATGTTATAAAGCAGTCTTTAATAAATGATCAACTTAATAAATATTTAAAACCAGAATTAATTAATCGTTTTGATGGCGTTGTGGTATTTAAACCTTTGGGGTTAGAAGAAGTTGAAAGTATCACGAAATTAATGCTTAATAAAGTTAAGCGGCTTTTGGAAACCAAAGGCATTGGTTTAAAATATGAAGAAGAGGGGATAAAAAAATTAGCTGGTTTAGGTTTTGATCCTAAATTCGGCGCCCGGCCGCTTAGGCGTTTAATCCAGGAAAAAATTGAAAATGAAATCGCTAATCAAGTTTTAGCTAATGGTTTAAAAAGAAGAGACACAATTATTATAGATAAAGAAGCTAAGTTGCAGGTTGAAAAGGCTAGGGAATTATAATATATTGAAAAAATAAAAAATTAAAAAAAGGACGAATATGTAATTAATATTCGTCCTTGATGAAAGCGTTTTTTATTTTTTTCTGAAACCACTCGCACCCGGTTTTTTAAGAATGCTTTTGTGTTCAGCGTTTATTAACGTCTGGTCGCTATGGCATATGTATAATTTGTTGATGCCATCTATCTCTGCGCTGACGTCATGTTCATATACTACAGTTATTTTTTTCTTCTTTGATAATTTTGTTAGCTCGGTTTCAAATTTTTTATAAACATCAACCGAACATATTATCTTATCCAGTATTTGGAAATCTTTTAATGTTGGGTTGCGTTTATATATAAACCCCTCTGTTTCTTCGTCCTCGAATAAGTAATCGAGGAGTATATGAGCTCCCAACGGTAAAAAATTACCAAAAACCCCGATAGCTATCTGTTTGTTAAACCTTTTCCACATTTCTACTACCCCCTTATTATATTTTGATTTTATAAATTTTATACTACATTATTTCTAGAAAAAATCAAGTTGATAATTTTTTATGCTTTATTATTTGCAAATTTTTACAATAATTTTTCTTTTTTCCGCTTTTTTAACATGGTTAGTTATTAAATTAGCCTTTAAATTAAAAATTACTGATAAGCCAGATATAGAAAGAAAAATTCATGCCCAGGAAGTTCCGCTTTTAGGAGGTTTAGCTATTTTTTTCGCTTTTTTTATTATATTATATTTTTTTCGCCAAGATTTAGTGACCGGAAATTTAGAAATTAGGCATTGGCTAGGATTTTTTATTGGCGGTGTTTGGCTAATGATTGGCGGATTTTTTGATGATAAATACAAATTAAAACCAACCCAGCAGATTATCTGGCCAATTTTAGCTATTGCCAGCGTTATTATCGGCGGCGTAGAAATAGAAAAAATTACTAACCCGTTTGGAGGTTATTTTTATCTTGGGGCTCTGTCGGCTATTTTAGTTGCTTTTTGGCTTTTGGGTATGATGTACACAACAAAATTGCTTGACGGTTTGGACGGTTTAGTCAGCGGTTTAACTTTTATAGGCTCGTTTGTTATTTTCCTTTTTACTTTAACAACAAAATATTATCAGCCGGATATAGCTTTGGCCGCTTTAGTTTTAGCTGGCGCTTGTCTGGGATTTTTAGTTTTTAATTGGCACCCGGCAAAAATATTTTTAGGCGAAGGCGGATCATTATTTTTGGGTTATGCTTTAGGCGTACTTTCTATAATATCAGGCGGTAAAATAGCTATAGCTTTGCTAGTTATGGGTGTGCCTATTTTGGATGTGGCTTGGACTATAATTAGGCGTTTATTGGATGGTAAAAATCCATTTAAATTCGCCGACAGGAAACATTTGCATTTTCGTTTGCTTAATTTAGGTTTAGGCGTTAAAAAATCAGTTTTGTTTTTTTATATAATTTCCCTTGTTTTCGGTTTGTCAGCTTTATTTTTGCAAAGCAAAGGTAAAATTCTTGCTTTGACCGTTTTGACGTTTATTATGGTAATTGTTATTGTTTTTTTAGCTTATCTTGACAGGAAGCAAAGAATAGTTTAATATTTTAATATTCTGCCTGATTTTAGCGGGCTTTTATTTTTTAATAAAAATTTTTATTCACCTTGTTAGATAAAATTATTATTTAATTTTGATAATAGGGTTTTCTAAATTATATGGCAATGCAAAGCGAATTATCCAACCCAACAAAGATAGCGGTTATTAAAACTGGCGGAAAACAATATAAAGTAAGCCAGGGACAAAAATTAAAAATTGAAAAAATTAACGGCGATGCCGGTGAAATTTTAGAATTTAAAACTTTATTAATTGCTAAAGATGATAATATTAAATTAGGCCAGCCGGCTTTAGATGAAATGGTAAAGGGAAGAATTTTAGAACAGGGCAGAGGAAAAAAAATAAGCGTAATTAAGTTTAAAAATAAAACCAGATATAAAAGAAATGTCGGCCATCGCCAGCCTTTTACGAAAGTAGAAATTACTAAAATCGATTAAGATTTTTTATAACTAAAAAAAGCCCTGCGCTCATTTGAGCCAGGGTTTTTGCTAAACTGAATTTAGCTAATGATTTTTTCTTCCAACTCTTGGTATTGCCGATAGATTTTTTCAACTCTTTTTTTGTGAAAAATATTTAAGATTATTTTCCACAATAAACGTTTTAAAACGTTAGAGTCATTGATTCTTCGATAGTAGGCTATGCATAGTAATTGATCTTTTGACAATTCAGCAACCACAGACTTATCGCCGACTTCACCGTATACTATAAATTTTTCAATAATTTTTTTTTCTTGCAATATGGGTGCAAGTTTGCCTTTCGAGTATGGCAACAAGTTGTGGTTTTTATGCACATAACTTACTATTTCAAAAAGTGATGTTTTTGAAAGTTCCGATAAAGTTTTGTGAGCCATTTTTACTCCTTATTTTTTTATATTTATTTTTATTTTATTTAAATTTTATTTCTATATTTTAAGGCATTAATTAAAGTAATTTCATCGGCGTATTCAAGATCCGCCCCCATAGGCAAGCCTTTAGCTAAACGAGTTATTTTTATATTTAAAGGTTTTAATAATTTAGCAATATACATAGTAGTGGTTTCACCCTCAAGGTTGGGATTAAAAGCCAGAATTATCTCATCAATATTATTCACTTTTAAATGATGTTGCAAAGCTTTAATATTTAGCTGTTCTGGTTTAATACCTTCAATAGTATTTATAACTCCGCCTAAAATAAAATATAAACCGTTATATTGTTTAGTTGCTTCAATAGCAAGCATGTCTCGCGTATCGGAAACTAAGCAGAGCGTGTTTTTGTTTCTTTTTTTATCCGAGCATATTACACAAGGGTTAGTTTCGGCGATAGACAAGCAGATTTGGCAAATTGTGGTTTTTTCTTTAAGTTCGGCTATGGCTTGAGCAAATTGTTGCAGCAATTCAGGATTTTGTTTTAATAAATAAAAAACATAACGTTCAGCGGTTTTAGGCCCAACCGATGGTAATTTAGAGAAGTAATCAATCAGATTTTGGATAGAAGAGGGGTAATGCATGCAATAAGAATTTTTAATTTTTTAATTTTTAAATAATATCTAAATTTTTAATATTTAAATATTAGGATATTAAAAATTATTCATTCCGTTTAGTCCGCCCATATCCTGAACTTTTTTAGCCATGACTTTCTGGGCGCGTTTTATACTTTCATTTATTACTTCTGTTAAAATATTTTCTAATTTTTCTTTTGAAAATTCGGCGTTAATAGACAGTTGAGTTATTTCCATATTGCCACTCATAGTTATTTTAATGCCGTTTTTTTCATATTCCACTGTTTCTTGAGCTAAAGCATTTTGTAAAGTTTTGGCTTGGTTTCTTAGATCCTTAAATTGTTTTAGTTTGTTGAACATAATAATTTATTTAGTATTCAGGCGGCGCTTCTTGGCCGGTTTTATCTAAATTTTTAAAGCTTACAGTATTTTCATCAAAAAATAATTCTACCTTACCGGTCGGGCCGTTTCTATGTTTAGCAATATGAATTTCCCCTGTATGTTTATCGGTTTCGGATAAATCGTCGTAATTATAGTGGCGGTCGGCGGCTTTACGATAAATAAACATAACCACATCAGCATCTTGTTCAATGGATCCTGATTCTCTTAAATGCGCTAATCTCGGTATGGCTTGAGCGCCACCCATTTCTACTGCTCGCGATAATTGCGATAAAGCTAAAACGGGTATATTTAATTCACGGGCGATTGATTTAAGGCCGCGAGTGATTTCTGAAACTTCTTGAACGCGGTTATCTCCGTGGCTAGAACGTCCTTCCATTAATTGCAAATAGTCGATGATTAATAAGCCTAAACCTTTTTCAACCTGTAAGCGGCGCGCTTTAGTTCTTATTTCCATAATATTGCAGCTGGCTGAATCATCAATATAAATAGGCGCTTCTGATAATTTTCCCATAGCTTCGCCGATGCGTGAAAAATCATTATCTTCCTCTTTGTCGGATAATTTCCCGGTGCGCATACGCCATAAGCTTACGTTGGCCTGGGCGCAAAGCATGCGGTCGACTAATTGCTCTTTACTCATTTCTAAAGAAAATATACCGACAGGGATTTTGCTTAATAAAGCTGATTGTCTGGCTATATCTAGAGCTAAAGAAGTTTTGCCCACGCTCGGTCTAGCGGCTAAAATTACTAAATCTGATTTTTGCAAACCGGCCAATAAATTATCAAGATCGTTAAAACCTGTAGCTAGTCCGCGCAATTTTCCGCTTTGTTTATGCAGCTCATCAATTCTGTCAAAAGCTTCAGTTAATAAGTTATCAATCGGCTGAAAAACATTTTTTAAATATTTTTGCGAAACGCCGAATAATTTTTGCTCGGCTTCATCTAACAATTTTTCTATTTCTTCATCTTCACGATAGCCTAATTCAGTAATATCGGCCGAAGCTGATAATAAGCGTCTTAGAGTGGCTTTGCGTTGTATAATATTAGAATAATGGACTACATGGGCCGAAGTGGCTACGGTATTGGCCAATTCGGCTATATAAGTGCGTCCGCCTACAACTTCAAGCTTATTTTTTTCTTCTAATTTTGAAGTAAGGGTTAAAATATCAATCGGTTCATGGCGCGCATATAATTCGCGCATATTTTCATAAATAATGCCATGGCTGTCTTTATAAAAATCTTCCGGCTTTAAAGTATCGGCAATTTTAAAAATTGCGTCTTTGTCAATCATTAAACAGCCTAAAAGAGAGGCCTCAGCCTCCATATTTTGCGGTGGTAATTTTGATATAGAATCTTTTTTGTCAGTCATGTTGTTATAATACCTTTTAGGTTTAGTTTAAGCAAGGGCAAAATTTTCACTTTTTTTCCACAGATTTTCACCAAATATTTGCATTTTTATAAAGGATATGTTATTTTATTATTAACATATCCGTTGGCGCGGGTTTTTTATTTGCGCGCCGTTACCGCGCCCGCAACGCCAGCAAGCTGGCTTGCATGGCGGGCGGGGCTCAGTTGGCGTATTAAGAGCATGTATTACACTTATATATTAGAAAGCATAAAAGACAAAAAATTATATATTGGGTTTACTCATGATTTAAGAAAAAGATTTTTAGAACATCAGAATGGTTTGGTAGTTTCTACTAGAGACAGAAGGCCGTTAAAGCTAGCATATTATGAGGCATGTAATAATAAATTTAAAGCCCTAAATAGAGAAAAATATTTTAAAACAGGTTTTGGTAGAAAGTTTTTAGAAAATAGAATATAATTTATTTACGCGCTGTTAGCTCAGTTGGCAGAGCAGCTCCCTTTTAAGGAGAAGGTCACTGGTTCGAATCCAGTACGGCGCACCAGCAGAATGCTGTTTTTTTAGTTTAATTTAAAATAAATTATTAAGGTTTTTTAATTCTCATAAAGGATTCGAAACTGTGTGTCGGCGTGGGGCTTGCCCCTTCGAATCCAATACGGCGCACATATTTATTTCTCAATAGGCCACCCTAGCTCAGTTGGTAGAGCAACGGTTTTGTAAACCGTAGGTCGTCGGTCCGAATCCGACGGGTGGCTCCAATTAATATCCCTTGAGTGGGATTTTTTAGTATTCACCCCGTTAAATATAACGAGGTATAATAAATATATGATTTATAATATGAATAAATTTTTATGGCAGTTCATGATAACAAGATAGTATTTAACAGGGTAAAGACATATAAAATTTACACCCTTGGTTGTAAAGTTAATCAATATGATTCAGGATCTTTAGCCGCTGAGTTGGAAATGGCTGGTTTTATTGCGATCAAAAAAAATGCCGATATGGCTATTATTAATAGTTGCGCGGTTACTAAAACAGCTATAGTAAAAAGCTGCCGTATAGTTAAATTAGCTAAAAAGGAAAATCCTAAAGCAAAAATAATTTTGGCAGGTTGTTGGCCAAGATTAAATGGTAATAAAATCTCCGGAGTCGATTATATTATAAAAGATAAAGATGCTAGTAAAGCGATTAAAAAAATTTTTAAAAAATGCTCAACGCCAAACGATAAAAAAATAAAGCTGGCCGCGACCGATAGATCACGTTATTTTATAAAAATACAAGACGGCTGCGAACAGTATTGCAGTTATTGTATTATTCCTTATGTACGAGGAAAATTAAAAAGTAGGGGGGAAAAAGAAATAATTAATGAGATTACTAAAGCTGTTGCAAACGGCTATGAAGAAGTTGTATTATCCGGAATTCATTTAGGGCTTTATGGGAAAGAAAGGCAACTGTCATTGCGAGCGACTAAAAGGAGCGAAGCAATCTCACAAACAAATTGTAAAGTAAATAGTAAGTTAGATCGCCGCGTCGCTGGCGCTCCTCGCAATGACAATTTAGTTAGTTTAATAAAAAAAATAATTAAAATTAACGAGTTTGGTCGAGTGCGTTTAAGCTCAATTGAAATTACCGAAGTGTCTGATGAATTAATAAATTTGATGGTTAAAGAAAAAAAGATTTGTAAGCACCTTCATTTACCTTTGCAAGCTGGTTCAGATAAAATTTTAAAATTAATGAATCGTCCGTACGATAAAAAATATTTTTTAAATAAAGTAAAAAAAATTAGGCGTGTTCTTTCGGATGTCGCTATCACCACGGATGTGATCGTCGGTTTTCCCGGCGAGACGAAAAAGGATTTTGAAGAAACAAAAAAATTTATTCAACAAATAAAATTTAGCCGTTTGCATGTTTTTCCTTTTTCAGCCCATGAAAAAACTCCGGCCGCGAGCATGCCAAATCAGGTTGAAGAAAAAGAAAAAAATAGGCGAGCGGCAATATTAAGAAAGTTGGGTGTTGAATTAGCTAATAGCTACAAAAAGAAGTTTAAAAATAAAAATTTGCAAGTCGTAATAGAAAGAATTAAGTCAGATAAAACAATTGGTAAAACAGAGTATTATTTTGATGTAGAATTTAAAAAAAGTCAGATTGTTGACGGTGAATTTAATAAAAAAAGCTGGCCAGTAGGTAAAATTTTTCAGATAAACAATAATTAGATTTAAAATAATCTTAAAATATAATAAAAACGGGCGTAAACCCGTTTTTTTGTTTTTTTAGGCAAAATATGGTATAAAATTGCCTTATCTTGACAAAAATCCAAAGAAGTGTTAAGATGCTCTGTTAAACTAATTAATTATTTATAAACAATTTATATGGAATTAAAAGATTATTTATCCCTAATAAATAAGAAAAAAAGCACCATTGCGTCTTTTGTTTTTATTTTTTTAATTTTAGCCACTATTTTAACCGTTGTTCAACCGTTTAAATATGGGGCAAGTTCTCAAATACTAATAATTCAAAACTCAATTAGCTCCGATCCGTACACAGCTTCAAAATCAACTGAGTATTTAAGCAACATCTTGGCCAAGGTCGTTTATTCTAATTCATTTTTTGAAAATGTTTTGAACTCTGGTTATGCGGTTGATAAAAGTTATTTCGGTCAGACAGTAAAAAAACAAATGAAGACTTGGAATAAAACCGTTAGCACTAAAGCTAATAATGACTCGGGTATTATCACAATTAATGTTTATCATAAAGATCGCACTCAAACAGATTTGATTGCTCGTGCCATAGTTTATACTTTACAAACTAAACATGGACTTTATCATGGTGGCGCAGATAATGTTTCTATAAAAGTAATTGATGATCCGATTACCAGCAACTATCCGGTTAAACCAAATTTAATTTTAAATTTTAATTTGGCCCTAGTGCTAGGTTTAATTTTTTCCGGCGTTTATATTTATTTATATCCTGAAAAAAAATATAATGTCAGTTTAGCGCCAAAAAATTCTCACGATAAACATGAAGAAAAAAATAATTCTTATCGAGAACGAGAATTCGCGCCGGCTGTACTCGCGAGCGTAGCCGAACCAACGGAAGCGTTAGATGAGACAGAATTTAATTTTAGTGAAAATAAAATAAATAATGATTTAGATAGTGATGATGACTTAGATAACAATGAAGAAATTTCTAAGCAGGGAAGTATGAATAATATATTCGGAAAGCCATATTCGGATAATTAAAAAATTATCCGAGAATGGAGGTCTGAATTTGCGCCACTCGGCAATTGCCGACGATCGTGATTCAAGTGAATTAAGATCGGCAGATTATAGATTAGAACTTTGACAATTTAGTTAGTAAAAATAAAAATGGGCAATTGCCCAAAAATCGTCCAATTGGACGGAAAGGATGTTGGAAATGAAAAAGATGATTTTGGTTGTAATGGTTATGATTATGTTGTTAGTCGGATCGTTGGCATTTGCCGGTGAGAAAGTTATTTATACGGTAAAAGTCGGCGATACTCTCGGCGAATTGATGTACACCTGGAAAGTCCAGGGGATAAACATTAAAGAGATACACCAGTGGAACCCAAATTTGGGTACGCAGGTGGTGGTTGGTCAGAAAATTGTTTATTATCTATCTGATCGGCCGATAGCTAAGTTAACTCCCGAAGAAGCAAAAAAACAAGTTGCAGAAGCTATTGCGACATTGAAAGATGCGCAAAAGATTGTAAAAGAGATGGATGAAGATAGGAAAGACAGAATTAAAAAACAACAAGAAGAAAGAAGAGATAATTTAATTGTCTTCGCTATCCTTGCAATAATTATCATTGCAATAGTTTTTTTCCTTCGAGATAAAAAGCAAGCGTCGGTTCAAGCGGAGCAAAAAAATGAAGTTTCTCAAACAGTTACTGATAAAAAGTTTTTCGTCCCGGTTGAAGAAAATGGTATTTTTGAGGCCGAAATTGAGTACAATGCTGAACTTGATCGTTATTTCATTCCTTTTTGCCACAAAAATGGTGGTGATCGGATTTGGAAGGAGAAAGAAGGCGAAGCCAAGGCAAATGTACGACAGTGTTGGCGTCGGAAAGACAAATACGGCGATCAGGTTGATAAGTTGATTGCCGAAGGTAAAATCAGACAAATCAAACGAGTCTAAGGAGGATGGACATGAAAAGAAATATCTTTTTGGCCATCTTTCTGATGGTCGCGGTTATGTTTTGCGGGTGTGGGAGTAACTCAAAGATAGTCCTGGGCGAGATGTACGCCGTTCCGCAATTTAATAAAGCGGAATCGATTAAAGCGGTTTATAAAATAGAAGTTCCTTTGCCGAAAAAATTAAACATTGCCGATACGGCTCTGTTAAATGATGAAGGCATTGAACAGGTTTCGATTGCCTGGATGACGCCGGTTTATTACAAAGACGGTGAAGATTGGAAATTCTATGAATTTTTCGGCGTGAAAACGTTGGGTAATAAATTAACCGTTTTAATTCCAGTATCTGTAAAGTTTGATTTCGATAATACTTTTATCGGAATTGCCGATCATGCTGGAAAACGCATTTTCGATCCGCGCTCGGAGAAATATATAAAGCTCGGAGACATTGGGAAATTTAATCCTGAAAAAGCCGAGAATTTTTTGCCGAGAGTTAGCGAGGTTAACCCGATGTTGTATGAAAACGGCACCGAGGCTTTTGAAAGAGCGGTTGACCTTAATGCTTCTTTTGTCGGTCAGAAGCTGCAAAAGGAAGTGCGGGCTATTTATAAGGAGTATAATATTCCTTTTTATTCCGCCTTGCCTGAAGAAGTTCTTAAGAAGTTGGAAAAAAGCGGACGTGATAAGCTTGTAAAGCAATTTTTTGGCGAAGGATGGTATGTGGTAGCAACATATCCCATTTTAACTCCGCAAGCTTACGGAGCTTATATTTTAGCATCTAAGGTTTTTCAAATCCCAAAGCAATTATTTCAGGAAGATTTGAATCAACCCGGCTACATGGACAGAGTACTGACAGCAGGTGATTATTATGAATTGCTGGAGTACTACGAGAAGAATTATAAACCAGTAGCTTCGTCGTCAATCGCGACGAAAAATTTTCGCAATTCCGAACGTTTATTACCGGAAAATGTGAAACTTTCTATCCAGGGCACGCCCTGTGAAAAAGCCAATACGTATGAAGAGTACAATAACTGCGTGTTGGTATATAACAGTAAGATAATCAAGAAATAAATTCCGCAATGCGGGATTAATTGTTTGTTGCGTCGAGCTTAATAAAAGTAATAAGAATCGAAGAAATTATGATTTATCTTAGGAAGGCGCCCCATTGGGGAACCTTAAAAAAGTTCTCCAATTGGAGAATGCTTTGAAAGCCATTGGCTGGATAAGACGCAATAGCGCCCAAAAAGATAAAAAATAAAATCTAAGATACGAGTTATTTGAAGAGGCAAGTCGCCCAAACACAAAAAACAAAAATCAAAAAAGGAGAACGATCATGAAGAAGACATTATTTTTTGCAGTTGTCGTTTCCTTTCTGACAATGTTTTGCGTGACCGGGCTTGCCCAGGCTACGCAACACCCAGTTAAGAAAGGCGAGTGTCTCTCCTCGATCGCTAAGCAGTATGGCCTTAATTGGCAAACTGTTTACAAGGCGAACGAAGCAGAGATTAAGAACCCTAATAGGATTTACCCCGGCCAGACTCTGGAAATTCCAGAAAAGGCTTTTCCCTTTATTTGGGAAAAAGGCGGCACAAACCCTTTCGACGGCAGAAATTTTATTAAAGCAATGGAGATGAATCTTTTTGATCTTCTCCCCGAAGAAGTTAAAGTGAAGTTCACAGCGGCCGTTGAGAAAAAACAAAGTGAACCTTATCGCATGGAAGTTGGGAAAGTGTTTGCTCAACAGATGTACGATAATTATAAGGTTCGTAATAATGTCGAGGTGCAGTTGCCGGAAGACCAGCTAGATGCAGAGATGTATGCTAAGGTTGAGTTTGATGGTTATATTTATTACCTTATCAAACCGCTTATTTGCAGTAATTGGTCTTGGTGGAAAGAAGAGGCGCCGAAGCCTCCGGAACCCGAAGTGGTAGCCGAGCCTGCGCCTGCACCGCCCGAACCCGAAGTTGTGCCCGAGCCTGAACCAGCGCCCCCCGAAGAGCCTATGGCTCTATTGATTCCGCCCGAAGAAATTCCGGTGGAAGAGGTTAAGGAAGAGCCTTGCGGCGAATATAATGGTCATTGCAAAACCGATCTCATCATGGGAACCGGGTATTATGAAAATTCGCATTCGGATCAGGATGCCGATGGGTATTATTACTGGCTCAAAGTCAGAGAAAGATGCTTCATCGGTAAAGTCGGTGATACGGATTTTTACGGTGGTATTGCTGCGTTCCTGTCTGGTGGCGAAGGCCATGACAAGGACTATAATTATAAATGGAATGAATGGGCTGCTGGTCCTTCCTTGAAGTTTATAAACGGCCTCAAAAATTATGACGGCGACATTGACGTTATGTATGGCCGCCTTTATAATGAGGGTGGTTTCGGTAGCACAACAATAGAACAAGGTGGCACCGGTAAATACCGCAGCGAGCAGGAGGATGCAATAGGTATTATTTCGGCCCATCTGAATTATTATGCGAGAAGAGTCGAAGGCAAAAAGTTTTTGCCTGAGACAGAGCTAAATGCTGAATATCGGCATGTTTTCAAAGCCGATCAAAAGCATTATTGGGACAACGGACCTTTAGCTCCTGACACAAGCGATAATAAGATGTACGAAGTAACCATCGATCAAGCCATTTATGATTTTAATATCGGTGATTTACGGATAACCCCGGCGATAAAAGCTGGACTTGGAAAAGAATTTGGTTTATCTCAAAGAAATTTGGCAAGCGATGGGTTGTTTAATTTCGGTGAAATTGGACCGAATATTAAATTCGCTTACAAAAAAGTTAAGTCTCTTAACTTGGGAGCAATCTATAAAGAGATATTTAGTGGCGAAGGCGATCAATATCAGATTTATGCTCTTCTTGATGTTAGCGAGTATGTGATGGATTTTTACGATTGGCTGACCAATAAAAAAGTGGAACAGCCGATATTTGAGAAAGTCGAAAATGTTAATAATTTGAATGAACCGTTACACAATCAACCCATGTCTTACTAAAAGTCTGGGAAAAATAAAAAAATAAAACAAAATATAAGGAGGAAGTTATGAAAAAGTTGTGGTTGTTGTTAGTTGTTGTGTCGTTTTTTGTTTGTGGTACGGCATTTGCGGATTTTCAATTGCCGTCGGCTGATACCAAAGTTATATCACCTTTTGGCGGCTTAGGTTTCGGAAAAGAATATGTGAAAGTTGCTCCTGATGCAGAAAAAGGAATAACAATAGCCATACCTCTTTCCGAAAGACAAAAAGATGGAGTGCCGACATTATATTTCGATTTCGCTGAGTACATTGATGGTCAATGGGTTAAAGTTGCTATCGGCGATTACAAAGTGAAGACGGAAAAGTCCGGCAGATATGCCACGGCAACCGTTAAAGGTACCGGAAAGTCAGATATTATAATGTTGAGGGGTTGGGGTAAAGTAGCAAAAGAAAATAAAATTTTCTGGTTAGACATCAACCCTGATGATGAACTTTGTCGAGCTGACAAAAAAGGCAATATTGCGTATCAGTTCGTTACAAAAATCAGTACCGGCGAAACAAAGTCGGTGCCAAGAGATTATCCGGCCTGGGAATAAATCTCGACAGATAAAATAATTAACCCCCGGTTTCTAATAAAAGAAACCGGGGTATTTTTTTAAAAAAGTATTATGCGTTGACAAAAATTAAAAAAAATGTTAATGTATAATGTTCCGTAATTTTTATAAGAATACTTTTATAAAGGAGGAGTGTATCATGAAAATTTTAAAAATTATAGGGATGATCTTTTTATTGTTTTTGCTTATGTCTTGCGCCACTACCCAGAAGTATCCAGATGGAGCAATCTGGAAACAGCAGAACGTGCTAAGACAAAAAGCGCCGGCGGGATTTTCTACTGCTGTTGCTTGGGCTCAAGTTGCTACTACTACTGAGCAGGGCGGAGAAGGCGGCATAGCCTTTGTTGATTTTCTTCGGCTCATTGAAATTAATGAGCAAGGCGATGAAAAAATTATTACTGAAGAGAACTACGACCAAAGTGATTCTCCTTTTTTAGATAAAAAGAAAGGAGGATTATATAGCCGCCAACCAAATTGGTTCGCCGATGATAAGCATCAGCCAATCCAAAATTCTTGTCTCGAGAACGGCTGTTTAGTTTTAAAAGCCGAAGAAACGCCGGACAAGATATTGCATTGGTGGACATCGAGAGCCGAGGTAAAAAACGGCTCCCACCATGTAGTGGAGGCAAAATTTAAACTGCAAGGTAAAATCTGTTTGCAGTTAGGCCTTGATTATTGGAAAGACTTAAAGGCCGACTGGAACGGCTGGCACAAAGAATGTGTTGGCACGAATAACTGCGAGGGGTTTATAGGTAACTGGTATTGCTCATCTTCTTATGGTTTTATAACCGTAAGGACGCCAGCCAATAAATAAAAAGTAAACAATAAAAAGACACAAAAGGTTCCGAACAAACGGAACCTTTTTTTATAAGATAAAGTATTTGTGAGATTGTTTTCACTCTTTCTGATTGCTCGTTATAGCAGAGATAGTAAAGACACCGCCGATAAGCGCCCAAAACGACCACATTAAAGCGGTGTTTCTTAAAATGTTATCCGCGGCGCTCATGGTATAGAAAGATATTAATAAGCCAATTATTGATAAAATTAAAATTTTTAATTTAGGCTGTTCGGCGCCAAAATATGTTTTTATCAACTTTATAAACAAACCAGCTATAATTGCTAAGTAGGTTAGTAATCCGATAAGGCCATTTTCAAGAGCAATTTTTAAATAGTCATTGTGCGGATCGCTGGAGCCGAATTTCTCTCCTCTTTTATCAAGAATTAAGTTGCTAGCCGTACCGGCGCCATAACCTAGCAAAGGTTGAGCTTTAACATATTCTTTGGCATCATTCCAAAGATTAATTCGCCATTGGATTGAACTATCGGAGCGGTTAGCAACTAAATCATTAACGCGGTAGTTTAATGGTTCAATTAATAAATATGCTAGAGCTAAAACAATTATGGCACTGATTAATAAAGCGCGATAGCGGAGAATTCCGATTACCGCCAAAATTATTAAAAATGACAGCCAGGCTCCTCTAGTAAAAGTAAGAGATAAAATTATTGTAAAAAATATAGCAAACAAAAAGTATAAAATATTATTTATTTTTTTTCTATTACCGCTCAGAAAAATAAAAAGCGATAAAGCTATGGGCAATAAAATATAATAAGCAAACAAATTAGGGTGGGCGAAGGTGCCGTAAATTCTGTTATAAATTCCTTCGAAAGGTATGGACAAACCAGTATCGGTGTAGAATTGCCATAAAGCGAAGAACGAGGGTATAATAGCAGAAAAAATTATAGCTTTAATTAGATTCTGCAAATCTTGCTTTGAATCAACTAATAAATAAGCTAAAATGTAAACAGCTAAGATGCTTAGTAAGCGCAAGCTTTCAGCCAGGCTTAAATAGGGGCTGTAAGAGAAAAAAATTGATATTATGGCTAGCGCGACAAAAATAATCCAACTATATTTAAGCGGCAAGGTTTTAATTTTGGAAAAATTTTTAATTAAAATAATAATAGAGAATAGAATAGTTAAAACAGCAATAATTGAAGCAATGTTTAAACTAAAATGATCAGTAGTAATAATAGCTTGATCAGTTAGAATATCTAAGCATGGTCTTATAATTATTAAGAGTAGTAATCCTAAGATTGGTTTTATAAAAGCGATCGTAAAAATGCCAAACAAGATAACTAATAAAATTTTTGCGCTAGCCTCTAGATTGATTAGTAAAAAAAGACTTACTAGTAAGAGCCCGATAAAGAATAGAATTATAGTGCTTTTTTTATTTGACATTTTTTTATAATTATGTTAATATATAATATTGAGTAAATAGATCCAATGTATTAAATTTATAATAATATTATGGAAAAATCAAGCTGCAAAGACTTAGTTATAGCTGTTACTTATCAATGCAATTCTCGCTGCAGAATGTGCAATATTTGGCGTAAAAATTTAATCAGCGACTTAAAAGCTGATGTTTATAATAAAATACCCTCTGATTTATCAAATATTAATATTACTGGCGGAGAACCATTTTTAAGAAGTGATTTAGAAGAGGTTTTAACAGTAATTTCTAAGACCAGCCCTAAAGCCGCCATAATAATTTCCAGTAATGGTTTTGCTACTGATTTAATTATAGAGAGAGCCAAAAGAATAAGAAAAATTATTCCTAGTTTCGGCATCGCTATTTCTTTAGACGGTATTGGCGGTAAGCACGATGAAATTCGCGGCATACCCGGAGGTTTTGATAAAGTTATGACAACCATAAAAGGTTTACAAAAAATTGGTTTAAAAAATTTAAGAATAGCTTTCACTTTAGGTGATTATAATATAGATGAGTTGCCTAAAGTTTATAATTTAAGCCGTGAGTTAAATATAGAAATGACTTTGGCCGCGGTGCACTCTGGCGATAATTATTTTGATGCTGAAAATCGCATAGAAAAAAAACAGGAAATGGCTAAAGCGCTTGATTGGCTCATAAAACGCGAGTTAAAAAGTTTTTCACCTAAAAGATGGTTGCGCGCTTATTTTGCTTTTGGTTTAAGAGAATTTATTTTAACCGGTAAAAGAATTTTACCGGATTATTCTGGTAAATATAATTTATTTGTTGATCCATACGGCGATATTTACCCGTGCGATATTTCTAATAAAAAAATGGGCAATTTAATTAATGGTTTTAATAATTTAGCAGATGCTCAAGTTGATGAAAATTCTAACTGGATGATCTGCACGGTTAGAATGGCCATTAAAAAACATTGGCCTAAATTTGTTTTTTGGTTATTACGGAATAATTTTCTGATGATTCATTATGAAAATTCTGCAAATAAATAAATTTTATTATTTAAAAGGCGGATCCGAGCGCCATTTTTTTGTTTTATCCGATCTATTGCGTAAGGCCGGTCATGAGGTCATACCTTTTTCCATGCAGGATAAAAAAAATGAAACCACGCCTTATAGCCGTTATTTTTCTAAACCAGTTAGTTTGGAAAAATTTAGCCTAAAAAATATTTTTAAATTATTTTATAATAGCGAAGCGGCGAACCAATTGGAAAAATTAATTAAAGAAGAGCGGCCGGATATCGCGCATCTGCATAATTTTTCTCATCAATTAAGCTCGTCGATTATTAATGTTCTAAAAAAATATAATATTCCTATAGTGCAGACTTTGCATGATTATAAATTAATATGTCCTAATTATAAATTATTTACTTGCGGAGAAGTTTGCTATAAATGCCGCGGCGGAAAGTATTATAATTGTACTCTTAATAAATGTTTAAAAAAATCATTTTTAAAAAGTTTATTGGCTAGTTTAGAAGCTTATTATTGCCGCTTTAAAAAAGTTTATGAAAAAATAGATTTATTTATTGCGCCCAGCAGATTTATGAAAGATATTTGCGTTAATTTCGGCGTTCCGGAAAATAAAATAAAAGTGCTTAATAATTTTAATAATGCATCATTATCCGGCTCAACGCCTAAATTACCTAGTGAGCCATATTTACTTTATTACGGTAGATTGGCCGAAGAAAAGGGTATTAATACTTTAATTAAGGCCATGGCCTTAACTGAACAAAAGTTTAAATTAAAAATTGTCGGCGCTGGTCCAGATTTTAAAAAAATTAAAAATTTAATTGAAAAATTAAAATTAACGGATAGAATAGAAATGCTCGGCGCAAAATACGGCCAGGATTTAAATAATTATATTATAAATTCTCGCGCAGTTATAGTTCCGTCAATTTGGCCGGAAAATTTTCCCTATGTAGTTTTAGAGGCGTTGTCCGCCGGAAAACCGATTATAGCCTCGGCTATCGGTGGCTTAAAGGAAATGATAGTTGATGGTGAAAATGGTTTCTTATTTAAGGCTGGAGATGAAAAAAGTTTAGCCGCCGCCATCCATAAATTAGACCAAGGCGATGAAAAAAAATTAAGCCAGGCGGCTCTTTTAGTAAGCGCAAAATATCAGCCGGAAAAATATTTATCAGAAATTATAAAATTTTATCAGCAATTAATAGATAAGCGCTCGATAAAAAATAATTTTAAAAAATACGCGACTGCAGTTTTTTTATTACTTTCTTTTTTATTTATTCCTGCGTCGACGCAGGCTTTTGATTCTAAAGATGTTTTTCCTAAAATAGCTAATTATTATTTACAGCCAATTATTCCCGAAGAGCACCTAAGTGAATTATCTAAATATGATTTAGTTGTTCTTGACGCTGAAGTGGCTAGATTAACCCCTAATTTATTATTTAATATTAAATCGAAAAATCAGCAAGAAAAGATTTTTGCTTATGTGCCTAGCCAGAGCGTTAACACACAAGGAATAGGCGATTGGTCGGAATACAGAGCAAAAAATTATCAAGCCGCTGATAGCGGCAATTGGTGGCTTAGAGATAATTCTAATGGGATTATTAGTTTTAATAGCACCTGGCCTACTATAAAAATAGTGGATATTGGCAGCGGTTGGAAAAATTATTTGCCCAATTTTGTTAAAGATGAGATTTTATCAGATGGTAATTGGGATGGAATTTTTTATGACATGGTTTCTTCTGAGTTAAACTGGTTAAATAATGGAGATATTGTTACGGCCGATAAAAGATTAAATGGCAAGCTTAATATGCCCGGTTTAAATCAATATTGGTTTAATGGCATTAATGAATTATTGGTTAATACTAAACAAAAAATTAGTCCCTTGCCATTAATTGCTAATTTGAATATTGCCGGGACTTATAAAGATAAATTAGATGGTGAAATGATGGAAAATTTTCCTGTTAAATGGTTAGGGGCTAATGGTTGGTCAAAATTAATGAATGTTTATCTCAACAATAACAATGAAAAATATACTTATATAATTAATTCTAATATTGATAACGACGGCGATTGCAGCTGGGCGGAAAAATTGCGTAATATGAGATTTGGTTTAACTAGCGCTTTATTAGGTGACGGGTATTTTTCTTATGATCAAGGCGACCAGAATCATGCGCAGGTTTGGTGGTTTGATGAGTATAATATTAACCTTGGCCGCGCCGAGTCTAAGGCTTATAATTTGCTTAATACTAAAGACGGAACCGTGCAAGCTGGTTTATGGCGTCGTGACTTTGAAAACGGCATAGTTATTACTAACTCCACCTCAGTTGAACAAGTTTACGTTTTTAGCAAAGAAGAATTTGAAAAAATAAAAGGCTCGCAAGATCCAATGGTAAATAGCGGAGAAAAAATCAATTGGTTTAAATTAAAGCCTAACGACGGATTTATCGCTTTAAAAATTCAGAAAGAAATAGAAAATAACGCTTATTATAACGGCGGCTTTATTCGCGTTTTTAATTCTTTCGGCCAGCAGGTTAGAAACGGTTTTTTTTCTTATCGACCAAATATGGCCAGCGGAGTTAAAATTTTAATTTCCGACATTAATAATGATGGGGCCAAAGAAATTATAGTTGATGGTGAAGGGAAAATATCTATTTATAAAAACGGAAAAGTTATTTTTTCCTTTAACCCTTTCGTATCTTCAAAAATAAATATTAATTTTGCCGTAGCTCAATTAAGTAAAAATAATTTAACTAAACAGATTATCGCCGGAGCCGGGCAGGGCGGCGGACCGCAAGTAAGAATTTTTGACGATAAAGGTAAGCTCTTAGGCCAATTTTTCGCTTTTGACAAGAATTTTCGCGGCGGCGTAAACGTTGCCTCAGGAGATATAAACGGAGATGGCAAAGACGAAATTATCGCCGGAGCCGGGCAGGGCGGCGGACCGCAAGTAAGAATTTTTGACGATAAAGGTAAGCTCTTAGGCCAATTTTTCGCTGCTGATAAAAAAAGCAGACAAGGCGCCTATGTTTCGGTAAACGATATAGACAATGACAATATTGATGAAATTTTGGTTAATATAAATATATTTTAAATAAAACATATGTTTAAAACTATTAGAAAATTGAATAATTACTTAAGATGGAGATATGACAGGCATTACCGGGAAAGAAAAATCCATCTGGCCATAGATATAATTTTAGCGTCAATGGTCGTGGTATTAATATTTTTTATAATTTTCATTAAATTTACAGATTTTTCTTATAAAAACAGGCTGTCTTTTGACGTGTCTTATGATAAAGATAAAATTGTTAGCGGCCAGGAAGTAATTTTTCAAATAAAATATGCCAACACTTCCAAAGTTAATTTAGAGGAAACAAAATTTTCCTTTAATTCTCCCGAAGGTTTTATTTTAGAAGAAGTTTCGCCTGATAATTTTTTCCATAAAAAAACTAATAGTTTTGAAATCGGGCATTTAATACCCGGTGGCAATGGCGCAATAAAAATTAAGGGGGTTTTTATCGGCGCTCCAGGCAGTTCTTCCGAGGTAATACTTAATGTAAGTTATTTATTAAACGGAAAATTAATTAATGAATTATTTTCCAGAAAAATAAATATTGATTTATCGAGCCTTAAAATAACTTGTGATAATTCTGGTTTTTTATATCGTGGCCAACCCACGCCTATTTCCCTGACTTTAAAAAATATCAGCCAATTCGATTTGAAAGATTTAGAATTAAGTTTTATTAATTCTGGCATATCTTTAAATTTGGAAGAAGATAAAAATAAAGTAGAAAAAGAAAACAATAAATTAAAAATAAAGCAGCTAAAAGCCGGTGAAAATCTAACTATAAAATTTAGCGTAATTTATGACGGGGCGGGGGACAAAGCGGAAATAAAATTAGTGGCCGACGCGTCGATCAATGGCAAAAAAGTTAATCAAGCGGATTTAACCGGCATTTTCGTTGTTAAAGAAACCGATTTGTCTATAAAAATAAAGCCGGATAAACAAGTTGTTGATATTGATGATGATATTATTTATAAAATTACCTTAAAAAATTCCGGCGATAAAAGTATTGATAATTTGGTTTTAGATTTATCAGCCAATAAGCCCAGCCATAATTTAAAATCAGTTAAAATGGCCAATAAGCCTTTTGTTAGGTTAATTGGTAAACAAATAATTTTTGATAGAAGTTTCAAGTCAGGCGAAGCTGAAGATATTGAAATAACCGCTCAATTTTCCCGCTCCGAGATTCTTATTAACGATGCAATTAGCGTAAAGGCTGTGGCGCAATATTATATCAATAAAGATTTATTAAGAGGATATTATTCATCTGATACTTCTAAAATAAAAACCACTTATCAATTTAAAGCTGAAACAAGATATTTTAGCGTTTACGGCGATCAGCTCGGAGTAGGGCCAATACCGCCGGTCGCCGGCATACCGACGAAGTATTGGATTTTTTGGCAATTAAAAAACCATGGCAATAAGCTGGCTGATTTGCAAGTTTCAGCCGAGCTGCCAGCCGGCGTAATTTGGTCGAA
The DNA here is from genome assembly GCA_964537265.1 of uncultured Gammaproteobacteria bacterium. Classification (GTDB taxonomy): domain Bacteria; phylum Patescibacteriota; class Patescibacteriia; order Patescibacteriales; family GWC2-42-12; genus JACPHD01. The sequence goes on along the minus strand of CAZHZE010000001.1, from coordinate 43,056 downwards.
TGAAAGCAGCGTTAATAAGGGGACGCTTACCTTTGACGACAAGAAAAATATGTTTACTTGGCAGGTTGATGAAGTCGGCAGCCTGGATGAAAATTGCCGCTTAGCTTTTGCCTTAACTATTATTCCTAACGCCGCTAATGCCAAAAAGAAAATTTTATTGCTTAACAATATAAAATATAATTTCTTCGATGATTTTACTCGAGAAAATATTGAAAAATCATTTGGCGATTTAACCAATGATTTATCGAGTGATAATTATGCTTTTATAATTATGGACAAAAACTAATAATAGCCAGCCTGAGCTAAACATACTTGACAAATCAATTTTTCTATGTTAGAATTATAAGTTAAATAATTTTTTAGGTAAAAATAGGCATTAAATAGCTAAAATAAGCTTAAAAAATGCTATTAAAATAAGGGAAATTGATAAGTTTTATAGCAATTTATTATGAAAATATATTTTATCGGACAAAAGGGCATTCCGGCCAAATTCGGCGGAGTAGAAAGGCATGTTGAAGAGCTGTCAACACGATTAGCCAAAGCTGGCCATGAAGTTTTTGTCTATACCAGACCGAATCATACTAAAGCTGATTTACGCAAATATAAAGGCGTTAATTTAATTAGCTTGCCCAATATAGCCACTAAACATTTTGACGCTATTAGTCATACTTTTCGCGCCTGTTTAGATTTAATAAAAAGGGATGTTGATGTTATCCACTTTCATTCTATCGGGCCGTCTTCTTTAATCTGGTTAGCTAAATTATTAAAACCGGGTGTGCCGGTAGTTTTTACTTTTCATACTAAATGTTATGAGCATCAGAAATGGGGTCGTTTAGCCAAAACCTGCTTAAGACTGGCTGAGAGATTTGCCTGCCATTCGGCTGATAAAGTAATTACCATTTCGCAATCTTTAACCAATTATGCTAAATCTAAACATAATATTAAATCCGCTTTCATCCCTAATGGTGTCAGTGCAATGAAGCAGATAAAAGTTAATCAAATAAAAAAATGGGGGTTAGAAAAAGATGGATATATTTTAGCGGTTACCAGGTTGGTAGGCCATAAAGGAGTTCAATATTTAATTGATGCTTATAAAAGCATAAAAACTAAGAAAAAGTTAGTTATAGTCGGAGACGGAGCTTATACTGATAATTATGTAAAAAAACTTAAAGAATCAACTCGCGGCAATAAGAATATAATTTTTACTGGCAATCAAGTCGGCTCTACTTTAGCTGAACTTTTTTCCAACGCTTATCTTTTTGTGCAACCTTCCGAATCAGAGGGTTTATCCATAGCTTTGTTAGAAGCCATGGCTTACAAAAAATGCGTCTTAGTAAGCGATATCAGAGAGAATACCGATGTTATTAAAAAATGCGGAGTAAATTTTAAAAATAAAAATGTTAGAAGTTTAAAGATAAAATTAGTTTATTTATTAAAACATACGGCCTTAGTTCATAAATACGGCTTGCTAGCCAAAGCGGAAGTTAATAAAAATTATAATTGGTCAAAATTAGTTATTACTACCGCGAAAATTTATAGGCAAGTCTTAGCTGAAGCCGCTAATAAACAAAAACATTTTTTCAGATTGAAATTAGCGCAAAAAATAGCAGTTTGGTTTTTTTAATTGTTTAATTATAAAATTTAGTTTTATTAATAAGGGGATATTAAGGAGTTAATATTCCTTTTATATATAAGAAATTTGGTCATTAAAAATAATTTAAACAAAAGAATATAAAGGAGGAGCAGATCATGAGAAGAAAAGAAACAATGTTGTGGTTTTGTTGGTTTTTATTTATTTTTTTGGTGGGTTGTAGTGGTGGAGGCAGCGGTTCAGGCGGTAATAACGCCCCGGTTATAAGACCAGAAGTTATAAGCATCACGCCATCTGACGGAGCAAATGCGGAGGGCAATGGTATAATTACTATTACGTTTTCTGAAGATGTTATATACGCGGATGTTCTCCAGGCAATAGTGGTTACTAACAACAGCGGTCAAGATTTATCAGGAGTGTCCTTGTATAATAACCGAGTTTTAACATTTACTCCGGATAAAGCATTTCAGCCAGGCCAATATTATGTTAGAATTTTGGCGGCAAAAGTGATAAATAATTCGGGCAATGCGATGCTTAAAGATTTTCTTTCGTCTTTTAATGTATTACAGGGATCAGTTGACATAATTGCGCCAAAAATAAATATTATATCGCCATCTGATGGAAGCAGCAATATTTCTGCAGGAGCCTTGATTCAAGTCACATTTTCTGAAGATGTTATGTCTCCTGACGTTCTCGAAGCTCTTATACTGACTGATGATCATGGCCATGAAGTAGCCGGAACCGCGGTTTACAATAGCCAGATTTTATTATTTACGCCAAGCAGTAATTTATTAGCTGGAGAAAAATACCATGTGAGAATTTTGGCGGGGAAAGTGATTGATGGCTCCGATAATGAAATGGCTGGAGATTTTCTTTCGTCTTTTACCGTAGTTCAGATTATAGCAGACACTATTCCGCCACAAGTTATAAAGGTATTGCCGGCGGATAAGAGCGTTAGAATTTCTCCAACTTCAAAAATTGTGATTAATTTTTCAGAAGATATAAGGTCAGCGAACATTCTCGCCGTTAATCCCTTGAAGAATAACGCCGGTAATTCTGTCGAGGGCGCTGGTAGCTATAACAGCGAAACAGCAACTTATATTTTTACGCCCAGCAATAGTTTGGTGAAGGGAGAAAATTACGCTATTAGTATACCGTCTAATGCAGTTATTGATTTAGCCGGCAATCAGATGGTCGATAATTTTTCTTCTACTTTTACGGTTGAGCCGGAACTTAGCCCGGATAAATATGTGCGTTTAGTGTCGGCTAAGCTACTGCCTGATTATCGTTGGGAATACAATTTGGAGTTGTGGAAAGAAGCAATCCCAGCTACCGGGTTGTTAACCAATCCTTTTATAGCCGGTGATTTTAATAGTTGGAATATAGAAAATATCACCGATTTTAATAAGGACGGATACTATGAGGCTAAAATTGTTACATTCAATAAGTATATAAATTTTAATTACGGCGGAGATCACGATAGCAACAGTTGGGCAGATGTTGGCGGTTCTATTTATTTTAATAAAGACAAAGGAACTCTTTTGATCGGTTTCTGCAATGGCTCGATATACATATATGGTCGAGCGCCATTCGGAAATTCTCCTGGAGTAAACGGTGATAATTGGTTGCGTTATGATATTGTCGAAGGCAAGGTTGTCATTTATTTAAATAACAATTATATTGCCGGCTCTATCGCCAAACCTTTTGTTCGAGGAAATTTCACGAGTTGGTCTCCTGGCGACCAAATTATCTATGATTCAAGCGGCTGGGGTAAATTTGAAACCGAACGAGATAGACCAACAACATTAGAATTGAATTACGGCGGCGATTACGCATCCAATTCTTATGCCGATATGGCAGGGTCCAGTTATTATGACTCGGTAAAACAAATACTGGTTTTATCCGTGCCATAATAAAATTGTTTAAGTTTCTAGGCGTTTCTTGCAATACAGAAACGCCTTTTTTTATTTTTATTTTTTTGTTATAGTAATTTTATGACATTATATATCAACACCACGCCAAATAATTTAATAGAAATTAGCCTTAAGAATAAAGGTCGAATTGTTGTGCTTAAAAAAATTAAAGCCGAGCGAACGCAGGCGGAGAAACTTTTACCGGCCATAGATAAATTAGTTAAAGCTAATAAGTTAAAATTAAAAGATTTAAAAAATATACAGATAGAAAATAGGGGAGGCTCGTTTACTTCATTGCGTATCGGCGTGGTAACGGCTAATGCTTTAGCTTATGCTCTAGACATTGCCATATCAGGCAAAAGCGGCAAAAGCAAGTCTGCAAGAAATGAAAAAAGAAGCTTTAAAATTATTGAACCTGTTTATGACAGAGATCCGGATATAACCGAGAAGAAGAAATAAATGTGGATAAAGTTGTTGATAACTAAATAAAAAAAATTTCATAATATTTTTCATAAAATATCCATCGGTCAGGCGGTGGGTATTTTTTATTATTTTTACTTTAATTTTAGCTGTAATTTTAGTGGTAGCTTATCATTGACAAATGGCATTAAGTGGTATATAATTATAGTATAATGGTGAACGGTGGGGAATAGTGGTGAAACGGTAAAATCCTTTATCCTAAGCTTTTTTAAAAAAACAAAAATAAAAATAAAGCCGGCCAAGATAATAACGCCGGCGAGAATGGCCAGTTTCGTGCCTAACGAAACAAAATTTAATTAAGGCAAAGAAGGGGTCTGAAGAGCGGCTTGCCGCTGGTCAGACTTCTCGTGGGCCTTAACACTTTATAAAAATTTTTCATGTTTATCGGAGAATATAATCACAATTTAGACGATAAGGGCAGGGTAGCGGTTCCGGCCAAATTCCGTGCCATATTAAAAAGCGGAGCAGTAGTTACTAAAGGATTGGATAACTGCCTTTTTTTGTACTCTAAAAAAGAATGGCAGGAGCTGGCCATGAAATTAGCTAAGCTGCCAATAAGTAAATCTAACACGCGCGCTTTTTCTCGTTTAATGCTGGGCGGAGCCATGGATGTTAATTTTGATAATCAAGGCCGAATTATGCTACCGGAATATTTAAGAAAGTTTGCCGGTTTAAAAAAGAATTTAATTATTGCTGGCCTTTATAACCGTTTAGAAATTTGGGATGAAACAGCTTGGAATAAATATAAAAAAGGCACTGAAAAGAAAAGCGCCGATATTGCCGAAGCGTTAGGCGAGCTTGGAGTGTAAAAAAATTAGCCCGGGCAAATTCAATTATTTACCAGGGTAAAAAATAAAAACAAAAATATGATTAAATCAATTATTTGCCAAAGCCCAAGAAAGCAAGCGCAAAGCATAAAGGTGAGAGTTATAAAAGCGCCGCTGGTTGATACTGGAATTTTAAAAGAAATTATGGCGCAAAGGCAAAGAGCTTTAATTTTGTAATTTAAAAGCCGATGGAATATAAACACACGCCAGTCATGCTTAAGGAGGTAATGGAAATTTTTAAACCTAAAATTGGTCAAAGTTTTATAGATTGCACTTTAGGCGGCGGCGGATATAGCAAAGCGATTTTAGAAAAAATCGGCGGTCAAGGAAAAGTTTTAGCTGTTGATTTGGATAATATAGCCATAGCTAACGCTCAAAAAAAATTTAAAACAGAAATAAAAAATAAAAACATAATTTTAGCACATGACAATTTTAAAAATTTACAAATCATTGTCAAAAAATATTTTAAAGAAAATGCCAAGTTTGACGGCATTGTACTTGATTTGGGGCTATCATCAGCTCAACTCGAAGACCGGAGCAGAGGATTTTCTTTTAAATTATCTACTGCGCCGCTAAGAATGAATTTTGGCGAGAAGATAGGGGAGACGGCGGAAAATATTATTAATACTTGGAGTGCTGAAGATTTGACTAAAATATTTAGAGATTATGGCGAAGAAAAGTTCGCCTATAAAATAGCTTTAGCCATAGTTAGCGAACGCAAATTAAAAAAAATTACTACCACCGGAGAATTATCAGAAATTATTATTAAAAACATACCTAAAAGATTTCAAGATAAAATACATCCGGCTACTAAAGTTTTTCAGGCCTTGCGTATCGCCGTTAATGGAGAATTAGAAAATCTACAAGCGGTTTTGCCTCAAGCAGTTGGATTATTAAAAACCGGCGGTAAATTAGTAATTATTTCTTATCATAGCTTAGAAGATAGAATCGTTAAACAATATTTTAAACAAGAATCTAAAGATTGCCTTTGCCCGCCCGCTATGCCAATCTGCCAATGCGGTCATAAGGCTAGTTTAAAAATATTAAATAACCAGATTTTAAGGCCAACTGAGGAGGAGGTCTTAAAAAATCCTCGAGCCAGGAGCGCTAAACTCAGGGCAGCAAACAAAAAATAAAAACAAATATGGAAAAAACAAAAAATACAAAATTGCCATTGATTAAAAAGGTTTTTAATCTGAAAAATTTAAACAAAGCCATATTTTTTGCTATAATTATTTTATCGGTTTATTATGTGGCTGGCGTCAATGATTTATCCATAAAAGGTTTTGCTTTGTCTGATCTTAAACAGCAGAAAAGTAAATTAGTCGAAGTTAATAATAAACTTGAGCTTAGCGCTTTAACTTCTAGCTCTTATGCAAATATAAAAGATAAAATCGGCGAGCTAAAAATGGTGGCGGTTGGCGAAGTAAGTTATTTAAATTCAGGAATTGAAGCTGTGGCTAAAAAGTAAAAACTTTTTTAGAAAAAATTTTTAATAGCGAGCGAAACTCTACGGCCATTAATTTTTTTAATAGATTCTAATAGATATTTTATGTCGTTTTGGAAAAAAAGACAGGGCAATAGCGAAAAAATAAATAATAGTCGCATTAATCTAGTAATCGCGATTATTTTTTTATTGGCCGGAGCAGTTGTTTATAAATTAATCAGTTTGCAGATTTTTAATTATGATTTATATTCTACGCTAGCCGCCGATCAGCACCAAATTTATAATTTAATCAATCCGGTTCGTGGCCGGATTTTTTTGCAAAATGACATAAAAAGCGCTGACAATAAACTTTACCCGGTAGCCACCAATAAAGATTTTGCTTTGCTTTATGCCGTGCCGAAAGATATAAAAGATGCTAATAAAATAGGCGAGCAGCTTTATATAACTTTTAAAAAAGAAAAAACAGAAAAAGAGGTTGAAGAAATATTTAAAAAAGAAGATGAAGAAAGTTTAAAAGCTAAATTAAAGGTTTTGGGCGATGTTAAAGATGAAGCCTATAAAATTAAAGAAGCTGAAGTTATCGCCGCGCATCAAGCGCTTTTAGCCGATAAAACTTTTCAAGAGTTAAGGCAAATTAAACGCGAAGCTGAAATTGAATTAAGAAAAAAACAGGCCGTTGAAGCTTATTTAGAGAGGCTTAATAAACCCGGCGATGTTTATGAGCCGTTAGAGCAGAAAGTTGATGAAGAAATTTTAAAGAAATTTTATTTAGGTTTAAGCGATCCGGCCGACGCTTTAAAAATCGAAGATTTGGAAATAGACGCCGGCACTATCCTATTTCCATATTATGACAGGGAAAAAAAAGAAACTATTAAAAAAGAATTAAAAATAGACGGCATCGGTTTTTCCGAAAGTTCATTTCGTTTTTATCCGGAAAAAAATATCGGTTCCAATATTTTAGGCTTTGTTGGTTATGTTGGCGATGATCAAAAGGGCCGATACGGTTTGGAAGAATTTTTTAATCAAGAATTAACCGGTTCAGCCGGCTCCATAAAAGTTGAAAGAGATGCTAGGGGCAAGCCGATAATTATTAATGACCGCGAATATAATAAAGCTAACGACGGCAGCGATTTAATTTTAACTATAGATCGTTCCATCCAATTTACGGCCTGCCAGAAATTAAACGAAGCGGTGGCTAGGCATGGAGCCGATGGCGGTAGCGTAATAATTTTAGAGCCTAAAACCGGGGCGGTTTTAGCCATGTGTTCTAATCCTGATTATGATGGTAATAGTTATAAAGATGTTAAGGATATAAAAATTTTTACTAATCCGGCGATTTTTTCCCAATACGAGCCGGGTTCTATTTTTAAAGTTTTAACCATGGCCATGGCTTTAGACCAGGAAAAAGTAACTCCGCAAACAACTTATGAAGATACCGGCCAGGTTATAATCGCTAAATATAAAATAGAAAATTCCGATCATAAATCTAACGGCGTGCAAACCATGACCGAGGTTTTAGAAAAATCTTTAAACACCGGCGCAATTTTTGCTATGCGGTCGATCGGGCCGAATTTGTTCGCTGATTATGTAAAAAAATTCGGCTTTGGGGAAAAGACCGGCATTGAATTAGAAGGCGAGAGCAAGGGGGATATAAAAAATTTAAATAAAAATTCGGTCGGCGAACTTTATGCCGCCACGGCTTCATTCGGGCAGGGCATAGCGGTTACTCCTATTCAGATGGTTTCAGCATTTTTAGCTTTAGCTAATAACGGAGTTATGATGAAACCTTATATTGTTAAAGAAATAGTTAATCCTGATGGAACAAAAGTTGAAACACAGCCGACTGTAATCGGTAGAATAATTTCGGAAAAAGCTGCTACGCTTTTAGGCGGCATGATGGTTAATGTAGTAGAGAATGGGCATGGTAAAAAAGCCGGCGTTAAAGGTTATTATGTAGCCGGTAAGACGGGCACGGCGCAAGTGCCGGACAAAAAAGGCGGTTATCAAGCTGGCGCTCACATAGGTTCATTCGCCGGCTTTGCTCCGGCCGATGATCCTAAATTTGTCATGCTCGTAAGAATTGATCAGCCGCGCGATGTCGAATGGGCGGAAAGTTCGGCCGCGCCGTTATTCGGAGAATTGGCTGAATATATGCTTAATTACTGGCAGGTGCCGAAGGTAAGAAATGTTGATGATAAAAAATAAATAGTTTACAAAAAACAGATGAATTGTTCATCTGTTTTTTATTATAGTACCGCCAAGGAGAATCGAACTCCTATTACCAGGATGAGAACCTGGCGTCCTAACCGTTAGACGATGGCGGCATAACGTTAACCTAAAATAGTCCCAATAAAATTTTTATGGCCTCGTAAAAATTCTTCGCTCGTAACCGCATTTTTTCCTTCAAGCTGTAATTTTTTTATAATTAAAGCATCGCGGCCGCATTGCACAGCCAAACCATTATTATATTTAAAAGTTTTACCTGGTTTATAAGAATTTATTTCTAAAGGTTTATTCTGCGCGCAAATTATTTTAACCTGTTTGCCTTCGTGCCAGGTCCAGGCGCTCGGCCAAGGGTTCATGGCTCTAATAAATTTTTCTAATTCCGCGGCCGGTTTTTTCCAATTTATTAAGCCGTCGCTTTTAGTTATCTCTTTAGCATAACTGGCTTGGCTTGAATCTTGCATTTTTGGCTCAATTTCTCCGGCTAAATATTTCTTTACGGTTTTAATAAGAAAATCAGAGCTCATAGCCGATAATTTATCATATAATGTTCCGGCAGTATCGTTTTCTTCTATGTTAATAGCATTTTGAGTTAAAATTGGTCCGGTGTCCAGCCCTTTATCCATTTTCATTATAGTTACTCCGGTTTGCTCGTCGCCGTTTAAAATTGCTGCCTGGATTATGGCTGAACCGCGATATTTAGGCAAAAGCGAAGCATGCAGATTAAGACAACCGTATTTAGGTAAATTCAAAATCGCCTCAGGTATAAGCTGAGCATAAGCCGCAACGATAATTAAGTCCGGTTTCAATAAAGAAATTTTTTCTAAAATATCTATAATATGCGTCGGTTGCAAAACCGTGATACCTCTTTTTTCAGCTTCTATTTTTATCGGCGGGGAAGTCAAAATTTGTTTTCGGCCTGCTGGTTTATCCGGCTGAGTTATAACCAAAGGAATTTCAAAATCAGGCTCGTTTAGTAAAGCCTGAAAAGATGGCAGACCGAATTCGGCCGTGCCGATATAAATGATTTTTGTTTTTTGCATAATTATTTATCTTCCACTTTTTCTAAATCTTTTGCTTTATCTATAAATAAAATTCCGTCTAGATGATCAACTTCATGTTGAATAACTCGCGCCATCATGCCTTCGGCGGTTAATTTTACTTTTTCACCTTTTTGGTTATAATAGGTTAAACTAATTTTTTTATGCCTTTTAACTTTTCCGAAAACTCCTGGTACGGATAAGCAGCCTTCCTGACCGAGTTCGCGCGCCCAGGATTTTTTGATAAATTTAGGATTTATTAAACAAAAAACTCCGTCTTTAGAATTAATCACGACTAAGCGAATATTTTTTCCTATTTGTGGAGCGGCTAAGCCCACGCCGTCTTTTTTTATCATGGTTTTCCCCATAGATAAAATTAAGCCCTGCAGTTCCCGGCTTTTTATGTCTTTAACATTAATTTCCGTAGATTTTTTCCTTAATATAGAATTAGGTTGTGTGATTATTTTTAAGATTGGCATAAAATTAGTAAAAATATAACTTATCAACTCTAAACTATATATGATATAATTATATTATGCAAATAGATAAAGGTTTGGAAAAAATAGGGGATTTATTCGCCCAAGGCGCAAAAAATAAGGGGTTACTGCCAAAACCGCCGGCTTACGCCTGGCAGGATTTGGCATTGCGCGTAATTAAGGAACTAAGCGTGCCTAGTAACAAAAGAAATTCAGTTTTTAAAGTTTGCAAGCAGAAGCCAAGAGTTATTATAGAAACTGCCCTAAATGATACTAAAGAATTATGTCAGACTGGAGAAAAATGGAAATACTTTTTTAAAGTCGTTGACGGCGGAAAGAAAAAACTATAATTTAAAATTCATTACCATATAGCCGACGCCGAACGGCCCTTCGTAAGAAAAAAGCTGCGGTTCGTATTGTACGCCTTCTAAAATGCCGAGTAAAATCATAATTGATTTTAAGCCGCATTCACCGGCTTCTTCTACAAATTCAGGTTTTAATTTTATCAGCTCTTCGGTTTCTTTTTTTAGTAAACAATCAATAAGTTTTTGATCAAATTTTTTTCCTTTAGGGCTATAACCGGCCGGGGCGTTTTTAATTAAACGGTGCGATAAGTCGCCGGAAGCGATGATGGCGATTCGGTTAGGGGAGTTAGTCAGTTTACTTTTTATCATTTGCCCGAAATCATAATGAGCTTTTAAATCCAATCCCGAATAATAAAGCGGGATTATTTTTATTTTAGGCAGATGTTGAGTTAAAAAATAAAGCGGCACGGACGCGCCATGGTCAAGATCCGGTTCGCTATTTAGCTGCAGTCGGGCCTTTGTTTCCAAACTTTCTTTTATCTGATGCGCTAACCCGACATCTCCGGCTAAAGTAAATTTAGTCGTTAGGTCGCCGAAATTATCAAAACCAGCCGTAAATTCCGGGCTTAGATTTATAGTAAAAGCGTCTTCCTGCAAATAGCCATGCGGAGAAATAACTATAATGCTATCCGGTTGCGAGGCGTATAATTCCTGCTCAAGTTTTAAGAAAGCTTTAGTTGTGGCTTCGATCTGTTTTACATTATCTTTGCCGATTGTAGGAATGGCGATAGGCGGATGAGGCGTAATGGCGGAAAATACAATTGGCATAAAATTAAATTTTTAATTTTATAATTTTAATTAGTACTATTATTAACCAATAATTCTTCGGTTAAAGGAGTGCCGGCTTCATATAAATACAAAATGCTTGAAGGCACGATTATAACATTTTCGATTTTATAACCTAAACTAGTAAAGACTTTATCCGAGGTTATTAAAAGTTTTTTTCCGCCGGAAATTACATAAGTATAAGGAGAATCTTTTGTTTTAAGCAATTCGCCGTCGCCGAATAGATAAGGTTTGGCTGTTTCATATCCATCCAATTCCGCCGGAGTTACAGCTATGATTTTTTTACTTTTAAATTTAGTAGTTAAGAAAATTTTATCTATTAGCGGATATTTGATGCCATCAATTACATAATAAATTCCACCGGTTTTATTATTTTGCAGCAAAGCGCCGGTCGGATAAGTAGAGGTAGCGGTAATATTCGGACCGTCGGCATAATAATTTATATCTTCCCAGGCGGCGCTAACGACTTCTTCGGGGTTAAAGCCCATTTTTCTGAAAGCTTCCATAGAAGTGAAGCCGCGTTTTTTATCATCAACGATTAAGAAAATCGTGCCGCGCGGAGATTTTACTAAAGAATATTGAGCGAATTTAATCGGCGTGCCTTTTTCATATTTATCCAAATCGGATTTATTTACGATGATAATTTTATTTATGTCAAAGCGAGAGACCAAAGCTGATTTAGATAAAAATGGACGAATTAAACCATTTTGCAATAGCCAGACTCCAGCTTCTCCGCTAGCTTGCAAAAGCGAGCCGTCGGGATAAATTTTTGTGAACCAGCGTTGCCAGATTTTATAAAAATTATAATTGCCGTTATAAACATGCGGCGTGTAATTATAAAGCGCGGCTGTGGCTTGATTAGCCGGCGTAACGGTCATAGGCTCGGCGTCAGTATTGGTAAAAGTATAAGTGTTGCCGGCTTTGTAAGTATAATATTGCGGATTATCAATATAATCTCTGAATTGCAAAGCGGCTGAATTAACTTGTTTGCCAAAACCTTGCCAGCGTGAATTACAACCGCCAGAATCAGGACAACCATAACCGGTCGCCCAATCTAGGCTTCTTTGAGTCGGAGTTGTGCTTCTTTCAATTAAACTTTGCTCTTTTTGCAAAAGCACCAAAAGAAATTTCGGGCTGATAGTTATTTTTTTGCATTTAGCTTGTCTTTCTTCAATAGTCGGATTATCGCTTAAAACAGCGCCGTCGCAGTCAAAATTATTAGCCGCCGCATTGTAAATTATTTCCGAAGCTTTTCTGATCATGCCGTAAGCGTCAGGGCAGGAATAGGTAGCTAAATAACTGCCTTTATTTTGTAAGAATGTTTGGATTTCATTTAAGCCCATGGAAGTATAATCCAAAATTTCTAAATCGCTAATAATATTATTAGGATCAAAACCTTCGGCCTTAGCCGCACTAATAGTAAATACAAAAACTAAAGAAAAACAGAAAAATAATAATAATAGCTTTGTTTTAGCCATATTTATAATGCTTAATTGTGAGTTATATTATATATTATAGTATACGAAAAGGCTCTGGGCAAATTACAAAAAATAACTTTGCTAATATTAGTTTAATATATAAGATGTATATTGATTTTTTTTATGAATTATGTTAATGTTATTTCATAAATTTTTGAAAGGGGGATTTTAATAATGAAGAAGGGGTCTGATTCTTTTTTAGGCGGTAAGAAAGTTGTAGCTCCTTTAAATTTAACAAAAGCGCAAATCATGCCGCTGCATAATGCTTTAGGCATAGAAAATTGGCCGCAATCGGTTCAGGAAGAATTCAAACATTGCGCCGGCAAGATTCGCGTTCCTGACGAGGAGAAGTTGGTTGCAATCATAACCGGAGGTGGCGTCATACCCTCGGTTAGTATTTTATCTTGCGTAATGTCGCCTTTAGATATTGCTTCCGTCGCTTTTGTATCATCGGAAGATGCCATTATCGCAATGATTGACAACCGGGGGAAAGAGGAAACAATTATTCCCAGCCTGGACGCGCCAATATTTTTTCGCGGTGAAGAAGAAGATGAAGGCAAGGAACTTTTAAAAAACCGGGAAGATATTGCAAATTATTATCGCCCTTGCTGTCCTCATTTATTTCCTGCCGAGCCGGCGCAACCCAATGCTTTTATTATCAAGCCAAGGTTCCATGGCTCAACGAGAAACGATGTTTTCGTTAAAACCAAAAAGGCTGAACGTGCCGGCAAAAGTATGCGTGAAATAAAAAATGCCCGTCGTGACGCAGGTCGGCGAATTAAAAAATTTCTGGGAAAAAGAAAAACTATCCGCGGAGGCCATTTTATACCCCAGCCTGCTTAGCGGAAATCGGACTTATGATTAACAAAAAAGCACCCTGTTTTTAAAAAGGGTGCTTCTTTTTATTCTGAATTTCCCGCACACTTATGAATAAGTGTATGAGTTTATTTTATGGTCATTAAAATTTTGTCTTTTATGCCAAGATTAATTTCTACTTTATCGCCCTGTTTAATTTTGCCTTCGATTATTTCCATGGCCAGTTCATCTAAAATTACATTCTGAATAATGCGTTTTAGCGGGCGGGCGCCGTAAGTCGTATCATAACCTTTTTCCGCTAGCATTTTTTTAACTTTCAGGCCGATCTTAAGATTAATTTCTTTGTTTTTTAATCTTTTTTCTACCTTAGCTAATTCTAAATCAACGATTTCCGATAAAACATCTTTATTCAAGCTCTTAAATATTACAATTTCATCAATACGGTTTAAAAATTCCAGCTTAAAATTATCTTTTAAAATCCGATCAATTTTTTCTTTCATTTCATCATTACGCAAGGTAGCGGCTTGTTTTATGTCGGTCGTATCGGTAAAACCGATAGAATATTCTTTAATAACTTCATTGCCTAAATTAGAAGTCATGATAATAATAGAATTTTTGAAGTTGACCGAGCGGCCCTTTGAATCGGTTAATCGGCCGTCGTCTAAAATTTGCAGTAATATATTAAAGACTTCGGGGTGGGCTTTTTCTATTTCATCAAATAAGACAACGCTATATGGTCGGCGCCTAATTTTATCGGTTAATTGTCCTCCTTCATCATGTCCGACATAGCCAGGAGGGGAGCCGATTATTTTTGCCACCGAATGCTTTTCCATAAATTCACTCATATCTAATCTTACTAAAGCGTTTTCGTCGTTAAACATAAATTCGGCGATGGCTTTAGCCAGTTCGGTTTTACCTACGCCGGTCGGGCCGACGAACATAAAAGAGCCGATGGGTTTTTTCTCTTCGCTAATGCCGGCTCGCGAACGCCTAATTGCGTTAGCGACTGATTTGATAGCTTCGTCTTGGCCGATGACGCGTTTATTTAAAACTTCTTCGGCTTTAGCTAATTTTTTTATTTCCGATTCAAGCATTTTAGCTACCGGGATGCCGGTCCAGCGGGCGACTACTTTAGCGATATCTTCTTCATCAACTTCTTCTTTCAAAATTCTTTGTCCGGCGCTTTGTATTTTCACGAGTTCAGTTTCTTGTTTTTTTACTTCCTGCTCTAACGCCGGGATTTTTGAATATAATATTTCCGCTACCTGAGTTAAATCATCGCCCCGGCGTTCAATAATTTCGGCTTGAATTTTTAATTCATCAATTTGTTTTTTAGATTGCCTTATTTTTGCAATAACATTTTTTTCATTATGCCAATGAAGTTCTATTTGGTTAGCTTTTTCTTTTAGCTGAGCTAATTTTTTATTTATATCTTTAAGTTTAGAGTTTTGTTTATTTTCTTTATTTAAACCAGCTTTTTCAATTTCTAAACGTTTTATATCTCTTTTTAAAGTATCTAATTCTTCAGGCGAAGAGTCTATTTCCATGCGTAAAGCCGAAGTTGCTTCATCAACTAAATCTACGGCTTTATCCGGTAGAAATCTGTCGGTAATATAGCGTGAAGATAATTTTGCGGCGGAGATTAAAGCGTCATCAGTAATTCGGACGCCGTGATGAACTTCATATTTTTCTTTTATGCCGCGTAAGATTGCAATTGTATCTTCGATCGAAGGTTCAGAAACATAAATCGGCTGAAAACGCCTTTCTAGCGCCGCGTCTTTTTCAATATATTTTTGGTATTCACGGGTAGTAGTAGCGCCCACGGCTTTTAATTCGCCGCGCGCCAAAGCCGGCTTTAACATATTAGAAGCGTCCATAGAGCCTTCAGAAGCGCCTGCGCCCACTAAGGTGTGCAATTCGTCAATAAAGAGTATGATATTGCCGCCCTGGGCTTTTATTTCCTTTAGAACGGCTTTTAAACGGTCTTCAAATTCGCCCCTAAATTTTGAACCAGCAACTAAAGCGCCTAAGTCTAAAGAAATCAATTCTTTGCCTTTTAAAGTTTCCGGCACATCACCGGCTACAATGCGTTGCGCTAAGCCTTCAATGATCGCTGTTTTACCAGTGCCGGCTTCGCCGATTAAAACTGGATTATTTTTTGTGCGTCTGGATAAGACTTGCATAATGCGCCTAATCTCTTCATCACGGCCGATAACCGGATCAAGTTTTTCCTGGCGCGCTAGCTCGGTTAAATTAATGGCGTATTTTTCTAAAACTCTGAATTTTGATTCTGGTTCCGGGTCGGTAATGGTTTGCGAGCCGCGCAATTTTGCTAAAATTTTTAAAACTTCAGCATACTCAACTCCGGCGTTAATTAAAATTTCTTGAGCTTTTGTTTTTACGCCGATTATTGATAAAAATAAATGTTCGGTAGAAATATATTCGTCGCCGATTCTATCAGCTTCTTTTTTGGCGCGTTCTAAAATCATGGCTACTTCGGCCGTGCCTTGCACCGTACCGACGCTGGCGGAAACTAAAATTTTTGGCAGCCTTTCTATGGCTTGTTTGGTTTGCTGTTCTATTTGGCGAAAATTAATATTCAATTTTTCTAGCATAGGTTTAACCAAGCTTTCATTCTGGGCGAGCAGAGAAGCGAGTAAATGCAAAGCTTCAATTTGCTGCTGGCCGTTATCCTGCGCGAGAATTTGCGCGTTAATAATGGCTTCTTGAGATTTATGAGTAAATTTATCAAACATATATTATTAGTTAAAAGTTAAAAAGTTGAAAGTTTATAAAGTTATTAGCACTCTATCATTAAGAGTGCTAATTTCAATATAATATAGCCTTAAAAGCTTGTCAATACTTTTTATTATTCAAAAATATCTAAACTTTTGTCGCAATTAGAACAACGGCCCTTATTATCCGATCTTTCTATCTCATAGCCAAAACGCCGTATTGCCAATTCGCCGCAAGACGGGCAATAAGTATTTTCTTTTTCGTCTCCATGAACATTACCTGAGTAAACATATTTGAGTCCGGCGCTTTTGCCAATATCGCAAACTTCAAAAATAGTTTCTTCGGAAGTCGCCGGCGTTCTTTTCAATTTCCATGAAACGGCTGGAGAAAATTTTGATACATGCCAAGGCGTATCCGTACCAAGCTCATTAGCGATAAATTCGGCTAAAGATTTTAACATTGCGTAGTCGTCAGATAAGCCGGGTATAATTAAAGTAGTAATTTCCAGATCAATAGCGGATTTTTTTATAGTTTTTAGATTTTCTAAAATTGGCGGTAGTTTTGCGCTGCAATTTTTTAAATAAAATTCCTCGGATATGGATTTTAGATCAACATTAATAGCATCGAGATGGGGCATAATCGCTTTTAAACATCGGTCACTCATATAGCCGTTAGAAACCCAGACATTTTTTAGATTTACTTTATGCGCCAATTCCATTATGTCTAAACAGTATTCAGCAAAAATTGTTGGTTCGTTGTAGGTATAAGAAATTGATGAGCAGTTATTAGTTATGGCTTCGCTAACTATTTTTCCCGGTTCAATAAAATTTATGTTTTTAATTTTTTGTTCAATGCCCGCGGCTTGGCTAATATCCCAGTTCTGGCAGTTAGCGCATTTGAAATTACAACCGAGTGTTCCTAAAGAATAGCTAAGACTGCCTGGTTGGAAATGAAATAAAGGTTTTTTTTCAATCGGATCAATATTTAAAGCTACCGGATAGCCGTAAACTAAAGAAAATAATTCTCCATTGGTATTTTTTCTGGCGCGGCATATTCCAACAGAATTATTCTTAATTAGACAAGCATGCCGGCAAAGTTCGCAAGCTACAATTTTATCGTCTAATTTTTTATAAAATTTAGCTTCTTGCATTCAGTTATTATAGCATAATTCACAATAAATTAACATTGCTAAAATCATATTTTTTTAGTATAATTTAATTATGGACCCCATTAGAAATTATTTATTTTAATGGGAGATTTAATGTAAAATTATGGCTAAAAATACAGAAATTTCTAACGGGGTAAATTTAGTAAATATTTTAGGCATAAATATAAATATTTTTAATAAAAAACAAGCTCTGGCTAAAATCCAGGATTTTTTAATTGACGGTAAAAAACATTTTATTATTACTCCTAATCCAGAAATAATTTTAACCGCCATTAGACATGATGAAGAATTTTTTTGCTTGCTTAATAGAGCCGACTTATCTTTGCCTGATGGCGTGGGCTTAAAAATAGCTGGTTGGTTTATAGGCGTGAATTTATCGCGCATTACCGGCGCGGACTTAATCAAAGATATTTTAAACTTATCTGAAAAGCAAAATATAAAAATAGCTATATTAAATTGGCAAAAAGGTTTATCTAACAAAGATGACATTGAGAAGGCGTTAAAAAATAAATTTCCTAATTTAAAGGCGTTAGTTCTTGATATCGATCGGCAGGCGAATATGTCGGAAGAAAAAGAAATGTTGATTCAAGAATTTAAACCGGAAATAATTTTTTGCACTTTAGGCGCGCCTCATCAAGAAAAATTAGTTTATCATAATTTGGTGAAATTTGCGTCAGCTAAAATCGGTCTTGGCGTCGGCGGAGCGTTTGATTTTTTAACAGGCCGGATTAAGCGGGCGCCAAAAGTTTTTAGAGTTATAGGCTTAGAATGGCTCTGGCGCCTGATTAAGCAACCCTGGCGTTTAAAAAGAATTTATAATGCCGTTATAGTATTTCCTTATAAATTTTTTGCTTGGCGTTTTGTTCTGCCGTTTTTTTATCGTTCAAACGTTGCTTGTCTGCTGTATAAAAAAGAATTGGAAACCGGTAAATATAAAATTTTAATTGTTGAAAGAGCTATGGAGCCCGGGCATTGGCAACTGCCACAAGGCGGTACTGACGGCGAGGATTTAATGATCGCCGGGCGAAGAGAATTAAGCGAAGAATTAAACACTAATAAATTTAAACCAGTAGCGGCTTTACTAAAATTAAATGTCTATGAATTCGGCAATAATATGTCAAAATTTGGCGTTTTATCTAAAAAGGCCTGGGGTTATAAGGGTCAAAAGCAGGGCTTATTTATCGCCGAATTTTTAGGCGCTGATAGCGATATAAAAATTAATGCTTATGAACATAGCGCTTGGCGCTGGGTAGAAGCGGAAAAACTAGTTGAAGCGATTTATCCATCGCGCCGTGAATCAGCTAAAATATTTATGGAAAAATTTAAAGAAATAATTAGATCTTAATTATATGTTAAAATATACTCCGTCAAAAAATTCCCTGATAATCGCTAAGCAATATTTAAAGCAGGAATTCAGAAAAATTTTTTCCGATATTAAAGATGATAAATTTTTTAAAAAAATCGATAAGTCAGTCGATAGTTTTAATTTAAGAGAAGGGGAGTCGTCATTTTGGAATTTATTGGCCGCGATTGCTGAGGGTTGGAAATTAAAACAGGTTTTTGCGGTTTTATCGGATGATAAATATCAATGGAAATTAAAAATCATACCTTTGGAAAAAATTTATTTAACCGGCATGTCACCGACGATTGATAAATATGTAATTAAAAAATTTAACCGTAACCCGCTTTTATTTGCTGAAGCTTGGAAAATAAATAAAAAAATGCGGGGAGAAATTATTAAAACCGGTTTCGGCGCCCATAAAGAAAGAGATAATTTTCCGATTTTAGTTTATAAAACAGGGAATAATTTTAGAGTTTTTGACGGCATGAGGCGAACTTTACTGGCTTTAACTAAAAATCAGAAAAATATTAAAGCTTGGGTTGGTTATAAAGTAAATACTAAAGGTAAACCTCTTATTAGCGCTAATCGTTGCTATTTTCTATCAAACATATATAATCAATCTAAGAGCAAGAATAAGAATTTAGAGAAGTCTATTGTCCGGATCGGTAAAGAACTTAATAAAAATTATCGTAATGGCCGCGAAGTGCTTTTAAAAAGAATTATTGGTTGGTCGCATGACCAAAAAATTAAAAGTATTTTTGCGGAAATGATAAAATAATACTTTAAAAATTTTTTTTAGAAAAAGTTTATGTCTAAAAATATTCGCTTACGTTTTGCTCCATCACCAACCGGTTTTCTGCATATCGGCAGTTTAAGGACTGTTTTGTTTGATTATTTAATTGCAAAAACTTTGGGCGGCAAATTAATTTTAAGAATTGAAGATACCGATCAGAAAAGAGAAGTCGAGGGCGCGGTTGAAGGGCTGATAGATATTTTAGATTGGATAGGCATAAAATTTGATGAAGGGCCGCATGTCGGCGGTCAATTCGGGCCTTATACTCAATCGCAAAGAATGGAAATATATAAAGAATATACCCAAATTCTTTTAAAAAAAGGTCTGGCTTATTATTGTTTCTGCACGCCGGAAAGATTAACCCAAATGAGAGAGAAGCAACAAGCACAAAAAATACCGCCTCGTTATGATCGAACTTGCCGAGATTTAAGCAAACAAGAAGTTGAAGAAAGAATTAAAAAAGGCGAACCTTTTGTTGTCAGGCAAAAAATGCCTTTAGACGGAGAAATTGTTGTTCATGATGAATTGCGCGGCGACATAAAATTTTCGGCCGCTGATTTAGAGGATCAGGTTTTAATAAAATCTGACGGCATGCCGACTTATCAATTCGCTAATGTGGTTGACGATCATTTAATGGAGATTAGCCATGTTTTAAGAGGCGATGAATGGCTGCCGAGTTTCCCCAAAAATATTTTACTATATCAAGCCTTCGGCTGGACCCCTCCGAAATTTATTCACTTAACTTTAACTTTAAATAAAGAGGGCGGAAAATTAAGCAAGCGCCAGGGCGATGTGGCGGTCGAGGATTATCGCTCTAAAGGTTATTTGCCCGAAGCTTTATTAAATTTTTGCGTTTTATTAGGCTGGCATCCGTCGGCTTCGCTAAAAGCGCCGAAAGACAAAAAAGATGAAATACTGAGTTTAGAAAAAATGATTGAATATTTTGATTATCAGGACATGGGGACTAGCCCGGCGATTTTTGACATAGAAAAATTAGATTATTTCAACGGCTATTATATCAGGCAAATGTCATTAGAAAAATTAGCTCAGTTATGCTTGCCTTTTATGGGAGAAAATTTGAAATTAACAAAAGACGCAAAAAAACAATCTCAAGATTTTATAGAAAAAGTTATTGGGTTAGAGCAGGAGAGATTAAAAAAGCTTTCCGAAATAGGGGAGTTAACGGAATTTTTCTTTAAGAATGAATTGGAGTATGAAAATAAATTGTTGATTTGGAAAAAATTAGATGATAATCAAATAAAAATGAATTTGCAGTTTGTTTATGATCTTTTGGAGAAGGTCGATAATAGCGATTGGCTTAAAGAAAATATAGAAAAAGACATTATAGATTATTTAAAAGAAAAAGAATTGAAAGTCGGCGATTATTTATGGCCGATGCGCGTGGCCTTAACCGGTCGTGAAGCCAGCCCAGGGCCGTTTGAAGTAGCTGAGGTTTTAGGCAAAGTAGAGAGTTTAAAAAGAATAAATCTGGCTATAAAAAAATTATAAAATATATATTTGCCATTGCTAGCGATAAGTAATTTTATAATAAGAAAACCGCCGATGAATAATTAGCGGTTTTTATTTTATTCGAAAAAATGTTATAATGACACTATGAAGAGAATTTCTAAATTAATTATACCTATATTATTTTTAGGCCTATTTTTTCATACGGCTGATTTTTCTTATGGTCAGGTTGTAATTGATAATAACGACGAGATTAAGCAGATAAATCAAGACATCCAGGCCCAAAAAGATAAAATCAAAAAAATACAGGAACAGCAGGCTGTTTATGAAAAATTAATCAGGCAAAAGCAAAGCGAAAAGGCCAGTTTAAATAATCAATTAGCCATTATAGAAAATCGTTTAGCTAAAGCCGCTTTAGATATAGAAAGCGCGCAAATTGAAATTGATCGTACTAATTTAGAAATAGAAAAAGTTAATTTAGAAATAAAAAGCAAAGATGAACAAATTTTAAAACAAAAAGAGCATATAGGATCGGTTATTAGACTGATGCAAAAACAAGACAACCAATCTACTATGGAGATATTATTGCTTAACGGTACTTTAAATGATTTTATCAGCCAGGTTAAATATTTAGAAGATATTAATAAAGAAATAGCTTCCAGTTTAGAAACTTTAAAACAATATAAGAAAGAATTAGAAAACCAGCAGAAAGATTTAAATGAAAAAAAGAGGGAATTATCATCTTTAAAAAATGATTTGGAAAATAGAAAAATTGGTTTGGCTTCAGAGCAAGAAAGTAAAAATTATGTTTTAGATCAGACAAGGTCTTCAGAAAGGCAATATCAAAGATTATTGCAATTAGCTAAGCAAGAACAGCAACAGGCAGAGTCGAATATTGTAAGTTTAGAAAAGGCTATGCGAGCTAAACTATCTAATCTTTCCGGAAAAACTTTAGAATTTAATGACTCAGGTTTTATTTGGCCGGTGCCAAAAAATATTATCACTTCAACTTTTCATGACCCTGATTATCCTTATCGTTATATTTTTGAGCACCCGGCCATAGATATAAGAGCCGCCCAAAGCAGTACTATAAGAGCGGCTGCTTCCGGTTATGTTGGTATAGCAAAAGACGCGGGCAAAGGTTATAGTTATATAATGTTAGTCCATGGCGATGGGCTGGCTACGGTTTACGGCCATGTTTCAAAAATATATGTTCAGACTGACGAATATGTTGTGCAGGGCCAGGCTATAGGACTTTCTGGAGGCATGCCGGGGACCAACGGAGCAGGTTCGCTTACAACCGGCCCTCATTTACATTTTGAAGTGCGTTTAAACGGCATTCCGGTTAATCCACTTGAATATTTACCATAAGCTTTACTTTTTTAAAATTTATAGTTAATATAAAGGATCGTATTATAAATATGATCTTTTTAAAATTAAATAATAAAAAAATATAAAATAGATTAAGGAGGAAGGGGAGCGATGGAAAAAGATTTATTTTTAGGTAGAGCGTCTGAGGGTGTTAATTTTGTTGAATGCCAATTTATGGATATGCAAGGCAATATTCGGCAGGTAAGTTTAACGATTGAACAACTAAAAAGTACAGGCACTACCAGCGTTGACGGTTCTTCGGTGTTCGGTAAAATTATACCGCCCACGGAGAGTGATATGGTTTTAGTTCCGGATTTTTCCACTTTTTGCCATATTCCTTGGCGGCTAGGTTCGGCAAGAGTTATCTGTGATATTTATTATCCGCCTAAAAAAGAAGGCCTGCCCTTAAAGCCGTTTGAAGGATGCCCGAGAGGAGTCTTAAGAAGACTGATAAAAATAATGAACAGGTCTTTGAAAAAGGATGTTCAACGATTTTATCGCGCCGAGATTAAAGAAATTAAGGCTCTTTTTGCTCCGGAGGTTGAAGTTTTACTTGTGCCGGAAGAATATGATTATTCGAAAATTCATCTTGATCCTGATATTAAGAATGATCATTATTTTGTTCCGCTCAAGGAAAAAGCCGATAAAGCTTTAAAAGAGATGCTTCAATTTTTAGGCGAAATGGGATTAAAGAAAGAAAAAGTCCATACTGAAGTGGCCAGTTTCCAATACGAAATAGGCATCGGCTATGGGGATATTATGTCTATCGCCGATGGGACCATGACAATCAAATATGTCATTAGTGAAATTGCCAGAAAGCATGGTTTTAGAGCTTCCTTCATCCCTAAATTCAACAAAAATGTGAACGGCAGCGGCATGCATGTGCACCAGAATTTAATTGCGGTTATCGATCGGGCTGGGAAAGACAAGCTTACGCGCGAGAAAAAAAATATTTTTTTCGACAAAAAAAGAAAGAATGGTCTCTCTTCATTTGGAGAAAATTATATTGCCGGTTTATTGAAATATGCGCGCGAGATCACGGCCATAACCAATCCTTTGCCCATCTCTTATAAGCGGCTTGTGCCGGACGCGGAAGCGCCGACCTATGTTTATTTTGATTGGCTTAATCGAACCGCTTTAGCCAGGGGCCATTCAGAAGGCACAAATAAGGTAAGAGTAGAGTATAGAGCTCCGGATCCGACTTGCAATCCGTATTTGGCTTTTGCCGCCATGCTTGCCGCCGGATTATCTGGGATTAACGAAGGGCTGCGTTTAAAATCTTGCCGTCATAAACGAAACCTTTATAAAGATCACGAAGGCGTGGAAAATTTACCGGGTAATTTAGGCGAAGCTTTAATGCTTATGAACGGCAGTAAAATGCTTAGGGCAAGCCTAGGTGATTTTATCATCAATTCTTTATACAGGCTGGGCAGCGCGGAATGGAGAAGCGCATGCAGTGAAATTACAACAGAAGACATAAAAAAGTATTTTTAAAAACAGAAACAAATAAAGTTTTAAATATCCCCGAGACAGTTAAGTCTCGGGGTTTTTTATTATAATTTTTTAAAATGAAAAGCGGCCAGATAAGATATCTTTTTATAGATATTTCGCTGACCGCTGTTTTTTGCCGTGCGCTGATTTTTAGATGAGAATCAGCAACACGACGGTAACTGTCATGCAAAGAGCTAAGAGCCCTTTGCCGTTTTTTTCAGGCGCCGGTTTGCTTGGCGCCCATTTGTCCATGAATAGCCCGCACTGTGTGCAGGGCATTCTCTTGTGACATTCCTCGCCTCGTGGCAAGGTACATTTTTTAATTTTCATTCTTTCCTCCTTAAGATCCCCACGCCGAGGATCTATTTTTGGTTTTTTTGTTACTTTTGTAGTAACATTACACTATAGCATAAATTATATTATTTGTCAATATATTTAGGTATTTTATAATAAAAATAGGCTAAAATTAGCCTAATTGTAATGTTTTGACAAATAATAATTAAAATATTATATTAAATTTTTTTCTAAATAAGATAAAAAAGTAAAATATAAGCAAAAGGGGACGAATAAAGAAATGATAAAAAAACTAAAATATATTTTTAATAGAATATCGTCCTATAAGGCTAAAAAAATTTCTAAACCTTTTTATAATAAAGCCTTAGATGTATTAAATGAAAAATAAAGTTTAATAACGTTGTGAGTTAATAGAGAAGTATAGTATTAGCTATACTTTTTAAATATAATAGCGTCGCACAATATAACTTATGCGACGC
>CAZHZE010000001.1:0-18373 GCA_964537265.1 uncultured Gammaproteobacteria bacterium | reverse complement strand
TATTAGCTATACTTTTTAAATATAATAGCGTCGCACAATATAACTTATGCGACGCCAGGTTAGTATTTAAACTAATGTTTTGCTTAGGCTTACTGTATAATCATGCCGAAAATGTGCAGTTCAGGGTTAAATAATAATAAAACTTTTAATAAAAGTAAAAATAAACCGATGATTACAATAATAAATACGATTACTCCCAAAACGAACAATGTTTTAAAAATTTTTTCCATATACTTATTTTAATCATTAAAATTTAAACGCCCTTAAGGTACCTACATACCTTTTTGAGTTTAAATTTTAATGGGCTTTTTTATAAATTAACTAAAATTGTTATTGATAATAAACCGGACAACTTCTCTATCTAACATTATAGCATATAAGCTATGTCTATGAGTAATTTGATGCCGCTTATTTTTATTTGTTAGTTATGTGTCGCAAAATGCTCGCTCCGTTAAATAATTTTATTTAAAAATAAAATTAGTGTTTATTCCGTGCAATATGGTTATGCGTTATGAAAGAATTTTGCTGAGGCGGTTTATTTAACGGGGTAAAAAATTATTTTATGTAAACATTATTAGCGTATCTTAGATCAATATATTCTTTAACGGCCTGGAAACCATTTTGAAATTTTTCTTTAATAACCAGGTCAAGTTTGGCGGCTTGCTCCTCTACCGGTGTCTTTATATTAAAATAAATTTTCGGCCCGGACAATACGGCAATCTTCGCCGTGTTAGCGTCTTTATCAACTATAAATTTTTCGATATCAAAATTATGTTTTTTATCTTTGAACTCGGCAAAAAGTTTTGTGATATAATCCATGGTTTCTTTATTAACGTTAGTTTGCCTATCGGATATTTTAATATCAGTTTGGTTTTCTATAATTGGATAATAAGCGCCGTTAATATTTAACGGATCGACTTGATTTATTGTTTTGCCTTCGCCGTCTATATAATAATATTGCCCGTCTTCAACCCAGACTGCGGCCTGCTGCTTTTCATGCAATTCTATGGTTAAGGTGTGCAGTAATTTTCTTTTTACTGTTAGGTCGCTTAAATAATATTTTTCATTCAAAGTTTTTATTAATTCGTTTTTGTTGTAAAGCAGTAAATTATTTTTTCCTATAATTCTATTTTCGGCTAATTGGCGCGCTATAGTTTCAACTTCTTTTGTCATATTTTCATTAACGCCGGAAACTCCGATATTATTTATTCTAAAAAGCGTAGAGAAAAATAAAAGCCAAATTAAAATAGCGACGATAGTAATAGCGGCGAAAATCGATAATTTCGTTTTAGTCGGGAACAGACCGGGCTCGACCGTTCGAGTATTTTTATGCCTAAAAAAAGGATTGGCATAAGTTTTCTTCGTATAAATAAATTTCTTGCGGTTGCGCCCCAGCCGAGTAATTTTATTAAAGTTGTTTCTATTATTTAACATCATCATAGTTAGTATCCGCGTTTAATTTTTCTTATTATTTCAATAATATAATTTAGCCAATATTTTTTTGTTAAAACATAATCCTGGGCATGCAGATATTCTTCTTCGAAGCCGCCAAAGCCCTTTTTAAATTTACTTAATCCGGCCCAAGGATGCTTTTTCTCTTTTTCATTAACAATTCCCCAGAAATTATAATAAGCCAGGCCATCTCGCTTAACTTCCTTTATAGCCGTCCATTGTAATAACTCCGAGGCTGTAATATTTGAATATTTTCTGATTGAGGCGCCATGATGATAAAAAGCCGAGCTATTAGCATAAACAATCATAGCGGTTGCGATTAGTTCTTTTTTATAATAAGCGAAATAAATTTTTATTTTATTGTTTTGTAAAAATGATTGCAGTTCTTTATTTAAATAATCTTTAGTATAAGGCACAAAACCTTGGCGGTCGGCGGTTTGTTTATAAATTTCGTAAAATTTATTTAAATCATTTTGGTTGGTAGACGAAACTACTTCAACGCCGTCTTTTTCAGCTTTACGAATAGAATAGCGCGTGCGTTTTTCCATAGCGCTTAAAATTTTCTCTTCGGTTTGCGCTAAATCAAGCATCCAGGATAATTCCGGGTGCATCATATGCACGGGCGCCGGTCGGAATTTTAATTTAGAAAAAACATTTTTAATTTTTTCCGTATTAGGCGCTAACGGGCTTAAGCGGATAAAATCGGCTTTCTCTCCCCTGCCTAGCTTTATTAAATAATCGAGTAGCGCCGGCATTATTTCGCCCGCCTTATTCCAATCAATAATCGGGCCATGCGGGCAGAAAATAAATGAACCGCGCTTAGCTTTAATTAAATAAACAAAAGCCAAGCCGATTAATTCGTCATTATCAAAAATTCCTAAATGAAAAGTTTTTTGCCCTAAAGCTTCTTGTGATAGACTCCATTCCCATGATTGCAAAAAAGTATGCGGAGAAAATTTATTTTCCGCTTCTTGCCAGTCGGTTTGGGAGGAGATTGGATTAATTATTATTGGCATAAGAATTAATAATTTTTATAATTTTGTCTGCCTGCTTTTCCGTAATATGCCTATCGGTTGGTAAATTAACCGATTGGGCGGCCAGGTGTTCGGCGTTCGGGCAATCGCCGGCATGATATCCGGTTTTATTTATATCGCTATCGCATGGCGCAATCACGCAACTATACCAATCGCCTAAAATTATTCCTTGTTTTTTAGCAAATGTCATTAGCTCTTTAGGTTTTTTAGTTAATATCGGATATCGTAAGCAAGCACCGCCGTTAAGATTAGCTTCGCGCCAAGGCAAATTAATTAATGGATTATTTATTTTTTGATTATATATTTCAGAAATTTTTCTTTGATGTTTAATAACTATATCAATTTCATTTATCTGATCGCATAAAATATTGGCTAAACTATTAGCTAGCCTGGACGGATAAAAATTAACTCTTTCCCCTATTTTTTCTTTTTTATAGATTATTTTATTAAAAATATTTAGTTTTTTAGCTAATATTAGTATAAATTTACCTAAATATAAATGATAAATAGGCTTAGATATATAAAAAATAGGAAAATGTAATAAATGTTGTAAAGTTTTTAATGTGCTTGGTTTAGGTAATTTTTCATAAAAAGATTTTATTTTTTCGTTTATTGCCTCGTCGTTAGTAATTAACGCTCCACCGCGCGCGCAAGAAATAATTTTATCCGAACCAAAACTAAACATTCCTATATGGCCGAATGTGCCGACTAGTTGGCCGTTATATTTTACGCCTAATGAATGGGCGCAATCTTCAATTATTTTTATATTATGTTTAGCCGCAATCGCTAAAAGAAGATCTAAATTTGCCGGCAGTCCGAAAGTATGCTGGATAATTAAAACTTTAGTTTTAGGCGTGATGCGTTTTTCTAAATCGGCCGGGTCAATATTAAAAGTATTATTGATATCAATAAAAATCGGTTTAGCGCCGGTAAATTTAATGGCGTTTACTACTACTACGCAAGTATAAGCCTGAACTAATACTTCATCGCCTTCCCCTACTTCTAAAGTTTTTAAAGCATAGTAAAGGGCCGAGCGGCCGCTATCAAAAACGTAAGCATTTTTTATATTAAAAAATTCCCGTAATTTTTTTTCAGCCAGTTTTATATATTCGCCATCTAATAATTTTAACCAGCGCCATGGCAAAAATAAATATCCCGAAGCCGTTTTAACGTCTCGGCCAGTTAAGTTCGGAGCAAAGCCAGTAAAAATTGTTTTATTAAATATGGACATCTATTTTTTTATTTCTTTGATTATTACTTCCGGCATTCTGCCTTCAAGTAAAATAACATTGCCTTGATTTTTATTATTTTTAATATAATCAAGCAATTCAGTATGTTTAAAAATATTTTTTATATTTATTTTTTTATCGCCGATGCCGGTTTTAAGTTCTGAAACATAATCCGGAGAAGTCATAATTAACTCATCGGCAATTTCAGCAATAAGCCTGCCAATTTTTTTGTGAGCTTCACTACTCGCTTGCCCTAGCTCTATCATGCCGCGCGTAATAACGATTTTTTTTCCTGATGTTTTAGTATCGGCTAAAAATTTTAAAGCCGCGGAAAAACTTTCCGGATTAGCGTTATAACTATCATCAATAATTTTACTTTGCCCGTAATTAATAATCTGCATGGTTGCTTTTGGCAAAGCTAAATTAAGGCATGTTTTAGCTATTTCTTCTTCATTTAAGCCTAAATAATTTGCGGTGATAATTACCGGAGCAATATTCATAGCATTATGAGCGCCGATAATATTTGTTTTAATTAGCTGTTCATTAGCTTTAAACTCTAATTTGTCCGCGCCGGTACTTATACCGCTAATTAAACAATCCGGATTATAATTAGCTAATTGCCCGAAAGTTTTAACCTTGCATTTAAGTTCGCCTAAAAATTCCCGGCAGTATTCATTATCCGAATTAGTAATAGCCAGTCCGTCGTCCGGTAGATTTCGCAATAGTTCATATTTAGCGGTTTGTGTATTTTTTATGTTTTTAAATAAAGATAAATGCTGTTCGTTAATTACGGTTAAAATGCCGATTTTCGGTTTTACCATTTTACAAAGTTTATCAATTTCGCCTATTTTGTATGTACCCATTTCCACCACAAATATATCATAATCGGAAAAATCATTTTTAAGAATGAATTTAGCCACGCCGATTTCAGTATTTATATTAGCCGGCGTCATAATCACTTTATATTTAGCCGATAATACTTGCGTTAAGAAATTTTTTACCGTGGTTTTACCATAACTGCCGGTAACGCCGATGATGGTTAATTTATTAAATTTTAAAAGTTTGTTTTTTGCGATTTCTAAATAAAATATTTTAGCTATGCCTGTTGGTAATTTTGCCGCGATAGCTAAAATGGAAAAAGTAATCCAACGTAAAGCTAAGACTATAAAGATTAAGCCGGAGTTAAAAAAACTAAAAAATAATACGCCGTCTATTATTACCGCTAAAACTATAAGCGCAGCCGCTTTTATGGTTAATTTTGGGCGCGATAAGTTATGGGAAAAAAAGAGACTAAGATTGTAAAGTAAATCAATAAATAAAAAAGTAGCGATAATAATATTTAATGAGCTTAAATTAATCGGCAAAAGCAAAAATAAAACAACATAAATAAACGAGCGGTTTAAAACGCGCCAGCCAAGAAAGAATTTTTTACCGCTTAAAGTTGAAATATAATCGCCGAGCCGATCGAAACGGTATTCTTTAAGTTGCCAAACATAGCAAAATTGGCCGTAGTCGGCCAAAGCGCTTAATAACCAGAGTATAAAGATTGTAATAAATAAAAGCGATGGCATTTATTTTAAAAATTTTTTACTATTTCGTATAATTTTTCCGGCATCTGTAAATGCAGCCCATGTTTTCCTCCATTAATAATTTCTAAACGGGAGTTTTTTATTAAGCCAGCTATTTTTTCACCGGACGAAAGCGGCACATAACTATCTAAACTTCCCCAAACAATTAAAGTCGGCGTGTTTATTTTTTTTAGATCTTCGGTTAAGTCCTGACGTAAAACTTTTTTGCATATCTCTCTTTTAACGCCGGAGATTTGCCCGAAATCAGGCGAATCAGCTAATTTGTATAATAATTTTCTCGCCGGCGCGCCTAAATTTTTAATTAGCGGCAAGCTGAAAAATATTTTTCCAATTTTAGCTAATGAACCAAAAATAAATCTTTTTAAATTTAATTTTGGTCTAATAGCCGCCGCGCCGCTTAAAATTAATTTACTTATAAGCTGCGGTTCTTTTGCGGCTAAATAAACCGCCACTTGCCCGCCAAAAGAATGGCCTAAGAGTATAGGTTTATTTAAACTGAGATTGGTTATTTTTTGTTTAACAAAATCCGCGTAATTTTCTACGCCCCAAATTTCATTCGGGCAAGGTTCATTACCGAAACATGGCAATTCAAGACAATATACTTCAAAATCTTTTTGCGCTAATTTTATAAAATTTTCCCAAGTTTTTTTAGAGCCTTCCCAGCCAGGTAAAATCAATAATTGTTGTGGCATGTTATTTTTTCTTTTTAATTATTTTTAACTTTCCCGGTATATATTTTTGAAGAATTTTCGGAATTTTTATCGAACCGTCGGCTTGCTGGTAATTTTCCATGACGGCAATTAATGCGCGGCTTATGGCGATAGCTGTGCCGTTTAACATATGGACATATTTTTTCTCGCCATTTTCATCTTTATATTTTATATTTAAGCCTCTGGCCTGATAATCAGTACAATTTGAAGTTGAAGTAATTTCCGCCCAATCCCCCATCTCATTTTGTTTATTAGGTTTACCTGGCAACCAAGCTTCAAGATCAAAGGTTCGATAAGAAGGCGCGCCTAAATCGGCCGTTGAGTGATCAATTACCCTAAAAGGAATTTCCAAACCTTTGAATATTTCTTTTTCAATTTTTAAAAGTTCTTGATGGGCAGCTTCACTTTTTTCCGGTAAGACATATTGAAACATTTCTATTTTAGTAAATTGATGTACGCGGAAAATACCTTTAGAAAATTTTGAATAACTGCCGGCTTCGGTACGGAAACAATGCGATAAAGCCGCATATTTTTTTGGCAATTCTTCTTTAGAAAAAATTTCGTCCATATGATAACCGCCCATGGTTATTTCGGCCGTACCAATTAAACTTAAATCAGTATTTTCTATGTTATAAATTTGCGTAGATTCGCCGCGAGGATTAAAGCCTAAGCCTTCTAAGACTTCTCTTTTCGCTAAATCTGGAGTTATAAACGGCGTAAAGCCGTACTTCATAGCCGTATTTAAGGCGTATTGAATTAAGGCTAATTCTAATAAGACTAATTCATTTTTAAAATAATAAAATTTTGCACCGCTTACTTTAGTCGCCCGGTCAAAATCAACTAAGTCTAATTTTTCAGCCAGCTCAGCATGATCAAGCGGTTTAAATTTAAATTTTGGTTTTTTACCGAAAGTTTCTAAAACCGGATTATCGTCTTCATCTTGGCTAACGTGCACATCAGGATGGGTTAAATTAGGAATCTGGTGAAGTAATTCGTCGAATTTAGCATAAACAGAATTATATTTTTCTTCCATTATTTTTAAAGTTTCTCCTAGTTTTTTCATTTCCGCAATTTCTTCAGGACCTGGCTTTGTTTTTGAAACGCGGTTGCGTTTAGCGCGCAATTCGTCGATTTCAGCTTCCATTTTTCTTTTTTCCGCGTCCAGCTCAAAAAAATTATCAACATCAATTCCTGATAATCTATTTTTACTATTTTGCTTTATAAGTTCCTTATTTTCTCTAATAAATTTAATGTCTAACATATTTATTTATATTTAAATTATTTTATTTAAATCATGATTTAAAATAATCGGTTGCATGGCAATAATTTCGTCTTTATACCTTACTTCTGGAATTGGGTTAAATAAGAATATCTTTTTTTCTAAAACATAAGCGAACCCAATTTCCATTAAAACATTGCCGCCGATATAATTTTTTATTCCATTTTTATCTATATTCACTATTAAAATAGCATCACTATTTTTTATAAATTCAAAGTGTTCTTTTATAACATCAACATTAGCTTCTTCTCTAAACTTTTTATCGCCGTTGATCTTCATTTCTTTTAAATATGCTTCAAGCGAAAGTTTTCCGCTTTTAATTCGTTGTGTGCTATAAGGTAACTCGCAACTATAACCAAGATGGGTTAATTCATTCGCTATCTCAATCATTTTTTCGGATGAACTGATACTGCCGCAAATTGTTATTTTCATAATTTTGAAGATTTGTAAATTTCCGGTTTAAAAGCTTTTAATCTTATGATTTTTATTTTTTTAAACTCTTTTTTAAGTCGTTCAGTAAAGTGCGTTTGGTCGTAGCCTAAAGCGATTATATTAGGCTGGAATTTATTTATTATCTTACATTTATCGCCCAAATACCCTAATACTGCTTTATCAACTAAATTTAAGCCTTTTAAGGCCTCTAAACGTTGTTTTTCAGAGTATCTCGGTAATTTACCCTTGATTTTCTTTACTGTTTTATCCCGGGCTATAACGATTATTAAATTGCCGTATTTTTTAGCCTGTTTTAAAAAATAAATATGCCCAGGATGTAAAATATCAAAAGTGCCGAAAGCCATGACGGTTTTCACCTCGTTAGAAATTTCATCTTTTTTTGCTTCCATATATATTTATAATAAACTTGTTTAAATAATAATTTCTAACGGGGTTCATATAATTATTTTTAAGCAGCCATATCTTGCCTATCTGCAAATTCTCTTTCATCGCTCCGATTATTTTTAATTTCATTTTGGCGACTATGGTATATTTTTTGCGCTCTTTTTTCAGAGCCAAAATCATCTTTTTTTTCCATTGTGTCAAGGCCGATATTTGGAGAATGTTGAGTATATCCATATTCTCCCATTTTCCTTTTTTCTTCCCCCGCTAATTTAGCCAGCCTGGCACTTTCAAATTCTTTCATGTTGGTTGGTTTCGGTAAAATTATTTCTTTTTTATCACCTGACATTTTTATTTTTGTACCATCTGGCCATCCTTCTGGCAAAATGGCTGGTGTCAATTTTTCTGGCATATATTTTATTATTTTTTAGGTTTCATTAAAGGAAAAATTTGGCATTCACGCGCTGGTTTATCCATTAAATAACTAAACACCCTTTCGCTTAAGCCAAAACCACAAGTCGGCGGCATGCCATATTCTAAAGCTTCAACAAATTCTTCATCAAACATTTGCGCTTCCTCGTCCCCTTCTTCTCTCAATTTTACCTGTTCTTTAAACCTTTCAGCTTGATCAAGCGGATCATTTAATTCGCTATAACCATTGCCTAATTCCGAGCCGGCGATTATAACCTGGAATCTTTGGCTTAATTCCGGATGAACTTCGTCTCTTTTAGCTAATGGGGAGACTTCAACCGGTACGCCAACTAAAAAGCCTGGCCCGGCGATTTGCTTTCTGCAATATTTCCATAAATTATCTATGGCGCGAGTTTTATTAAATCCTTTTTTATCGTAATCTATTTTTAATTCTTTAAGTTTTTTTTCTATTTGTTTTATATCGGTATTTAAAATATCAACGCCGGTATATTTTTTTACTGTTTCTCTATAATCATAGCGTTCCCATTTTTTGCCTAAATCAACTTGGAAATTTTTAATTTTAAATTTAAGCGTGCCGAATGTTTCTTCGGCTACGTATTTAAAAAGTTCTTCAACTAATTTCATGCCGGCTTTATAATCAGCATAAGCCCAGTAGAATTCCATTTGCGTATAATCTTGTAAATGTTCAGCGTCCATACCTTCATTTCTAAATTGGCGGCCTATTTCAAAGGTTTTTTCGAAGCCTGCCACCATTAATCTTTTTTGCCATAATTCGCCCATAGAGATTCTTAAATAAACATCCATATCCAGCGCATTATGGTGAGTTGTAAAGGGTTTGGCGTCAGCGCCGCCGGTGGTATTTTCTAAAACCGGAGTTTCAACTTCTAAAAATTCTTTTTTAATTAAAAAATCTCTTATCGCCTGCCAAAATTTAGCCCGTTTAATAAATATTTCTTTGGTTTCGCTATTGAATAAAATATCTAGGTAGCGTTTTCTCAAAGATTCTTCCTGATCGGATAAACCATGCCATTTTTCCGGCAATGGACGAACGGCTTTAGCTAATATTTTCCAATCTTTAACCATTAAGCTTTTTTCGCCGTTGTGGGTTAAGAAAGCTGCGCCGGTAATCTTTAAAAAATCCCCGACATCAATATATTTTGAGAAAATTTTATAGCTGTCTGGGCCGATTTCTTTTTTAGAAAATGCCAGTTGTATTTTGCCGCTTCCATCTTCTAAATTTGCAAAAGTTAGATTGCCATGCGCCCTTAAGCTTCTTAAGCGCCCGGCTATTTTAATTTCTGCGCCAGATTTCTCTAATTTTTCAAAATCAAGCAAGATTTTATCAATAAAATTATTTCTTTCAGCTTCAGCGGGATAAGGGTTAATATTTAGCTTTTTTAATTCATTCAATTTTTTAAGGCGATCTGCGCGTTCATTTATTTTTTCCATCATATTTATTTATTTTTAGATCATTAAACAATGTTAATATTTTACCTGTTTTTGGCTTAAAAGTAAAGTGGCCGAGGACTGATTTAAAAATAAAAAATAAGCTTGTTTTAAAGCTTATTTTTATGAGTGTTGATTTATTTAACGCTTAAGATTTCATAGATTATATTACCGCGTGGCGTAGTAACAGTTATTTTATCGCCTTTCTTTTTTCCTAAAAATGCTACCCCTAGGGGCGATTCGTTGGAAATTTTTCCTTCAGTCGGATTAGCTTCGTTAAAACTTACAATAGTAAACTCTTTTGTTTTCCCTTCAGCCACAGCCGTTACTTTTGATCCCATGCCGATTTTATTTTTATCGCCATTGTTTTGTACAACGGTTACATTTTTTAATAAAGCTGAAAGTTCGCTTATTCTCCCATCATTAAAAGCTTGTTCATCCTTAGCTTCTGCATATTCGGCATTTTCGCTTAAATCGCCTAATTCTTTAGCCGCTTCAATACGGCTGGCGATTTCTAATCTTTTTATATTAACTCTATCATCGAGTTCTTTTTTAAGTTTATCATAGCCCTCTTGGGATATAATTTGATCGGACATAATTTTTTATCTACGCACTTTTTTAAATGCGATAATTTATTAAATTTACATAATGTATAATATACAGGATATTTAAAATTCGCGCAAGGGTGATTTTAGATATTCTATAATTGATGCAATTACAGTTAAAAATCCTATGCCTAAGGGATGATTAAAATAAGGGCTGAATATATTTACAAAAAAAATTATTATTAGACCAGCCGCCAAAGAAAAGCATAAATATGAATTTGTTTTTATGGCGTCATAAATTAATTTACTTAATAAGCTTATATAAGCCAATAAACCTAATAATCCTATTTTTAGCCAAACATCAAGCCAGCCCCATTCAAAGGCATATGTTGTATATTCTCCGCTGTAATTAGTTGATAAAATACGAGGATCCTGGCTTTTGTAAGTTACAGTTGCACCAAAGCCTTGCCCTAAAATTGGGGTAGTTTTTATTTTTCCCCATAATTCTGGCAATAGTTGCCATCTTGAAGATGCACCAGCTTCATCACTTAGCTGTGTGGCTCTCTCGCTTAATAAACTAGATGCGTCAAAGATGCCGGCTGGCGCTGGATAAGGAAATTTTATAATTATTAATGATAAAGCCAGGCTTAAAATTATTGTTAAAATAGACATCAAACAAAAAGCCACAAATTTTTTAAATTCTATTTTTAATTTAAATATAGCCATCAAAAAAATAAATATAGCTCCGGCAACTAGCCCGAACCAGAAACTTCGGGAAAAACTGATTATAATGGTTGATAATAATAAAGAATTTAATCCGACCAATATAAAATTTTCTTTACTAAAAATAATTGATTTTTCTTTAATATTTTTTAATAAATAAAATAATAAAACAAAAAATCCTATTAAAACAAAGACATGCGATTGTATAAATATTCGGCTAAAACCCGGCACTACCTGGGTTATTTCCCCTACCCCGCTATGTCTTATCCAAAGGTAAAGATCAATAATAAAAAAGCTGAAACTATGCGAAAATATATAAGCCAAAATAATAGTCTTTATACTAAGCCAGGCTATAGACGCCAAAAAAATTTGTTTAATAATTTTTAAATTATTATCACCTTGTAAAACAGAAAAAATCGGGAAGATCAATAAAAAATAAAACCAATTATTAAAATCAAAAAATAAATTATTAAGAGCATTATGTTTTATTAAGCCGTTTATCGCTCCTAAAATAACAAAAATTCCTAAAATTATAAAGTAATATAAGTATGATGAATTGAAAAAATGTAAATCTATTTTTTTTACTTTTACCGTTTTAATTAGAAAGTCAGCCAACCAAATCGACATGACAATTAACCATAAAGCGATGCGTACGGAGATTTTTATGCCGCCGTATTCAAAATAAAAAAGATAGCCAAAAGAGCCTATCATTAGCTCGGCCAAGAGTATAAATAAGCCATATTCTAATTTGTATATAGATAAAATTATAACTAAAGCCGCTACTACAAAAAATGCAGCAAAATTAATTGGCTGATAATAGTAGCCTAAAAATGACAAAATTTCAGCCAAAATTATAAATAAAAAAATATTTTTTGTGCTTTTAATATTGATTAATTCAGAAATCATGTTTATAAATTATGCTTTTTTTTAATTATTTCTTTGGCTTGGTTGTATTTTTTTACGGCTGGCAAAAACGGAAATAGTTTATAAGCGAAAGAAGGCAACCACTTACTCATAGTTTGTGTGCCGCCTACCGAAACTTTAAATAATATTTTATTCAGCCAAACACCGATATGATTTTGTCCAAGCATAGTAAGCCAAAGATCCCAGTCTTGAAATTTTTTTAGATTTTCATCAAAACCCGGGAAATGTTCTCTCTTAATAAGAGAATTGATGCTTATATAGGGTAATTGTTTTAATTTTTCAGGATCATAGGTCCAAAGTTTGAATTTTTTTCTACCCCACATAAAAGATGAATAACAAAAACTAACATTAGGATTTTCTTTTAAAGATTTTTGCATAAGCTCAAGCATAATTGGTTCCATAACAACATCAGCGTCACAAAAGATTATATATTCTCCTTTGGCTGATTTTGCTCCTCTGTTTCTAGCTATGTTTGCGCCTTGATTTTCCTGTTCGAAATAAGATAATTTAAAACCAAATAATTTTTTAAAATTAGCAATCACCGGCAAGATGTTATCCGTTGAACCGTCATTTACTATAATAATTTCATAATTATCATAAGTTTGTTTTTTTATGCTGGCTAAACAATTAGCTAAATGTTCAGATTGGTTGTAAATTGGAATAATTATGCTTATCATAAATTAAGAAAATTATATATTTTATTTATTTGTTTTGGCCAATTAAAATCATTTATAGCTCGTGCTTTTCCCTGTTCGCCTAATTTTTGTCTTAAAATTTGATCTTTAGTTAGTTTAATAACAGAGTCGGTAATTTCTTTAATATTCTCTGGATCAATTAATAAACCGTTTAAACCATCAATTACAGCATCTTCTACGCCCCCGCTTTTACCAGCGATTACTGGTTTGCCGGCCATGTTAGCTTCTAAATACACTATGCCAAAACCCTCAAAGTCGCCTTTTATATTTCTGGAAGGCATAATGAAAATATCACAAATATTATACCATAAATTTCGTTCTTGATCAGACGCATTTTTTATAATTAAAACATTTTTTTGTTCTTGATAATTTTCATACTCCGGGCCGTCGCCGATTATTACGTAAATTAAATCAGGAATTTTTTCCGATATTTCAGGCATAGCCTTTATTACCATATCAAACCCTTTCCGTTTTACTAGTCTGCCTACCGACAATAAAATTTTTTTATTTTCTATATTATATTTTTTCTTTAATAGATTTGTTGACTGCTCATCAAATTTAGTGATTTTATCTATACCGGGGTTAACTACAATAATTTTATTTTTTACTTCAGGAAAATTTTTCCCCGCTAAATCAGCCACATAACTATTACTGCAGATTATTTTATCCGTGTTTTTTAAAATTTTACGGCTTAATATTTTTTTTCTAGGCGTTGCAATCGCTAAATTAAAATCCATACCGTGAAGAAAAATTGAAGTTTTTATTTTATGTAATTTTGAATAAAATAAAGCAACCGTGCCTAAGGGTAAAATTTGGCCGATTATAATATGATCAATTCTTTCTTTCTTTATTTTTTTAGCTAAAACAAAATAAGCCGGCAACCATTTTAATAGCGGTAATTTATTATTAATCAGTAAGCCCTGGTTATTATCTAAAACAAAAATTTTATTCGCTTCCGGTTGGCTGGGCCAATTTTTTACCAAATTACCATAATAATTGGCTATACCACCATGAAAAGGCGGGTATTCTAATGTAAAAAGTAATGTTTTCATTTTATTAAGCTTTGTTTTTGTTAAAAGATTGATAAATACTTATAACATCTTCTTTTTTGAAACCTTTAAAAATATATAAAGCCATAAAATAAGCCACGCCAGAAAATATCACAGTCAGAAAAATATTTATTTGATTTTTTAGGTAATAACACGCTAAACTCATTATAATCACCGCTAAGATTGATTTTATAAGCATAATAATAATTTTTTTATAATCATATTTAGTTATTTTTGGAACTACTATCATGCCCAAAATAAACATTAATAAGTTGGTTATTAAGGCAGTTAAGCTTGCGCCGACCGCTTCTAACCGAGGTATTAGAATTATATTTAAAATAACGCTAACTATTAAGGTTATGCCCATATTTAAAGTATTTATTTTTTGACGATCACAAGCATTTAATAAAGACCCGACCGGAAAGTTTAAAAACATAAAAATAACCGCGGCCATAGTGATTTGTAAAGGCAAAATTGCATCAAAAAAGCCGCTTTTAAAAATAACTATTATTTTATCGGCTAAAATAATACCTCCAGCAGAAACCGGTAAAGAAATAATAATTAAATAATTCATGGCACGCTCAAAAGTTACGGAAAGTTGTTCTCGATTTTTATGCCAATAGGAACTTAAAGCTGGAAAAAGCGAAGCTATAAAAGCTAGGGGTAAAAATTGTAAAGCGTAGATAATTTTAAAAGGAATTTGATAAAGTCCGACTTGATGATCGCCGGATATTATTGACAATAATACTGAGTCAAGATACATGTAAACTCTTTGGAAAATCGCGTAGACAGCGAAAGGCAAAGATATTAAAAGAATTTTTTTTATTAAAAATTTATCCGGCCGCCAATTAATTTGTATATTCCATTTTCTTTTTAAAATATAAAAAGAAAAGAGAAGATTATAAAGGCTGGCTAAAACTAAAGACATCATCAGCCAGATCAGGCCTAAATTAAATTTTAAAACTATTAAAATAACAAAAAAAACTATAAGTTGAAAAACAACCGAAGAAATACTTTCATATTTTAAATTATGAAAACCGCGGCTAATTGCGAAAAATGTCAAAGTGAACGAATCTAAAACCATGCAAAACATAGATAAGTAAACTAATTGACGAGTTATTTCTGGGTAAGACGATAAATTGATAATAAAAAAGACCGTTAACGCGGAAATAACGGCTAGGGGCAGTTTCATTAAAAAAACTGAACTAAAAAATTTCCTAGTATCGTCAGGATGTTTAGCCACTTCTCGGGTTAAAACACTGGATTGTCCAATATCAATAAAAATGCCAAAGATAGAAGTAAAAGAAATGGCAAAATAATATTTACCTAAATCGGCCGGGCCGATAGCGCGGGCGATTAAAACAAAGTAAGTA
Organism: uncultured Gammaproteobacteria bacterium; assembly: GCA_964537265.1. Lineage (GTDB taxonomy): Bacteria > Patescibacteriota > Patescibacteriia > Patescibacteriales > GWC2-42-12 > JACPHD01. The sequence goes on along the minus strand of CAZHZE010000001.1, from coordinate 3,059 downwards.
AAAGATATTATTTTTTGCAGTATTAAAGCCAAAGTAAAATAAGAGGTGTTTTTTGCAATATTAGTAATTTTTTCGGTCATATTTTTATTTTATCATACACGTAAGAATAATAAAACCCCGATAGTAATCGAGGTTTTATAAAATATATAATTATATAGTTTTTTTATCTCTTTGCCCATTGTGGCGCTCGACGAGCTTTCTTTAAACCAGGTTTCTTTCTTTCTTTTTTTCTAGCGTCGCGCATTATCCAGCCTCTTACTTTAAATGAAGCTCTTAATTCCGGGTTGATTTCCAATAAAGCACGAGCAATGCCATGTCTTACGGCTTCAGCCTGTCCTTTTTTGCCACCGCCAGTAACACTGACCGATATATTAAAATCTTTAGAAAAACCAGCCGCTTTTAATGGTTGATTAGCAAGCAATAATAGTTCCTCTTCAGAGAAATATTTTTTATCTTCAATTCCGTTAATAACCATCAAGCCATCGCCATTTTTATAAATTCTAACACGAGCAGTCGAAGTTTTTCTTCTGCCTAAACCGCTTGTAAATTTTCCTTTAAATTTTGTAGCTTCTGTTGCTGTCATATTAATTTATAGTTAATCTTTTTAACATATTAACTCTATGTTTAGTCGGCGGTAACATGTCTCTAACCGCTCTTTTTAAAACGTCAGCTGTTTTTAAATCAGATATTTTTTTAGTTTTTAAACCGCCCGGGTATCCAGAATATTTATAGTATTTTTTTTGTTCAGTTTTTTTGCCAGTAAATTTTATTTTATTTATATTAACCACCTGGACTATATCCCCCATGTCTAGATGAGGCAAATATTCAACTTTATTTTTTCCACGCAAAATTAAAGCTATTTGCGTAGCTAATCTGCCGATTGATTTTCCTTCAGCATCAATTTTATGCAATTTTCTTTCTATTTTTACCATAACAATTATTTTATATTTTATTTTATCAAATTAGAATTTAATGGCCGTAGAGTTTTACTCGCTATTAAATTCTAATTTGATACTTTATAATTTTTTAAAGGTTATACTAATTCAATTTGAACCATATTAGCGTTATCTCCAAGCCTATTTTTTAGCTTTATGATTCTTAAATATCCACCTTTTCTTTCTTTATATCTATCCGCTAAAATTTCCATAGCTTTTTTTACAGCCATTTTTTGCGGTAATAAGCTTATTAATTCTCTGCGGCTAGCTAAATTATTCTTTTTAGATTTAGTAATGATTTTTTCAAGTATTGGTTTTACCGCCTTAGCTTTAGCTTCGGTAGTTTTTACTTTTTCATAAATAATAACGCTGGAAGCTAAATTTTTTAACATAGCTTCTCTTGGCGCTTTTTTTCTATCTAATTTTTTTCCTTTAACTCTGTGTTTCATATATTAAATCTTTTAATTTTTTTTCGGCCTGCCTCTTTTTTTAGATTTTTTATCCTCTTCTGTTTCTTCTTCAGTCTCTTTAATCTCTTCTTTAATTTCTTCTATTTTTTCTTCAGTTTTAATTTCTTCTTTATTGATTAAAGCCCCAAATTGGCTTATTAAAATTTCTACCGATTGATTAAAAGCTTCTTCCGGGGTTATTGTGCCGTCGGTTGTCACATCTAAAATCAATTTATCCCAATTAGTCATTTTTCCGATGCGGACGTTTTCTATGTTTATGCCAACTGATAAAATAGGCGAAAAAATTGAATCCATTTCAATATAACCTATTTCATTTTTACCGCCTTCTCTGCTTTCAACCGTAACATAGCCCAAGCCTTTTGAAACAAAAATTTCCATACTTAAGCTACCGGCCATATCAGTAATATGACCTAAAACTAAATCGGGGTTAGCTATTTCGACTAAGCTATTCTTTTTTATATCCGAAGCTTTAACTTCTTTTTCTCCTCTAGCGTCAAGTTCAATTTTTACCGTCTCTTCGCTAAAAACTTTTAAGCGTAATTTTTTTAAATTTAAAACAAGCTCTAAGATATCTTCTTTAACGTGCGGCAAGGTCATAAATTCGTGGTTAGCGTCTTTAATTTTTACGCCAACGACAGCAGCGCCAGGCAAAGAAGATAATAAAACCCTCCTTAAAGCGTTGCCAATAGTAGCACCATAGCCCGGATAGCATGGTTCGATGATAATTTGTTTGCTGTTCGCTCCCGAACCTTTAACAAATTCTATTTTTTGAGGCAAGGCTATTTTTTCCATATTTTTTATTAAAAATATTATTATTTAGAATAGAATTCCACGATCATTTGACTATTTATATTTGATTCAAAATTTTCTTTAGAAGGTTGATGTAAAACCTTAGCGCTTAAATCTTTAATATCCATATTAAGCCAGCCCGGTATTTCAACTTTTTTTAGTCTCTCGCCTAGATTGGAAAATTTTTTGCTATTTCTGCTTGATTGTTTAATTTTTATGATATCGCCTGTTTTTACATTAAATGAAGGAATATTTACTTTTTTGCCGTTAACTGTAAAATGGCCGTGATTAGTTAAAAATCTGCCCTCAGCTCTTGAGGAAGCAAAACCCAATCGATAAACAACATTATCAAGCCTTGTTTCTAATATTTTCATTAAATTTTCACCAGCTTCGCCTTTCTGCTTTATGGCTTTAGCAAAACTTAAGGCAAATTGTTTTTCCATCAAATTATAAATTCTTTTGGCTTTCTGTTTTTCTCTTAATTGCATATTATAGCCGCTTTGTCTGGCTCTACCTTTTGGCCCATGTAATCCCGGCGGATAGTTTCTTTTTACTATCGCGCATTTAGCCGTGCTGCATCTCTCGCCTTTTAACATTAATTTATCGCCCTCTCTTCGGCATAATTTACATTTTGCTCCTATGTATTTTGACATATTATTATACTCTTCTTGGTTTTTTAGGCCTGCAACCGTTATGTGGTATAGGCGTAATATCTTTAATTGAAGTAATAGTTAAACCATTAGCATTTAAAGCTCTGATAGCCGATTCTCTTCCCGTACCAACACCTTTTACCATCACACTTACTTCATTTAAGCCATATTCTCTAGCTTTTTCTACGGCAATTCTGGTGATTATTTGAGCGGCA